>NZ_JBBBDV010000016.1:0-120698 GCF_037137105.1 Serratia sp. TMDUHS_CL
GTCAGTGGAGGCGCATTATAGGGAGTTCTCGGCGGGCCGCAACCCCTATTTTCAATATTTTTTCCGACCGTTGAATGTTTAACCAAAACACCGTTAAAGCGGCAGTTTTTTCAACGATTTAAAGCCGTAGCCCTGCAAAACGGGCAATAAAGCGTCAGTATCTTCATTTAGCGCCATGCAATACGCCAGATTCTCTTCCTGGCTCGAGACCAGATTTTCCTGCGTCGAGATGAGCCAGGCGGTACGACGGGCAATCGCCGCACCGGAATCCACCAGCCGGGTGCCTTCCGGCAACACCTGCATCAGCTCTTCAGCTAATAGAGGAAAATGAGTGCAGCCCAGCACGACGGTATCCGGCGGCTCGCGCATGCTCAGCCACGGATGCAGGATCTTCTTCAGCACCGGCAGCGGCACGGCTTCGCCGTGCAGCTTGGCCTCCGCCAGCTCCACCAGCTCTGAAGAGCCCAGCAGCTCAATCTTGCAGTCGGTAGCGAAACGGGAAATCAGTTCGTGGGTGTAGCTGCGCTGTACGGTGCCGCGAGTCGCCAACAGGCCGACAATGCCATTGACGGTAAGACGGGCGGCAGGCTTGATGGCGGGTACCACGCCCACGACCGGGAAACTGAAGCGCTCGCGCAGGGCCGGCAAAGAGACGGTGCTGGCCGTGTTACAGGCAATGACGACAATCGCCAGAGGATGCCGCTGCTGCACTGCGCCGACAATCTCCACCACGCGCTCAACGATAAACTCTTCGGACTTCTCGCCGTAGGGGAACGCCACGTTGTCGAAAGCGTATATATAGTGGAGATCCGGCAGCAACTGCCGAATCTCTTGATATACCGACAGCCCGCCGACGCCGGAATCGAAAACCAGCACCGTCGGGCGAGGTGTGGCGGTGCTGTTAGAAGGTATAGCTTCCAGTGAGGTAGTATTCTCTTCCTGGAGTAGCGTAGCCATAGGCCGTCTCATAATCTTTATCAAACAGGTTGGCAATTCTACCACGAACTGTCAGATGAGATGTGACCGGATACGAAACTGCGAGATCCCACAGGCTCACTCCGCCAAGTTTAACCGTCGGGCTTGGATAAACGCCATAATCCTTGTCGTAGCGCTCACCTAAGTATTGATAGGTCACTGCCCAGTCAAAGTCGTACAGCTGCCAATCCAGCTCATATTTCACCTGTTGTTTCGCGCGGCGCAGCAGCACTTCGTTGGTTTTAGCATTGCGCGGGTCGACATAATCGTAACCAATCTGATGCGTCAACGGACCGGTTTCAAAAGAAGCGGTGGCCTCTACGCCCTTAATGGTCGCCTTACCGATATTGTAATAACGGTAACTCACCGGATCGCTGTCAATCAGGTTATCAATGTCGTTGCGATAACCGGAAACGCGCCAGGTCACCGGCCCGGTCAAACCTTCGAAGCCGCCTTCCCACTGTTTGCTTTCTTCCGGCTTCAAGTTGCTATTGCCATAAGTGGTACTAAACAGCTGGTTCATGTTTGGCGCTTTAAACGCGGTGCCATAGGAAGCGATGAAGCGGTATCCTTCGATGAACTCCCAGGCCGCGCTGGTTTGCCACGTGCCGTGCCAGCCGAACTCCGAATTATCGTCGCCGCGCGCGGCAGCCTCAAGCGTCACCGGCCCCACCAGTTGCTGCCCGGTCAGATAGATGCCGGTATTGCGCTGGCTTCTCTCGCGGCTGACGGACGCGGTGCCCGGTTTGATCTGTTGATCCTGCCAGTCGGCACCCGCACTGACGGTGCCTTGAGCCACCTTGAAAGTATTGCCCCACTGCAGATTGTATTGCTCCGAATCATCCAGGCTGGAGGAGATCGCATACTGCCCTTTGCGCGGATCGTAATTGTAGTCTTTGCTGTGGCTATAGCTTCCCACTAACTGCGTGGCGTAAATCCCTTCCTGATAGCGCAACCCGGTGTCCCAAGTTTGACTATACAGTTTGCGCGTATCCGGCAGACCGGTGATATTGAAATTTTTATCGTAAGAATAAAAGCCGTCGTAGCCCGTACGGTTGTCGTAGCCATATCCACGCACAAAGCCGCTGATTTGCTCGTTGAACCGGTGCTGTACCGCCCCATATAGCGATTTGCTCATGAAGCCATCGCGATCGGGCTGCGGAATGCTGGTGTTGCCTTCAGCCACCACATCATACCCTTTGGTATAAGTGTAATTCCCTGCCACCGTCGCCACGGTGCTATCGCCCAGCTGTTGCTGGGTCGACGCGTCATAGGCCTGATAGCCGTTGGAGCCGACGCCTGCAGAGAGCGTAGTACCGTTCTTTTCACGCGTGGTGATGATGTTGACCACACCACCGATGGCGTCGGAACCGTACACCGCCGAGCGCGGGCCGCGAATGTATTCGACTTTCTGCACCAGCGAAATCGGGATTTGGCTGAGATCGGAAGAGCCGCTGACGCCCGCCTGGTTAAGGCGAATGCCGTCGATCAATACCAAGACATGGCTGGAGTTGGTGCCGCGAATAAACAGTGAGCTCTTTTGCCCCAGCCCGCCGTTTTGGCCGATGTCCACGCCCGGCAAACGGCGCATCACGTCGGTCAGGCTCTTGGCCTGCCAACGATCGATATCGTTACGGGTGACGATAGAAGTCGGCGCCAGCACGGAAGAAACCGGCTGCGGGAAGCGGTTGGCGGTCACCACCAGGTTATCGCCATTCGTGGCTGTCGTGTTGTCTTGCGCCCATCCAGAAAAAGCCGTGACGGAGGAGACCACCGCCAGCAGCGTATTTTTTGTAATTGTCATGAGAAAAGCATCCAAACTTAATTGGCGGATGCCGCAGGATCATGGCCGGTAGTTCGCGACGGCCACGGACATTGCGACGTAACACCGGCAGGTCTTCGGGCTTGGGATTTGCGGGCCGCGGGGTGCGACCGGCAACGGGCGATGACTTCCCATCCTGCAGTGGACAGTGTCTGCGTCGAAACGCTATCGCCGTGACTTCCCCTTACCGCTGCGCGTCAGCTCCGGATTCACACCGGATTCCCTTTTCACTCGCTGCTTGAGGCCGGACGGCAATGCTACGATCAATGAAAATAGATGTCTAGACTGCTACTAATGTTACAAATAATAAACGCGACAAAACTGGACTTCACGGGCTGATTCCCTACAATCCCCGCTGATCAAATTTGCCTGACGAGAAGACACACATGACGCCCGAGAATTTGCCTATTGAACGTTACGATGACCAACTGGCGGAGAAAGTCGCCCGCCTGAAGACGTTGATGTCACCGTTCGCGGCGCCCGAGCCGGAAGTGTTCCGCTCGCCAGTCGACCACTACCGCATGCGCGCCGAATTCCGCATCTGGCACGACGCGGACGACATGTACCACATCATGTTCGATCAGCAGACCAAGCAGCGTATTCGCGTCGATCAATTCCCGGCCGCCAGCGAACTGATCAACCGCCTGATGAGCGCCCTGCTCGCCGCGCTGAAACCGGAGCCGATCCTGCGCCACAAGCTGTTCCAGATCGATTATCTGTCGACGCAAAGCGGCAAAATCATCGCCTCGCTGCTGTACCACCGCAAGCTGGATGACGTTTGGCAACGGCGCGCCGAGCAGCTGCGTGACGAACTGCGCGCTCAGGGTTTCGATCTGCAGCTGATCGGCCGGGCGTCGAAGACCAAAATCATGCTCGACCAGGATTATGTTGACGAAGTGCTGCCGGTCGCCGGCCGCGACATGATCTACCGCCAGGTGGAAAACAGCTTCACTCAGCCCAACGCGGCCATGAACGTGCAGATGCTGGAATGGGCGCTGGCGGTGACCGCCGGTTCCAAAGGCGATTTGCTGGAGCTGTATTGCGGCAACGGCAACTTCTCGCTGGCGCTGGCGCGCAATTTCGAGCGCGTGCTGGCGACCGAGATCGCCAAACCGTCGGTGGCGGCGGCGCAATACAACATCGCTGCCAACCATATCGACAATGTGCAGATCATCCGCATGGCGGCGGAAGATTTCACCCAGGCGATGAACGGGGTGCGCGAATTCAACCGGTTGAAGGGCATCGATCTGAGCGGTTACAACTGCGAGACAATTTTCGTCGATCCGCCGCGTAGCGGGCTGGACGATGAAACGGTGAAGATGGTGCAGGCCTACCCGCGCATTCTGTATATCTCATGCAACCCGGAAACGCTGTGCGCCAACCTGGAAACGCTGCAGGCCACGCACCGGGTCAGCCGCCTGGCGCTGTTCGATCAGTTCCCGTATACCCATCACATGGAATGCGGCGTGCTGCTGGAAAAGCGCTGCTGATACGACAGGGGCGCCATCATGGCGCCCCGTTGCATTACGACTCTTGAGTCGGCGCATCCGGCGCCTTGCGCGCCTTCAGTTTGACTCCGATCCACAGCACCAACGCCACGCAGATTACCGACGGCAGGAAGTTGGAACCGATCTGCGGGTATTCTGCGCGCACGATGGCGCTGTACATCAGCAGCCCCAGCAGGAAACAGGCCGCCGCCAGCTTCGGCATGCCGTCCGGCATGGCGCGGTTCAGGTAACGCTGATGCAGGCAGTACACCGCCAGCACCAACGCGATCAGCGGGAAGATCGAAAACGGCACCACCGAGCTGAACAGCGCGGCAAACGAACCGTTGATCGAAAGGCCGGCAATCAACGCCAGCAGTAAGGTGCCATTTTCACGGCCTGGTTTTTCCATCATTTTTTACCTTTTTTATACGTGGGACACAGAAGCTTTTTCTTGTTCGCGACGATACCAGTAATACGCCCCTTTGGAGATCATCCGCAGCTGCAGCACCAGCCGTTCTTCCAGCTGCTGCCGCTGCTCGACGTCGATATCCAGCGCTTCCGCGCCGGCGCTGAACACGATGGTGACCATCGCTTCCGCCTGCGCTTCGGTAAAGCTGCGCGGCATGTGATTTTCCAACTCGAGGTAGTCCGCCAGTTCGGCGATGAAATGCTGGATCTCGCGCGCCACCGCCGCACGGAATGCCGCCGACGTGCCGGAGCGCTCGCGCAGCAGCAGGCGGAAGGCGTTCGGGTTGTTGCCGATAAATTCCATAAAGGTGGACACCGAAGTGCGGATCACGCTGCCGCCCTTGGCGATGCGTTGGCGCGCCTGGCGCATCAACTGACGCAGCATCAGGCCGCTTTCGTCCACCATGGTCAGCCCCAGCTCATCCACATCGCGGAAATGGCGGTAAAACGACGTGGGCGCGATGCCCGCCTCGCGTGAAACTTCCCGCAGGCTCAGGCTGGCGAAGCTGCGTTCGGCGCTCAGCTGGCTGAATGCGGCTTCGATCAGGGAACGACGAGTCCGTTCTTTTTGTTGTGCTCTGACGCCCATATGCATATCCGGATAGGTTCCATTCTCTCAGTCTAACGCCCTAGACTCGGCAATATAGCAAATTTTATTGCAACAGCATTTATACTAACGCGCTCTATCACACTTCCGCCCTGAGCCGATTGTGCTTTGCCTCAAAAAGCCTAATGGTGATTGGGTGAGCAGCGCTATGATGTTAAGATACCGTTGTAATCTTGTATAAAAAAACAGGTCTCTCCTACATGCAACAGCACTATCAATTTGATGCCATTGTGATTGGCTCGGGCCCTGGTGGTGAAGGTGCCGCCATGGGGCTGGTGAAACAGGGCGCCCGCGTGGCCGTTATCGAACGGTACAACAACGTAGGCGGCGGATGTACCCACTGGGGCACCATCCCTTCCAAAGCCCTCCGCCACGCCGTCAGCCGCATTATCGAATTCAACCAGAACCCGCTTTACAACAACTCGCGCACGCTCAGCGCGACCTTCCCTGACATTTTACGCCACGCCGATAACGTCATCAGCCAGCAGACCCGCATGCGCCAAGGCTTCTATGAGCGGAACCAGTGCAAACTGTTCGCCGGCGACGCGCGCTTCATCGACGCCAACACCGTCAGCGTCAGCTACATGGACGGCACCCAGGACACCATCCGCGCCGACCACATCGTGATCGCCTGCGGCTCGCGCCCTTACCATCCGGCCAGCGTCGATTTCAATCACCCGCGCATCTACGACAGCGATTCCATTCTCGAGCTGAGCCATGAACCGCGCCACGTGATCATTTACGGCGCCGGGGTGATCGGCTGCGAATACGCGTCTATCTTCCGCGGCCTGAACGTCAAGGTGGATCTGATCAACACTCGCGATCGCCTGCTGGCGTTCCTCGATCAGGAGATGTCGGATTCGCTCTCTTACCACTTCTGGAACAACGGCGTGGTGATCCGCCACAACGAGGAGTTCGAGAAGATTGAAGGCACCGAAGACGGCGTGATCGTACACCTGAAATCCGGCAAGAAGGTGAAAGCGGACTGCCTGCTGTACGCCAACGGCCGTACCGGCAACACCGATTCGCTGGGGTTGGAAAACGTCGGCCTGGAATCGGACAGCCGCGGGCTGCTGAAGGTGAACAGCATGTACCAAACCGCGCTGTCGCACATCTACGCGGTCGGTGACGTGATCGGCTATCCGAGCCTGGCTTCCGCCGCCTACGATCAGGGCCGCATCGCCGCGCAGGCGATCGCTTCCGGCGAAGCCAGCGGTCACTTAATCGAAGATATCCCGACCGGCATCTACACCATTCCGGAAATCAGCTCCGTCGGCAAAACCGAGCAGGAACTGACGGCGATGAAGGTGCCGTATGAAGTGGGCCGCGCCCAGTTCAAACATCTGGCGCGCGCGCAGATCGCCGGGATGAACGTCGGCAGCCTGAAGATCCTGTTCCATCGCGACACCCTGCAGATCCTCGGGATCCACTGCTTCGGCGAGCGTGCGGCGGAGATCATCCACATCGGTCAGGCGATCATGGAACAGAAAGGTGAAGGCAATACTATCGAGTATTTCGTTAATACGACCTTCAACTATCCGACCATGGCCGAAGCCTACCGGGTGGCGGCGCTTAACGGCTTAAACCGCCTGTTTTAACGCGTTGTCGATGTAGCCCTGCATGTGCTCGCGGATCGCTTCGGCCAACTGCTCATAACGGCTGCGCAGTGGGGAACCGGGGCGATACACCAACGCGATGGTGCGCTTCGGTTCCGGCTTGTAGCAATCCAGATAGCAGACGCCGTCGCGTTCGCGCTGCGGCGGCACCGCCAGTGACGGCAGCAGGGTAATGCCGCTGCCGGCCGCGACCATATTGCGCAGCGTTTCCAGACTGGTGGCGCGGAAGTGGGTATCCTCATCCGCGCCCGCCTGGAAGCAGAAGCCCATCGCCTGATCGCGCAGGCAGTGGCCATCTTCCAGCATCAGCAGCTTCTCTCCCGCCAAATCCGGCATCGCCACGCGCTCGCGCTGCGCCCACGGGTGATCGGAATACACCGCCAGCTTCATCGGTTCATCGAACAGAGGCACTTCGATAAACGCCTCGGTTTCCTTCACCAATGCCAGAATGGCGCAGTCCAATTTGCCGCTGTCGAGTTGCGCCAGCAGTTGCTGGGTTTGCGCTTCGTGCAGGTACATTTCCAGTTTCGGGAAAGTTTTGTGCAGCGTCGGGATGATCTGCGGCAGCAGATAAGGCCCCACGGTCGGGATCAGGCCGATGTGCAGCGGCCCGGACATGGCTTCGCCCTGCTGGCTGGCCATCTCCTTCAATACTTTCACTTCGCGCAGCACGGTACGCGCCTGCTCCACCAGCAACAGACCCGCCTGGGTGAACAGCACCTTGCGGCTGGTGCGCTCGAGCAGCATGACGCCCAACTCGTCTTCCAGCTTGCGGATCTGCCCGCTCAGCGTGGGCTGGCTCACATGGCATGAATCGGCCGCACGGCGGAAGTGCCGGTGCTCGGCCAAGGCGACCAGATACTCTAAATCACGAATATTCATTGTTTCCCTCCATTCCATGATAGCTCATGGCGATAGATAAGATAGCAATGAGCGATTAGATCTATCAAGCCCCAGCGACAATAATGTGTCCCAACGAAGCGATATCGCGCTAAATGCTAAAAATTACTTTTCCTAATTAAGGGGTTAATCAATGTTTACCAGTCAAGAAGGCAAGAAAGTTCCTCAGGTTACTTTCCACACCCGTCAGGGCGACCAATGGATTGATGTGACCACTGATGACCTGTTCAAAAACAAAACGGTCATCGTGTTCTCGCTGCCGGGCGCGTTCACGCCGACCTGCTCTTCGAGCCATCTGCCGCGCTACAACGAGCTGTCCAGCGTATTCAAACAGCACGGTGTCGACGGTATTCTGTGCGTCTCGGTGAACGACACCTTCGTGATGAACGCCTGGAAAGCCGATCAGCATGCGGAAAACATCACCTTCGTGCCGGACGGCAACGGTGAATTCACCAAAGGCATGAACATGCTGGTCGAGAAAGCGGATCTGGGCTTTGGCCCACGTTCATGGCGCTACTCGATGCTGGTGCGCGACGGCGTGGTCGAGAAAATGTTCGTCGAACCGAACAAACCGGGCGACCCGTTTGAGGTGTCCGACGCCGACACCATGCTGAAATACCTGGCGCCGGAATTCAAAGTGCAGGAGTCGGTCTCCCTGTTCACCAAACCAGGCTGCCCATTCTGCGCCAAAGCCAAACAGATGCTGCAAGAACGCGGCATTCAGTATGAAGAGATCGTGCTGGGCAAAGACGCCACCACCGTCAGCCTGCGCGCCGTCAGCGGCCGCGCCACGGTGCCGCAAGTGTTCATCGGCGGCCGTCACATCGGTGGCAGCGACGATCTGGAAACTTTCCTGTCAGCTTAATAAGTAATAACAAAGCCAACGTGAACTTTGGCGGGCTACGGCCCGCCCTTTTTTTACCTTTCAGGAGCGGATATGAAACTGTTGAACGTTGATGTCGCGGTCATCGGCGGCGGCACCGCAGGGCTCGGCGCCTATCGCGCGGCCAAACTGTCTACCCCCAGCGTGGTGATGATCGAAGGCGGGCCTTACGGCACCACCTGTGCGCGCGTTGGCTGTATGCCATCCAAGTTGCTGATCGCCGCTGCCGAAGCGGTGCATCAAATCGAACGCGCGCCGGGCTTTGGCGTGCACCCAACCGGTAAAACCCGCATCGACGGACGTGAAGTGATGGCGCGCGTCAAGCGCGAACGCGATCGCTTCGTCGGTTTCGTGCTGGAAGGCGTGGACGAGATCCCGGCCGGCGACAAAATTCAGGGCTATGCCCGCTTTATCGACGACAACACGCTGCAGGTCGATGACCATACGCGCATCGTGGCGCAGCGCATTGTGATCGCCACCGGCTCCCGCCCCAGCTGGCCGGCGCCGTGGAGCGAACTGGGCGATCGTCTGATCGTCAACGACGACCTGTTCAACTGGGATGATTTGCCGCAGTCCGTAGCGGTATTCGGTCCCGGCGTCATCGGGCTCGAGCTGGGGCAAGCGCTGCACCGCCTCGGCGTCGACACCAAGGTCTTCGGCATCGGCGGTGCAGTCGGGCCGCTCACCGACAGCGCCGTGCGCGACTACGCCGCCAAAGCACTGGGGGAAGAGTTCTATCTCGACGCCGACGTGAAGGTAGAGATGATGCAGCGCGAAGGCGACAAGGTGTTTATCCGCTATCGGAACCTGCAGGGCCAACCGCAGGAGATCCTGGTGGACTACGTGCTGGCCGCCACCGGCCGCCGCCCCAACGTCGATCGGCTGGGCCTCGAAAATACCGGCTTGCAACTCGACGCCCGAGGCGTACCGCTGGCCGACCGCCTGACGATGCAAACCAGCGTGCCGCATATTTTCATCGCTGGCGACGCCAGCAACCAACTGCCGCTGCTGCACGAGGCCAGCGATCAGGCACGTATCGCCGGCGCCAACGCCGGCAGCTTCCCGGAGATCAACCCGGGCCTGCGCCGCAGCGCGATTTCGGTGGTGTTCTCCGATCCGCAGATCGCCATGGTCGGCTCAACCTTCCGCGAGCTGAGCGAGAAGTTCAGTGCCTGCGGCTGCTTTGAAGTGGGCAACGTCTCGTTTGAGAATCAGGGCCGCTCGCGGGTGATGCTGCGCAACAAAGGCATTCTGCACCTCTACGGCGAGCAAGGCACCGGCCGTTTCCTCGGCGCGGAAATGATCGGACCGGACGCCGAACACATCGCACACCTGCTGGCCTGGGCTCACCAGCAGCAGATGACCGTCGATCAGATGCTGGACATGCCGTTCTATCATCCGGTGATCGAAGAAGGTTTGCGCACCGCGCTGCGCGATCTGCAGGCGAAGCTCAAACTCGGCACGGCCGAAATCGAGCGCTGCCAGCGCTGCCCGGGCGAATAACCTCTCATTCTCCGTTCATCCCCACCGGGCCTTCAGGCCCGGTTTTCTTGCACAGCACTTCCCTCCCTCCTCTTGCCTCACGGCCCTTCTGCGCTCATTTTTTATGCGCCGACATTAAAATGATACCAATATTGATACTAAAATGAAGAAAGGAGCCAGAATGGAGGAAGAACATGGAAAGGCATGAACACTATACCTATCGCATCACCTGGTCAGCGGAAGATCGTGAATATGTCGGGCTGTGCGCCGAATTCCCCTCGTTGTCCTGGCTGGCGGCCACGCGTACCGGCGCACTGGAGGGTATCGAAAAAGTCGTGAGCGAAACGATCGCCGATATGCTGGCGCAAGGCGAAACGCCGCCGCAGGCGCTGGCGGAAAAGAACTTCAGCGGAAAACTGGTGCTGCGCATGACGCCGGAACAGCATCGCCGGCTGGCGCTCGGCGCGATGGAGGAAGGCGTGAGCCTGAACCGCTATCTGTGTGCACGTCTGGCGGGGTAAAGGTTCAAGGGCGGCGCCGGGCCGCCCTTGTCGTCGTCAGGCCAAACGCTGTTTCGCTGCGGCGATTGCCGCGGCCACCTGCTGCGGTGCGACGCCACCTTTGGCCGCACGCTTGTCCAGGCAGGATTGCAACGCCAGGATCGGGTAAACGTCGTCGCCGATCGTCGCGCTAAACTGCTGCAAGTCCGCCAGCGGCAGCGCTTCCAGCGGTTTACCCTGGCGAATCGCTTCTACCACCGCCTCGCCGACGATGTGGTGCGCTTCGCGGAACGGCACGCCCTTGGCGACCAGGTAATCCGCCAGCTCTGTGGCATTGGCATAGCCCTGCTCCGCCGCTTCCTGGCAGCGCGGGCGTTTCACCTGGATGCCGTCCAGCACCAGCGCCGCCACCTGCAGGCAGTCCATCCAGGTGTCGAGCGCGTCGAACAGCCCTTCTTTGTCTTCCTGCATGTCTTTGTTGTACGCCAGCGGCAGGCCTTTCAGCGTCATCATCATACCGGTCAGCGCGCCCTGTACGCGGCCGCATTTGCCGCGGATCAGCTCCAGCGCGTCCGGGTTTTTCTTCTGCGGCATCAACGAAGAGCCGGAGGTCACGCGGTCGGACAGCTCGACAAACGCCGCTTCGCCGCTGTTGAAGAAGATCAGATCTTCGGCGAAGCGCGACAGGTGCACCATGCTGATGGCGGCGTTGGACAGCAGCTCCAGCACGTGATCGCGATCGGATACGCTGTCCAGGCTGTTGCGGGTCGCCGAGGCGAAGCCCAGCCAGCCGGCCAGCTGCTCGCGATCGATAGGATAAGCGGTGCCGGCCAGCGCGCCGCTGCCCAGCGGGCTGACGTCCAGCCGTTTCAGGGTATCCTGCAGACGGCTCTCATCGCGCGCCAGCATCTCGACATAGGCCAGGCACCAGTGCGCGAAAGTCACCGGCTGCGCGCGTTGCAGGTGGGTATACCCCGGCATCACCGCATCCTGGTTGGCTTCGGCGGTCTCCACCAGCGCCTGCTGCAGCTGGACGATCGCCTGATGCAGATCGCCGATCTGCTGTTTGCACCACAGCTTCAGATCGGTCGCGACCTGATCGTTGCGGCTGCGGCCGGTGTGCAGCTTCTTGCCCAAATCACCGACCTTCTCGATCAGCTTCTGCTCCACCCAGCTGTGGATGTCTTCGGCATCGCTTTGGACGATCGCCAAAGGGTCGGCCTGGACCTCCGTCAGTAGCGCATTCAGCGCCTGCTCCAGCTGCTGTTGCTCCGTTGCCGTCAACACGTTAACGGTCACCAGCGCCTTCGACCAGGCCACCGAGCCCACGATATCCTGCTCCGCCAGGCGATAATCGAACCGCAGCGAATCGTTGAGTTGCTTGAACCGCTGATCCGCCGCCTGAGTGAACCGTCCGCCCCAAAGTGCCATATCTTACTCCTGAATTTTTATGCGAAAGGGCGCAGCATGCTGCGCCCTTGCAGAGTCACGCCAATCGATTATTTATTCTTTTTCTCGTTCAACGCGCGGATGCGTGAAGACAGAGAGAACAGGCGAATAAAGCCGCCCGCGTGGCTGTGATCGTAAACTTCGTCTTCGCCGAAGGTGGCGAACTCTTCGGAGTACAGGCTGTTGGCCGATTTCTTCTGGGTCGCCGTCACCTGGCCTTTGTACAGCTGCAGCACGACTTCGCCGTTCACCTCTTCCGCCAGCGCTTCGGCAGAAGCCTGCAGCGAGCGGCGCAGCGGCGCGAACCAGCGGCCGTCGTACACCACATAGGACATCTCCAGGCCCAGCTGCTCGCGCCATTTGAAGCTGTCGCGATCCAACACCAGCTGTTCGACGGCGCGCAGCGCCGCCACCATGATGGTGCCTCCCGGGGTTTCATAGCAGCCGCGGGATTTGATGCCCACCAGGCGGTTTTCCACGATGTCGATACGGCCGACGCCGTGCTTGGCACCCAGCGCGTTCAGGGTTTCCAGGCACTGGTAAGGCGACAGCGCTTTACCGTTAACCGCCACAACGCGGCCTTTCTCAACGGTAACGGTCACCTGCTCAGGCTGATCCGGCGCTTCCTGCGGATCGACGGTCCATACCCAGCAATCTTTGTTCGGCGCATTCCACGGGCTTTCCAGCACGCCGCCTTCGGTGGAGATGTGCCAGGCGTTCTCATCGCGGCTGTAGATTTTTTCCAGCGACGCGGTGGTCGGAATGTTGCGCTCTTTCAGGTAATCCAACAGCGCTTCACGGGAACGCAGGTTCCACTCACGCCACGGCGCCACCACTTTCAGCTGCGGCGCCAGCGCGGTGTAGGTGGTCTCGAAACGCACCTGGTCATTGCCTTTGCCGGTCGCACCGTGGCACAGCGCGTCGGCGCCCACTTTCAACGCCAGCTCAACCTGCGCCTTGGCGATGATCGGCCGCGCCATCGACGTGCCCAGCAGGTAGCTGCCTTCGTACAGGGCGCCGGTCTGCAGCACTGGATAAACGTAATCGCGGATAAATTCTTCACGCAGATCCACCACGTGACATTCAGAGGCACCGGACTGCAGGGCTTTTTGCTCCACGCCTTCCAGATCGCTGCGCTCCTGACCGATGTCCGCCACGAACGCCACCACTTCACAGCCGCCGTAGTTCTCTTTCAGCCATGGAATGATGGCCGAGGTATCCAGGCCGCCGGAGTACGCCAGAACGATTTTTTTGATGCTTTGGTTTTGCATGATCTATTCCTTTCTAATTCTAAAATTAAGCGAGGATCCGGGTGCCAATCGACACGCCGTTAAACAAAGCAGGAAGCTGATCGGCATGGCGCCAGCTGGCGATATCCACCGGGCGGCCGAGGGTGCGGGCCGCGTCGAGCGCCGCATTCACCTTCACCACCATACCATCGGTGATGATGCCTTGCGCGATCAGTTGTTCCGCTTTTTGCGCCGTCATTTCCGCAATGCGTTGCCCCTTGCCGTCGAGGATGCCGCTGACGTCCGACAGCAGGATCAGATCCGCCCCCAGCGTCGCCGCCAGCGCCGTCGCCGCCTGATCGGCGTTCACGTTCATTAACTGCCCTTCGGCGGTGATGCCGATGGAGCTGACCACCGGCAGGTAGCCGGCGCTCAGCAGGGTATTGAGCAGCGCGGGCGAACCGGGCTGCGCGTTGCCGACGTGGCCCAATGCCGGATCGAGCGGGGTCACGACCGCGCTGCCGCCATCCGCCAGGCTCAGGCCGACGGCGTTGATTTGATGTTTAATCGCCCACGCCAGCAGCGTTTTGTTGGCGGTGCCGGCCAGCGCGCCGGTGATGATGTCGATCTGATCGGCCGGCGTGACCCGCAGGCCGTTCTTTTTCACCACCGGCAAAGAGAGCTGCTTCATCAGTTCGTCCACCACGCAGCCGCCGCCGTGCACGATCACCAGCGGGCGCTGATGCTGCTGCCGGTAGCTGTCCAGCGCGGTAAACAGGCGCTCCAGCGCTTCTTCACTGTCTAATAACACGCCACCTAACTTGATAATTAACGGGTTCATTGCTGTTTACTCACGCTGGTTTAAAGGAGTGACTGGGTTTCCGGGAAGCCGAAACGGATATTCAGGCATTGCACCGCCTGCGCCGCCGCGCCTTTCAGCAGGTTATCTTCCACCGCTACGGCGATCAGATGCTCGCCCTGCACCGCAAAACCGATGTCGCAGAACGGCAGCCCCACCACCGCTTTCAGCGCTGGCACGCCCTGGTCGTATAACCGCACCAGCGGCTTGTCGTCATAGGCGGCATGATAGGCGGCCGCGACGTCCTGCGCGGTCACGCCGGCCTTCAGGCGGCAGGTGATGGTTTCAAGGATACCGCGCGGGAAGTTGCCCAGGTGCGGCGTAAAGATAACCGGCACGCCCAGGTGCGCGGCGATCTCCGGCTGGTGCCGATGAGTGAAAATACCGTACGGCTGCAGGCTCACTTCGCAGAAGCTGGTGGTCATGCTGGCCTTACGACCGGCGCCGCTGACGCCGCTGGTGGCGTTGATCACCGGCCACTGGTCGAGGTTCAGCAGCTGCTTCTCGATCAACGGCTTCAGCGCCAGCTGCGCCGCCGTCGGGTAACAGCCCGGCACGGCAATCAGCTGCGCCTGTTTAATCTTGTCGCTCTGCCATTCCGCCAGGCCGTACACCGCCTGCTCCAGCAGGGCGCCATGCTGATGTTCAAAACCGTAGTACTGGCTATAAAAACCGGCGTCCTGCACGCGGAAGGCGCCCGACAGATCGAACACCACGCAGCCCGCCGCCAGGAAGGCCGGTGCGATATCGTGGCTGACTTCATGGGCGGTGGCGAGGAACACCACGTCGATGCCCTGCGCCGCCTTGGCAACGTCGGTCAACGGCTGCAGCGGCAGATCGACGATGCCTTTCAACTGGGGATGGAGATCGGAAAGCAACTTTCCTGCATCTGCACTTTGCGCTGAAACCGCTAAAGCGGTTATGTTCATGTGTGGGTGGCGATTCAGGTAAGCCGTGAGCTCCGCTCCGGCGTAACCGCTGGCACCAACGATCAGCGTATTCAACATGTGGCCTTTCACCTTCTAAACTGACGTGCGGTCGCTTGCGACCCAGGTAACAGGGCTAGCCAGCGTTGTTGCGCCGTTCACCCACGGAGCCAGGCGTTGATGCTTTTATAAACATCCGGGTATCGGGTTCCCTTACGCTTCGGCTTACTGTATTTTTATTCAAAATAAATGCATGAATATTGATACTATCCTAACCAAAGGCTGTCAACAGTGAAGATGAAATTACCTCCATTTATTGAGCTGTACCGGGCGTTGATCGCAACGAAGTCGATCAGCGCCACCGATGCCGGCCTCGATCAGAGCAATGAGGCGTTAATCAACTTGCTGGCCGGATGGTTTGCCGACCTGGGCTTTCGCGTCGACGTACAGCCGGTGCCGGAATCGCGCCACAAATTCAACCTGCTGGCCAGCATCGGCGAAGGCAGCGGCGGCCTGCTGCTGGCCGGCCATACCGATACGGTGCCTTACGACGAAGGCCGCTGGACGCGCGATCCCTTCACCCTGACCGAGCACGACAACAAGCTCTACGGCCTGGGCACCGCCGACATGAAAGGCTTCTTCGCCTTTATTCTGGATGCGGTGCGCGACATCGACGCGAGCAAACTGACCAAGCCGCTGTACATTCTGGCTACCGCAGATGAAGAAACGACGATGGCCGGCGCACGTTATTTCGCCGCCTCCACCGCCATTCGGCCGGATTTCGCCATCATCGGCGAACCAACCTCGCTGCAGCCGGTGCGCGCACACAAGGGCCACATGGCCAACGCCATTCGCATCGTCGGCCAGTCCGGCCATTCCAGCGATCCGGCGCGCGGCGTCAACGCCATCGATCTGATGCACGAATCCATCGGCCGCCTGATGGAGCTGCGCAAAACCCTGCAGGAGCGCTACAACAACCCGGCGTTCGCCGTGCCTTATCCCACCATGAACTTCGGCCATATCAGCGGCGGCGACGCGGCCAACCGCATCTGCGCCTGCTGTGAGCTGCACCTGGATATCCGCCCGTTGCCCGGCATGACGCTCGACAACATCAACGAGCTGATGCATCAGGCATTGGAGCCGGTGAGCCAACGCTGGCCGGGCCGCCTGACCATCGAAGAGCTGCACGCGTCGGTGCCGGGTTACGAATGCCCGACCGACCACCGCATGGTGGCGGTGATCGAGGAACTACTGGGCACCCGCACGCAGGTGGTCAACTACTGCACCGAAGCGCCGTTCGTGCAGCAGGTTTGCCCGACGTTGGTGCTCGGCCCCGGTTCCATCGATCAGGCCCACCAGCCGGACGAATATATCGACACCGCGTTTATCGAACCGACGCGCAAACTGTTGGGCCAGCTGGTCAATCACTTTTGCCGGCAATAAACCCGACATTTAGCAGGGGAAATGCTTTATGCTTTCCCCTACCTCAAAATAAGTAGAAAACGGCGAAATAAGCCACGCTGATAACCGACGCGGCGTAATTAAATTTCAGAAAATGCGCCGATTTTGATGTTTTTTTGCTAAAAATAGTGTCAATTGACGATTGGACAGGAACGCGATGTGATCAGGCGGGCGGTCTGCGCCTGACGCGTGAAATTTATTTACAAGATAAAAATCATACAGAACTGGGTCAGGGGTTATATGAACGAACAATATTCGGCAATGCGCAGTAATGTCAGTATGCTCGGCAAATTGCTCGGCGATACCATCAAAGAAGCGCTGGGCGAGCATATTCTCGATCGCGTTGAGACCATCCGTAAGCTTTCCAAATCTTCACGCGCCGGCAACGAAGCGCATCGCCAGGAGCTGCTCTCCACCCTGCAGAACCTGTCCAACGACGAGCTGCTGCCGGTGGCGCGCGCCTTCAGCCAGTTCCTCAACCTGACCAACGTCGCCGAGCAGTACCACAGCATTTCGCCCAACGGCGAAGCCGCCAGCAACCCGGAAGCGCTGGCGCAGCTGTTCAGCCGCCTCAAAGACAAAAAGCTCAGCGACAAAGAGCTGCAGCACGCGGTGTCGCAACTTTCCATCGAGCTGGTGCTGACGGCGCACCCGACGGAGATCACCCGCCGCACCCTGATCCACAAGCTGGTGGAGGTGAATACCTGCCTCAGCCAGCTCGATCACAACGATCTGGCCGACTACGAGCGCAACAAGATCATGCGCCGCCTGCGCCAGCTGGTGGCCCAGTCGTGGCACACCGATGAAATTCGCAAACATCGCCCCTCCCCGATCGACGAAGCCAAATGGGGCTTCGCGGTGGTAGAAAACAGCCTGTGGGAAGGCGTGCCGGCGTTCCTGCGCGAGTTCAACGAGCAGTTGGAAAACTCCATCAATTACAGCCTGCCGGCGGAAGCGGTACCGGTGCGCTTCACCTCCTGGATGGGCGGCGACCGCGACGGCAACCCGAACGTGACCGCCGAAATCACCCGCCATGTGCTGCTGCTCAGCCGCTGGAAAGCCTGCGACCTGTTCACCCGCGATATCCAGGTGCTGGTCTCCGAGCTGTCGATGACCGAATGCACCCCGGAGCTGCGCGCCCGCGCCGGCGGTGACGAGGTGCAGGAACCGTACCGCGAAATCATGAAGCAGCTGCGCAGCCAGCTGATGAGCTCCCAGGCCTATCTGGAAGGCCGTCTGAAGGGCGAACGCGTGCTGAAGCCGCACGACCTGCTGGTGAACAACGAGCAGCTGTGGGAGCCGCTGTATGCCTGCTACCAATCGCTGCAGGCCTGCGGTATGGGCATCATCGCCAACGGTCAGCTGCTGGATACCCTGCGCCGCGTGCGCTGCTTCGGCGTGCCGCTGGTGCGCATCGACGTGCGCCAGGAAAGCACCCGCCATACCGAAGCCATCGCCGAGCTGACCCGCTACCTGGGGCTGGGCGACTATGAAAGCTGGTCGGAAGCCGATAAACAGGCGTTCCTGATCCGCGAACTGAACTCCAAACGCCCGCTGGTGCCGCTTAAGTGGCAACCGAGCGCCGACACGCAGGAAGTGCTGGAAACCTGCCGGGTGATCGCCGAAGCGCCGCAGGGCTCGATCGCCGCCTACGTGATTTCGATGGCGCGCACGCCTTCCGACGTGCTGGCGGTGCACCTGCTGCTGAAAGAGGCCGGCTGCCCGTTCGCGCTGCCGGTCGCTCCGCTGTTCGAAACCCTCGACGATCTGAACAACGCCGACGACGTAATGACCCAGCTGCTGAACATCGACTGGTATCGCGGCTTTATTCAGGGCAAACAGATGGTAATGATCGGCTACTCCGACTCGGCGAAAGACGCCGGCGTGATGGCCGCTTCCTGGGCGCAGTACCGTGCGCAGGACGCGTTGATCAAAACCTGTGAAAAAGCCGGCGTGGCGCTGACGTTGTTCCATGGGCGCGGCGGCTCCATCGGCCGCGGCGGCGCACCGGCGCATGCGGCGCTGCTGTCGCAGCCGCCAGGCAGCCTGAAGGGCGGCCTGCGCGTCACCGAACAGGGCGAGATGATCCGCTTCAAATTCGGCCTGCCGGAAGTCACCATCAGCAGCCTGGCGCTGTATGCCGGCGCGATCCTCGAGGCCAACCTGCTGCCGCCGCCGGAACCGAAGAAAGAATGGCGGGCGTTGATGGACGATCTGTCCGAGACCTCCTGCCGAATGTATCGCGGCTACGTGCGTGAAAACCCGGACTTCGTGCCTTACTTCCGCGCGGCCACGCCGGAACTGGAACTGGGTAAACTGCCGCTGGGCTCACGCCCGGCCAAACGCAAGCCGAACGGCGGCGTGGAAAGCCTGCGCGCCATTCCGTGGATCTTCGCCTGGACGCAGAACCGCCTGATGCTGCCGGCCTGGCTCGGCGCCGGTGCCGGATTGCAGGAAGCGGTGAAAGCCGGCAAGCAGGCGGAGCTGGAGGCGATGTGTCGCGACTGGCCGTTCTTCTCCACCCGCATCGCCATGCTGGAAATGGTGTTCGCCAAAGCCGACCTGTGGCTGGCGGAATACTACGATCAGCGCCTGGTGGATAAATCGCTGTGGCCGCTGGGCCAACAGCTGCGCGATCAGCTGGAAAGCGACATCAAGGTGGTGCTGACCATCGCCAACGATGCGCACCTGATGGAAGACCTGCCGTGGATCGCCGAATCCATCGCGCTGCGCAACGTTTATACCGACCCGCTGAACGTCTTGCAGGCCGAGCTGCTGCATCGTTCGCGTCAGCAGGAGCAGCCGGACGCCCGCGTCGAGCAGGCGCTGATGGTCACCATCGCCGGCGTCGCCGCCGGGATGCGCAACACCGGCTAGTGAGCCTAATCGCGGCCCCGTTTATCGGGGCCGTTTTTTTATGTCTTGTCTTCCCCACAAAAAAAGGGCGCCGCGGTAAAGCGACGCCCTTTTTCAATGGAACAAGCCTGTCAGGCGGCGGCCACCGGGCGCACGCCCAGCGTGTGGCAGATGGCGTAGCTCATCTCGGCGCGGTTCAGCGTATAGAAGTGGAAATCTTTCACCCCTTCGCGGCTGAGGATCTTCACCATGTCCATGGCGATGTTGGCACCGACCATTTTGCGGGTCTCCGCATCGTCGTCCAGCCCTTCGAACATGCTGGTCATCCAGCTTGGCACCCGCACGTTGGTCATGGTGGCGAAGCGCTGCAGCTGCTTGAAGTTGGACACCGGCAGAATGCCCGGCACGATTTCCACGTCGATACCGGCGGCGACGCAGCGGTCGCGGAAGCGCAGGTAGCTCTCAACGTCGAAGAAGAACTGGGTGATGGCGCGGCTGGCGCCGGCATCGATCTTACGTTTCAGGTTAATCAAATCGGCCTGGGCGCTCTTCGCCTCCGGGTGCACTTCCGGGTAGGCAGCGACGGAAATATCGAAGTCACCCACGTCTTTCAGCAGCGCCACCAGATCGGTCGCGTACATTTCCGGCTTGCCGGCGCCCGGCGGCAGATCACCGCGCAGCGCCACGATATGGCGGATGCCGCTGTTCCAGTAATCGGTCGCGATGTCGCGCAGCTGCGCCGGGCTGGCGTCGATGCAGGTCAGGTGCGGCGCCGCCTCCAGGCCAGTGCGCTCCTTGATCCCCTTGATGATGCTGTGGGTGCGATCGCGCTCGCCGGAGTTGGCACCGTAGGTGACGGAAACGAATTTGGGTTTGAGGATGCTCAGACGATCGATCGACTGCCACAGGGTCTCTTCCATCTCGCTGGTGCGCGGCGGGAAGAACTCGAATGATACGTTAATCTGGCCGTTCAACTCCGCCAGACTCTGATTCAGCGCTTCCCGCTGGTTTGCGTGGAAAAAGCTCATACCCTGCTCACCTCTTATCGATCACTGTTTTTATTTCATTTTGATGAGCGTCTATACGTTTAGACGTCTAGATAGAAAATGCCGCATGTTGGCTAAAGAGTCAACAGGAAAATGAGGGGAATAAGATGATTAATCTTCACCCGCTCAACGAGGGAATTTCATGACGGCGGCAGGGATAAGTATGGCAGGAAAAGCAAAGGGGCGCGGTGAACCCGCGCCCGCAGAGGATTAAAGCAGCTGTGCCAACCGGTTAAGGTCTGACTGGATCGCGCCGGCGGTCACGTCGCGGCCGGCGCCCGGCCCGCGGATCACCAGCGGATTATCGCGATACCAGCGGCTTTCGATGGCGAACACGTTGTCGCACGGCAGCAGCGAGGCCAGCGGATGCTCAGGACGCACCGCCTCCACGCCGACCCGCGCCTTGCCGTTGGCATCGAAACGCGCCACGTGACGCAACACCAGGCCCATTTCGCTGGCGGCCTCAAAGCGCTGCTGCATCTGCTGGTTCAGCGCCTCGCCGTTCTCGAAGAACTGATCGACGGAGCCCAGCTCGCAGCCCGCCGGCACCAGCGACTCGACCCGCACCTGGTTCGGTTCGATGTCGTAGCCCGCTTCGCGCGCCAGGATCACCAGCTTGCGCATCACGTCCTGACCGGAGAGATCGACCCGCGGATCCGGTTCGGTCAGCCCCTGCTGCCAGGCCTGATCCACCAGTTCGGTAAACGGCACCGTGCCGTCATACTGCAAGAACAGCCAGGAAAGCGTGCCGGAGAAGATGCCGCTGATCGCCAAAATGCTGTCGCCGCTGTCGCGCAGATCGCGCACCGTATGGTTGACCGGCAGCCCGGCGCCGACGGTAGCGTTATACAGCCAGTGGCGGCCGGTTTTGGCGAAGGCGTCGCGAATTTGGCGATAGGTATCGCTGCACGAGGCGCCCGCCAGCTTGTTGGCGCCGATCACGTGGAAACCGTAGCTGGCGAAATCCAGATACTGCCCGGCCAGCTCTTCACTGGCGGTCACATCGAGCACCACCAGATCGTCGAACGGGTGCGCGCGCATCCACAGGAACAGCGACTCTTCGTCAAGTTCCTGCGCCTCGTCCTCAAAGAACGCCAATGCACGGCTGGCATCCAGCCCGTCGTAGTTCAGCAGGCTGCGGCGGCTGTCCACCACCCCCGCCAGGATAAATTCGAAGCCGCTGCGCGCGGAGATATTGGTCTGCTCACGGGCGAACAGCTCCAGCCAGCGCGACCCGATGTTGCCCTTGCCGAACAGCACCAGACCGATGCGCTTCTCGGCACGGAACAGGCTTTGGTGCAGCCCCTGAATCAGCAGAGCGGTCGGCCCCTGGCGCAATACCGCCACCAGGCTGATGCCATCTTCGGCCTGCCAGATAAACTCGACCGGCTGATCTTTCAGTTGCTGATAGAAACGGTGGCTGTGCAGCGGGTTCTTGCATACCCCGGCGCCGACCATCGCCACCAGCGCCAACCCTTCGCGCAGGTGCAGTTCACCCGGCAGCGCCGAGGCCTGCAGGGTCGCCAGCGCGCTGTTGACCACCTCGGAGGTGTAGCACAGCTGTATCCGATTGCGGTCAGGATGGATGCCCACCGCCAGCGGTTTGATCTGTGCGCGCTTGAGCACCAGATCCAACTCTTTCTGCGCCAGTTTGAAGTCGTGCTGAGCGGCGACGTGCAGCTCAATCAGACACACGTCGTCGTGGCTGGTGACAATCTTGGCGCCGGTGCCGGACGCCAATACGCGCTCGATGCGCGTCGAGCCCTGCTCCGGCTGGTAGCTGCAGCGCAGCTGAAGATCGATATCGCTGCCGGAGACCGGCTGCAGGGTGCGGGTATGCAGCACCGGCGCCGCCAGGCGCGCCAGCTCGCTGGCTTCGTCCAGGCGCAGCAACGGCAGCAGGCAGGCGTCTTTCACCTTGCGCGGGTCGGCGCTGTATACCCCGGCCACGTCGCTCCAGATGGTGACGCGCGCCGCGCCGGCCAACGCGCCGACCTGAGTGGCTGAATAGTCGCTGCCGTTGCGCCCCAACAGCACGGTTTCCCCGGCGTCGTTGCGCGAAATGAAGCCGGTCACCACCAGGCGCTTGCCCGGATGTTGGGCCAACAATTGTTGCAGCAGCGGATAAGAACGGCCTTCATCCACCTGCGGCTGCGCGGCGCGCTCGGCGCGCAGGAAATCACGCGCATCCAGCCAGGCCGCCTGCATATCCAGGTGGTTGAGCACCGCCGCCATCAGGCGCGCCGACCAGATCTCGCCGTGCCCGACCACTTCGGCATAGCACACCTCGTCGACTTTGCCGTCCAGCAGCACCGCCAGACGTTCCAGATCCTGAATGAACTCGGCGATCAGCGGCTCGGCGCTTTCCGCCGGCAGCAGGCCGCCGATAAGATCGCTATGATAGCGGCGCAACGTCTGCTGCACCTGGTGCGCAGACAGCCGATCGCTCTGGCTGAGCTTCAGCCAGTTGATCAACTGGTTGGTGGTACTGCCGGCGGCCGATACCACCATCATGTCGCCCGGCTGGCTGTATTCCGCCATAATCCCGGCCACACGCAGATAACACTTCACATCCGCCAGACTGCTGCCGCCAAACTTGTGCAGTTGACGCCCGCTCACCGGCCCTGCTACAGCAATTGCATTCATGCTTACCTCGTTGCCGCCGCCTGGAAAGCGCGTTCCAGATCGGCAATCAAATCTTCACTGTCTTCAATACCCACGGAAATGCGCAGCAGGCTCTCGGAAATGCCGGCCGCTGCCCGCGCCTCCGCCGCCATGCCGGCGTGGGTCATGGTCGCTGCATGCGAGATCAGGCTTTCTACGCCGCCCAGCGATTCTGCCAGAGTAAACAGCTCAAGGGCAGAGAGAAAACGGCGCAGCACCGCTTCATCGCCGTCCAGTTCAAAACTCAGCATCGCGCCGAAGCCACGCTGCTGCCGGCGGGCGATCTCATGCCCCGGGTTTTCCGGCAGGGAAGGATGATACAGCTTTTTCACCAGCGGTTGCTGCTGTAAATAGCCGACAATCGCTTCGGCGTTTTGCTGCGCCGCCTTGATGCGCGGCGACAGCGTGCGCATGCCGCGCAGCAGCAGATAGCTGTCGAACGCGCCGCCGGTCACGCCGATATTGTTCGCCCACCAGGCCAATTCGACCGCCAGCTCGGGATCTTTGGCAATCACCGCGCCGGCCACCACGTCCGAATGCCCGTTCAGGTATTTGGTGCAAGAATGGACCACCAGATCGGCACCGAGTTCGATCGGCTGTTGCAGGGCCGGGCTGAGGAAGGTGTTGTCCACCACCGTCAACGCGCCCGCCGCGTGTGCGGCGGCGCAGATCGCCGCGATGTCCACCACCCGCAGCAGCGGATTGCTGGGGCTTTCAATCAGCACCAGCTTCGGCTTTTGCGCCAGCGCCTGCTGCAGGGCTTCTTCATTACCCTGATCGACGAACAGCACGCGATAGGCGCCGCGCTTGCTCAGGCTGTCGAACAACCGATAGCTGCCGCCGTAGCAGTCGTGCGGCGCCACCAGCAGATCGCCCGGCTTCAGCAGCACGGTGGTCACCAGATGGATCGCCGACATCCCGCTGCCGGTCATCACCGCGCCGGCGCCGCCTTCCAGCTCCGCCAACGCGCGTTGCACCACGTCGCGCGTCGGGTTGCCGCGGCGCGAGTAATCATGGGCTCGGGGTTGGTTGAAGTCGGTAAAGTTATAGGTGCTGGACAGATGAATCGGCGGGACAACGCAGCCATACTGTTCGTCGTCGTTCAGGCCGCTGCGTACGGCAATCGTGGCTGGTTTACGCGTCATGGGCTCGCTCGGCTCTCGGTTCGGTGAATGAGGCCTAAAGAGTAATCGCAGGATTGATAGACGTCAATACATCTGGACATCTAAACTTCTCTGCGTATAGATTGAGCAATGGCACAATACCCGCTAAAATTATGCCGATATGACATGACGATAAGATGTTAAGCCACAATGTCCGGCCGAGGCGGGGCATTCAGTGACCCTGGTCGCGTAAAATTGACATTTATTTAGTGAGAACAGTGAAGATCGGGCATAATTGGCCGGTTTTTAGAATTTTGTAATTTTTCTGACAAAGTTAAGGTGTCCCATGGCTGAGTGGAACGGCGAGTATGTCAGCCCTTACGCTGAACACGGTAAAAAAAGCGAGCAAGTCAAAAAGATCACGGTATCCATTCCGCTGAAGGTCCTGAAAATCCTCACCGACGAACGGACCCGTCGCCAGGTGAACAACCTGCGCCACGCCACCAACAGCGAACTGCTGTGCGAAGCGTTTCTGCATGCCTTTACCGGCCAGCCGCTGCCGAACGATGAAGACCTGCGCAAAGAGCGCAGCGATGAAATCCCGGAAGCCGCAAAAGTGTTGATGCGCGAACTGGGTGTCGATCCCGATACCTGGGAATATTGAGAACCGTCCGGCGAACGCCGGCGGCAGAAACGAAAAAAGGCGCCAAAGGCGCCTTTTTCATCGGACGATAAGAAATCTTATTTCTTAGCGCCTGGTACGCTGAAACGCTTGTTGAAGCGGTCAACGCGGCCACCGGTAGCAACGTCACGCTGCTTGCCAGTGTAGAACGGGTGGCATGCGCCACAAACGTCCAGGTTCAGATCGTGGCCCACGGTGGAGCGGATCTTCATCACGTTACCGCAAGAGCAGTTAGCAGTAACTTCTTCGTATTTTGGGTGGATACCTTGTTTCATGGGAAACCTCAGTTAAGGCCGTGTCGCTATCCAGCCCTGTTTCGCCAGACACCACACGTGGTTGATAATAGAATTTTGGTATCGAATTATACCAAAGGCGGCAAATTATACAGCATTAGTCGGGGCGCGCAATCGGAACCGTACATTTGCCGATGCGCCGTGTAAACTGATGCCCACTTTTTTCAATTTGGATGAGATCATGCCCGTCGTACACGTTGCCTTGCCGGTCCCCCTCGCCCGCACCTTCGACTATCTGCTGCCGCCCGGCATGCAGCCGGTGGCCGGCGCGCGCGTGGGCGTCCCTTGGGGCAGGCAGCATGCGATCGGCATCGTCACCGGCTGCAGCGACACCAGCGAACTGCCGCTGGACAAGCTCAAACCGATCGACAGCGTGATCGACGCCGAGTCGCTGTTCTCCCCCAGCCTGTGGCGCATCCTGCGCTGGGCCAGCGATTACTATCACTACCCCATCGGCGAGGTGCTGTTCCATGCGCTGCCGATCCTGCTGCGGCAAGGCAAACCGGCCGAGGCCGCACCGCTGTGGCAATGGTTCGCCACCGAAGAGGGGCGTGCCACCCCGCCCGAAAGCCTGAAACGCGCGCCGAAACAGCAGCAGGCGCTGGCGGCGCTGCTGCAACGCCCGGTCTATCGCCACCAGGTCAGCCAGCTGGAGCTGACGGAAAGCGCCCTGCAGGCGCTACGCGCCAAAGGGCTGATCGATCTGCGTGCTCAGGTCGCGGATACGCACGACTGGCGCCCCAACTTCGCGGTGCTCGGCGAGCGGCTGCGGCTGAACACTGAGCAGGCTACCGCCGTCGGGGCGATCAGAAGCGAGGATGAGCAGTTCGCCGCCTGGCTGCTGGCCGGGGTGACCGGCTCCGGCAAGACCGAGGTCTACCTCAGCGTGCTGGAGAACGTGCTGGCCAAAGGCCGGCAGGCGCTGGTGCTGGTGCCGGAAATCGGCCTGACGCCGCAAACCATCGCCCGCTTTCGCGAGCGCTTCAACGCGCCGGTAGACGTACTGCACTCCGGCCTGAACGACAGCGAGCGGCTGGCGGTTTGGCTGCGCGCGCGCAGCGGCGAAGCCGCCATCGTCATCGGCACCCGCTCGGCGCTGTTCACGCCGTTCCGTCAGCTGGGCGTGATCATCATCGACGAAGAGCACGACAGCTCTTATAAACAACAGGAAGGCTGGCGCTACCACGCCCGCGATCTGGCGGTGTTCCGCGCCCGGGAAGAGGATATCCCGATGGTGATGGGTTCCGCGACCCCGGCATTGGAAACGCTGCACAACGTGCAGCTGGGCAAATACCGCCAACTGAAGCTCACCCAACGCGCGGGCAACGCCAAACCGGCGGCACAGCACCTGATCGATCTGAAAGGGCTGCCGCTGAAGGTCGGCCTGTCGCAGCCGCTGCTGAAGAGCATGCAGCACCATTTAAAAGCCGGCAATCAGGTGATGCTGTTCCTCAACCGCCGCGGTTACGCCCCGGCGCTGCTGTGCCACGAGTGCGGCTGGATCGCCGAATGCCAGCGCTGCGATCACTACTACACCTTCCACCAGCATCAGCGCCAGCTGCGCTGCCACCACTGCGACAGCCAGCGGCCGGTGCCGCACCAGTGCCCGCAGTGCGGCTCCACCCACCTGGTGTCGGTCGGCGTCGGCACCGAACAGCTGGAGCAGGAGCTGGCGCCGCTGTTCCCCGATACGCCGATCACCCGCATCGATCGCGACACCACCAGCCGTAAAGGCGCGCTTGAGCAGCACCTGGCGGATATCCATCGCGGCGAAGCGCGCATTCTGATCGGCACGCAGATGCTGGCCAAGGGCCACCATTTTCCCGACGTCACCCTGGTGGCGTTGCTGGACGTGGACGGCGCGCTGTTCTCCGCCGACTTCCGCTCCGCCGAGCGTTTCGCTCAGCTGTATACCCAGGTCTCCGGGCGGGCCGGCCGTGCGGGCAAGCAGGGGGAAGTGCTGCTGCAAACCCACCATCCGGAGCACCCGCTGCTGCAGGTGCTGCTGCAACAGGGTTACGACGCCTTCGCCAAACAGACGCTGGCGGAGCGCAACAGCGTGTTTCTGCCGCCTTACACCAGCCACATCATCGTGCGCGCCGAAGATCACGACAACCAGCAGGCCCCGCTGTTCCTGCAGCAGCTGCGCAACCTGCTGGAAGCCAGCCCGCTGAAGGACGATTCGCTGTGGGTAATGGGACCGGTGCCGGCGCTGCAGTCCAAACGCGGCGGCCGTTTCCGCTGGCAGCTGCTGCTGCAGCACCCGACGCGGCGCGTCCTGCAACAGCTGATGAAAAGCTCGCTGCCGCTGATCGGCACCCTGCCGCAAACACGCAAGGTGAAATGGACGCTGGATGTCGATCCGATCGACAGCTGATCCCGGAAAAGTCCGATTTAGCTGCCGCAGTGCAAACGTTTACCCTTGAAATTGCGAGCGAACGCTAAAAAACCTTCTCAGGTCACATTTTTTATGCAAATTAGGTAACAAAGGCGGGGCGTATTCTGTTTAGAATGTCTGCGAGGGCAAATTTTGTCGCCACATCGCAGCGCGACGGAGTGCCCGAACGCGAGTGGCGCTCAATGACAACAATCCCGCCACCGCATGCCGGACATTGTGAGCAAACAGCAGTAGTGGCGTCGGCATGGGGCTGACGCAAGGAGAAAGGCGTTGGAACACAAGAAAGAGTTATCCATGGCGACCATGAAAGACGTCGCCGAAATGGCGGGCGTTTCAACGGCTACCGTATCGCGTGCGCTGATGAACCCGGAAAAGGTGTCAACGCCAACGCGCCAGAAGGTGGAACAGGCCGTCCTGGCCGTGGGTTATTCTCCTCATGCTCTGTCACGCAATATCAAGCGCAACGAATCCCGCACCATCCTGGTGATCGTGCCCGACATCTGCGATCCGTTTTTCGCCGATGTGATCCAGGGGATCGAACAGACCGCCGCCCAACAAGGCTATCTGGTGCTGATCGGCGACTGCGCGCAGCAAAACCAGCAAGAGCGCACCTTCGTCAATCTGATCATCACCAAACAGATCGACGGCATGCTGCTGCTGGGCTCCAACCTGCCGTTCGACGCCAGCAAGGAAGAACAGCGCAACCTGCCGCCGATGGTGATGGCCAACGAGTTCGCCCCCGAGCTGGAACTGCCGACGGTGCACATCGACAACCTGACCGCCGCCTTTGAAGCCGTGCATTATTTGCATCAATTGGGCCACCGGCAGATCGCCTGCGTCGCCGGGCCGGAACAGATGCCGCTGAGCCATTATCGGCTGCAGGGTTACGTTCAAGCGCTACGTCGTAATGGCATTACCGTCGAAAGCAGCTATATTACCCGGGGTGATTTTACCTACGAAGCCGGCGCGCAAGCGCTGACGGCGCTGATGGCGCAGCCGAAACCGCCAACGGCGGTATTCTGCCACAGCGACGTCATGGCGATCGGCGTGCTGTCCCAGGCGAAGAAAATGGGGCTGCGGGTACCGCAGGATCTGTCGATCGTCGGCTTTGACGACCTCAAGCTGGCGCAGTATTGCGATCCGCCGCTGACCACGGTGGCGCAGCCGCGCTTCCAGATCGGCCAGCAGGCGATGTTGTTGCTGTTGGAGCAGTTGAACGGCCAGACGGTGGCCAGCGGCTCCCGGCTATTGGACAGTGAATTGATTATCAGAGGCAGCACCGCTGCCCCGAAACGCTAGTCAAATATTTTAGGGTTCAGTAACATGACGGACTTATCCTCTCATCAGGACACAGCGGAATAATAGTGGCACAAAAAGACTATGTAAGCCGTGGGCGCGCAGCAGGAGCTAAGCGTAAAACCCCCAGCCGTAAAAAACGCAGTTCTCCGAAGGTTTCCAAAACCGTGCTGGCGTTAGCCGCCGCGTTGCTGGTTGTCTTTGTCGGTGGCCTCTATTTCATTACGCACAATAAGCCGGAAGACGCGCCGTTGTTGCCTGCACACACCACGCGCCCCGGCAACGGCCTGCCGCCGAAGCCGGAAGAGCGCTGGCGCTACATCAAAGAGCTGGAAAACCGGCAGATCGGTGTGCAAACCCCGACCGAACCGACGGCCGGCGGCGAACTCAATTCCAAAACTCAGCTGACCGCCGAACAGCGGCAGCTGCTGGAGCAGATGCAGGCCGATATGCAGCAGCGCCCGACGCAGCTGAACGAAGTGCCGTATAACGATCCGGGCCAGGCCAACGCGCGCAGCACCCGCCAGCAGCAGCAGATGCAACAACAGCAAATGCAGCAGCAGTCGGTACAGCAACAGCAGCAGGTCAGCCAGCCGCCGCGCAACCCGTTCAGCAACGGGGCCACTACCGCGCCGGTGCAGCCGCACCCGCAGCCAAAACCGACTACCCAGCAACCGGTGCAGGTGAAACAGCCTGAGCCGAAGCCGCAACCGAAGCCGGAGCCCAAACCGGAAGTGAAGCAGGAAACGGCCAAGCAGGAAACCAAACCGGAATCGAAGCAGAAGTGGATGGTGCAATGCGGTTCGTTCCGCGCCACCGATCAGGCTGAATCCGTGCGTGCGCGCCTGGCGTTCGAAGGCATCGAGAGCCGCATCACCGCCGGCGGCGGTTGGAATCGCGTGGTGCTCGGCCCGTACAGCAGCCGTGCCGCCGCGGACAAAACCCTTTCGCGCCTGAAGGGCGTCGGCATGTCGAGTTGCATTCCCCTCTCCGTTGGGGGTTGAAAAGCGTCAATCCCCCCCCATCTATACTCTCAATATGCCTCGTAGCGTCTGCGAAAGCAGGCGCTGCGGGGACTTCTTTCCGTCTTTAACGAGGGTCTGCTCGTGACAACAATTGTAAGCGTACGCCGCAACGGCCAGGTCGTCATCGGTGGTGATGGCCAGGCAACCCTGGGTAATACGGTGATGAAGGGTAACGTCAAGAAAGTGCGTCGCCTGTATAACGACAAAGTGATCGCCGGTTTCGCCGGTGGCACCGCTGACGCCTTCACGCTGTTTGAACTGTTTGAACGCAAACTGGAAATGCATCAGGGCCACCTGGTGAAAGCCGCCGTCGAGCTGGCGAAAGACTGGCGCACCGACCGCATGCTGCGCAAGCTCGAAGCGCTGCTGGCGGTCGCCGATGAAACCGCCTCGCTGATCATCACCGGCAACGGCGATGTGGTGCAGCCGGAAAACGATCTGATCGCCATCGGCTCCGGCGGCCCGTACGCCCAGGCCGCAGCCCGCGCCATGTTGGAAAATACCGAGCTGAGCGCCCGCGACATCGTTGAGAAATCCCTCAACATCGCCGGCGACATCTGTATTTACACCAACCATTTCCACACCATTGAAGAATTGCCTTCCAAAGCGTAAGGATCGAATACCATGTCTGAAATGACCCCGCGCGAGATCGTCAGCGAACTGGACAGCTATATCATTGGCCAAAACAAGGCCAAACGCGCTGTCGCCATTGCCCTGCGCAACCGCTGGCGCCGGATGCAGCTCAACGAGATGCTGCGTCACGAAGTGACCCCGAAAAACATTCTGATGATCGGCCCGACCGGCGTCGGTAAAACCGAAATCGCCCGTCGTCTGGCGAAGCTGGCCAACGCGCCGTTCATCAAGGTTGAAGCCACCAAGTTCACCGAAGTGGGCTATGTGGGCAAAGAAGTGGATTCCATCATCCGCGATCTGACCGATGCCGCCATCAAAATGGTGCGCATGCAGTCGATCGAGAAAAACCGCACCCGTGCCGAAGAGTTGGCCGAAGAGCGCATTCTCGACGTGCTGATCCCGCCGGCCAAGAACAACTGGGGCCAGCCGGAAGAGCATCAGGAGCCGTCCGCCGCCCGCCAGGCATTCCGCAAGAAACTGCGCGAAGGCCAGCTGGACGACAAAGAGATCGAAATCGATCTGGCCGCGGCGCCGATGGGCGTGGAAATCATGGCGCCTCCGGGCATGGAAGAGATGACCAACCAGCTGCAGTCGATGTTCCAGAACCTCGGCGGCCAGAAGCAAAAGCCGCGCAAGGTGAAGATCAAAGAAGCCTTCAAGCTGCTGGTGGAAGAAGAAGCTGCAAAACTGGTGAACCCGGAAGAGCTGAAAGAGCAGGCGATCGAAGCGGTTGAACAGCACGGCATCGTGTTTATCGACGAGATCGACAAAATCTGTAAGCGCGGCGGCCAGAGCTCCGGCCCGGACGTCTCGCGCGAAGGCGTGCAGCGCGATCTGCTGCCGCTGGTGGAAGGCTGCACCGTATCCACCAAGCACGGTATGGTGAAGACCGACCACATCCTGTTCATCGCTTCCGGCGCGTTCCAGACCGCCAATCCGTCGGATCTGATCCCGGAACTGCAGGGCCGTCTGCCGATCCGCGTTGAGCTGCAGGCGCTGACCACCGAAGACTTCGAGCGCATCCTGACCGAGCCGAGCGCGTCGCTGACCGAGCAGTACAAAGCGCTGATGGGCACCGAAGGCGTCAACATCGAGTTCACCGCCGACGGCATCCGCCGCATCGCCGAAGCCGCGTGGCAGGTCAACGAAAGCACCGAGAACATCGGCGCGCGTCGTCTGCACACCGTGCTGGAACGTCTGATGGAAGATATTTCCTACGATGCGAGTGAAATTAATGGCCAATCCATTACAATTGATGCGGATTACGTGCGCAGTCATCTGGATGAACTGGTGGCGGATGAAGATTTGAGTCGTTTTATCCTATAATCGCTCAATCATTGTCTTGTCAGTCATCTGTGTGGGAGGCATTGCCTCCCACAATTATTTCTAACGGACACCGCAACTCACTGACAGAAGCGAAACATGAGCTCATCAACCTCCACCACCCCGATCTCCGCCTGGCTGGAAAGTCTACGCCCCCGAACCCTGCCGTCGGCCTTTGCCTCCATCGTGGTCGGCTCGGCCATCGCCGCCTGGCACGGCAGCCTGAAACCTGAAGTGGCGCTGCTGGCGCTGTTGACCGCCGGCCTGCTGCAGATCCTCTCCAACCTGGCTAACGACTACGGCGATGCGGTCAAAGGCAGCGACAAAGAAGATCGCATCGGGCCGTTGCGCGGCATGCAAAAAGGCATGATCACCCAGGCGCAGATGAAACGGGCGCTGGTGGTGACGGTGGTGCTGATCGCCCTCGCCGGCTGTTCGCTGATCGCCGTCGCCTGCGAGCAACCCAGCGACGTGGTGGGCTTCCTGGTGCTGGGCGGGCTGTCTATCGTGGCGGCCATCACCTATACCGTCGGCAACAAACCCTACGGGTATTTGGGGCTGGGCGACATCTCGGTGCTGGTGTTCTTCGGCTGGCTGAGCGTGGCCGGCACCTACTATTTGCAAACGCACACCTTCGACAGCGTCGTGATGCTGCCGGCCACCGCCTGCGGCCTGCTGGCGACGGCGGTGCTCAACATCAACAATCTGCGCGATATCGAGAGCGATCGCGAAAACGGCAAGAACACGCTGGCGGTGCGCCTCGGCCCGCACAAGGCGCGCATTTACCATGCCCTGCTGCTCGGCGGCGCGGTGCTGTGTTTCGCGCTGTTTACGCTGTTCAATCTCCACAGCCCGTGGGGCTGGCTGTTCGTGCTGGCGATCCCGCTGCTGGTGCGCCACGGCCTGCGCGTGTTGCGCGATCCGACGCCGGTCGGCATGCGGCCGATGCTGGAACACATGGTCAAGGCGGCGTTGCTGGCCAACCTGCTGTTCGCCATCGGCGTGGCGCTCAGTTAAAAACTGATGATTTTGCCAACAGGGCGAATAAAGGGATATACTGAACATTCCAGCGGCAAACAGACGTAAAATCCTATGAAATACGATACTTCCGAACTTTGCGACATCTATCATGAAGAGGTGAACGTTGTTGAACCTCTGTTCTCCAATTTTGGCGGGCGTACTTCATTTGGCGGGCAGATCACCACGGTGAAATGCTTTGAGGATAACGGCCTGTTGTTCGATCTGCTTGAAGAAAACGGCCGCGGCCGCGTGCTGTTGGTCGACGGCGGCGGTTCGGTACGCCGGGCGCTGATCAACGCCGAACTGGCGCGCCTGGCCGCCCAGAACGAATGGGAAGGCATCGTGGTGTACGGCGCGGTGCGTCAGGTGGACGATCTGGAAGAGCTCGACATCGGCATTCAGGCGATGGCAGCGATCCCGGTGGGTGCCGTGAGCGAAGGCGTGGGCGAAAGCGATATCCGCGTCAACTTCGGTGGCGTCACCTTCTTCTCCGGCGATCACCTGTATGCCGACAACACCGGCATCATCCTCTCCGAAGACCCGCTCGACATCGAGTGATTTTCGGTCATGAAAAAGGGCGCCTGAGGCGCCCTTTTCGTTGCTGCATGGCGTGAGGAATCAGACCTCTTCCATTTTGCCCAGCAGAGCGCGCAGGCGATCTTGCCATACGTGCTGTTCTTCTTTCAGCTGTTGGTTTTCGCGCACCAGCGCTTCGTGGTTGCCGGAGGCAGCCTGAACTTCCTGCGACAGAGAGTTGTTTTTGTCTTTCAGCTCTTCAATTTCCATCTGCAACAAGGTGATGGTATCAATCGCCTGCTGTACTTTTGCTTCCAGTTTCTCAAATACTTCAAATGACATGCTTCAGTCCCCTCATGATAGCAAGGCGTACATCTATAAGTAGCGGCCGCAACGTCGGCTGCAGCTACTGCGAATATTGCATCGCGCTCAGTGACGCGCGCCGTTACAGAAGGCGCGCCAGTCTCGATTCGTTAAAAACGATTGTAAGTAGCCAGTCTCCGCCTGTCTAGCAACATACCGGATCATCGCGCAGTCTGTTGCAATTTTCCTGCCCCCGCCATCAGCAAAAACTGAAAATCCCCGCCGCCACCGCCGCGAGTTGTTAACAACCCTCGCCAAACCACTGGTCAGATCACACTTTTATGGCTCAGAAAGAACACTAAACGACGCGAAATCGCTCAATTTTATGACGCGCCACACACATTTTGATTTCGCTATTTCTCGTTTATGTTCGTTAACGATAAATTTACATCACGTCCTTATTCAATAATTGGACGAGATGAAAAAAACTGTGCCCATAGGCCGGATGTATACCCAACTGAGCCTATAAACCAACAACCGCCGTTTTGCAGGACAACAACATTATGAGCCAAACCACCAGTCCGACATTAAAAGGCCAGTGCATCGCCGAGTTCCTCGGCACGGCGCTGCTGATCTTCTTTGGCGTAGGCTGCGTTGCCGCGCTGAAACTGGCGGGCGCCAGCTTCGGCCAGTGGGAAATCAGCATCATTTGGGGCCTGGGCGTCGCCATGGCCATCTATCTGACCGCCGCCATTTCCGGCGCGCATCTCAACCCTGCGGTCACCCTCGCTCTGTGGCTGTTCGCCTGCTTCGACGGGCGCAAAGTGGTGCCTTACATCATTGCTCAGGTCGCCGGAGCCTTCTGCGCCGCTGCCCTGGTCTATGGGCTGTACTACAACCTGTTCTTCGACTTCGAAGCGGCCCACCACATGGTGCGCGGCAGCAACGAAAGCCTCGAACTGGCGGGCATCTTCTCGACTTACCCTAACGCGCACATCTCCGTCGGCCAGGCCTTCCTGGTAGAAACGGTAATCGCCGCCATTCTGATGTGCCTGATCCTGGCGCTGACCGACGACGGCAACGGCATTCCGCGCGGCCCGCTGGCCCCGCTGCTGATCGGTATTCTGATTGCCGTGATCGGCGCCTCCATGGGACCATTGACCGGCTTTGCGTTGAACCCGGCGCGTGACTTCGGGCCGAAACTGTTCGCCTACCTGGCCGGATGGGGCAAAGTCGCCTTCACCGGCGCACGCGACATCCCGTACTTCCTGGTGCCGATCTTCGCCCCTATCGTCGGCTGTGGCCTGGGCGCTTTCGGTTACCGCGCGCTGATTGGCCGCCACCTGCCGTGCGACGTCTGCGTGACGGAAGAAGAGCCTGATGCCAAGACCCAGCAGCGCAAAGCGTGATGGGTGCAGTTTTACACGGTTAACAACAGCAGGATAATTACCATGACTGTAGAAAAAAAATACATTGTCGCACTCGACCAAGGGACCACCAGTTCACGCGCCGTCGTGCTCGATCACGACGCCAACATCGTTGCGGTATCGCAGCGCGAATTCCCGCAGATCTATCCAAAGGCCGGCTGGGTTGAGCACGACCCGATGGAGATCTGGGCGTCGCAAAGCTCGACGCTGGTAGAAGTGCTGGCGAAAGCCGACATCAGTTCCGATCAGATCGCCGGCATTGGCATCACCAACCAGCGCGAAACCACCATCGTCTGGGAAAAAGAGACCGGCAAGCCGATTTACAACGCCATCGTCTGGCAGTGCCGCCGCACCGCCGACATCTGCGAGAAGCTCAAGCGCGACGGCCTGGAAGAGTACATCCGTCACAACACCGGCCTGGTGGTTGACCCGTACTTCTCCGGCACCAAGGTGAAGTGGATCCTGGACAACGTCGAAGGCGCCCGCGAGCGCGCCAAGCGCGGCGAACTGCTGTTCGGCACCGTCGATACCTGGCTGGTGTGGAAAATGACCCAGGGGCGCGTACACGTTACCGATTACACCAACGCCTCACGCACCATGATGTTCAACATCCACGAGCTGGACTGGGATGAGCGCATGCTGGAAGTGCTGGATATCCCGCGTGCCATGCTGCCGAAAGTCCGTCCTTCCTCCGAGGTGTACGGCCAGACCAACATCGGCGGTAAAGGCGGCACGCGTATTCCTATCGCCGGTATCGCCGGTGACCAGCAGGCAGCGCTGTACGGCCAGCTGTGCGTTCAACCGGGCATGGCGAAGAACACCTACGGCACCGGCTGCTTCCTGCTGATGAACACCGGCAAAGAAGCGGTGCGCTCGAAAAATGGCCTGCTGACCACCATCGCCTGCGGCCCGCGCGGCGAAGTGAACTATGCGCTGGAAGGCGCGGTGTTCATCGGCGGTGCGTCTATCCAGTGGCTGCGCGATGAGCTGAAACTGATCAGCGACGCCGCCGACTCCGAATACTTCGCCACCAAGGTGAAAGACAGCAACGGCGTCTATGTGGTGCCGGCCTTTACCGGCCTGGGCGCCCCTTACTGGGATCCGTATGCCCGCGGCGCCATCTTCGGCCTGACCCGTGGCGCCAACAGCAACCACATCATCCGCGCCACGCTGGAATCCATCGCCTTCCAGACCCGTGACGTACTGGACGCCATGCAGGCCGACGCCAACACCCGCCTGCAATCGCTGCGCGTGGACGGTGGCGCGGTCGCCAACAACTTCCTGATGCAGTTCCAGTCCGATATCCTCGGCACCCGCGTAGAACGCCCTGAGGTGCGTGAATCGACGGCGCTGGGTGCCGCGTTCCTGGCGGGCCTGGCCATCGGCTACTGGAACGATCTGGATGAAGTGAAGAGCAAAGCGGTGATTGAGCGCGAATTCCGCCCAAGCATCGAAACCACCGAACGCAACTACCGCTACAGCGGCTGGAAAAAAGCGGTGGCTCGTGCTCAGGCATGGGAAGATCACGAGTAATCTCGACGCTGCCGTTTCTCCAACAAGCGCTGCCTGCGGGCGGCGCTTTTTTTTGCCCCGCCCCGCCGCCACCGTGCTGTGATAGACTTTGCCGATATTTTCTTCCCTTTCTCACAGACAGGTTTGCCATGAAACGTGAATTAGCCATCGAATTTTCCCGCGTTACCGAAGCCGCCGCGCTGGCGGGCTACAAATGGCTGGGACGCGGCGACAAGAACGCCGCCGACGGCGCGGCGGTCCACGCCATGCGCATCATGCTCAACAAAGTGGATATCGATGGCCGCATCGTGATCGGCGAAGGCGAGATCGACGAAGCGCCGATGCTGTATATCGGCGAACAGGTCGGCACCGGCCAGGGCGACGCGGTCGACATCGCGGTCGATCCGATCGAAGGCACCCGCATGACCGCCATGGGCCAGTCGAATGCGCTGGCGGTATTGGCGGTGGGCGATCGCGGCACCTTCCTGCACGCGCCGGACATGTACATGGAGAAGCTGGTGGTCGGCCCGGCGGCGCGCGGCACCATCGATCTCGACCTGCCGCTGGCGGAGAACCTGCAGAACGTCGCCGCACGGCTGGGCAAACCGCTGTCGCAGCTGACGGTGATCGTCTTGGCCAAACCGCGCCACGACGGCGTCATCGCGCAGATGCAGCAGCTGGGCGTGCGGGTGTTCGCCATTCCTGACGGCGACGTGGCGGCCTCCATTCTCACCTGCATGCCGGAAAGCGAGGTCGATGTGATGTATGGCATCGGCGGCGCGCCGGAAGGGGTGATCTCAGCCGCAGTGATCCGCGCGCTGGACGGCGACATGCAGGCGCGTTTGCTGCCGCGCCATGAGGTGAAAGGCGACAGCGCCGAGAACCGCCGCATCGGCGAACAGGAGCTGGCGCGCTGCCGGGAAATGGGTATCGAGGCCGGTCAGGTGCTGCGCATGGACCAGATGGCGCGCAACGACAACGTGATCTTCTCCGCCACCGGCATCACCAAGGGCGATCTGCTGGAGGGCATCAGCCGCCAGGGCAACATGGCCACGACCGAAACCCTGCTGATCCGCGGCAAGTCGCGCACCATCCGCCGCATCCGTTCGACCCACTATCTGGATCGCAAAGACCCGGCGCTGCACGAGTTTTTGCTGTAAGCCGACAAGAGACCGCCCCCAGCCGCCGCTGAGGGCGGGTTCATCCCGCCACCGGCGTTTTGGCGGGCAGCAGTTTCCCACACAACAGCAGCCACAGCGTCTTCACCATCAGGCCGATGAGCAGCAGGTTAGCCAACGCGAACAGCCCCCAGGCCAGCACTTGCATATCTGCCCCGCGCTGGCTCTGCAACAACCGCAGCGACGCGTTCGCCATCGCCGATAAGCCGAACGAGAAAGCCCACATGCCCGGGCTGAAGCCACCGGCAAAAAACCAACGCACCAACCGGAACATAAAAAACAGCTGCAGCAGGCCGTAGCCCAACAGGATTAAGGCGAACGTATCGAAGTCATTGCCATTGACGCATAACCACGCGTAGCAGGCGACAAAGGCCGGAGCCAGCTGAATACCGATAACGCCGCGGGCGGCGGCCGGCAGCGCGGCCTTGGTGCGCAGACGGTGGATAATGGCGGGTTCAAGGGTCAGCCATGAAATCAAACCGGCGCCAAGAAACATCATGCCGATATCAGGGTGGCCGGCGGTGCCAAACGCCATCGCGCAGATAAAGTTAGCGGCCACCGTCGGCAGGTAGAATCCCGGCGTCGTGGCCTCCGACGCGAACTCGCCGCGCCACAACGGCGCACAGCGCCAGGCCGAGAAGATGAGCTGGCCGACGGAGCCCGCGACCATCAGCCCATTCGCCAGCGGCAGGCTGTAGGGGTGCAGACCGATGGACACCAACACGCCGCCTGCCGGAAGCAGACTGATAAAACTGAACTGAGTGTTGCTGCGAAACTCGTCACGCACCGCGCGTGGGTCAATCAGGCAGCGGCAGAGATAGATCAGCGCCAACGCCAGCCAGATAGCACTGCCGAGAAAGATGAGCGACTCACCCAGCCAGCCGGGCCCATAGCCGAGCGTGGCGGCGTATCGCCAGGCGCTGCCGAGGCCGAAAACCCCCAGAACCATCCCAAAGAAGCCGACGGGAACACGTTGAATGCACTGCAGTGATGACATAGCGAATAACCCGGAAAAATACTGTCGGTAAAGTGTATACCGATCGCCTCAGCGCAGTAATAACCTGGGTCAAACCGGCGGCAGGACCTTAGTCGTCTTGCAAGACTAAGGCCTGCGCCGGTTCAGGAAGAGGGTTATGCGGTATGCCCCTGATGTTGCATCCGGTTGGACAGCGGCCACCAGCACAGCAGGATCAGCAGCGCCATCGCGAACATCAGCAATCCGAGGCTGAACTGCCCGGTTTGCGGCAGCATGGCGGAAAGCCAGGTCGCGAGCCCCGATCCCATGTTCTGCATGCCGCCCACCAACGCGCCCGCCGCGCCGGCCAGGTAAGGGAACGGCTCCATCGCCCCGGTGGTCGCCAGCGGGAACAGCATGCCGGCGCCGAAGAAGAACAGCGCGGCCGGCACGATCAGCGTCCAGATGTTCATCACGCCGAACCAGCCCGGGATCCACATCATCGCCCCCGCCAGCAGGCAGCTAATCACCGAATGCCACATCAGCGTGTGGAAGGTCTTGCCGTCGCGCCCGGCGTACCAGGCGCCGAAAAACGCCGCCGGGATCGGCAGAATGAACAGGATGCTGACGGTCAGACCGCTCAGCCCCAACACGCCGCCCATCAACACGCCGCAGCTGGCCTCGAATACCGCAATCCCCGCCAGCGCGCCGATCAGCATCACCAGATAGCAGCTGAAAGTGCTGTCGCCCAGCAGCTGGCGAAAACTGGCCAGCATGCGGCGTTTTTCCGTCTGCACCGGGCGGGTCTCCGGCAACCAGCGAAACATGGCGAAGGCGACGCAGGCGCACAGCGCCAACAGGAAGGCATAACAGGCGCGCCAGCCGAACACCATTGCCAATGCGCCGCCGATCACCGGCGCCAGCAGCGGGCTAACCAGAATCCCCATGTTCAACAGGCTATTGGCGTAGCGCAGCGCGGTGCCGGCATACAGATCGCGCGGCATGGTGCGCGCCATCACGCCCGCCACGCCGGTGCCCATGCCCTGAATCGCGCTGGCGGCGACCAGCATCGTCAGGTTGGTGGACAGCAGCGCGCCCAGCGCACCGACCAGGAAGATCATCATGCCGGTCAGGATCACCGGACGACGTCCGATACGGTCCGATATCGGACCGTAAATCAGCTGGGAGAAACCGTAGGTCAGCAGATACGCCGCCATCACCCGTTGCACGGCGCCGGTGCGAACCGACAGATCGTGGGCGATATCAGCAATCACGGGAACATAAATGGTTTGCGCCATCTGGCCGACGGCGACCAACAGGATAAGCATCACCAGCAGGTGAAAATTCTCTAGTTTTCTCATTATCTTCGTTAACGTTTCAACTCGTCACAGCGTCCCGGTATGGCCGTTGCAGCAGCCAGAACGGCGAGCAGCCCTCTATGGCGGCATAAACTAATCAAATCTGATTTTTTTAGCGAGTTTCAGGCAGATATTGATCCAGGTCACACTGGCAGCAAACCCGACCAGGCTCGTAAATTAAACTGTACGTCTAACGCTTTGGAGTTAAAAATAGCGCCCTTGCAGTAGCCGCGCTTTAGCATTTAATCGATAATTCTTTTCATCAACTTGAAATAAAATAACACCATAGGGATTTGGTTCATGAAAACACCTGAGCTGATTTTATTGCAGTTAAAGGCTCTCGGCCCGCACTCGGCCAAAATGCTGGCGGAGCGTCTGGACATTACGCCGATGGGCATCCGACAACATCTGCAATCCCTGGAAAAACGTGAGTTGGTTTGTTACGAAGAAGCGCGCAGCAAGGTCGGCCGCCCGACGCGCTACTGGTCGCTGACCGAGCGAGGGCACGCCTTTGCCGCCGCCGATCAGGAGCGGCTGCGGGCATCCGCGCTGCAGCTGTTTGGCGGCGCCGGGGTGGAGCCGTTGCTCAACGCGCGCGAAGAGCAGCTTTATCTGCGTTATGCCGAAGAGCTGTCCGCCGAGCGCAGCCATCAGGACCGGTTAGCCCGCCTGGTGCGCCTGCGGCAACACGACGGTTACATGGCCGAATTGTTCGACCACCCGCACGGCACGCTGTTGGTGGAAAACCACTGCCCGATTGGCGTGGCCGGTTCCAGCTGCAGCAGCCTGTGCAATTCCGAGCTGCAGCTGTTTCACCGCCTGTTCGGCAACGACTACCGGGTAGAGCGCACCGCGCACGCCATTTCCGGCTCACGACATTGTGCTTATTTGATTCGACCACGGGAGCTTTAGAGTATGGCTGAATGGGTAAACGGCAAGGTTACGCAGGTAAAACAATGGACCGACGGGCTGTTCAGCCTGGTGGTCAATGCCCCCATCGATCCTTTCACCGCCGGGCAATTTGCCAAGCTGGCGCTGGAGATCGACGGCGAACGGGTGCAACGTGCCTACTCCTACGTCAATGCCCCCGACGACGCCAATCTGGAGTTCTATCTGGTCACCGTGCCGGAAGGCAAGCTGAGCCCGCGCCTCAGTCAGCTGCAGCCGGGCTCGGACGTGATGGTAACCAAAGAAGCGGCCGGCTTCTTCGTGCTGGACGAGGTGCCCGACTGCGATACGCTGTGGATGCTGGCGACCGGCACCGCCATCGGCCCCTATTTATCGATTCTGCAGCAGGGCGCCGGCCTGGAGCGCTTCAACAACCTGGTGCTGGTGCACGCCGCGCGCTTTGCGCGTGACCTGAGCTACCTGCCGCTGATGCAGCAACTGCAGCAGCGCTACAACGGCAAGCTGCGCATCCAAACCGTCGTCAGCCGCGAAGAGGCGCCCGGCTCATTGACCGGCCGCGTACCGGCGCTGATCGAGGACGGCCGGCTGGAAGCGGCGATCGGTTTGACTATCGACGCCGAAACCAGCCACGTGATGCTGTGCGGCAACCCGCAAATGGTGCGGGACACCCAGCAAACGCTGAAAGACCACCGCCAGATGCGCAAGCACCTGCGCCGCAAGCCGGGCCACATCACCAGCGAACACTACTGGTAACCCGGCGAGGGTCAGCGGAACTTCACCGGTTCGGCTTCCGGGCCAAACCGGTTATCTCCCGGCGTGCCGACGAAGGCACCCAGATCGATCATCATCATCACGATAATCAGCGTCGGAATGAAACGCCCAACGCCCCATTGCCAGATCGGCGCCAGCATCTGCCAGTTCCCCGCCGCCAGCATCCACGCCAGGATCAGCAGCAGCGCCCACCAGCCGGCCTTGTTGCGATCGTGCAGGCGCTTGACCAGCACCGCCGCCGTCGGCCACAGCAGCGCCACGATAAAGAAGGCGATGGATTGGATGGCGACCAGCTGATAATTGGCCAGCGTAAACGCCGCCGCCATCAGCACCAACCACAGCCCCATCCAAATCCAGAAGTCGCGCCGCCCGATGCGGCCCTTAAAAGAAAAACACCACTGTTGTAACGTCATCGATTCCTGCGCTCTAAGCCTGCCCATATTCTGCGCCGCAGTGTAACATAGGCGCTGCCGGGCCGAGTTTTCCGCCTCGCATAACGCGGTGCGCCGCACAGCTTTCTCGTCAGCGAACCGATAATGGCGTGGGATCTTTGACAAGCCCCGCGGGTTATCGCTTTAATCGGAGCCATCTTTGTCCTTGATGCCATACGCCATGCTGAGAAAAACCCTCGCCATCGCCTGCCTGCTGCAGGTGGCCGCCAGCGCCTGGGCCGATCCGCCGCCCGCCGATGCGACGCCCGCCGCACCTTACCTGCTGGCCGGGGCACCGACGTTCGATCTGACGGTGGTCAAATTCCGCGAAAAATACAACCGCGATAACCCGAAGCTGCCGATTGGCGAATTCCGCGCCATTCCCACCGCCGAAGACGATTCGCCGCTGCTGACGCGCGCCGCCAGCAAACTCAACGAAAACCTGTACGCCTCCACCGCGCTGGAGAAAGGCACCGGTAAAATCAAAACGTTGCAGATCACTCACCTGCCGCTGCAGCAGGCCAATGAAGAAAAAGCCGCGCGCGCCATCGCCATCAGCTACATGGCGGCGCTGATGCGCCAGTTCGAACCGGCGTTGACAATGGAACAGAGCCAGAACAAGGTGAACAGCCTGCTGGAAAAAGGCAAAGGGTCGCGCTTTTACCAACAGCAGGTCGGCGCCATTCGCTATGTCGTCTCGGACAACGGCGATAAAGGCGTAACCTTCGCGGTTGAACCGATTAAGCTGGCGCTTTCCGAGCCGTAACGGCGCGGCATTTAATGACGAAAAGCAAAGCCTTCGCGCTTAATGATCTCTATACTGTTGGGCAGGTAAACTGCCGGTCCGGCAGTTGTCATTTCGACTCTCGCGTTTTCTAGTTGGAGGAAAAAACATGCGTCATCCATTAGTTATGGGTAACTGGAAGCTTAACGGCAGCACCCACATGGTCAACGAACTGATCGCCGGCCTGCGCAATGAGCTGAGCAGCGTTGACGGCTGTGGCGTCGCCATCGCCCCGCCGGTGATGTATCTGGATCAGGCCAAGCACGCGCTGGCCGGCAGCCGCATCGCGCTGGGCGCGCAGAACGTGGACGTTAACCTGTCCGGCGCCTTCACCGGTGAAGTTTCCGCCAACATGCTGAAAGACGTCGGCGCCCAGTACATCATCATCGGCCACTCCGAGCGTCGCACCTACCACAAAGAAAGCGACGAAGTCATCGCCGAGAAATTCGCCGTGCTGAAAGAAGCCGGCCTGATCCCGGTGCTGTGCATCGGTGAAACCGAAGCGGAAAACGCTGCGGGCAAAACTGAAGAAGTGTGCGCGCGCCAGATCGACGCCGTGCTGAAAACGCTGGGCGCACCGGCGATGAAAGGCACCGTGATCGCCTATGAGCCGGTCTGGGCCATCGGTACCGGCAAGTCCGCTACCCCTGCGCAGGCGCAGGCCGTGCACAAATTTATCCGTGACCACATCGCCAAACACGATGCCGCGGTTGCCGCTGAAATCATCATCCAGTACGGCGGTTCGGTGAACGACAAGAACGCCGCAGAGCTGTTCTCTCAGCCGGACATCGACGGCGCGCTGGTTGGCGGCGCTTCGCTGAAAGCCGACGCTTTCGCCGTGATCGTCAAAGCCGCTGCCGCAGCGAAAAAAGCCTGATTACCTTAGGCTTGCCATAAAAAAACCCCGGCTTGCCGGGGTTTTTTATTGCCGCTCAGACGGCATCAGCGTTTGCTTATCTCGTCGAACACGCCGCCGGTGGCGAAGTGCACCTTCTGCGCTTCGGTCCAGCCGCCGAAGGTGTCATCCACGGTAAACAGCTTCAGCTGCGGGAACTGCCCGGCAAACTTGGCCGCCACCGCCGCATCGCGCGGACGGTAATAGTGCTGTGCCGCGATGGTCTGCCCTTCCGGCGAATACAGATACTTCAGGTAGGCGGTCGCCACGTTGCGGGTACCGCGTTTATCGACCACCTTATCCACTACCGACACCGTCGGTTCGGCCAGGATCGATTCACTCGGGGTGATAATCTCGAACTTGTCTTTGCCCAGTTCTTTCTCCGCCAACAACGCTTCGTTTTCCCAGGCGATCAGCACATCGCCGATACCGCGCTCAACAAAGGTGTTGGTCGCGCCGCGCGCGCCGGAATCTAACACTTCGACGTTCTTGTACAGGTTTTTGACGAAGTCCTGCGCCTTGGCCTTATCGTTGTTGTTGTGGTGCAACGCGTAGCCCCAGGCGGCCAGGTAGTTCCAGCGGGCGCCACCGGAGGTTTTCGGGTTCGGGGTGATCACCGACACGCCCGGTTTGAGCAGATCGGGCCAATCGTGAATCTGTTTCGGGTTGCCTTTGCGCACCAGGAAGACGATGGTCGAGGTGTAAGGCGCCGAGTTGTCCGGCAGGCGTTTGATCCAATCTTTCTCAATACGCCCGCGTTCGGCGATGGCGTCGACGTCATAGGCCAACGCCAGCGTCACCACGTCGGCCTCGATGCCGTTGATCACCGAGGTCGCCTGTTTGCCGGAGCCGCCATGCGACTGGCGCACCGTCACCTTGTCGCCGGTTTCCGCCTGATAGTGCTTGCTGAATGCCGTGTTGTAAGCCTGATAGAACTCACGCGTCGGATCGTATGACACGTTCAGCAGTTGAATATCCTTCGCCATGGCGCCGGACGCCAACAGCACCAATGTCAGACCAACACCCCATTTACGCATCGACAGGCTCTCCCAGAAAATTAAGCGCAACCTCAATCGGTTGATTTAGCATCAGAGCCTGCCAGAAACTTTCCCGGCAATTAAAGAATAAAAAATTTTGGGATAGATGATTCCGGAATATATCGCCGACGGGCATAAAAAAGCCCCCGCGAGCGGAGGCTTTTTTGTCGTGCGGTGAGCGGCATATCAGTACAGTTTTTTCGCCGTTTCCAGCCAGTCACCCTTGAACGGACGCTTCATGTTTTCGATCGCGTCGATGATGTCGTGGTGCACCATTTTTTCGTTCTGGATACCGACGCAGCGGCCGCCGTAACCCTGCAGCAGCAGCTCGATGGCGTAGGCGCCCATGCGCGAGGCCAGGATGCGGTCGTAGGCAACCGGCGAACCGCCGCGTTGAATGTGGCCCAACACGGTAGCGCGAGTTTCACGCTTGGTTTCCTGCTCGATGTGGCGCGCCAGCTCATCGATATCGCAGATGTGCTCGGTGATCGCCACGATGGCGTGTTTTTTACCCTTGGCGATACCGGCCTTGATTTCGCACACCAGGTCTTCGCGGTTGAATTCGATTTCAGGCAGCACGATGAATTCGCAACCGCCGGCAATCGCCGCCGCCAGCGTCAGATCGCCGCAGTAACGGCCCATCACTTCCACGATGGAGATACGCTGGTGCGAAGAGGAGGTATCGCGCAGGCGGTCAATCGCTTCCACCACGGTTTCCAGCGCGGTGAAGTAACCGATGGTGTAGTCGGTGCCGGCAACGTCGTTATCGATGGTGCCCGGCAGGCCGATGCACGGGAAGCCTTCTTCCGTCAGGCGTTTGGCGCCCATGTAGGAACCGTCGCCGCCGATCACCACCAGCGCGTCGATGCCGCGATTCTTCAGGTTTTCAATCGCCTTGGCGCGCACGTTTTCATCCCTGAACTCCGGGAAGCGGGCCGAGCCGAGGAAGGTGCCGCCGCGGTTGATCATGTCGGACACGCTATAGCGGTCCAGCTGCTCCATGCGATCTTCGTACAAGCCAAGGTAGCCATCGTAAATACCAAAAACTTCCAGACCTTCTGAAAGCGCAGAACGCACAACGCCGCGGATTGCAGCGTTCATACCCGGCGAATCACCGCCGCTCGTCAGTACACCGATTTTCTTGATCATGACTACCTCTGAACTGTGTAGATGCAATTTCTTAAGAATTCTGTCTCCGCCGATCGTCTTGAAACCTCTCCGGCTGCAGAAAACCAGCTTTACGGCTTATTGCTGGATATTATATCAAAAACACCCAGCTGAATTGATTCAAGTCACGCAATATAACGGTAAAAACACCGCATGGCACGCTGAGCTAACTCAGATATTCATGATAATACTTCGATCTATGCCTCTATCTGATTATAGCTCCCAATGCCCCTGCCTACCCGGCGGCACCACGGAGCACGGATCCAGGTGAATGATGACGTCCGCCCCCGCAAAACGGTGACGCAACGCCTGTTCCACCTGATCGGCCAACCGATGCGCCTCACGCAGCGGCAGCGTGTCTTCCATCTCCAGATGCAGCTGGATGAAACGCGTCGGCCCCGACTGCCGCGTGCGCAGATCGTGCGCGCCTTTCACCCCGGGCCAAGAGGAAACCACCTCAATAATCGCCTGGCGTTCGTCATCCGGCAACGCCCGATCCAGCAGCGACTGCACCGCTTCGTAGCCCATACGCAGCGCGCTATAGAGGATGTATACGCCGATGCCCAGCGCGAACAGCGCATCTGCCCGGTGGAAGCCGTACCAGCTTAGCCCAAGAGCGATAAGAATAGCACCATTCATCATGACATCTGACTGATAATGCAGCATATCTGCGCGCACGGCCTGGCTGCGGGTTTTTCTGACCACCCAGCGTTGATAGGTAACCAGAATCAGGGTGCTGGCCAACGCGATCACCGTCACGACGATCCCAATACCGGGATCGCGCAGCGTTTGCGGCGCATACAGATGCTGGAAGCCGGTGAGGAACAGAAACAGGGCGGAGCCGGAAATAAACATGCTTTGCGCCAGCGCCGCCAGCGATTCCGCTTTGCCGTGGCCAAAGGTGTGCTCGGCATCGGCCGGCTGCAGCGAATAGCGCACCACCAGAAGGTTGGTCAGCGAGGCGGCAATATCGACCAGCGAATCCACCAGCGCCGCCAGCAGGCTGACCGAACCGGTGTGGTACCAGGCGACGATTTTGATCAACAGCAGCGACGACGCCAGCGCGGTAGCGGCCAACGCAGCGGACTTTACCAGGCGTGCATAGCGCTGTTCCATGAAGGGATCCCGGTCAAAAGGTGTGGCGCTCAATATAGCGAAATGTCGGATAAAAAAAACCCCGCCATCATGGCGGGGAAGACAGGGATGGTGTCTATGGCAAGGAAAAACAGGGGACTACTCAGTCGTACTTCACTTCTGGGCAGAAGCTTGCTGCAAACCAGAAATTTGTTGCTCCATCTGCTGCATACGCTGCTGATGTTTCTGGTCTAAAACACTTTTTTGCTCTGGCGTCAGCAGGTTATACATTTGGTTGCGCACCCGGGCCATTTCGACCTGGCGCTTGACCTGCTGTTGGGCCATCTTTTCCGCCTGGGCATACACGGCGGCTTCGTCAAATTTCTCTGCGGTCACCAGTTTATGCATGGCTTCCATTTCAGCTACATTGACACCAGGCAGATCGTGCCGGGCCTGGCGCATCAAATCGCGCATTTGCTGGCGCTGCTGTTCACTGAGGCTGACACCGTCGAACATATGGTGCTGGCCGGGTATTCGGGTCATCGCGTCGTTGCCGGGAGGTTGGGCTGTGTCCGGTATAGTGTCGGCAGCGAAGGCAGCGGTCGAACCAATTGCCAGCAGTGATGCCATAACTAATGCGGTCACCTTACGCATTTCAACTCCTCAAGCTTTCTCACTTTGCGAATCAACGAGGAGCAGTGTACCGCTACACCTGAAAACCTGCGTCAGTGCATGTAAAACTACGTAAAGTCATGGAATGGCAACAGTTGATGACGTATTTTGCGTCTGGAGGTAAATCATAATGAACAAGATTCTGTTAGTTGACGACGACCGCGAGTTGACCTCGCTGTTAAAAGAACTGCTTGAAATGGAAGGTTTTAATATCGTCGTCGCGCACGATGGCGAGCAGGCGTTGTCGCTGCTGGACAGCTCCGTCGACCTGCTGCTGCTCGACATCATGATGCCGAAGAAAAACGGCATCGATACGCTGAAAGAACTGCGCCAACATCACCAGACGCCGGTCATCATGCTGACCGCGCGCGGCAGCGAACTGGACCGCGTGCTGGGTCTGGAGCTGGGCGCCGATGATTACCTGCCGAAACCCTTCAACGATCGCGAACTGGTCGCGCGCATTCGCGCCATTCTGCGCCGTTCCAACTGGAGCGAACAGCAGCAGCAGGTCGACAGCGGCGCCCCGACGCTGGATGTCGATGGCCTGCAGCTCAACCCCGGCCGCCAGGAGGCCAGCTTCGACGGTCAGGTACTGGATCTGACCGGCACCGAATTCACCCTGCTTTACCTGCTGGCGCAGCATCTCGGCCAGGTGGTGTCGCGCGAACTGCTGAGCCAGGAAGTGCTGGGCAAACGCCTGACCCCGTTCGATCGCGCCATCGACATGCACATTTCCAACCTGCGGCGTAAGCTGCCGGATCGCAAAGACGGGCATCCGTGGTTCAAAACCCTGCGCGGGCGGGGTTATTTGATGGTATCTGCAACATGATCAACAGTTTGACGGCACGCATCTTCGCCATTTTCTGGTTCACGTTAGCCCTGGTGCTAATGTTGGTGCTGATGGTGCCCAAGCTCGACTCCCGCCAAATGACCTCGCTGCTCGACAGCGAGCAGCGGCAGGGGTTGATGCTGGAACAGCACGTCGAGGCCGAGTTGCAAAACGATCCGGCCAACGATCTGATGTGGTGGCGCCGCCTGTTCCGCGCCATCGACAAATGGGCGCCGCCGGGCCAACGCCTGCTGCTGGTCACCAGCGAAGGCCGGGTGATCGGCGCGCAGCGCAATGAAATGCAAATCGTCCGCAACTTCATCGGCCAATCCGATAATTCAGATCATCCGAAGAAGAAAAAGTACGGTCGCGTCGAGCTGGTCGGGCCGTTCGCGGTGCGCGACGGCGAAGACAACTACCAGCTGTACCTGATCCGCCCCGCCAACAGCCCGCAATCCGATTTCATCAACCTGATGTTCGACCGGCCGCTGCTGCTGCTGATCGTCACCATGCTGATCAGCGCCCCGCTGCTGCTGTGGCTGGCCTGGAGCCTGGCGAAACCGGCACGCAAGCTGAAGAACGCCGCCGATGACGTGGCGCGTGGCAACCTGAAGCAGCATCCGGAACTGGAGGCCGGCCCGCAGGAGTTTCTGGCCACCGGCGCCAGCTTCAACCAGATGGTCAGCGCGCTGGAGCGCATGATGAACGCGCAGCAACGGCTGATCTCGGACATCTCGCACGAGCTGCGCACGCCGCTGACGCGCCTGCAGCTGGCCACCGCGTTGATGCGTCGCCGCCATGGTGAAGGCCACGAGCTGGCGCGCATCGAAACCGAAGCGCAGCGGCTGGATTCGATGATCAACGATCTGCTGGCGCTGTCGCGCGGGCAGCAAAAAGGCGAGCTGGCGCGCGAGCAGCTGAAGGCCAACGACCTGTGGGCCGACGTGCTGGACAACGCCCGTTTCGAAGCGGAACAGATGGGCAAGCAGTTGGAGATCACCGCGCCGCCCGGCCCGTGGACGCTGTTCGGCAACGCGAGTGCGCTGGACAGCGCGTTGGAAAACATCGTGCGCAACGCCCTGCGTTATTCGCACACCCGCATTGCCGTGGCGTTCAGCGCCGACAATCAGGGCGTGACCATCGAGGTTGACGACGACGGCCCCGGCGTCAGCGCCGAAGATCGCGAGCAGATCTTCCGTCCGTTCTACCGCACCGATGAAGCGCGCGACCGCGAATCCGGCGGCACCGGCCTCGGCCTGGCGATCGTCGAAGCGGCGGTCAACCAGCATCGCGGCTGGGTGAAGGCCGAAGACAGCCCGCTTGGCGGCCTGCGGCTGGTGCTGTGGCTGCCGCTGCATCATCAACGTCTGTCGACTAAGACAGAACAGTAAGAGTTTGCTATCCTGCGCCCCTCGTTCACGAGGGGCCTGCAACATGCTGAACATCGTTTTATTTGAACCCGAAATTCCACCCAACACCGGCAATATCATCCGCCTGTGTGCCAATACCGGCTTTAACCTGCACCTGATCGAACCGCTGGGATTCCCGTGGGACGACAAGCGCCTGCGCCGCGCCGGGCTGGACTACCATGAGTTCACCCGCGTCAGCCGCCATGCCGATTACGCCGCCTTTCTCGCCGCCGAAAACCCACAGCGGCTGTTTGCCCTGACCACCAAAGGCACGCCGGCGCACAGCGCCGTCAGCTATCAGGCCGGCGACTACCTGCTGTTCGGCCCGGAAACGCGCGGGTTGCCCGCCGACATCCTCGATGCGCTGCCTGCGCAGCAAAAAATCCGCATCCCGATGCAGGCGCAAAGCCGCAGCATGAACCTGTCGAATGCCGTATCGGTGGTGGTGTATGAGGCCTGGCGGCAGCTGGACTATGCCGGCGCGCTGATCAAGGCATAATCCGCGACGACGCGCCATACTGGAAGCATCATCGCTGCGATGTTCTTTCCAGGAACGGCACATGGCTTTCATCGAGGATATTGTCACCCAGCTTCGCCGCCTCGAGACGGCGCTGAACGAGGCGCTGCTGCGGCTGCAGCAGGCGCAAGACAGCGAAGCGCTGCACGACCTGCGCGTCTGTCTGCGCCGCATTCGCAGCCTGCTGCGCCCGTTGCGCGGCTGCCCCGGCGCAACGCGGCTCGATCGGGCCGCCGCCGAGTTGGGCAGGCTCACGACGCCGCTGCGCGATCTCGAGGTGCTGAGCGCCGACCTGGCGCGCCATCGCCTCGATTGGCAGGCCAACGTGCGCCGGAGCGATCTTCAGGCTCGCTGCCGTCAACTGCTCGCCCATCCGCAGCTCATCGACTTTCCCTCGCTGTTGCACGCCTGGCCGCGCCGCTTCCGCCGCACCGCGCGACGCACCGCCAAATACCGCCTGAACCGGCGCCTACAGCGCCAGCAGCGGCAACTGCGCCGGGCATTGGCCGATACCGGCTACGATCGCCACCGTCTGCGGCTGCTGATAAAACGCCTGCGTTATGCCGCCGAAGCCTATCCGCAACGCCTTTCCCTCTCTGCCGAAGCGACGGCGGGCCTCAAAGCGGCGCAAAACGCCCTCGGCGACTGGCACGATCGGGAGGTCTGGTGCCTGCAGGCCGAGCATCAGGCGGATCTCTGGCCGTTGTTGCCCCTATGGCAAGTTGAGCAACGCCAGGCGCTGGCCAGAGCGGATACCCTACTCGCCGCCTTATCACCGGCGCTGGCGGCGAAAACCGGCGGCGCATCACGATCCTGAAAAAAGGCCACGGCAGGGCACGCCCGGCCCCGAAAATGCCCGATGAGGCACAGATAATGCGCTATGTTTTGTAAGGGTAATCACCACTCATCATAGGAAACCATATGAAGAAACAACGCTTGAGCGTTGCCATGGCGGTTCTGGCAGCGGGCCTGTTGCTGGCGGGCTGTTCGTCCAAAGTCACCCAAACGTCTCAATATTCGGGCTTCTTGTCCGATTACAGCAAACTGCAGGAAACCACCTCGCCAAGCGGCCATAAAACGCTGCGCTGGATAGATCCAAACTACAAGGAATCCAACTACCGCGGCCTCTATTTCCAACCGGTGGTCTATTTCCCGGCGGAAAAACCGACCACGCGCGTCAGCCAGGACACGCTGAACAAAATCAAGGCGTATGCGACCCAGCGGATTAAAGCCGCGCTGCAGAACCGCTTCACCATTCTGCCCAGCCCGGCAGGCTCACGTGTGTTAGTAGCCAAACTCGCCATCACCGCCGTTTCCGCCGAAAACGAAGACATGAAGTTCTATGAGGTGGTACCGGTCGCGGCGGTCGTTGCCAGCACCATGGCGGCGACCGGGCACCGGACGCAAAATACCGCGCTGTATATCGAAGGCGAGCTGATCGACCAGGATACCGGTAAAACGGTGATGGAAGTGGTACGCAAGGCTTACGGCAAAACCGTCAACAACGACAGCACGCCGGTCACGGCGGATGACGTTAAGGCGGCGATCGACGACATCGTTACCGATATCACCAACTTCCCGAAACAGGGCTGACCGCCGCCTGAAAAACACAGGGGGAGCCGAAGCTCCCCCTGAATGGCTGCGCAGACGGCACTCAAATGCCGTCGCCGTACTCAAAGCCGTGATTGGTGCCGTTGAAGTATTGGTCCATATCCATCGACGGCGTATCGCTCTCCGGACGCCCGACGATGCGCGCCGGTACGCCGGCGGCGGTGGTATGCGGCGGTATCGCCTGCAAGACCACCGAGCCCGCGCCGATCTTCGCGCCCTTGCCCACTTCGATATTGCCGAGAATTTTGGCGCCGGCACCAATCATCACCCCTTCGCGAATTTTCGGGTGACGATCGCCGCTGGTTTTACCGGTACCGCCCAGGGTGACCGACTGCAGGATAGAGACGTTGTTCTCCACCACCGCCGTTTCACCGATCACGATGCCGGTGGCGTGGTCGAGCATGATGCCGCAGCCGATGGTCGCCGCCGGGTGGATGTCCACGCCGAAGGCGACGGAAATTTGATTTTGCAGGTAGATAGCCAGCGCTTGCCGCCCTTGCTGCCACAGCCAGTGACCGATACGGTAAGCCTGCAGCGCATGGAACCCTTTCAGGTAAAGCAGCGGCGTGGAATATTTATCGACCGCCGGGTCGCGCAGCCGCACCGCAAGGATATCGCGCGCCGCCGAAACGATCATCTGGTTGTCGGACTTGTAGGCCTCTTCCACCACCTCGCGCACCGCGATGGCGGGCATGATCGGCGTCGCCAGCTTGTTGGCCAGCATATAGCTGAGCGCGCTGCCCAGGTTCTCGTGCTTGAGCAACGTCGCATGGAAAAAGCTGGCCAGCATCGGTTCACAATCAGCCAGTGCTCGCGCTTCTGATTTAATGCTGTTCCAGACCTGCTCCAACTCTTCTGACGACATCACATTCCCCTCTGCCTTGCCAAACGGGCCGCTTCACACGGTAGCGCGAAGCGGCCCAGGTCATTTGCGGGGTCAGCACGCTGCCCCGGCATATCGTTTTATGTCACGCGCTGGGTTTTTCGTCCTTTCGGGCTCGCCCCAGCAGGCTCAGCGCCGCTTCGCGGGCGTCTTTATGGCAGTAAAGCACCTGATAAATCTGTTCGGTGATCGGCATTTCCACGCCGTGCCGCTGCGCCAGCGCCAACACCTCTTTGGTATTGCGATAGCCCTCGACCACCTGGCCGATGCTGTCCTGCGCTTCCTGCACGCCTTTGCCCTGCCCCAGCATAATGCCGAAGCGGCGGTTGCGCGATTGGTTGTCCGTGCAGGTTAGCACCAGATCCCCCAGCCCCGCCATGCCCATGAACGTCGAAGGATCGGCGCCCAGCGCAGAACCCAGACGGCTCATTTCCGCCAGCCCGCGTGTAATCAACGCGGTGCGGGCGTTGGCGCCGAAACCGATGCCGTCGGACATGCCGGCGCCAATGGCGATCACGTTCTTCACCGCGCCGCCAAGCTGCACGCCGATGAAGTCGGGATTGCTATAGACGCGGAAGCTCTTGCCGCAGTGCAGCAGCTGTTGCAGATCGTCGGCGAACTGCGCATCGGTCGCCGCCAGCGCGATCGCCGTCGGCAGGCCGGCGGCCAGCTCTTTGGCGAACGTCGGCCCGGAGAGCACCGCCAGCGGGATCGTCTCGCCCAACGCCTCACGCGCCACGTCCTGCAGCAACCGGCCGGTTTCCGCTTCCAGCCCCTTGGTGGCCCACACGATACGGGCGTCCGGGCGCAGATGCGGCTTCAGCTGGCGCAGCACGTCGCCGAACACGTGGCTCGGCACCACCACCAGCACGTCGCGGCTGGCCGCCAGCGCACGCGCCAAATCGGCTTCAAGCAGCAGGGTATCGGGGAAGGGAACGTCGGGCAGAAACGCCTGATTGCAGCGATCTTGCTGCAACGTTTGAATTTGCGCGGGGTTGTGCCCCCACAGCACCACGGAGTGGCCGTTACGCGCCAGCGTAATGGCCAATGCGGTGCCGTACGAGCCGGCACCGATGACAGTCATTGAAGCATTGACGGTGTTCATCAGGCATCCTGATGTGGTGCGGCACCTTCGCCTTCCGCCTGCTGCTGCAGATAGTTCATGAACAGCGCGTCAAAGTTGACCGGTGCCAGGTTCAGCTGCGGGAATGTGCCGCGGGAAACCAGGCTGGTGATGCACTCGCGCGCATACGGGAACAGGATGTTCGGGCAGTATGCACCCAGGCAATGCGCCAGCTGCGTGCCTTCGATGCCTGCTACCGAGAAGATGCCCGCCTGTTGCACTTCGCACAGGAACGCAGTTTCTTCGCCCAGGCTCGCCGTCACGGTTACGCGCAGTACCACTTCATACACTTCGTCAGCCAGCTGGCTGGACGCGGTATCCAGATCAAGTTTAACTTCCGGCTGCCATTCCTGCTGGAAAACCTGCGGCGCGTTCGGCGCTTCGAAGGAGATGTCCTTGGTATAAATACGTTGGATCTGGAAAGCCATTTCGGTGCTGTTTTGTTCTGACATGTGAGTAATACCCTTGGTTAAACGTCCTTATTGACACTCGGTGAACCGGCAAGCTGCTTAAAGCAGCGGATCCAGGCCGCCGCGAGCATCGAGTTCATATAAATCATCGCAGCCGCCGATATGCCGGCCGTCGATGAAAATCTGCGGCACCGTGTTGCGCCCGCTGCGCTCGATCATCACTTCGCGCTTGGCGTTATCGCCGTCGATGGCGATCTCGTTAAACGCCGCGCCCTTGCTGTTCAACAGCGCCTTGGCGCGATGGCAGAACGGACAGGTCGCTTTGGTGTAGATATCAATGTTAGCCATGGATTGCCACCTCAAATAGGTTAAACGGTTACTTACCGCGCACCAGCGGCAGGTTTTCTCCGCTCCAGCCGGAAATGCCGTCTTTCAGCATCGTCACCTTTTCAAAACCGGCCTTGCTCAGGTTCTCCGCCGGCTCGCGGGAGGCGGTGCCGTTGGCGCACACGACGATGATCGGCTGCGCTTTGTGTTTTTCCAGCTCGCCCAGGCTGCCGTTTTTGATTTCGCTGGCGGTCAGGTTGATGGCGTTGGCCAGGTGACCACGGCGGAAATCGTCGCGGCTGCGGGTGTCGACCACCACGGCTTCTTCTTTGTTGATCAGGCGAATAGCTTCACCGCGGGCGATCTCTTTAACCTTGGAGAAACGGCTTTTGAAGGTCATGACGATCACGGCGACCAGCAGAGCGATCCAAGCCAGGCTCAGAATAGGGTGTCTGCTTACGAATGGCATAATTTCTTGCAGCATGGGGTGTAACAACTCCCGTCAGTTAAGGGATAAATAAGTCAAGGTTCCAGAGTATACCTGCCGAGTGCGGCAAATACAGCCAATAAGCAAGCGCGATTGTAGAAACTGCGGGCTGCGCTGAGAAATTCCCGACGTCAGAGCATAAAAGCCCGCGCGATTCGCCGCAACCTTGATCTCTTTGGGCTATTTATCGCCGCCGGCGGTGTAAAATCAGCCGGTTTTTCGAGGGTGAATAGCCATGCCTGCGGCGGGCGCATGGCTATTCGCAGCTTAAAAAGTTCATAAGAGGTCAATGCAATGTCGAGCAACAAAAAACCGATGGTACTGGTGATCCTGGACGGTTACGGCCATCGTGAAGAGCGGCAGGACAACGCGATCCTGAACGCCGGCACCCCGGTGATGGATCGCCTGTGGCGGGAGCAGCCGCATACGCTGATCGCCGCTTCCGGGCTGGATGTCGGCCTGCCCGACGGCCAAATGGGCAACTCCGAAGTCGGCCACGTCAATTTGGGTGCCGGGCGCATCGTGTACCAGGATCTGACCCGGCTGGACAAAGCGATCGCCGACGGCGACTTCTTCGCCAACCCGGTGCTGACCGCCGCCGTCGATAAGGCCGTAGCGGCCGACAAGGCGGTGCATATCATGGGCCTGCTGTCGCCGGGCGGCGTGCACAGCCACGACGAGCACATCCTGGCCATGATCAAGCTGGCCGCCCAACGCGGCGCCAAAGCCGTTTATCTGCATGCCTTCCTCGACGGGCGCGACACGCCGCCGCGCAGCGCCGAAGCCCCGCTGCAACGCTGCCGTGACGCCTTCGCCGCGTTGGGCGTCGGGCGCATCGCCTCGCTGATCGGCCGCTACTACGCGATGGACCGCGACAACCGCTGGGATCGCGTGCAGCTGGCCTATGACCTGCTGACCGCGACCAAAGGCGACGCCGTGGCCGAGGATGCGATCGCCGGCCTGCAGGCCGCTTATCAGCGCGGTGAAAACGACGAGTTCGTCAGACCGACCGTGATCCGCGCCGCCGGTGAGGCCGATGCCGCAATGCAGGACGGCGACGCGTTGATCTTCATGAACTTCCGCGCCGACCGCGCGCGCCAGATCACCCGCGCCTTCGTGAACGCGGATTTCGACGGTTTCCCACGCGCCAAGCAGGTACAGTTCGGCGATTTCGTGATGCTGACCGAATACGCCGCCGACATCGCGACCGCCTGCGCCTATCCGCCGGCGTCGCTGGCCAACACCTTCGGCGAATGGCTGATGAAGCACGACAAAACCCAGCTGCGCATCTCGGAAACCGAAAAATACGCCCACGTCACCTTCTTCTATAACGGCGGCGTAGAAGCGCCGTTCAAGGGCGAAGACCGCGTGCTGGTCAACTCGCCGAAGGTCGCCACCTACGATCTGCAGCCGGAGATGAGCGCCGCCGAGCTGACCGACAAGCTGCTGAGCGCCATCCGCAGCGGCAAATACGATGCCATTATCTGCAACTACCCGAACGGCGACATGGTAGGGCATACCGGCGTGTATGAAGCGGCGGTCAAAGCGGTGGAGACGCTGGACGCCTGCATCGCCCAGGTGGTTGATGCAGTGCGCGACGTCGACGGCCAGCTGCTGATCACCGCCGATCACGGCAACGCCGAGCAGATGCGCGATCCGGCCACCGGCCAGGCGCACACCGCCCACACCAGCCTGCCGGTGCCATTGATTTACGTCGGCAAACCGGCGCGGGCGGTCGAAGGCGGCAAGCTTTCGGACATCGCGCCAACCCTGTTAACGCTGATGGGAATGGAAATCCCGCAAGAGATGACTGGTAAGCCGCTGTTCATCGTGGAATAATCCTTCTCCATGAGGGAGAAGGCGTTTTTTGCACTATCAAGGGTAACCCGAAGCGCAAACGCAGGCAGCCGACCGCTGCCTGAACGCACCGCGCCAAGGACGTTCACCGCCATGTGCGCCAGCGTATTTTGCGCTGGCGTCTTGCTGTTGCCGCTCGCCGGCCAGGCGGCGGAAGACAATAAATCCCAGCTGAAAGACATCCAGCAGAGCATCGCCGAGAAAGAAAAAGCGGTGAAGCAGCAGCAACAGCAGCGCAGCTCGCTGCAGGATCAGCTGCGTCAGCAGGAAAAAACCATCGCCCAGGCCAGCCGCCAGTTGCGCGACACCCAGGGCACGCTCACCCAGCTGGGCAAAGACATTTCCGGCCTGAACGCCTCGATAGCCAAACTGCAAAAGCAGCAATCGACCCAACAAAACCTCCTCGCCAAACAGCTCGACGCCGCCTTCCGGCAAGGGCAGCACAGCGCCGTGCAGCTGATCCTCAGCGGTGAAGAAAGCCAGCGCAGCGAACGTATTCTGGCCTATTTCGGCTATCTGAACGAAGCGCGTCAGAAAACCATCGAAGAGCTGAAGCAGACCCGCGCCGAGCTGGCGAAGCAAAAAACCACGCTGGTGGCCAAACAGGGCCAGCAAAAATCCTTACTGGGCGAGCAACAGACGCAGCAGCAGAAGCTGGAGCAGGCGCGTGGCGCCCGCAAGAAAACGCTGACCGCGCTGGAAGCCTCGCTGGAAAAAGACCAACAACGCCTGGTGGAACTGCGCCAGAACGAAGCCCGCATGCGCGACAAGATCGCTCGGGCGGAGCGCGAAGCCCGTGCGCGCGCCGAACGCGAAGCGCGTGAAGCGGCCAAGGTGCGCGAACAGGTGCGCATCAAGGAGCAGCAGGCGAAGAAAACCGGCACGACCTACAAACCTAGCGAAGCCGATCGCTCGCTGATGGCGCGAACCGGCGGCCTCGGTCGTCCGGCCGGCCAGCTGATGTGGCCGGTGCGCGGCCGCACGCTGCACGGCTTTGGCGAACAGCAGCAGGGCGAGCTACGCTGGAAAGGCATGGTGATCGAAGCCCGCGAAGGCAGCGAAGTGAAAGCCGTCGCCGATGGCCGCGTGCTGCTGGCCGACTGGCTGCAAGGCTATGGCCTGATGGTGGTGGTCGAACACGGTAAAGGCGACATGAGCGTGTACGGCTACAACCAAAGCGCGTTGGTCAACGTCGGGGCGCAGGTGCGCGCCGGTCAGCCGATCGCTCTGGTCGGCACCAGCGGCGGCCAGGGAACGCCGTCGCTCTATTTCGAAATCCGTCGTCAGGGACAGGCGGTTAACCCACTGCCGTGGTTGGGAAGATAGATTTGCGCTATGTCAAAATCCGAACAGCTCTGTTAATAGGCTGTCTGCTGCAGGTTTACGCTGCGCAGGCAGGAAAACTCTCCATCGTCATCGATGACGTGGGCTACCGCCCTCACGAAGAAAACGCGGTGCTGCAAATGCCGACGGCGATCTCGGTCGCGGTGTTGCCCAACGCGCCGCATGCCCGCCTGATGGCCACCCGCGCCCACAGCCAGGGCCGCGAAGTCTTGATCCACATGCCGATGGCGCCGCTCAGCAAGCAGCCGCTGGAGCGCGATACCCTGCAGCCTTCCATGAGCAGCGAAGAGATCCAGCGCATCATCCGCAATGCGGTGAACAACGTGCCCTACGCGGTCGGCATGAACAACCACATGGGCAGCGCCATGACCTCCAGCCTGCCGGGCATGCAGAAAGTGATGCAGGCGCTCGAAAGCTACCGCCTGTACTTCCTCGACAGCATGACCATCGGCAGCAGCCAGGCGACCCGCGCCGCGGTCGGCACCGGCGTGAAAGTGATCAAACGCAAGGTGTTTCTCGACGATACCGCGAACGAAGCCGACATCCGCCGCCAGTTCAACCGCGCGGTCGAATTGGCGCGGCGCAACGGCTCCGCCATCGCCATCGGCCACCCGCGCCCGGCGACGGTAAAGGTGCTGCAGCAGATGCTGCCATCGCTGCCCGCCGATATCGTGCTGGTCAAACCGAGCGCGCTGCTGAACGAACCGCAGGGCAACGCTGGCGGCAGCTACGTCCCGCCGCCGGTCAAACCGCAAAAACCGCAGCCGAAGAACCCGTTCAGCGGCGGCATCAAGCAGTGCAAGGTCAAACCGCCGAAGGAAAAAACCAACGCCGGTACCGCGCTGAGCGTCATCGCCGACAGCATCGCCAGCTCGCCGCCGGTGACCTTCATCAAGCGTCATTGGCAGCACTGGACGCAAGCCAAACCGCAAGCATAAAAAAGGGCCGGCATGCCGGCCCTTTTCACGTTTGCCGGGATCAATCCCAGCTCAGCACCACTTTACCCGACTTGCCGGAGCGCATGGCGTCGAAGCCCTGCTGGAACTCGTCGATCGAGAAGCGGTGGGTGATGATCGGGGTCAAATCCAAGCCGGACTGGATCAGCGCCGCCATCTTGTACCAGGTTTCGAACATTTCGCGGCCGTAAATCCCTTTGATAAACAGCCCTTTGAAGATAACCTGGTTCCAGTCTATCGACATGTCCGAAGGCGGAATGCCCAGCATGGCGATACGCCCGCCGTGGTTCATCGCATTGAGCAGCGTGCGGAACGCCGGCGGCGCGCCGGACATTTCCAGACCGACGTCGAACCCTTCGGTCATGCCCAGCTCGGCCATCACGTCGTTGAGGTTTTCCTTGCTGACGTTCACCGCGCGGGTCACGCCCATCTTGCGCGCCAGTTCCAGACGGTATTCGTTAACGTCGGTGATCACCACATGACGGGCGCCGACGTGTTTGCACACCGCCGCCGCCATGATGCCGATCGGGCCGGCGCCGGAGACCAGCACGTCTTCCCCCACCAGATCGAACGACAGCGCGGTGTGCACCGCATTGCCGAACGGATCGAAGATCGAAGCCAGTTCGTCGGAGATGTTATCCGGGATCTTGAAGGCGTTGAACGCCGGGATCACCAGGTATTCCGCGAAGCTGCCCGGACGGTTCACGCCCACGCCGACGGTGTTGCGGCACAGGTGCGTGCGGCCGCCGCGGCAGTTGCGGCAGTGGCCGCAGGTGATATGGCCTTCGCCGGACACGCGATCGCCGATGCTGAAACCTTTGACTTCCTGACCGATCGCCACCACTTCGCCCACGTATTCATGGCCGACCACCATCGGAACCGGAATGGTTTTTTGCGACCACTCGTCCCAGTTGTAGATATGCACATCGGTGCCGCAGATCGCGGTTTTGCGGATTTTGATCATGATGTCGTTGTGGCCCAGCTCCGGCTGAGGCACGTCGGTCATCCAAATCCCTTCTTCCGCTTTCAGTTTTGACAGTGCTTTCATGGTTTTACCTTATGCAATAACGCCAAGATCCTTACCGATACGTGTAAACGCCGCCACTGCGCGTTCGATTTGCTCCGGGGTGTGGTCGGCGGACATCTGGGTGCGGATGCGCGCCTGGCCTTTCGGCACCACCGGATAGAAGAAACCGGTCACATAGATGCCTTCCTTGAGCAACGCATTGGCGAATTCCTGCGCCAGCTTCGCCTCACCCAGCATGACCGGGATGATGGCGTGATCGGCGCCGGCCAATGTGAAGCCGGCGGCGGTCATTTTTTCGCGGAACAGACGCGCGTTAGCCCACAGGCGATCGCGCAGGGCGTCGCCCTCTTCCAGCAGTTCCAGCACTTTGATCGACGCGGCGACGATCGCCGGCGCCAGCGAGTTGGAGAACAGGTACGGGCGCGAACGCTGGCGCAGCCACTCCACCACTTCTTTCTTGGCGGCGGTGTAGCCGCCGGAAGCGCCGCCCAGCGCTTTGCCTAACGTACCGGTAATGATATCGACGCGGCCCATCACTTCGCAGTATTCATGGGTGCCACGCCCGTTGGCGCCGACAAAGCCCACCGCGTGGGAGTCATCCACCATCACCAGAGCCTGATACTCGTCCGCCAGATCGCAAACCCCTTTCAGGTTGGCGATCACGCCGTCCATCGAGAATACGCCGTCGGTGGCGATCAGGATGTGACGCGCGCCGTCGGCTTTGGCCTGCTTCAGCTGTGCGGCCAGCTCGGTCATGTCGTTATTGGCGTAGCGATAGCGCTTGGCCTTGCACAGGCGCACGCCGTCGATGATCGACGCGTGGTTCAGCGCATCGGAGATAATGGCGTCTTCCGGGCCCAGCAGGGTTTCGAACAGCCCGCCGTTGGCGTCGAAGCAGGAGGAGTACAGGATCGCGTCTTCCATGCCCAAGAAAGCCGCCAGTTTCTGTTCCAGCTGCTTGTGGCTGTCCTGGGTGCCGCAGATGAAGCGCACCGACGCCATGCCGAAACCGTGGCTGTCCATTCCCGACTTGGCGGCGGCGATCAGCGCCGGATGATTGGCCAAACCCAGGTAGTTATTGGCGCAGAAGTTGATCACATGGCTGCCGTCGGCAACGGCGATATCCGCCTGTTGCGCGGAGGTGATGATGCGTTCTTCCTTGAACAGCCCTTCACTGCGAGTGGCGGCAAGCTGTTGTTCCAACTGCTGATAAAAAGACGCTGACATTCGGTTATCTCCAGGATTGGGCTATTTGCGGCATATTTTACTGATTTGTAACCAAACTGACGAGAATGCGCGGGAGAGAATATTAAAATTGCAGCAGATATCACGGCAAAAGGCGGGCTTCAATGGCAATGCGGGATATTCGGAGCCCTTCCGCTGTTTGCCGCGGCATGAAATGCTATGATAACCGCCATTGAGCGTGGGGCATTGTGCCCCGCCAGCAGCTTAGCAGGGGTAACCCAATGATTATCGTCACTGGCGGCGCCGGCATGATCGGCAGCAACATCATTAAGGCACTGAACGACAAGGGATATCGTGATATCCTGGTGGTGGATAACCTGAAAGACGGCACCAAGTTCGTCAACCTGGTCGATCTGGACATCGCCGACTATATCGATAAAGAAGACTTTATTGCCAGCATCGTGGCCGGCGACGATCTGGGCGATATCGAAGCGGTCTTCCACGAAGGCGCCTGCTCCGCGACCACCGAGTGGGACGGCAAGTACATGATGGACAATAACTATCAGTACTCCAAAGACCTGCTGCACTACTGCCTGGATCGCGAAATCCCGTTCCTGTACGCCTCCTCCGCCGCCACTTACGGCGGCCGCGAAGAGTTCATCGAAGAGCGGGAGTATGAAGCGCCGCTCAACGTGTACGGCTACTCCAAATTCCTGTTCGACCAGTACGTGCGCGAGATCCTGCCGGAAGCGGACTCGCAGATCTGCGGCTTCCGCTACTTCAACGTTTACGGCCCGCGCGAAGGCCACAAAGGCAGCATGGCCAGCGTCGCCTTCCACCTGAATACCCAGATCAACCGCGGCGAAAACCCGAAGCTGTTCGCCGGCAGCGAAAACTTCAAGCGTGACTTCATCTACGTCGGCGACGTGGCGGCGGTTAACCTGTGGTTCTGGGAAACCGGTAAATCCGGCATCTTCAACTGCGGCACCGGCCGGGCGGAAACCTTCCAGGCGGTGGCCGACGCGGTGGTGGACTTCCACCAGAAGGGCGCGGTGGAATACATCGAGTTCCCGGAGAAGCTGAAGGGCCGCTATCAGGCTTACACCCAGGCCGATCTGACCAAGCTGCGCGCCGCAGGCTACGACGCACCGTTCAAAACGGTCGCCGAAGGCGTGAAAGAGTACATGGCCTGGTTGAACCGCACCGCATAAGCTGAAGGAATTAACGCTGGGTATGAAAATACTGGTTATCGGCCCTTCTTGGGTTGGCGACATGATGATGTCGCAAAGTCTCTATCGCACCCTGAAGGCCGAATACCCGTCGGCGGAGATCGATGTGATGGCGCCGGCCTGGTGCCGCCCGCTGCTGGCGCGCATGCCGGAAGTCAATCAGGCGCTGGCGATGCCGCTGGGCCACGGCGCGCTGGGGCTCGGCGAGCGCCGCCGCCTGGGGCGCGCCCTGCGCGCCAACCGTTACGATCGCGCTTACGTTCTACCCAACTCGTTCAAATCCGCGCTGGTGCCTTTCTTTGCCGATATCCCGCAGCGTACCGGCTGGCGGGGCGAAATGCGTTACGGCCTGCTGAACGACGTCCGCGTGCTCGACAAGGCGGCCTTCCCGCTGATGGTGCAGCGCTACGTGGCGCTGGCCTATGACAAAGGCCGCATTCAGCGCGCCGACGATCTGCCGCAGCCGCTGCTGTGGCCGCAGCTGCAGGTGAGCGACGAAGAAATCGCCGACACCACCGCAGCGTTCAACCTGACCGGCAGCCGACCGATCGTCGGCTTCTGCCCGGGCGCGGAGTTCGGCCCCGCCAAACGCTGGCCGCACTATCACTACGCGGCGCTGGCTCAGCGGCTGATCGAGAGCGGCTATCAAATAGCGCTGTTCGGTTCGGCGAAAGACCACGAGGCCGGCGAACAAATCCGCGCCGCGCTGCAGGAAGACGCGCGCGATTTCTGCCTTAACCTGGCCGGAAAAACCCAGCTGGAGCAGGCGGTGATCCTGATCGCGGCCTGCCGGGCAGTGGTCAGCAACGACTCGGGCTTAATGCACGTTGCCGCAGCGTTGAACAAACCGCTGATAGCCTTGTACGGCCCAAGCAGCCCCGACTTCACGCCGCCGCTCTCCGACAAGGCGCGGGTCATTCGCTTGATCAGCGGCTACCACAAGGTGCGTAAGGGCGATGCCGAGCAGGGGTACCACCAAAGTTTGATCGATATTCAGCCGCAGCAAGTGTTGGACGCGCTGACGCCGTTACTTGTCGCCAGCGAGGAATAGTCATGCAGGTGTTAATCGTAAAAACCTCCTCGATGGGGGACGTGCTGCATACGCTGCCCGCCCTGACCGACGCGCTGCAGGCCATTCCCGATATCCGCTTCGACTGGGTAGTGGAAGAAGGCTTCAGCCAAATCCCCACCTGGCACCCGGCGGTGGATCGCGTGATCCCGGTGGCCATTCGCCGCTGGCGCAAGAACTGGTTCGGCAACGACACCCGGCAACAGCGCTGCGACTTCAAGCGCGCGCTGCAAGAACGTCGCTACGACGTGGTGATCGACGCTCAGGGCCTGATCAAAAGCGCCGCGCTGATCACGCGCATCGCCAAAGGCAACAAACATGGCCCGGACTGCAAGAGCGCGCGCGAGCCGTTCGCCAGCTGGTTCTACAACGTGCGCCATGAGATAGACAAACAGCAGCACGCGGTGGAACGCACGCGTGAGCTGTTCGCCAAAAGCCTCGGTTACGACAAACCGGGCAGCTACGGCGATTACGCCATCGCCGCGCGCTTTCTCAGCCGCCCGCCGGCCGATGCCGGGCAGTATTTGGTGTTTCTGCACGCGACGACGCGTGACGACAAGCACTGGCCGGAGCAGAACTGGCGCGAGCTGATCGCGCTGACGGCCGACAGCGGGCTGAAGATCAAACTGCCGTGGGGCGCAGAGCATGAACATCAGCGCGCGCTGCGGTTGGCGGAAGGTTTTTCACATGTCGAAGTGCTGCCGAAGCTCAGCCTGCAGCAGGTGGCCGAGGTGCTGGCCGGCGCCAAGGGCGTGGTCTCGGTCGACACCGGGCTCAGCCATTTGACCGCCGCGCTCGACAAACCCAACATCACGCTGTTCGGGCCGACCGATCCCGGCCTGATCGGCGGCTACGGGCAAAATCAGCACTCGCTGATTTCGCCGGAAAAAAGCATGGCGACAATCGACGCCGATACGGCATGGCAGGCGTTGCAAAAGGTTATAGCATGAAAAAACTGCATATTATCAACCTGGGTAAAATGGGCGGCGTCGAACGCCTGTTCCTGCAGTACATCAACGATACCACCGACGGCAGCAACCAAGTCTTGTGCATCAGCGGCGACATTGGCGAAGAGATCCGCCGCCAGCTGCCTGCGCATCAGCCCGTCACCTTCGCCAACCGCCTGATCAATGCGCTGCCGTTACGCTGCCCGCAGTTCCTGCGCAAATTTTTGCTGAAGTGGAAAATCGAGCGGGCGAACGCCGACGTGGTGATCGTCTGGGACCTGGTGCCGGGGCTGGCGGCCAAACCCAAACGCGGCAAACTGGTTTACTACGATCACGGCTGCTCCTGGCGTTACCCCAAGAATAAAAAGACGCTGAGTTTCTTCGCCATGCTGGACGGCGTCATTTCCGCCTCGCACGCGTCGAAGCGGGTGATGGAGCTGCGTTTTAATCTGCCTTGCCCAAATCACGTGGTGATCAACCGCATCAAGACGCCGGCGGGGATCGACACTGCGCCGAAAACGCTGTCGCAGCCGGTCAGGATCGGCACCGCTTCACGCCTGGTCAGCCTGAAAGGCATCAGCGTTTCATTATTAATGATGCAGGAACTGCTGCGGCGCGGGCATGACGTCACGCTGGAAGTGGCCGGCAAAGGGCCGGATCGCGCGGCGTTCGAGGCGCTGGCGGCCCGGCTTCAGCTCGGCGACCGCGTCACCTTCAGCGGTTATCAGGATGACGTCGCCGGCTTCTTCAATCGCACGCACATCTACATGAGCACGCCGATCACCGAGCCGTTCGGCTTGTCCTGCATGGAATCGCTCTATTTCGGCGTGCCGGTCATTTTCCCGCAGGTTGACGGCCAGCCGGAAGCGGTCAAGGACGGCGTCTGCGGCATTGGCCTGACGCCGTCGGTCACCGTCGAACAACACCGGCAGCTCACCAATATCGAGGTCGACTTCCCGCATGAGGTCTACGATCCGTTGACCGACAGCCTGGTCGCGCCCAAGCTGCTGTCGCATCTCGACTGTGCGGATGCGGTTGAGAAATTGCTGGCGCGCGAAACCTACCAGACTCTGAGCCGAAATGCGCAGCGCTATCCTGCGGAACATTTCAACTATGCTCAGTTCAAAGCTGAGTTCGACGACACGCTGCGATCCTTTATCGCTTAATTGAAACGTGAGCCGGAAAACACGCCCGATGCTAAAACACAGAACGCCGCACCCTGCCTTCAGCTATCTGATCTATCTGGGGTGCGCCATCGCTTTTTGCACCATCCCTTTCGGTTCCGCGACCGGACGCAATCTGTTTTACGTTTCCAGCTACATCGCCTTTATCGCCGTTTGCCTGTACCCGCGCTACTACTTCAGCAACGCGAGAAATCTGCTGCTGCCCGCGCTGATGTTCAGCGTGGGCATGGGAACCATCCTCTGGATGCATCACTTCAAACAGCCGGGTGAGTACATCAATATTTATCGCTCTTATATGTCGACCGGCAAACTGCAGCTCGCGACCGCCTTCATTTTGCTGATCGCGCTCAATGAGCGGTTGTGCGTGCAGCGCCTGCTGATCGTCGTGGCTCTCGCCACCGGCTTGGCGGTCAACGGCTATTCCCTCTATCAGGGATTGCGGCTGGATATCCCGCGCGTAGAGCTCAACTTCGATCGCGCCACGGTCGCCGCCTACCTGATGACCGCCATCGATCTGGTGATGATGCAAGCCATCCTGATGCTGCGCACCCGCTACCGCCTGGCGTTGTACATCGCTGCGTTCCTGCTGTCCTTCTCTGCACTGGTGCTCACCGGCACGCGCGCGGCCATGTTGGTCTACCCGGTAGCGGTCTGCCTGTCGCTGCTGGCGACCAAGCAGCTGGTTTCCAGGAAACACAAGTTTGTACTGGTCTCCTCGGTGCCAGTGTTGCTGCTCATCTGCGGGTTCGTCTTTAAAACGCAGATTGAACAACGCATTGCCGACTTCAAAACCAACATGCAACTGATCGATAAACCCGAGATAGATAACTCCATCATTTCCCGTCTGTCGATGCAGGTAATTGCATGGCGTACAGGAACAGATGCCCCTTGGGGCCAATCCGCCGAGCAGCGCGGTGAAGAGATCCGTGCGATGGTCGCACAGCAACCTCGCCTGTCTGGCGTCATGCCCTACATCAACGTCCACCTGCACAACGAGCTGCTGGAAACCTACTCGCTCAAGGGCATCTGGGGCGTACTGCTGCTGCTGGCGCTCTATGTCAGCCTGTTCTTCTCTTCCTTCCGGCCGCAGCGCAACGCGCTGCTGCTGAGCGTCAGCGCCAGCCTGTTCGTTTACGGCCTGAGCGACGTCATCTTCTTCAGCACGGAAGGCACCGTCATATTCTGCCTGGCGCTGATCGCCGCCGTTCTTTCCGTCCCGAAACAGCCCCCTGTTCAGGAGCCCACCCCGTGAATCCTCAGGAGCCGCTGCTCAGCGTTATCGTGCCGTTTTATAATAATGAAGCGTTCGTTATCGCTGCGCTGGATTCGTTATTTGCGCAGATTAGCGACGATATCGAGGTGGTGATCATCGATGATGGCTCCACCGACGCCTCCGGCGCGCTGGTCAGCCAATATCTGGCGCAGCGGCGGCACCCGCGCGTGGTCTTTACTTCACAGCCCAACGGCGGCATTGCGCACGCCCGCAATGTCGGCTTACGGCTGGCCACCGGTCGCTATCTCACTTTCCTCGACGGCGACGATCTGCTGAGCGACGACTATCTGGCAATCCTGCGGCCCCTGCTTACCGCCGGTGAAAATGACCTGATCGACTTTAATTATCAGAAGTTCACCGAACAACCGCCGACGCCGGATAACCGCGCGACTCAGCCCGTAACCTACGACTTTTCACAGTTGGGGCTCGGCTGCCTGCAACCGCTGTTCGCACGCTCGATGTGGCATCTCTGGAGCCGCGTGTATAAACGCACGCTGCTGGAAGGGGAAACGTTCGAAGACGGCAGGCGCTATGAAGACGTGATTTTCACGCCTTTTCAGTATTTCAAAACCCGCCGCATCGCCCATCTGGACTGCGAGCTCTATTTCTATCGGGATAACAGCCAAGGCATCACTCGCAATATCAAACCCAAAGATATTGAAGATCTGCTGTTCGCCATGGAGAAGATGCTGCGTTTTGTGGCGCAGCATCCCGGGGATGAGCCACTGCGCCGGTTGGCCGCCCTGATGCTGGCCAACTGCTTTTCCGAGGTGAAAAGCATGTCGAAGGCGGTATACGGCTATTATCATTACGCGCCGGCAACGCTGCACATCCTGCGCCGCGCCGCCGATATCTGCCGCAACAGCGACGTGCCGGGCAAAAAAGTCCGCCAGATGCGCTATGCGCGAGTGGATACCTTTCTTTCGAAGCTGCGCGGGCGCAAGCCGCACTAACCGCATCGGCCGGGCGGCCGGTGCGTCGTCGCTCCTCAGCGCGCTAAAGGCACGTGCGCGACCAGCTCCTCATAAATCCGCTGCGGCTGGATGACCCCCATCGGGCTTTCCGCCTCCAGCGGCATCGTATAGCCGGTACGCGACACCTGAATGATGCGGTGCAGTTCAGCATCCTGAATCGGGCCGGTGGAGCGTGAGTCGGCGGTCACGAACAGGCTGATGGTTTTCACCTTCAGCGCCACCGCCAGATGCAGCGGCCCGGTATCGCCGGTGACCAGAACATGGAAACTGTCGATCAGCGTCAGCAAGCCTTGCAGCCCCGTTTTACCGATCTGGTTATCCACGCAGGCCTGCGTTTGCGGGCCGATCAGGCTCATAAACTGTTTGGCCTTGCCGTCGTCGAACGGTGCGCCAATCAGCACGATGCGCACATTGGGGTGCTTCGCCACCAGCTCATCGGCCAGCCGCGCATAGTGCGAAACCGGCCAGCAACGCGACTCTGTTGACGCCCCCAGCTGAAAACCGATGGTGGGATGCTCGCTGCTTTTGACGCCGCGCTGATAATCCACGGGAATTTCCATCGTCGGATCGTCGCTGCGGCAGCCTAAGATGGAAATCAGCTCCAGTTTGCGGCGCACAAAGTGGCCGTAATAATGGAAGATATAATTGGTCAGCCAAGGCTCCAGCCCGCAAATGCCCGAGCTGTAGTTATCCCTGATAATGTACTTCGCCCCGGCCAGTACGGCGCTGATGATGTCATAAGGCAGGTGGGAGTGCAGAATCAGCGCCAAATCCGGCTGATGTTCGCGCAACGATTTCAGCAACGGGCGTATCGTCTTGATCTTGCTGTCCCAATACACCACGCGATCGTAATAACGGCCGTTTTCCACCAGCTCGCGGTTTTTCTTGTGCACCACCAGCGTGATGTGCGCATTGGGGTAGCGTTCCCTCATCGCCCTCAATGCCGGCGTGTTGAACATGAAGTCGCCCAACGCCGTGGTGGAATAGATAACGATATTGTCAAACTGCTGGGCGCCGTCGAACGTCGCCTTATCCTGAAAACGGCCGTACTTCGCCGTATAGCGCCGCAAGAACCAGTCGGCAACCTTGATTTTCCATTTCTTCGACATGTGCGTGCTTAGTTCGCTTTAAGTTGATAATACTCGGCCAGCGTCATGCCCACCGTACGCTGCTGCAGCCAGTCAAACAGCTGCTCCAGATCGCGGTACAGCCCTTCGATATCCTGCTCGGTTTTGAACGTCGGGCTGCCGCCCGGCATAAATTCGGAGGAGTGCAGCATAAATTCGACGTAGTCATGCCCCTGCGCCAGCGACGCCTCAGCCACGCTGATCATCTTGGCCACGTTGCCTCCACTCGGCCGCAGCCAGTTGACGGACGGCGAACGCCGCTTGCCGCGTAGCCGGTCATAACCTTGCTTGAACGCGTTCATCAGCGCCGAGTGCTTGTACTGAATGCTCATCGGCACTTCCAACAGCGGCGAAACGCCCGGTTTGGCAATGTTCTGCGGATCGATGAAATAAGCCTGCGACGGGAACCGACTATAGTCCGTGCCGCCGTTGCCCTGCGGATTGCCCGGCGAAAACTGCCAGTTGACCCGCGGCGTCACCGAACAGTCCACCTGATAGCCGTATTCCAGCAGCAGCGAGGCATAATATTCGTTGAACGCCCAGCGGCCGGCGCGATGGCTGAGCATTTTGGTCTGGAAGGCATCTTCCAGCAGCTTGGTCATGTGATCGACCTTGGCGCGTATCTGGTCGGCAGGATACTCAATAAGATAGGGTTTGTGGCGCCAGTCGTCGTCGGTGAGCGGCGTCAGCGGCGGGCTGTTCCAGGCGTGCAGGTGCATGCCCACTTCTCCCGCGCCGCGGGCGATCACGTCGCGCGCGAACTCGACGTAAGCCGGATCCATCGCCATTTCATAGTTGGTGAGATAAACCGGTTTGAAGGCGTATTTTTCGCACAAGGCCTGAAAGCGCGGCAAAAAACGCGTGTTTTCGGTCGCGATGCGATCGTGGTTTTGCCACAGATTATCGCCTTCGGTATCAATGGTGATGAGAAACGCCGGTTTAGTCATGAATATCGAGCCTGATATCAACAGAATACACTATGTTACGCAGGCCGTTTCGCCAGGGCAAACGACTTTGCTGCCTGGTTTGGACAACGTTGAAGCGCATTCGTCCCCGGCCCGGCGATTTTTTTGCGGCCCGGCAAGAAAACCGTGCAACAGTAGCCACATGCGATCGGGTCATTTAGAATCAAAGATTGGTTTCCCAGAAAGCGACTCATGATGAACGACGCGCCAGCCCCAACTTCCGCCCCATCCGTACAGCGTATTTTGATCATAAAACTGCGCCATCACGGCGATATGCTGCTGGTCACGCCGGTCATCAGCAGCCTGCGGCAAAACTACCCGCAGGCGCAGATCGATGTGCTGCTGTATCAGGAAACGCAGGAGATGCTGGCCAGCAATCCGGAACTGTCGACGCTGTTCGCCATCGACCGCCAATGGAAAAAACAGGGCACCCGCGCGCATCTGGGGCACGAGCTGGCGCTGCTGCGCCGCCTGAAGGCGCAGCGCTACGATCTGGTGGTCAACCTGGCCGATCAGTGGCGCAGCGCCATTATCACGCGCCTGACCGGCGCGCGCATCCGTCTGGGCTTCGATTTCCCCAAACGCCGCGGCTTCCTGTGGCGCCACTGCCACACGCAGCTGGTGCCGGTCGACAATCACGCCCACCTGCATACCGTCGAACAAAATCTCTCGCTGCTGGCGCCGCTGAACCAGCCCGCGCTCAGTGATCATGTGACCATGAGTTACGATCCGCAGGATTGGCAGGCCTGTGAGCAACGGTTGCAGAAACAGGGCGTCGCCGGCAGTTATATTGTGGTGCAGCCCACCTCGCGCTGGTTCTTCAAATGCTGGAGCGAAGAGAAAATGGCCGCCACCCTCGCCGCCTTGCAGGCCGATGGCCATCAGTTGGTGATCACCTCCGGCCCCGACGCCAGAGAACAAGCCATGGTAGAACGCATTTTGGCGCTCTGCCCGCCGCAGGGCGTGATCTCGTTGGCCGGCCAGCTGACGCTGCGCCAGCTGGCCGCCCTGATCGACCACGCCAAGCTGTTTATCGGCGTGGATTCGGTGCCGATGCACATGGCCGCCGCGCTGCAAACGCCGTGTGTGGCGCTGTTCGGCCCTTCCAAGCTGACTTTCTGGCGGCCATGGCAGGCTACCGGCGCCGTGATCTGGGCCGGCGACTTCGGCGAACTGCCCGATCCGGACGCCATTGATACCGGCACCGACGAACGGTATCTCGACCTTATTCCTACAGACGCGGTGATTGCAGCCGCGCGGAGCACGCTGGCATGAAAGCATTTCGTTTGGCGATCGTTCGCCAAAAATACCGCCCGGACGGCGGGGCCGAACGTTTCGTTTCCCGCGCCCTGGAGGCGCTGGAGCAACAGGATCTCGATCTGAACGTCATCACCCGCGAATGGCAGGGTGACGCCAATCCCAACTGGCATATCCACCTGTGCAACCCGTTAAAACTCGGCCGCATCAGCCGCGAGCGAGGCTTCGCCGTGGCAGCCAGGGCGCTGTGGCAGAAAGAGCGTTTCGATCTGGTGCAAAGCCACGAGCGCATTCCCGGCTGCGACATCTACCGCGCCGGCGACGGCGTACACCGCCGCTGGTTGCTGCAGCGTGCGCGTCTGCTGCCGGAATGGCGCCGCAAATGGCTGTTCTCCAATCGCTATCACCGCTATGTGATGTGCGCCGAACGCGCCATGTACGCCGCGCCGGAGCTGAAAGCCGTCATCTGCAACGCCGAGATGATCAAGCAGGAAATCATCGCCGACTTTGGCGTGCCCGCCGACAAAATCACGGTGATCTATAACGCCATCGACAATCAAAAATTCCCGCCCGCCGACGAGGCCCTGCGCCAACGTCTGCGCGAGCAGTATCAGATCCCACAACGGGCGCACTGCCTGATCTTCGTCGGCTCCGGTTTCGAGCGCAAAGGGCTGGCCGCCGCCATCCGCGCCGTGGCGGCGACCGACAGCCATCTGTTGGTGGTCGGCAAAGACAAGGCCGAAAAACGCTATCGAGCGCTGGCACAGTCGCTGGGCTGCGGCGAGCGGGTTCACTTTATGGGCGTGCAGAAGCAGACCTTGCCGTTCTATCAGGCCGCGGACGCGCTGCTCCTGCCGACGCTGTACGATCCGTTCCCGAATGTGATTCTGGAAGCGATGTCGTGCGGCCTGCCGGTTATCACCAGCACCACCTGCGGCGGCGCCGAGTTTATCACCCCCGGCCAGAACGGCTTCGTGACCGACGCGCTCGACGTACCGGCCATCACGGAGGCCATTCGGGCGCTGCCGCGCCAGGCGCTGGGATCATCCATGGGCGAAGCGGCGAGATTGCGCATTATGACGGCTACGCCGGCGCATCTGTCCGAACAGCTGATTTCCCTCTATAACCGGTTACTGGATTAGCTATGCGTATTCTGATGATCATCGACGGCCTGCCGGGAGGCGGCGCGGAAAAAGTGGTGCTGACCCTGTGCCAGGGCATGCAGCAACAGGGGCATGACGTCAGTCTGATCTCGCTGCGCGACGTCTGCAATTACCCTATCCCGTCAGGCATTGATTATCAGGTGGTGGCCGATCGCAGCCGTGCCCCCTGGCGCAAGCTGACCGAGCTGTCGCGCCGCGCCGCCGCGCTGGATCGGGCAATAGCCGAACACGAGCGCCAACACGGCGCGTTCGATCTGGTGTTCTCCAATCTGCATAAAACCGATCGCATCGTCAGCCGCAGCAAGCGGCTGGCCGCGGATCGCCTGTGGTTCTGCATTCACGGCATTCTCTCCACCTCCTATCTCGGCCACCGCAAGGGCCTGGGTCGCTGGCTGAAGCAGCGCAAAATCGCCAACGTTTACCAAGGAAGAAATATCGTCGCCGTTTCACGGGCGGTTGGCGACGATCTGCAGCAGAACTTGCCGATTCGCCCACGCCGCCTGGCGGTCATCAACAACCCGTTCGACATCGACGCCATCCAGCAACAGGCGGCGGCGCCTTGCGAACTGGCCGGCCAGGACTATCTGGTGCACGTCGGCCGCTTTCACGCCACCAAACGACATGACCGTCTGCTGAAAGCCTATGCGCACTCAGGCATTCAGGCACCGCTGGCCTTGATCGGCACCGGGGACGATGCCAGAGTCGCCGAGGTCAAACGTCTGGCGACAGAGCTGGGCATCGCAGCGCGCGTGCTGTTCCTCGGTTTCCAGGCCAATCCTTACCCGTTTATTCGCCATGCCTCGCTGCTGGTGCTCAGCTCCGACAGCGAAGGGTTTGGTAACGTGCTGGTGGAATCGCTGCTATGCGGCACGCCGGTGGTCAGCACTCGCTGCCCGGGCGGCCCTGCGGAAATTCTGGAAAAAGCCGGCATGGCTAACGCGCTGGCGGAATTAAACGAAGCGTCGCTGGCAGAAAAAATGGCGGAAATTTACGCCAATCCGCCCCAGATAAATCAACAGCAATTGCTGAGTTATGGGCTGGAGCCTATTTGCCGTCAATATATTGAGCTGAAAGAAAAATAATAGAGAAATAAATAAGGCAGGGGATACCTGCCTTATTTTATTCGTTAGCTGAGCGCCTGCATTTTCTGCCAAACCTCATCGACAGAAACATCTTCACAGTGCCCCGACTCACTCTGCAAAATATGATGACGGCCGGTCCATGGATGCCAGGACGTTTTATCGGTATCGCCAAAGAACACCACCATGTCCTTATTCAGCGCGGCAGCAAGATGCATCTGCCCACCGTCGCTGCACAGCACCCGGTCGCATAAATCGAACCCGCCCAACAGCTCGCGCACCGAGGCCGTCGGGTAAAGCGCGACGCGTTCGTTTTGGCACAGCGCCAACAGCTGTTCGGCGCGCTGCTGGTCACCGATGTCGTCCGGCGCCAGCGTGCCCTGCGGCGACCAGAAGATCAGCACGCCGGTATGGGGATCGGCAACCAGACGGTTGATGATTTCGGCATAGCGTTCAACCGGCCAACGCCTTTTCGGGCTGCGGCTGCTGATGTGCACGGCGCATACGCGTTCGACCGGCGGCAGACGCTCCTGTAGCCGTTGCGCCGCCAATTGCCGCTCTTCAGGCGTCAGAAACACCCGCACCGGCGGGATCGGAATGGATTGGTCGGTTATCGCCGATAAATAGCTGTAGGTATGTTCGACCTGATGTTGACCGTGGAAATCGTCCTTGCGGAACGGGCGATGAATATCTTTCGTGCCCAAATCGGCGCCGATGATATGGTTGGCGCCGGCCATTTTCGCTAAACGCAGGCTGTATTTGCAAGGCACCGGGTTGGCCAGAATGACCGCATCGAACTTTATTTTTCGCAGCTTCAGGAAGATCATCAAGCGTTCGAAATAAACGCCCAACGTCGTTTCATTTTTCGCCTTGTGCTTGGCCTTTTTATAGACAAAGACTTTCTCGAGATGAGGATTGTTTTTAACAACGTCCTGGCTGACTTTATTGATCAGCAGATAAACTTTAGCGTCCGGATAGGCAATTTTCACCCCTTCAATCAGAGGCGTGGTGCAAACAAGATCGCCGATGTTGTCGCGGCGAATAATTAAAATATTCTTCATTCCGAGCCTGTCGGCGAAATCGCTCGCCGGTTGTCTAAAACTGACACCCAAGGTTACCAAATTAGCGCCTTTCCCTTCCAGTTATGGTACTATTCCGAATAACCCATATAAATGAAATTGATAGAATGTTGCTGCGTTTATATCAGGTACTACTCTACCTCATCCAACCCCTGATCTGGCTCCGCTTACTGCTGCGCAGCCGCAAAGCTCCAGCCTACCGTAAACGCTGGGCGGAACGCTATGGCTTCTGCGCCGGGAAAGTCGTGCCAGGCGGCATCATGCTGCATTCCGTCTCCGTCGGCGAAACGCTGGCGGCCATCCCGTTGGTACGGGCGCTGCGTCACCGTTACCCCGCTTTGCCGATAACTGTGACCACAATGACCCCAACAGGTTCAGAACGCGTCCAGTCCGCTTTCGGCAAAGACGTACATCATGTCTATCTGCCCTACGATCTGCCCGGTTCCATGAACCGCTTCCTCGACCAGGTGAATCCCAAGCTGGTGATCATCATGGAAACCGAGCTGTGGCCTAACCTGATTAACGCGCTGCATCAGCGGCAGATCCCCCTGGTGATCGCCAATGCGCGTCTGTCGGCCCGCTCCGCCGCCGGCTATAAGAAAATTGGCGGGTTCATGCGCGATATGCTGCGCCGCATTACGCTGATCGCCGCACAGAACCAGGAAGACGGCGATCGGTTTATCGAACTGGGCCTGAAGCGCTCGCAGCTGGCCGTAACCGGCAGCCTGAAGTTCGATATCTCCGTCACCCCGGAACTGGCCGCCCGCGCCGTTACGCTGCGTCGCCAATGGGCGCCGCGCCGCCCGGTGTGGATCGCTACCAGCACCCATGACGGTGAAGAAACCATCCTGCTGGAAGCGCATCGCAAACTGCTGGAAAAACACCCCGACCTGCTGCTGATCCTGGTGCCGCGTCACCCGGAACGCTTCCCGACCGCTAAAGAGCTGGTGCAGAAGGCCGGCTTCAGCTACACCCTGCGCAGCAGCGGCGAAATCCCGTCCGGCAGCACCCAGGTGGTGATCGGCGATACCATGGGCGAGCTGATGCTGCTGTACGGCATCGCCGATCTGGCCTTTGTCGGCGGCAGTCTGGTGGAACGCGGCGGGCACAACCCGCTGGAAGCCGCCGCGCACGCCATCCCGGTGCTGATGGGCCCGCATACCTTCAACTTCAAAGACATCTGCGCCAAGCTCTCGCAGGCCGAAGGCCTGATCACCGTGACCGACGTGGATTCGCTGGTGAAGGAAGTGGAAACCCTGCTGACCGACGAAGACTACCGGCGCTACTACGGCCGCCATGCGGTGGAAGTGTTGTATCAGAATCAGGGAGCGTTGCAGCGCCTGCTGCAGCTGCTGGAACCGCACCTGCCGCCCCGGAGTCACTGAATGAGCAGCCGCAAAAGCCTGTCGGTGGTGATGATCGCCAAAAACGAAGCCGGGCTGTTGCCGGACTGTCTGCGTTCGGTCGAATGGGCCGATGAAATCATCGTGTTGGACTCCGGCAGCGAGGACGACAGCGTCGCCGTCGCCGAAGGCCTGGGCGCCAAAGTCTTTACGCACACCGACTGGCAAGGGTTCGGCAAGCAGCGTCAGCTGGCACAAAGCTATGCCAGCCATGACTACGTTTTGATGATCGACGCCGACGAACGCGTCACGCCCGAGCTGCGGCAATCCATCGAGCGGGTGTTGAATGCGCCGGACGACGGCGCCGTCTACAGCTGTGCGCGGCGCAACCTGTTTCTAGGCCGCTTCATGCGCCACAGCGGCTGGTATCCTGACCGCGTCAACCGCCTGTACGCCAACCAACGCTATCGTTATAACGACGATCTGGTGCACGAATCGCTGAACATCGGCGGCGCCAAAGTGATCCCCCTCAGCGGTGATATGCTGCACCTGACCTGCCGCGACTTCTTCGCCTTCCAGCGCAAACAGCTGCGCTACGCCGAAGAGTGGGCCACGCAGCGCCACCGGGCTGGCAAGCGCTGCGGCTACCTGTCTATCCTGACCCACACGCTCGGCGCCTTCGTCAAAACCTGGCTGCTGCGCGCCGGCTTCCTGGATGGTAAACAGGGGTTGCTGTTAGCGGTGGTCAACGCGCAATATACCTTCAATAAATATGCCGCATTATGGGCATTGGGCCGCAACTACTCAGAGAAGTGAATCATGACCAGCAAAGCCATCTATCCCGGGACCTTCGATCCCATGACCAACGGCCACCTGGATTTAGTGACGCGCGCGTCACTGATGTTCGATCACGTGATTCTGGCCATCGCCGCCAGCCCGAGCAAAAAGCCGCTGTTCAGCCTGGATGAACGCGTGGCGTTGGCGACGCAGGTCACCTCGCATCTGGACAATGTGGAAGTGCTGGGCTTCAGCGAGCTGATGGCGCACTTCGCCGCTCACCAAAATGCCAATATCCTGGTTCGCGGCCTGCGTGCGGTGTCTGACTTTGAATACGAATTGCAGCTGGCGAACATGAACCGCCATTTGATGCCGACGCTGGAAAGCGTGTTCCTGATGCCTTCCGAAGAGTGGTCGTTCATCTCCTCCTCACTGGTGAAGGAGGTCGCCCGTCACGGCGGCGATATCGCGCCTTTCCTGCCTGACGTGGTCACCCAGGCACTGATGGCGAAGCTCGCCGCCGAGTAATGCTCAGCGCTGGCAGCGGCGGCAAAAGAAGGTGCTGCGCTGCCCGTGCTTGGCGGATTCGATCGGCGTGCCGCACGCGCGGCACGGTTCTCCCGCCCGCCCGTAAACCTGCAGCTCCTGTGCGAAATACCCCGGTTTGCCGTCCGACTGCAAAAAGTCGCGCAATGTCGTGCCGCCCTGCTCGATAGAACGCTGCAACACCGCCTTGATGGTCTTCACCAGCAGTTCCGCTTCGGCTTTGCTCAAGGATCCCGCCGGACGATCGGGCAAGATCCCGGCGCTGAACAGCGATTCGCTGGCGTAAATATTGCCGACCCCGACCACCAGCTTGTTATCCATCAGCCACGGTTTAATCAACGTGCGCTTATTGCGTGATTTTTCATACAGGTAGTCGCCGTTGAACGCTTCGCTCAGCGGTTCCGGCCCCAGGTGCGCCAACACGCTGCTGGTCGCCAAATCTTCGCACCACAGCCAGGCGCCGAAACGGCGCGGATCGGTATAGCGCAGGATCATGCCGTTGCTGATCACCAGATCGACGTGGTCGTGTTTGCCGGCTTCATCTTCGTTTTCCTCGCGCAGCATGCGCAAGCTGCCCGACATGCCCAGGTGCACGATAATCCAACCGTTCTCCAGCTCGATCAGCAGGTATTTAGCCCGGCGCTGCACGCTGAGCACCGGCCGATCGCTCAGCGTCAGGATCTGCTCGGAAACCGGCCAGCGCAGGCGCGCGTTGCGCACCACCGCATACTGAATGCTGTGGCCGACAAGATAAGGCTCTATACCGCGTCTGCTCGTCTCAACTTCCGGTAATTCAGGCATCTGGCTTCCCCTCCGACGTTTTCTACCCTTTATAAAACAAAAAACCCGGCCAAGGCCGGGTTTTTCATTAATCCACTAAAATTATTTAATTTTAGCTTCTTTGTATACTACGTGCTGACGGACAACTGGATCGAATTTCTTCAGTTCCAATTTTTCCGGCTTAGTACGCTTGTTCTTCGTGGTGGTATAGAAGTGACCAGTACCAGCAGAAGAAACCAGCTTGATCTTCTCGCGAACACCTTTAGCCATGATTCAGTTCCTTAATACTTCTCACCACGGGCACGCAGATCGGCCAGAACCGTCTCAATACCCTTCTTATCGATAACACGCATACCTTTAGCAGATACACGCAGAGTTACAAAGCGCTTCTCAGCCTCAACCCAAAAACGGTGTGAGTGCAGGTTAGGCAGAAAACGGCGTTTGGTCGCGTTCATTGCGTGGGAACGGTTGTTACCGCTCACCGGGCGCTTGCCAGTAACTTGGCAGACTCGGGACATGTCTATTCTCCAAAAATCAAATCAGCTCGAGCTTCGTATAGGGTATGGCCGCCTCGTCAGGCTTTTAGAGCCCATCTCAGCAAACTTCATACTGAGGAGACTCTCGTCATCAGGTAGAAACCACACATCAGGTCAGAAACCTGCTGAGATAGGCTCTTGCGCCAAACCCAAGATTCTCAAAGGTGGCGTAGTATACGCTCTGAAGCGTAAGTGCTCAAGTCCCGAACAGCTAAAGATCCCACAAGGATCGCGAAAAAATCGCTTAAAGCCATCCGCGCTCGGCAAAAGAGACGCATTCACCCCGACCGATCACCAAATGATCAAGCACTCGGATCTCCAATAACTGACAGGCTTTCACCACCTGTTCCGTTATCAAACGGTCGGCATGACTGGGTTCAGCCTTACCCGAAGGGTGATTATGCGCGAGAATCAGCGCGGCGGCATTAGCCTTCAACGCTTCGCGCACAATTTCTCTCGGGTAGACGACGACGCTGCTGATGGTACCAGCAAACATCTCCTGATGGCGAATAACCCGGTGCTGATTGTCTAAAAACAATACCAAAAAGACCTCTCGCTCGCGATGCGCCAGCAGGCTTTGCAGATAATGCTGGGTGACGCGCGGATTGAGCATGGCGTTTTCCTGCGACAAATGGCTGGAAAAGAAGCGCAGCGCCAGCTCGGCAATCGCCTGCAGCTGCGTATAGCTGGCGTCCCCCAGGCCTTTTTGGCTGCAAAAAGCCTGATGATCGGCCGACATCAGGTGATAAAGCGAGCCGAACCGGCGCAGCAGCTGCTCCGCCAGCTGCATCACGTGCACGCCGGGCAGCCCGGTACGCAAAAAAATGGCCAACAGTTCTGCGTCTGACAGCGCCGCCGCCCCCTGCATCAACAGCTTTTCACGCGGCGCCAGCGCGCCCGGCCAGCACGCCACAATCGGGTTGCTCATCGTATTCCTCCCTGAAAAGGCTACAGCATGCCATGTGCTGCCCGGCGCGTTCGACAGGTGTTTGATAACATTGCGAAGTGTTTCGCAAAGCACAATGTAACGCCCTGCAGTCATTGCGGAATCGCTCACCTGAACGGCGGATATGCTAAAATGGCGCATCTTTCGGCTTTCAATCGGACAATGATGATGACGGGACTTTCCGGCAAACATATTGTGCTTGGCATCAGCGGCGGCATCGCCGCCTACAAATGCCCAGAGCTGGTGCGCCGCCTGCGCGACAGGGGCGCAGAAGTGCGCGTGGTGATGACCCACGCCGCCAAGGCGTTCATTACGCCACTGACGCTGCAGGCCGTTTCCGGCTACCCGGTGTCCGACGATCTGTTGGATCCCGCCGCCGAAGCCGCCATGGGCCACATCGAACTCGGCAAGTGGGCGGATCTGGTGATTCTGGCGCCGGCGACCGCCGATCTGCTGGCGCGCGTCGCCGCCGGCATGGCCAACGATCTGTTGACCACCGTATGCCTGGCGACCGACGCCCCTATCGCCGCCGCCCCGGCCATGAACCAGCAGATGTATCGCGCCGCCGCCACGCAGGCCAACCTGCAAACGCTGCAGGCGCGCGGCATGCTGCTCTGGGGGCCGGACAGCGGCAGCCAGGCCTGTGGCGACGTCGGCCCGGGCCGCATGCTGGATCCGCTGGACATCGTCGACCTGGCGAACGCGCATTTCTCCGCCCCGCAGGATCTGCAACATTTACAGGTTATGATCACCGCCGGCCCGACGCGTGAGGCGCTGGATCCGGTACGTTTCATCAGCAATCACAGCTCCGGCAAAATGGGCTTCGCCATTGCCCGCGCCGCCGCCGCCCGCGGCGCGCAGGTGACGCTGATCGCCGGGCCGGTCAGCCTGCCGACGCCGCCATCGGTCACCCGAGTGGACGTCACCAGTGCGCTGGAGATGGAGCAGGCGGTGCAACAGCGCGCCACGCAGCAGCAGATTTTCATCTCCTGCGCCGCCGTGGCCGATTACCGCCCCGAGCAGATCGCCGATGAAAAAATAAAAAAACAGGGTGATGAAATCGTCCTCAAGATGGTAAAAAACCCCGATATCGTCGCCGGCGTGGCGGCGATGACCAAAAATCGACCGTTTGTCGTGGGGTTTGCCGCCGAAACCCAGAATGTGGAAGAATACGCGCGGCAAAAACTGGCGCGTAAGAAGCTGGATTTGATTTGCGCTAATGATGTATCGCTTGCAGAGCACGGGTTCAACAGCGACACCAATGCCCTGCATCTTTTTTGGCAGGATGGAGAAAAGCGCCTGGCGCTGAGCGACAAGGCACTCCTTGGCCAACGTTTAATAGACGAGATAGTCAGCCGTTATGATGAAAAAAATCGACGTTAAGATCCTCGACCCGCGCATCGGTCAGGATTTCCCGCTACCGACCTACGCCACGCCGGGCTCCGCCGGTCTCGACCTGCGCGCCTGCCTGGACAGCGCGGTGGAGTTGGCGCCGGGTGAAACCACGCTGTTGCCTACCGGCCTCGCGATCCACATCGCCGACGCCGGCCTGGCGGCGGTGATCCTGCCGCGCTCCGGCCTGGGCCACAAGCACGGCGTCGTGCTGGGCAACCTGGTCGGCCTGATCGACTCCGATTATCAGGGCCAGCTGATGGTGTCCGTTTGGAACCGCGGCCAGAAACACTTCACCATCGAGCCGGGCGAACGTATCGCGCAGATGGTCTTCGTGCCGGTGGTGCAGGCCGAATTCAACCTGGTGGAAGAATTCGACAGCAGCGAGCGCGGCGAAGGCGGCTTCGGCCACTCGGGGCGCCACTAAGCGCCACCCAATGCACGATGGCCGGCAGGGAAACGTCGCCTGAACCTTGCCTTTCCGGGGAGAAGGATGTCTCTGCGGCAAGGTTTTACCGCGACAATTGCAGCGCACACCAGGCAGCGCGGAAAAAGGCCGTTAAGGCCGCTGACCCCAGCATCGTAAAAAAGCTATCACATAAGCCGCACAGAGCCTGCTCTGCAGCGGCCGGTGCGCGGGTTTCCGTCAGTTAAGTTTTAGCAAGGGTCTAATCAGACATGGCAGAAAAAGAAAAGACGAAAAGGAATCGGCGCGAGGAAATATTGCAGGCGTTAGCCCAGATGCTGGAGTCCAGCGACGGCAGCCAACGCATCACCACCGCCAAGCTCGCCGCGAACGTGGGTGTTTCTGAAGCTGCGCTGTATCGGCATTTCCCCAGCAAGACACGGATGTTCGACAGCCTGATCGAGTTTATCGAAGACAGCCTGATCACCCGCATCAACCTGATCTTGCAGGACGAGAAAGAGACGTTTAATCGTCTTCGCCTGATTTTACTGCTGATTCTGGGCTTTGCGGAACGCAACCCGGGGCTGACGCGCATCATGACCGGCCACGCGCTGATGTTTGAACAGGATCGCCTGCAGGGCCGCATCAACCAGCTGTTCGAACGCATCGAGGCGCAGCTGCGCCAGGTGTTGAAAGAGCGTAAATTGCGCGAAGGCAAAGGCTTTATCGTCGATGAAACGTTGCTGGCGAGCCAGCTGCTGGCCTTCTGCGAAGGCATGTTGTCGCGCTATGTGCGTTCGGAATTCCGCTATCGCCCAACGCAGGAATTTGACGCCCGCTGGCCGCTGTTGGCGGCCCAGCTGCAATAAAGATAACGCCGGGATGCCCGGCGTTTTTACTTACACCCCGTACTGCTCGCGGTAAGCGCGCACCGCCGCCAGGTGGTCCGCCATTTCCGGTTTCTCCTCCAGATAGGCGATCAGGTCCTTCAGCGTCACGATTGAAATCACCTTGCAGTGATAGTCGCGTTCCACTTCCTGAATGGCGGAGATATCCGCGCGGCCGCGTTCCTGACGGTCGAGGGAGATCAGCACGCCCGCCAGCGAAGCGCCGCTGGCGCCGATGATTTCCATCGACTCGCGGATCGCGGTGCCGGCGGTGATCACATCGTCTACCAACATCACGCGCCCCTGCAGCGGGCTGCCTACCAGCGAACCGCCTTCGCCGTGGGTCTTGGCTTCCTTGCGGTTAAAGCAGTAAGGCACGTCGCGCTCATGGTGTTCCGCCAACGCCACCGCCGTAGTGGTGGCAATAGGAATGCCTTTATAGGCCGGGCCAAACAGCAGGTCGAAATCGATGCCGGAGTCCATCAGGGCTTCGGCGTAGAAGCGCCCCAACAGCGCAAGATCGCGCCCGGTATTAAACAAGCCGGCATTGAAGAAATACGGGCTGGTGCGGCCGGACTTCAGGGTGAACTCGCCGAATTTCAATACCTGCTTGTTAAGCGCGAACTCGATAAACTGGCGCTGATAGGCTTTCATTACTGCTTCTCCTCGTCTGAATCTGCTTGGGTCTTGTCATTACTGCCGCCCGATCGCCGGGCATAAAAAAGGCGACTTCTCAGTCGCCTTAAAAAATCAGTCCGCCAGCGCCGCTTTCTGCGCCTGGAAGATGGTTTCGATGCCCCCTCGGGCCAGCGCCAATAGCGCCAACAGCTCATCGTGGCTGAACGGCTCGCCTTCGGCGGTACCCTGCACTTCAATCATGCGGCCATCTTCCATCATCACTACGTTCATGTCGGTTTCCGCCGCGGAATCCTCCACATACTCCAGATCGCACAGCGCTTCGCCATTGACGATGCCGACGGAAACCGCCGCCACCATGCCCTTCATCGGGTTGGCTTTCAGCTTGCCGTTGGCTACCAGCGTGTTCAGCGCATCGGCCAGCGCCACGCAGGCGCCGGAGATGGAGGCGGTGCGGGTACCGCCGTCGGCCTGCAGTACGTCGCAGTCGAGGGTGATGGTGAATTCACCGAGCTTTTTCAGATCCACCGCGGCGCGCAGCGAGCGCGCGATCAGGCGCTGGATCTCCAGCGTGCGGCCACCCTGCTTGCCTTTGGCGGCTTCACGGGCATTGCGGCTGTGGGTGGAGCGCGGCAGCATACCGTACTCGGCGGTGATCCAACCTTGCCCCTGGCCTTTCAGGAAGCGCGGAACGCCCTCTTCTACCGTGGCGGTGCACAAGACTTTGGTATCGCCAAACTCAACCAGCACTGAACCTTCAGCGTGTTTGGTATAGTGACGGGTCAGTGTCAGGGGGCGAACTTGCTGTGGTGCTCTGCCTGCAGGACGCATGGGCTCTCTCCGGCTTCAAATCAACTATTGGCTGCGCATTATACGGGCTTCGTGATGTAATGCCTATCCTGCCCGCAGCCGCGACGCTATAATCGCCCCATCTTTTCCTATTACGGGTACGCATCAATGATCCGCAGCATGACCGCCTACGCCCGGCGTGAAATCAAGGGTGAATGGGGCAGCGCAGCCTGGGAGCTGCGTTCCGTTAACCAGCGCTACTTAGAAACCTACATCCGCCTGCCGGAACAATTCCGCAGCCTGGAGCCGGTGATCCGTGAACGTATCCGTGGCCGCCTGACCCGCGGCAAAGTCGAATGCAACCTGCGTTTCGAACTGGATCCAAGCGCGCAAAGCTCGCTGATCCTGAACGAAAAACTGGCCAAACAGCTGGTTGAAGCCGCCAACTGGGTGAAAATGCAGAGCGACGAAGGGGAAATCAACCCGATCGACGTGCTGCGCTGGCCGGGCGTGATGTCCGCGCAGGAGCAGGATCTGGACGCCATCAGTGCCGAGCTGATGCAGGCGCTGGACGGCGCGCTGGATGACTTCATCGTCGCACGCGAAAGCGAAGGCGCCGCGCTGAAAACGCTGATCGAACAACGCCTCGACGGCGTCAGCGCCGAAGTGGTCAAAGTGCGCGCCCAGATGCCGAACATCCTGCAATGGCAGCGCGAACGCCTGGTCAGCAAGTTGGAAGAGGCGCAGGTACAGCTGGAAAACACCCGCCTGGAGCAGGAGCTGGTGCTGATGGCGCAGCGCATCGACGTCGCCGAAGAGCTGGATCGTCTGGAAGCGCACGTGAAAGAGACGCACAACATCCTGAAGAAGAAAGAAGCCGTCGGCCGCCGCCTCGACTTCATGATGCAGGAGTTCAACCGCGAATCGAACACCCTGGCCTCCAAGTCGATCAATGCCGACGTCACCGCTTCCGCCATCGAGCTGAAAGTGCTGATCGAGCAAATGCGCGAGCAGATCCAGAACATCGAGTGATCCTGCCCCGCACGCCATCAAGCCCGCGCCAAGCGGGCTTTTTTATGGCTGCAGCTCAGCGATAAGCGGCCACCTGTTCTTCGCCCATCAGCCCCATTTTCTGCAGCTGCACCGCAATGCTCCAGGTTGAGCGTTCAAACTCATCGCTCAGCGCTTCCAGCGTCGCCCCGGCCGCATGGCTCTCACGCAACCTCAGCTTTTCCTCTTCCGGCCAAGGGAAGTAGGCATTGGCCGGCCGCCCCTCGGCCAGATTCTTCTGCCGCTTCTCCTCCGGCGTCAGCCGGGCTTTTTTCTGCAGTTCGGCTTCACCGTCGAACTCGTTGGCCAACGCGAACAGCAGGCGGATAGCCTCCGGCGCGCAGGCCGCCGAAGCCGGTCTCAACAGCTCGCCGGTGTCGGGATTAATCCCGTTGGCCAGCGCCCTGAGCAACGTGCCGGTATTCATTGTTCGCCTCCTTATCCGAGAAGATGCGCCGGTCATGGCGCCTTGTTCAGGCATTTTTCTTTGCCTCCCTCGAGAAAACCACGCTTTACGCCATGAAAAAGCACCAGTTGCGAGCCAGATTCCAGGCGTTTGCACGCGAGTGACAGTGATTGCATCAGGTTGCGAGCCGGCAGGCCCCTAGGGAACCGGCTCACCGGGAAGCTTATGAAAAACTGCCGGACAGCGCGTGTGGATGACATTTGGCAAGATATCCCGCATGCCATAAGTATTTTGTTCTAATTATCACGCAAAGTAATGAAAGGACGTCGATGCTGTGGCTAAATGTGTTTTTTCTCTGCCCGTGAACCGTACGGACCGTTTATGCCACAAATTCTGCAATTTATTATGGCTCTGGTGGTGATCATCGCCCTGGCGCTGCTGGTCAGCAATAATCGCAAGAAAATCCGCCTGCGCTATATCATCCAGTTGCTGGTGATCGAGGGCGCGCTGGCCTATTTCTTCCTGCACTCCGCCAGCGGGCTCAGCGTGATCAAACACGTCGCCGGCTTCTTCGACACCCTGCTCGCCTACGCCGCCCAAGGATCGGAGTTCGTGTTCGGCGGCATGAGCAAGGATGGCCTGGCGTTCATCTTCCTCGGCGTTTTGTGCCCTATCATCTTTATTTCCGCCCTGATCGGCATTTTGCAGCATTTCCGTATCCTGCCGCTGATCATCCGCCTGGTCGGCACCCTGCTATCCAAGGTCAACGGCATGGGCAAGCTGGAGTCGTTCAACGCCGTCAGCACGCTGGTGCTGGGGCAGTCGGAGAACTTCATCGCCTATAAAGGCATCATCGGCGATATCTCGCCGCGCCGCATGTACACCATGGCCGCGACCGCCATGTCGACGGTATCGCTCTCCATCGTCGGCGCCTACATGTCGATGATCGACGCGCAGTACGTGGTGGCGGCATTGATCCTTAATATGTTCAGCACCTTCATCATTCTGTCGATCATCAACCCGTATCAGGTCGAAGACGAGCCGGAGCTGAAGCTGAACAAACTGCATGAAGATCAGAGCTTCTTCGAAATGTTGGGCGAGTACATTCTGGCCGGCTTCAAGATTGCGATGATCATCGCGGCGATGCTGATCGGCTTTATCGCGCTGATCTCCGCCGTCAATGCGCTGTTCTCCGCGGTGCTCGGCATCAGCTTCCAGCAGATCCTCGGCTATGTGTTCTATCCGCTGGCCTGGCTGATCGGCATCCCGGCGGAGGAGGCCCTGAAGGCGGGCAGCATCATGGCGACCAAGCTGGTGGCCAACGAATTCGTGGCGATGATTGAGCTGAAGAAAATCGCGGCGGAGCTGTCGCCGCGCGGGCTAGGTATTCTGTCGGTGTTCCTGGTGTCGTTCGCCAACTTCGCCTCCATCGGCATCGTCGCCGGCGCCATCAAGGGGCTGAACGAGCAGCAAGGCAACGTAGTTTCCCGTTTTGGCCTGAAGCTGGTTTATGGCTCGACGCTGGTGAGCCTGCTGTCAGCGGCCATCGCCGGCCTGGTGCTGTAATCCCCACTCCCGGCCGCATGGCCGGGAGTTCGCTTTAAAACGCCACGCACACCGGCGCATCCACCCGCATCACCGAATCCTGCGCAAACTGCTGCTTATAGCCGCTGCGCAGCGCCTCGATATTCGCCTCGCTCTCTTTGCCCGGCGCATGGATCAACAGCAGCGCCTTGCTGTTCTCGCGCGCCAGCTTGCCGTCGTGGCCCAGCCACTGCCCTTTGGCATCAAAGACCGTCAACCCGTCTTTAAAACGCGGCGTCACCTGGCTGTCGACGAAGGTTTGCCACTCGGCGGCGGTGATCGCCGGCCCCGCCGGGCGATTCAGGCCGAAGTAGAGCGTTGTTTGCATCATCGGATCGCCGGTGTGGCAAGCCGGAGCGGGTGACACAGCCTGATGGCCTGGTGCCACGCAGCCGCTCAGCAGCAGGGCGGCCACCACGGCGCCGGCGGCCAGTTTCGGGGAGTTTTTCATCTGCAGTCTCGGTTTCTCGGTTGAAGGATTAGCTGCAAAAAGCATAGTCAGCGATGGAAACCAGCGCGAAATTTCTAATGCTTTCATCAACAGCCAGATGTTAAAAAAGGCTGGTTATCGGCAATAAAAACGGAGTTTGGATTAGCTAAATTAATCCGAAACGCCATCAGTGAAAAAAACTCAGTGGCGCGCGCCATCGGCGGCGATTACCCTGCCGGCCATCATTCTGACGCAAGTACGCTGTGAATCCCTTATGTTACTGAGCATCCTTTATATCATCGGCATCACCGCCGAAGCCATGACCGGCGCGCTGGCGGCCGGCCGCCGCCAAATGGACATGTTCGGCGTGATCATCATCGCTTCGGTCACGGCGATCGGCGGCGGGTCGGTGCGCGATATGCTGCTCGGGCATTTTCCATTGGGCTGGGTCAAACACCCGGAATACATCGTCATCGTCGCGATAGCGGCGATCGTCACCACCTGGGTGGCACCCCCTGATGCGCCATCTGCGCCGCCTGTTCCTGGTGCTCGACGCCGTCGGCCTGATCGTCTTCTCCATCATCGGCGCGCAGGTGGCGCTGGATATGGGGCACAGCGCGATTATCGCCGCCATCGCAGCGGTGATCACCGGCGTCTTCGGCGGGGTGCTGCGCGACATGTTCTGCAACCGTATCCCGCTGGTTTTCCAGAAAGAGATCTACGCCGGCATCTCCTTCAGCGCCGCCTGGCTGTATATCGGCCTGCAGCACCTCAGCCTGCCGCACAATCTGGTGGTGATCCTCACGCTGGTCGCCGGCCTGAGCGCGCGCCTGATCGCCCTGCGCTTCCGCCTCGGCCTGCCGGTGTTCAACTACCAGCATCCGGATCACTGATCTCGGGGCGGCAACGCGCCGCCGCCGAGGCCAAAACAGCTGAAATGTTGCCCTTCGACGCGCAAATTCGCTCATTCGCCGCTTTTTCCGCGCAAAGCGGCGGGCAAAATGCGAGCTAACGCTGCACCCGGCGCGTTAGCCGTGTATACTGTGCGGAGAAAATACACATCCGCTGTTATTGGCATATCAACCGTTATCAACGAACATCATCATGGCTCAAGGCACGCTTTATATTGTCTCTGCTCCCAGTGGCGCAGGTAAATCAAGTCTGATTCAGGCTTTGTTAAAGACGCAACCGCTGTACGACACGCAGGTTTCGGTTTCGCACACCACGCGCGACAGCCGCCCGGGTGAAAATCACGGCGAACACTATTTCTTCGTCTCGAAAGACGAATTCCGCCGGATGATCGAGCAGGACGCGTTTCTTGAGCACGCCGAAGTGTTCGGCAACTATTACGGCACCTCGCGCGCCGCCATCGAACAAGTGTTGGCGACCGGCGTAGACGTGTTTCTGGATATCGACTGGCAGGGCGCGCAGCAAATCCGCGCCAAAATGCCGCAGGCGCGCAGCATCTTCATTCTGCCGCCGTCGAAGGAAGAACTGGGCCGCCGCCTGCGCGGGCGCGGGCAGGATTCCGAAGAGGTGATCGCCAAGCGCATGGCTCAGGCCGTGGCGGAAATGACGCATTATGCGGAGTACGATTACCTGATTGTGAACGATGATTTCGATCTGGCGCTGTCCGATCTGAAGACCATCATTCGCGCCGAACGCCTGCGTTTGGGCCGCCAGTTGCTGCGGCATGACGCTTTAATCAGCAAACTATTGGCAGACTGAAGGCAGTTTCAGTATCATGCCCAGTCTTTTCGTCACCTGTGGAGTAGCACAAATATGGCACGCGTAACTGTTCAAGACGCTGTAGAGAAAATTGGTAACCGTTTTGACCTGGTGTTGGTCGCTGCTCGTCGGGCGCGTCAGATCCAGACCGGCGGCAAAGATGCACTGGTTCCGGAAGAGAACGACAAGTACACCGTTATCGCCCTGCGCGAAATCGAAGAAGGCCTGATCACCAGCCAGATCCTCGACGTGCGTGAGCGCCAGGAACAGCAAGAGCAGGAAGCCGCAGAGATTCAAGCGGTTACCGCGATTGCTGAAGGTCGTCGTTAATTAGACTGCGAGTCCGCCTTGTACCTGTTTGAAAGCCTGAATCTGCTGATTCAACGTTACCTGCCCGAGGAGCAGATTAAGCGCCTCAAACAGGCATACCTCGTCGCGCGCGACGCGCACGAGGGCCAGACACGCTCCAGCGGTGAGCCTTACATTACTCACCCGGTCGCCGTGGCCTGCATCCTGGCGGAAATGCGTCTCGATCACGAGACGCTGATGGCGGCATTGCTGCACGACGTCATCGAAGACACCCCAGCCACCTATCAAGATATGGAACAGCTGTTCGGTAAGAGCGTCGCCGAACTGGTTGAGGGCGTCTCCAAGCTCGACAAGCTGAAGTTCCAGGACAAGAAAGAAGCGCAGGCGGAAAACTTCCGCAAGATGATCATGGCGATGGTGCAGGATATCCGCGTCGTGCTGATCAAGCTGGCCGACCGTACGCACAACATGCGCACCCTCGGTTCGCTGCGCCCCGACAAACGCCGACGCATCGCGCGTGAAACCCTGGAAATCTACAGCCCGCTCGCCCACCGTCTGGGTATTCATCACCTGAAGACCGAGCTAGAAGAGCTGGGCTTCGAGGCGCTGTACCCGAACCGTTATCGCGTGATCAAGGAAGTGGTGAAAGCCGCGCGCGGCAACCGCAAAGAGATGATTCAAAAAATCCTCTCCGAGATCGAAGGGCGACTGACCGAAGCTGGCATCGCCTGCCGCGTCAGCGGGCGGGAAAAACACCTCTACTCCATCTACCTCAAGATGCACCTCAAAGAACAGCGTTTCCATTCCATCATGGATATCTACGCGTTCCGGGTGATCGTGAAAGAGGTCGATACCTGCTACCGCGTGCTCGGCCAGGTGCACAGCCTGTACAAACCACGCCCGGGGCGAGTGAAAGATTACATCGCCATTCCCAAGGCCAACGGCTATCAATCGCTGCATACCTCGCTGATCGGCCCGCACGGCGTGCCGGTCGAAGTGCAGATCCGCACCGAAGACATGGATCAGATGGCTGAGATGGGGGTGGCCGCGCACTGGGCTTACAAGGAAAGAGAACAGGGCGAAACCGGCACCACGGCGCAGATCCGCGCCCAGCGCTGGATGCAAAGCCTGCTGGAGCTGCAGCAAAGCGCCGGCAGTTCGTTTGAATTTATCGAGAGCGTCAAATCCGATCTGTTCCCGGATGAGATTTACGTTTTCACCCCGGAAGGCCGCATCGTCGAGCTGCCCGCCGGCGCCACGCCGGTCGATTTCGCCTATGCGGTGCATACCGATATCGGCCATGCCTGCGTCGGCGCGCGCGTCGATCGTCAGCCATACCCGCTGTCGCAGTCGCTGACCAGCGGCCAGACCGTCGAGATCATCACCGCACCGGGCGCACGGCCCAACGCCGCCTGGCTGAACTTCGTAGTCAGCTCGAAAGCGCGCGCCAAAATTCGCCAGATGCTGAAGAATCTCAAGCGCGACGACTCCGTTGGCCTCGGCCGCCGTCTGCTCAACCACGCGTTGGGCGGCAGCCGCAAGCTGGCCGAAATCCCGCAGGAAAACATTCAGCACGAGCTGGACCGCATGAAGCTGGCGACGCTGGACGATCTGCTGGCGGAAATCGGCCTCGGCAACGCCATGAGCGTGGTGGTGGCGAAGAACCTGCAGGGCGATCAGTCCAGCCTGGGCGCTTCCTCCGGCGTGCGTAACCTGGCCATCAAGGGCGCCGACGGGGTGTTGATCACCTTCGCCAAGTGCTGCCGTCCGATTCCGGGCGACCCGATTATCGCTCACGTCAGCCCGGGCAAAGGGCTGGTGATCCACCATGAATCCTGCCGCAATATTCGCGGCTATCAGAAAGAGCCTGAGAAGTTCATGGCGGTCGAGTGGGATAAAGAGACCGAGCAGGAGTTCATCGCCGAGATCAAGGTGGACATGTTCAACCACCAGGGCGCGCTGGCCAACCTGACGGCGGCGATCAACGCAGCCGAGTCCAATATTCAGAGCCTGAACACCGAAGAGAAAGACGGTCGGGTTTATAGCGCCTTTATCCGCTTGACCACCCGCGATCGCATCCATCTGGCAAACATCATGCGTAAAATCCGTATCATGCCGGATGTGATCAAAGTTAACCGCAACCGAAACTAGCGCTTATGAGTCCTGAACGCTATGCGCGGATTTGTGAAATGCTCGCGACCCGGCAGCCGGATTTGACGGTCTGCCTGGAGCAAGTGCACAAGCCGCATAACGTCTCCGCCATTATCCGCACCGCCGACGCCGTCGGCGTGCATCAGGTCCACGCCGTGTGGCCCACCACCCGCATGCGCACCCTGGTTTCCTCCGCCGCCGGCAGCAACAGCTGGGTCAGCGTCAAAACCCATCGCTCCATCGGCGACGCGGTCGGTCACCTGAAAGCGCAGGGCATGCAAATTCTGGCCACCAATCTGTCTGCGCGCGCGGTCGATTTCCGCGAGGTGGATTACACCCGGCCCACCTGCGTGCTGCTCGGCCAGGAAAAAACCGGCATCACCGAAGAAGCGCTGGCGCTGGCCGATCAGGACATCGTCATTCCGATGATCGGCATGGTGCAATCGCTCAACGTCTCCGTGGCCTCGGCACTGATCCTGTATGAAGCGCAGCGCCAGCGGCAGAACGCCGGCCTGTATCGCCGCGACAACAGTATGCTGGATGAAGAAGAGCAGCAGCGTCTGCTGTTCGAAGGCGGCTACCCGGTGCTGGCCAACGTGGCCAAGCGCAAAGGGCTGCCACGCCCGCAGATTGACGAGCAGGGCCAGGTGATCGCCAGCGCCGAATGGTGGGCGGCCATGCAGGCGACGGTGCGCAAATGAAAGGCCGCCTGCTGGATGCTGTCCCACTCACCACGCTTTCCGGGGTTGGCGCCAGCCAGGCGGGCAAACTGGCCAAGCTTGGCCTCGAGACCATTCAGGATCTGCTGCTGCACCTGCCGCTGCGCTACGAAGACCGCACTCGCCTCTACCCGATCAACGATCTGCTGCCGGGCATCTACGCCACGGTAGAAGGGGAAGTGCTGCGCAGCGACATCAGCTTCGGCCGCCGCCGCATGCTGACCTGCCAGATCAGCGACGGTACCGGCATCCTCACCATGCGGTTCTTCAACTTCAACGCCGCGATGAAGAACAGCCTGGCCACCGGCCGCCGCGTGACCGCCTACGGCGAGATCAAACGCGGCAACCACGGCGCGGAGATCATCCATCCGGAATACCGCATTCAGGGCGAAGCCAGCGAAGTCGAGCTGCAGGAGTCGCTGACGCCGGTCTACCCCACCACCGAAGGGGTGCGGCAAGCCACGCTGCGCAAGCTGACCGATCAGGCGCTGGAGCTGCTGGATACCTGCGCCATCGCCGAACTGCTGCCGTCGGAGCTGAGCGGCGGCCTGATGAGCCTGCCGCAGGCGCTGCACACCCTGCATCGCCCGCCGCCGGACATCCAGCTGGCGGATCTGGAGCTGGGCAAACACCCGGCGCAAAAACGCCTGATCCTCGAAGAGCTGCTGGCGCATAACCTCAGCATGCTGGCGGTGCGCGCCGGCGCCCAGAGTTACCAGGCGCAGCCGCTGCTGCCAGACGATCGGCTGAAAAACCGTTTTCTCGCCCAGCTGCCGTTCTCGCCGACCGGCGCGCAAACGCGCGTGGTGGCCGACATCGAAGCCGATATGCAAAAAGACTTCCCGATGATGCGACTGGTGCAGGGCGACGTCGGCTCCGGCAAAACGCTGGTGGCGGCGCTGGCGGCGCTGCGCGCTATCGCGCACGGCAAGCAGGTGGCGCTGATGGCGCCGACCGAGCTGCTGGCCGAGCAGCACGCCAACAATTTCCGCCAGTGGTTCGAACCGCTGGGGCTGGAGGTCGGCTGGCTGGCCGGCAAACAGAAAGGCAAGGCGCGCATCGCGCAGCAGGAGGCCATCGCCAGCGGTCAGGTGTCGATGGTGGTCGGCACCCACGCCATCTTCCAGGAGCAGGTGCAATTTAACGGCCTGGCGCTGGTGATCATCGATGAGCAGCACCGCTTCGGGGTGCATCAGCGGCTGGCGCTGTGGGAGAAAGGCGAAGAACAGGGCTTCCACGCCCATCAGCTGATCATGACCGCCACGCCGATCCCACGCACGCTGGCGATGACCGCCTATGCCGATCTCGATACCTCGGTCATCGACGAGCTGCCGCCGGGCCGCACGCCGGTGACCACCGTCGCCATTCCCGATACCCGCCGCGCCGACATCATTCAACGGGTGAAGAGCGCCTGTCTGGAAGAGGGGCGGCAGGCTTACTGGGTGTGCACGCTGATCGAAGAGTCCGAACTGCTGGAAGCGCAGGCGGCGGAAGCCACCTGGGAAGAATTGAAAACCGCGCTGCCGGAGCTGAAGGTGGCGCTGGTGCACGGCCGCATGAAAGCGCAGGAAAAGCAGGCGGTGATGCAGGCGTTTAAACAGGGCGAGCTGCAGCTGTTGGTCGCCACTACGGTGATCGAAGTCGGCGTCGACGTGCCGAACGCCAGCCTGATGATCATCGAAAACCCGGAGCGGCTGGGCCTGGCGCAGCTGCACCAGCTGCGCGGCCGCGTAGGACGCGGCGCCGTGGCCTCACACTGCGTGCTGCTGTACAAAACGCCGCTGAGCAAGACTGCGCAAACGCGCCTGCAGGTGCTGCGTGACAGCAACGACGGCTTCGTCATCGCGCAGCGCGATCTGGAGATCCGCGGCCCGGGCGAGCTGCTTGGCACCCGCCAGACCGGCAGCGCCGAATTCAAGGTGGCGGACCTGCTGCGCGACCAGGCGATGATCCCCGAAGTGCAGCGCGTCGCTCGCCATCTCCATCAGCACTATCCGGAGCACGCCCAGGCGCTGATAGAACGCTGGCTGCCGGAGAAGGCACGCTACTCCAACGCATAAAAAAGGGCACCGCAGGCGCCCTTTTCATTATGACTCGCGATATCACCCCACCGCCGGGAACACCGGCAGCAGCAGATACAGCTTGATGACGATGGCATTGGCGATATCGATAAAGAACGCCCCCACCATCGGTACTACCAAAAACGCCACGTGCGACGGACCGAAGCGATCGGTGATCGCCTGCATGTTGGCGATCGCCGTCGGCGTGGCGCCCATGCCGAAGCCGCAGTGGCCGGCAGCCAGCACCGCCGCGTCGTAGTTTTTACCCATCACCCGGTAGGTAACGAAGATCGCGTACAGCGCCATGACCAGCGTCTGCACCGCCAGGATCGCCAGCATCGGCAGCGCCAGCGAGGCCAGCTCCCACAGGCGCAGGCTCATCAGTGCCATCGCCAGGAACAGCGACAGGCTGACGTTGCCCAGCACCGATACCGCCCGCTCGAACACGGTATAAAAACCGGTGAAGGCCAGCGTGTTGCTGAGGATCACCCCGACGAACAGCACGCAAACGAAGTTCGGCAGTTCAAACACCGTGCCGCTCAGCAGGCCGGCAATCAGCTGCCCCAGGCTTAGACAGATGGCGATCATGGCGATGGTTTCGATCATCACCAGCGAAGTGATCAGGCGGCCGCTTTCCGGCTTCTCGAAGCCGCTCGGCTGCACGCTGTCTTCCGGGGTGCCTTCCGGCGTGGAAGAGTGCTTGACCAGATAGCGCGCCACCGGGCCGCCGATCAGGCCGCCCAGCACCAGCCCGAAGGTGGCGCAGGCCATGGCGACTTCCGTCGCGTTTTCAAAACCGTAGCGCTCGATGAACAGCTTGCTCCAGGCCGCCCCGGTACCATGCCCGCCCGACAGGGTGATCGACCCGGCGATCAGGCCCATCAGCGGATCCAGCCCCAGCATTTTCGCCATGCCGATACCGATGGCGTTCTGCACGATAAGCAACCCCAGCACCACGAACAGGAACACCACCAGCACCTTGCCGCCGGCGCGCAAACGCGCCAGGTTGGCGTTCAGGCCGATGGTGGCGAAGAAGGCCAGCATCAGCGGGTCCTTCAGCGACATGTCAAAACTGATTTCCCAGTTGACGAGCTTTTTCAGGGCTAACAGCAGGAGAGCCACCAGCAAACCGCCGGCGACGGGAGCAGGAATGGTATATTTTCGCAGCAGAGGAATGGTTCTGACGCACTTGCCCCCGAGGAGCAAAACCAGCGTCGCCGCGACTAACGTGCCATAAGTATCAAGATGAAACATCCAGGTACTCCATGTAAGGGAAAAGATCCAAATAAAAATAATAAGTTATAGAAAACCACTTAGTTTTTAAACTTGATGAGTGCAGGATTAAAAGTAAAAAACGCTGAGATGACAAGAAAAAATGAATGAAAATGCGACATAAGCGAGAAAGTCGGCAACATAATATTTACGCGCAACCGTTTGCTTTTGCGGGGCGGAGCATTAAAATGCCTGCTTTGCCGTATCTGGAAACGCCACACCATGAGCATGTCATCCTCCGAGCTTGATGCCGCGCGCCAAGCCGCCTCAGAACCCCGCGCCAGTGAACTGATTTATCGCCTGGAAGATCGCCCGCCGCTGCCGCAAACGCTGTTTGCCGCCGGCCAGCATCTGCTGGCGATGTTCGTCGCGGTGATCACTCCGGCCCTGCTGATCTGCCAGGCGCTGGGCCTGCCGGCACAGGATACCCAGCACATCATCAGCATGTCGCTGTTCGCCTCCGGTCTGGCTTCCATTCTGCAAATCAAAACCTGGGGGCCGGTGGGTTCCGGGCTGCTGTCGATTCAGGGCACCAGCTTCAACTTCGTTTCGCCGCTGATCATGGGCGGTCTGGCGCTGAAAAACGGCGGCGCCGACGTGCCGACCATGATGGCCGCGCTGTTCGGCACCCTGATGGTCGCTTCCTGCACCGAAATTTTGCTGTCGCGCGTGCTGCATCTGGCGCGCCGCATCATCACCCCGCTGGTTTCCGGCATCGTGGTGATGATCATCGGCCTGTCGCTGATTCAGGTCGGCCTGACCTCGATCGGCGGCGGCTACGCCGCGATGAACGATCACAGCTTCGGCTCGCCGAAAAACCTGCTGCTGGCCGGCGCGGTGCTGGCGGTGATCATCCTGCTGAACCGCCAGCGCAACCCTTATCTGCGCGTGGCTTCGCTGGTGATCGCCATGGCGGTCGGCTATCTGTTGGCCTGGGCGATGGACATGCTGCCCGCCGACGCACCGGCGGCCCCCACGGCGGCGATCACCATCCCCACGCCGCTCTATTACGGCCTGGGCTTCGACTGGAACCTGCTGCTGCCGCTGATGCTGATCTTTATGGTCACCTCGCTGGAAACCATCGGTGACATCACCGCCACCTCCGACGTCTCCGAACAGCCGGTCAGCGGGCCGCTGTACATGAAGCGCCTGAAGGGCGGCGTGCTGGCCAACGGCCTGAACTCGATGCTGTCGGCGGTGTTCAACACCTTCCCCAACTCCTGCTTCGGCCAGAATAACGGCGTGATCCAGCTGACCGGCGTCGCCAGCCGCTACGTCGGCTTCGTGGTGGCGCTGATGCTGATCGCGCTGGGGCTGTTCCCGGCGGTGGCCGGCTTCGTACAGCACATTCCCGAGCCGGTCCTGGGCGGCGCGACCATCGTGATGTTCGGCACCATCGCCGCCTCCGGCGTGCGCATCGTGTCGCGCGAGCGTCTGAACCGTCGCGCCATCATGATCATGGCGCTGTCGCTGGCCGTCGGCATGGGCGTCTCCCAGCAGCCGCTGATCCTGCAGTTCGCGCCGGACTGGCTGAAAACCCTGCTCTCTTCCGGCATCGCCGCCGGCGGTATTACCGCCATCGTGCTGAACCTGGTGTTCCCGCAGGAACACGAGAAAAAGTAACCCGTCCATTGATGTTCAAACGGCCGCTTGCGGCCGTTTTTTATTGTCTATCAGACCATTGCCCTTGAGATGCCCGGCCAATTGCGGCATAAACAGGGTATCTTTTTTGACCGATGCGGATGTAGACGATGAAATTTATCGGAAAGCTGTTGCTGACGTTGCTGCTGCTGATCGTGTTGGCGGTGGTGGTACTGTACCTGGTCGGGCAAACTCACTGGGCAGCAGGCCGCCTGAGCGCCTGGATCAGCGACAACAGCGAATACCGCCTGTCGATAGGAAAAATCACCCATTCGTGGAGCCAGCCGGACCAGATCGCTCTGGAAGACGTGCAGCTGGCGCGCAACGGCCAGCCGCAGGCGCTGGTCGCCAAACGCGTCGATCTCGGCCTCAGCCTGCGCCAAATCACCGAACCGCGCTATTTCCACAGCGTTACGCTGCGCGACGGCACGCTGAACGTGCAGCCGCAGGCGGCGGCGCTGCCTGTACAGGCCGACGTGCTGCAGCTGAGCAACATGGCGTTGCAGTCCAACGATAGCGAGTGGCAGCTCAACGCGCAGCAGGTCACTGCCGGCATCACGCCGTGGCGCCCGCTGGCCGGCCATCTGCTGGGGGACAACAACCAGTTCCAGTTCAGCGCCGGTTCGATGACGCTGAACGGCATACCCGCCTCGAAGGTGTTGGTGCAGGGGGAGCAAAAACAGGGCCAGCTGCTGTTGAACAACTTCGGTGCCAATCTGGCGCAGGGCGATCTGACCGGCGTGGCCAGCCGCGCGGCCGACGGCAGTTGGCAGGTGGATCGCCTGCGGCTGAGCGGCGTGCGCATGCAGACCCCGCTGACGCTGGCGGAATTCATGCAGCGCTTTACCACGCTGCCGCCGGTCACCCTCAAGCGTTTCGATCTGATCGACGCGCGCCTGGAAGGCAAGGCATGGGCGTTTAACGATCTCGATCTGTCGCTGCAAAACGTCAGTATCGAAAAAGGCGACTGGCGCAGCGAAGACGGCTCGCTCAACGTCAACGCCGGCGACGTGATCAACGGCAGTTTCCACCTGATCGATCCGATCGCCACCCTGCGGCTCTCTTCCGCCGGCATCGCCATTCAGCAATTCACCACCCGCTGGGAAGGCGGGCTGCTGCGCACCTCCGGCAACTGGCTGCGCGCCGGCAAACGCCTGCAGCTGGATGAAGTGGCCATGGCGGCGCTGGAGTACACCCTGCCGATCGACTGGCGCGAGCTGTGGCTGAAACCGCTGCCGGACTGGCTGGCGGAGGTGTACGTCACTAAACTGACCACCAACCGCAATCTGATCATCGATATCAACCCGGCATTCCCGTTCCAGATCACCGCGCTGGACGGCTACGGCAGCAACCTGCTGCTGGCGCGCGATCGCCAATGGGGCATCTGGTCCGGCTCGCTGAACCTGAACGGCAGCGAAGCGACCTTCAACAAGATAGACGTGCGGCGCCCTTCGCTGGCGCTGAACGCCGACGCCAATCAGATCGCCGTCACCGAGCTCAGCGCCTTTATGCCTAATGGGTTGCTTGAGGCCAAAGCGACCGTCGATCAGCTGCCGGGCAAGCCGTTCCAGCTGACGCTGCACGGCCGATCGGTACCGATCAACACTTTGCAGCAATGGGGATGGCAGCCGGTGCCGCTGACGGGCGACGGCAACCTTGAGCTGCAGTTGAAAGGGCTGCTGAACAGCGACGGGCCGTTCAAAGCCTCGTTGAAGGGCAATCTGCAGGCCACCACCGGCGACGGCCAAGCGGTGAACCAACAACTGCCGTAATGCACTGCGCGGCCCGCCCTCAGGGCAGGGCCGCCGCCTTATTCTTCCAGCGCTTCAGAACCGCCCTGATCCAACGGCACATCCGGCTCGGCCGGCAACACCATGTAGGTGCCTTCGAACACCGCGCCTTTATCCTCGTCGCCGAACAGATGTACTTCGGCGTGTACGCGCGCGCGGCGGCCGCGCGCCAGACGCGCCAAATCGCCGCTCAGCGAGCCGAGATCCGCCACCGCCCGCGGCCTGCCGGTGATCGGTTTGCTGTAGCGAATGTGCGCGTCCGCCAGAATGATGGTGCCGCCGAGATGGCGCTCGCGCAGCAGCAGCCAAATCAGCCCCCAGGCGGTCAGCGTCGCCAGCGAGAACAGGCTGCCGGCGAACAGCGTATGGTGTGGATTCTGGTTGCCGATCTCCGGCATGGTGGTGACGAAGCGCTGGCCGGTGTATTGGCTGATGCGCACGCCCATCTTTTCGCTCAGCGGGATATGTTCATACCAGGCCTGCTGCAGTTGGCCGCACCAGTCGGGGCGATGCAGGATATCGTCCAGCGTCGCTACCGGTTTGATCATCAAAAAGTGGCGGATCGGGGTGGTCTGCGGCGCAGTGATCTCCCCCTGATTGACGAACCCCAGCTTGGCGAAGAAGTCCACCGCGTCCTCACGGGCGCTACACACCACCCGCTTCACGCCCTCCTGCCGCGCAACGGACTCCAGCGTCATCGCCACCAGCGTCCCCAGCCCTTTATCCTGCAGCGTCGGGTCTACCGCCAGAAAACGGATCGCCGCCTCGTTGTCGGCATTGATGTACAGCCGCCCGATGGCGACGATTTTACCGGCCTCGTCCACCACCATTTGGTGATGGGCCATGGCGTCATAGGCATCCTTTTCCGAACCCACCGGCTGGTGCAGCGGCTTGCGCAGCATTTCCCAGCGAAACTGGTAATACTCCTTCAGTTCTTGCTCTGTTACGGGTACTCGTAGGTGATACATAGACGCCTGTTCTCCGAATGCTTAGACCTGTAGCCAGAATGTCACCGGACCATCGTTGACCAGCGCCACCTGCATGTCGGCGGCGAACTCGCCGGTCTGGGTCTCTACGCCGCGTTCGCGGCACTGGCCAACAAAATATTGATACAACCGATCGGCTTCCTGCGGCGCAGCACCGCGCGAGAAGCTGGGCCGCATGCCCTTTTGGGTGTCCGCCGCCAGGGTGAACTGCGAAACGACCAGCACGCTGCCCCCGGCCTGCTGGACGTTGAGATTCATCTTGTCGTTCTCGTCGCCGAAAATGCGGTATCCCAACACGCGTTCGCACAGGCGCTGCGCTTTTTGCTCGTTATCGCCCTGCTCCACGCCCAATAACACTAACAAACCGGGGCCAATCTTGCCTACCGTCTCGCCACCCACCGTGACGCTGGCGTTTAACACCCGTTGAATCAACGCAATCATTCCTGCTGCCCTTCTGGTTTCTGTTCCTGTTGCTCCGCCTTCTGCCGGCGGTAGTCGCGGTATTCGCCGATGGTCACGGTGATTTCCGCGCCGAGTAACACGATACACCAGCTCCAGTAGACCCACAGGAATAAAATCGGGATCACCGCCAGCACGCCGTAAATCAGCTGATAGGAGGGGAACATGGTGACGTACAGCGCGAATCCCTTCTTGCCCAGCTCGAACAGCAATCCGGCCACCACCGCGCCAATCAGCGCGTCTTTGGGCGGCACCCGCACCGTCGGCACGATGCAATACAGCAGCCAGAAGGAGATGCACGACAAAATCAGCGGGAAGATGCGCAGCACCTGATCCACCAAACCGTTGACGCCGGTCTGTGCCAGCCAGTTGAGCGACAGCAGGTAGGAGCTGATGGCCATGCTGGCACCCACCAGCAGCGGCCCCAGCGTCAGCACCATCCAGTACACGGCGAAGGAGAAGACGATCGGCCGCTTGTTCTTGCTGCGCCAGATGGTGTTCAGCACGCTGTCCACCGAGGAGATCAGCAGTAGCGCGGTGACGATCAGCCCGCAGGTGCCGACGGCGGTCATCTTGTTGGAGTTGGCGACGAACTGTTCCAGGTAGTTCTGTATGACGTTGCCGGCGGCCGGCACGAAATTGGAAAAGATGAAGCTCTTCAGCTGTTCGCTGATGTCGGAAAACATCGGGAAAGCGGCGAACAGCGCGAACACCACGGTGACCAGCGGCACCAGCGACAGCAGGGAAACATAGGCGAGATGGCCCGCCAACATCGTCAGGCCATCGTGATCGATACGCTGGTACAGCAACCGTCCGAAGGTGACGCCGGGCTTAATCGCAGAGGGCAGCTTCTTGCGGCGGAAAAACGACATGGTCACTCCTTGATGTCAGTTGATACGCCTTAAGCTTAACGCGCCCTGCGCTCATTGGGCAAAATAGGCCGGCACCACGTCGCGATCGGTGACGTGCACCGTCTTGATCCCCAGCGCCTGCGCGGCGAGGACGTTCGCCGGGTGATCGTCGAAGAACACCGCGTCGGCGGCGGCGGTGTTTTCCGCAGCCAGCACATGTTGATAGATATCGGCCTCCGGCTTACGCATGCCGAGATCTTGCGACAGATAAAGATGATCGGCGGCGGCGGCCACTTCAGGATAGTGCTGCGGCCAGTAGTTGCAGTGCAGACGGTTGGTGTTCGACAGCACCACCACCCGGTGACCCTCGTTGCGCAGGCGCTGCATGATGTCGATTACTTCCGGGCGCAGCGCGACAAATACCGCCTGCCAGCCGGTGGCGAATTGCTCGAAGCTGAGCGCGATGCCCATTTCATCGCACAGCTTGCCGGCGAAGTCTTCGTCGCTGATTTCACCGCGTTCATGTTGCTGGAATACCTCACCCATGGTGAAACGATCGGACAGCACCGCCAACGGCGTGCCGCTCAAATTGCTCCACACGCCCAGCACACGCTTGAAATCGATATCGACGATCACATTACCTAAATCAAAGATATACAGCATAGTCCTCTCCTGATGGGCCGGTGAGATTTCACTGTAGCGGGAAAAGGAACAGCTGAACAGGGAGCGAACGGAAAAGCGCATAGCGCGCCGCACAAACGGGGAACAACAGAGGAAAAAACTCAGGGCGCGAGAACCGCGCCCTAAGCATGAGACACTCAATCAGCGATTAAGCGTCTTTAGGACCGCGGCTGGCACGCTTACGATCGTTTTCCGTCAGGTGACGCTTACGGATACGGATCGAGGTTGGCGTCACTTCTACCAGTTCGTCGTCATCGATGAACTCCAGAGCTTGCTCCAGGGTCATTTTGATGGCCGGAACCAGGGTAGTCGCTTCGTCAGTACCGGAAGCACGCATGTTGGTCAGCTTCTTACCGGTCAGGCAGTTTACGGTCAGGTCGTTAGAGCGTGAGTGAATACCGATGATCTGGCCTTCATACACTTCTGCACCGTGGCCCAGGAACAGCTTGCCGCGATCCTGCAGGCCGAACAGCGCGAACGCTACCGCTTTGCCCTGGCCGTTGGAGATCAGCACGCCGTTCTGACGCTGGCCCACTTCGCCCGGACGCACGTCGTCGTAGTGGCTGAAGGTGGAGTACAGCAGGCCGGTACCCGAAGTCATGGTCATGAATTCGTTACGGAAGCCGATCAGACCGCGGCTTGGGATCACGTAGTCGAGACGCACGCGGCCCTTACCGTCCGGATCCATGTTTTTCAGGTCGGCTTTACGCTCACCCATCGCCTGCATCACGGAACCCTGATGCTGCTCTTCGATATCCAGCGTTACGTTCTCGAATGGCTCCTGCTTGCGGCCATCGATTTCACGGAAGATAACTTTCGGACGGGAAACCGCCAGCTCGAAACCTTCGCGACGCATGTTTTCGATCAGCACCGACAGGTGCAGTTCGCCACGGCCGGATACGCGGAAGGCGTCCGCATCGTCGGTTTCTTCAACGCGCAGCGCTACGTTGTGTACCAGCTCTTTATTCAGACGGTCAAGGATCTGACGCGACGTTACGTACTTACCTTCTTTACCGCAGAACGGCGAGGTGTTGACGTTGAAGAACATGGTTACGGTCGGCTCGTCGACGGACAGCGCCGGCAGCGCTTCTACGGCATTGGTGTCGCAGATGGTGTCGGAGATGTTCAGCTCGCCCAGGCCGGTGATGGCGATGATGTCGCCCGCTTCCGCCAGGGTGCTGTCGATACGCTCCAGACCCAGGTGACCCAGCACTTTGCCCACTTTACCGTTGCGAGTTTTACCTTCGCTGTCGATGATGGTGACCTGCTGGTTCGGCTTCACTTTACCGCGCTTGATGCGGCCGATGCCGATAACGCCCAGGTAGTTGTTGTAGTCCAACTGGGAGATCTGCATCTGGAATGGCGCTTCCAGCTCAACCTGCGGCGCAGACACGTGGTCGACGATCGCCTGATACAGCGGGGTCATGTCTTCCGCCATGTCGGTGTGGTCGACGCCGGCGATGCCGTTCAGCGCAGAAGCGTAGATGATCGGGAAGTCGAGCTGCTCGTCGGTCGCGTCGAGGTTCACGAACAGGTCGAACACCTGATCCACAACCCAGTCAGGGCGCGCGCCAGGACGGTCAACCTTGTTGATGACCACGATCGGCTTCAGACCGTTGGCGAAGGCCTTCTTGGTCACGAAGCGGGTTTGCGGCATAGGGCCATCCATTGCATCCACAACCAGCAGCACCGAGTCAACCATCGACATCACGCGCTCTACCTCGCCGCCGAAGTCGGCGTGTCCTGGGGTATCCACGATGTTGATACGGTAACCGTTCCAATTAATGGCGGTGTTTTTTGCGAGGATGGTAATCCCACGCTCTTTCTCCAAATCGTTGGAGTCCATTACGCGTTCGGTCGCTTCCGCACGCTCTCCGAAAGTACCGGATTGTTGCAGCAGCTTATCAACCAGGGTGGTTTTACCATGGTCAACGTGGGCAATAATGGCGATGTTACGCAAATTTTCGATCACAGCTTTGCCTCGGGCATTAGAAATAGCGCGCTATTGTACACGTATTAAGCGAGGGACTAAACAAGATCACAACCATCTCTTATAAACAACCGCGTACCGGTCAGTTTGTGATCCCTTTCACGGTGCAAAAAGCCGCAATCGTTGCACTTTTGCACCATTTCGGTGCCCGCGCCCACCCTTATTGCACCATAACAGTGCAATTTATCGTTGATGGTGCATACTGTGGCTGGGTAAAACCCGCGCAGAGAGGCGATAAAAGCCTTTTCTAAAAGTTGGCACGCTTTTCGCTTTAGTCTTTTCAAGGCGAAAAAAAGCCAGTTCCACAGATTCGTTCCACGACGACGACAATGATAAACCGGGAGAGTTAAGTATGTCCGCTGAACACGTTTTGACGATGCTGAATGAGCATGAAGTGAAATTCGTAGACCTGCGTTTCACTGACACCAAGGGTAAGGAACAGCACGTGACTATCCCGGCTCACCAGGTAAACGCCGACTTCTTCGAAGAAGGTAAAATGTTTGACGGCTCCTCTATCGGTGGTTGGAAGGGCATCAACGAATCTGACATGGTGCTGATGCCGGACGCCAGCACGGCGGTTCTGGATCCGTTCTTCGAAGAACCTACGCTGATCATTCGCTGCGACATTCTCGAGCCGGGCACCATGCAAGGCTACGATCGCGACCCGCGCTCCATCTCCAAACGCGCCGAAGACTTCCTGCGCTCCTCCGGCATCGCGGATACCGTGCTGTTCGGGCCAGAGCCTGAGTTCTTCCTGTTCGACGACATCCGCTTCGGCAGCAGCATCCGCGGTTCCCACGTGGCCATCGACGACATCGAAGGCGCCTGGAACTCCGGTACAAAATACGACGGCGGCAACAAAGGCCACCGTCCGGCGGTGAAAGGCGGTTACTTCCCGGTTCCACCGGTCGACTCTTCGCAGGATCTGCGTTCCACCATGTGTCTGACCATGGAAGAGATGGGCCTGGTGGTTGAAGCGCACCACCACGAAGTGGCAACCGCCGGTCAGAACGAAGTGGCAACCCGCTTCAACACCATGACCAAGAAAGCCGACGAAATTCAGATCTACAAATACGTGGTGCACAACGTGGCGCACGCCTTCGGCAAAACCGCGACCTTCATGCCGAAGCCTATGTTCGGCGACAACGGTTCCGGCATGCACTGCCACATGTCGCTGTCCAAGAACGGCACCAACCTGTTCGCCGGCGACAAATACGGCGGCCTGTCTGAAACCGCGCTGTTCTACATCGGCGGCATCATCAAGCACGCCAAAGCGATCAACGCCCTGGCCAACCCGACCACCAACTCGTACAAGCGTCTGGTGCCAGGCTACGAAGCGCCGGTGATGCTGGCTTACTCCGCCCGTAACCGCTCCGCGTCCATCCGTATCCCGGTGGTCTCCAGCCCGAAAGCGCGCCGCATCGAAGCCCGCTTCCCGGATCCGGCGGCTAACCCATACCTGTGCTTCGCCGCGCTGCTGATGGCCGGCCTGGACGGCATCATCAACAAGATCCACCCTGGCGACGCCATGGACAAAAACCTGTACGACCTGCCGCCGGAAGAAGAAGCCGAGATCCCAAAAGTGGCCGGCTCGCTGGACGAAGCAATGGCCGCACTGAACGAAGACCGCGAGTTCCTGACCCGCGGCGGCGTGTTCACCGACGATGCGATCGATGCCTACATCGAACTGCGCAAAGAAGAGATGGACCGCGTTCGCATGACGCCACACCCGGTTGAGTTCGAACTGTACTACAGCGTCTAAGCCCTACCCGCGCCGTCTGCACAGGTGGGCGGCGCCCACATTTTTGTTATCGCTTTTTTGTTGCCGTGGAAACTTTCAGCCCATCTTCGGATGGGTTTTTTTCTCCACCGTATTTTCTGCAAAACTATTCCATACCGCGCCGATCCCGGATGGAGTAGGATAGATGCACTAAAAAGGTGCAGGAGTCTGCTGTATGGCAACTGGCAAGCTGCCCGATGCTGGGCAGATCCTCAATTCACTCATCAACAGCATCCTGCTGTTGGATGACTCACTGGCGGTTCACTACGCCAACCCGGCGGCACAGCAGCTGCTGGCGCAAAGCTCCCGCAAGCTGTTCGGCACGCCGCTGCCCGATTTGCTCGGTTATTTTTCGCTGAACGTCTCTTTGATGCGCGAAAGCCTGCGCGCCGGTCAGGGCTTCACCGACAACGAAGTGACCCTGGTGGTCGACGGCCGCGCGCATATCCTTTCCCTGACCGCTCAGGCGCTGCCGGAAGGCTATATCCTGGTCGAGCTGGCGCCGATGGACAATCAGCGCCGCCTGAGCCAGGAACAGCTGCAGCATGCTCAACAGGTGGCGGCTCGCGATCTGGTGCGCGGTTTGGCGCACGAGATTAAGAATCCGCTGGGCGGCCTGCGCGGCGCGGCGCAGCTGCTGGCCAAGGCGCTGCCCGATCCGGCGCTGACCGAATACACCAAGGTGATCATTGAGCAGGCCGATCGGCTGCGCAATCTGGTGGATCGCCTGCTCGGCCCACAGCGGCCCGGCCAGCACATTACCCAGAGCATTCATCAGGTCGCGGAGCGCGTCTGCCAGCTGGTGTCGCTGGAAATGCCGGATAACGTCACGCTGGTGCGCGACTACGATCCGAGCCTGCCGGAAATGGCCCACGACCCGGATCAGATTGAACAGGTGCTGCTGAACATCACCCGCAACGCGCTGCAGGCGCTGGGCGAAGCGGGCGGCACCATCACGCTGCGCACCCGCACCGCGTTTCAGATTACGTTGCACGGCACCCGCTACCGCCTGGCGGCGCGCATCGACGTCGAAGACGACGGCCCCGGCGTACCGGCGCAGCTGCAGGACACGCTGTTCTACCCGATGGTCAGCGGCCGTGAAGGCGGTACCGGCCTGGGATTATCCATCGCCCGCAATCTTATCGATCAGCATTGCGGAAAAATTGAATTCAACAGTTGGCCAGGTCATACCGAATTCTCGGTCTACCTGCCCATTCGTCAGTGAGGTTTGCTATGCAACGAGGGATAGTCTGGATCGTCGATGACGATAGCTCCATCCGCTGGGTGCTTGAGCGTGCGCTCACCGGCGCGGGCCTGAGCTGCGCCACCTTCGAAGGCGGCAATGACGTGCTGGAAGCCTTGGCCACGCAAACCCCCGACGTGCTGCTGTCCGATATCCGCATGCCGGGTATAGACGGCCTGGCGCTGCTCAAGCAGATCAAACAGCGCCATCCGATGCTGCCGGTGATCATCATGACCGCGCATTCGGATTTGGACGCCGCCGTCAGCGCCTATCAGCAAGGGGCCTTCGACTACCTGCCGAAGCCGTTCGACATCGACGAAGCGGTGGCGCTGGTCGAGCGCGCCATCAGCCATTATCAGGAGCAGCAGCAGCCGGTGCGCAGCCAGCCGGCCAGCGATCCGGCGGCGGACATCATCGGCGAAGCGCCGGCGATGCAGGACGTGTTTCGCATCATCGGCCGGCTGTCGCGTTCGTCGATCAGCGTGTTGATCAACGGCGAATCCGGCACCGGCAAGGAGCTGGTGGCGCATGCGCTGCACCGCCACAGCCCGCGCGCCAAGTCGCCGTTCATCGCCCTGAACATGGCCGCCATCCCCAAGGATCTGATCGAGTCCGAGCTGTTCGGCCACGAGAAAGGCGCCTTCACCGGCGCGAACCAAATCCGTCAGGGCCGCTTTGAACAGGCCGACGGCGGTACACTGTTCCTCGACGAGATCGGCGATATGCCGCTCGACGTGCAAACGCGCCTGCTGCGGGTGCTGGCAGACGGCCAGTTCTACCGGGTCGGCGGCTATGCGCCGGTGAAGGTCGACGTGCGCATCATCGCCGCCACGCACCAGAACCTGGAGCTGCGGGTGCAGGAAGGCAAGTTCCGCGAGGATCTGTTCCACCGCCTGAACGTGATCCGCGTACACCTGCCGCCTCTGCGCGAGCGCCGTGAAGACATCCCGCGGCTGGCGCGCCACTTCCTGCAGATCGCCGCCAAAGAGTTAGGCGTCGAGGCCAAGAACCTGCACCCGGAAACCGAAACCGCGCTGACCCGCCTGCCCTGGCCGGGCAACGTGCGCCAGCTGGAGAACACCTGCCGCTGGCTGACGGTGATGGCCGCCGGGCAGGAAGTGCTGATCCAGGATCTGCCGGGTGAGCTGTTCGAAACCGCCGCGCCGGAAAGCCCCAGCCACAGTCTGCCGGACAGCTGGGCCACGCTGCTGGCGCAGTGGGCCGATCGCGCGCTGCGTTCCGGTCATCAAAACCTGCTGTCAGAAGCGCAGCCGGAAATGGAGCGCACGCTGCTCACCACCGCCCTGCGCCACACCCAAGGGCACAAACAGGAAGCCGCGCGCCTGCTGGGCTGGGGGCGCAATACCCTGACCCGCAAGCTCAAAGAGCTGGGCATGGAATAGGAGCGGGATGGATGATGAAAAACGCAGTCCGGCGCACAAAAAAACGCCAACCGCAGGCTTTACAGCCGGTGCGGGCGCAGTATGATCGTGTCGCACACTCTGGAGGTTGACGATGCTGGACTCATTCATCGTATTCATTTCTCAGGGCGCGGAGCTGGGCTCCGCTGCCAGCCACACCCCGCAGGCGGCGGTTGCCGCGGTGTTGTGCGCCGCGCTGATTAACTTCTTCAGTTAAAAAAACAGCCGCATCAGCGGCTGTTTTTTCATCCTCAAATCACCCGTGAGAATTGCTGGCTGCGCGCCTGTTGCCGCAGATAGCGGTCAAAACACATGCAGATATTGCGGATCAGCAAGCGCCCGCGCGGCGTGACGCGGATGCCCTGCTCGTCCCGCTCCACCAGCCCATCGCGTTCAAACGGCGCCAGCAGCTGCAAGTCTTCGGCGAAGTAAGCGGTAAAGTCGATGCCGTATTGCCGTTCGAGCGGCTGATACGCCAACCGGAAATTGCAGATCAGGGTTTTGATCAGATCGCGCCGCAGGCAATCGTCGTCCGTCAACGCCAGCCCGCGCCACAGCGCATTACCCTGCGCCTGTACGCTGTCATAGTAATGCTTCAGCTCTTTCTGGTTCTGCGCATAGCTGTCGCCTAGCATGCTGATGGCCGACACGCCCAGCCCCAGCAGATCGCTGTCGCCCTGGGTGGTGTAGCCCTGGAAATTGCGGTGCAGCTTGCCTTCGCGTTGGGCGATTGCCAGCTCGTCGTCCGGGCGCGCAAAGTGATCCATGCCGATGAACTGATAGCCGGTGCCGGTCAAGAAAGCGATGCTCTGCTGCAGGATATCCAGCTTCTGCTGCGCGCCCGGCAGATCGGCGTCTTTGATTTTGCGCTGGGCAGCGAACAAGTTCGGCATATGCGCGTAGTTGAACACGCTGAGGCGATCGGGATTCAGCTCAGCCACCCGCTGCAGCGTGAAAGCGAAGCTTTCCGGCGTCTGTTTCGGCAGGCCGTAGATCAGATCGATATTGGTCGAGCGGAAGCCCAGCGCTTTAGCCCGCTCAATCAGGGCGAAGATAAAGGCCTCATCCTGCTCGCGGTTGACCAGCTGCTGCACCTGCTTGTCGAAATCCTGCACCCCCATGCTCAGACGGTTAAAGCTTTCTGCGCGTAAATGATCGAGCACATCCAGCTCTATCTCGCGCGGATCAACCTCGATCGACATCTCCGCATCGGGCAGGAAATCAAAGTGTTCGCGCAGCAACGCCACCAGCCGGCTGATTTGCGCTTTATCCAGGTAGGTCGGCGTACCGCCGCCCCAGTGCATCTGGCCGACCTTACGGCCGGCGAACAGCGGCGCACGGCTGGCGATCTCTTGCGCCAAAACGTTCAGGTATTCGTCGGCCTTGTGCGTCTGGCGCGTCACCAGCTTGTTGCAGCCGCAGAAGTAGCACAGCTTATGGCAGAAAGGGATATGCACGTACAGCGACAGCGGCCGCTCAGGGTAGCGCGCAGCGGCGCGTTGAAACGCCGCTTCGTCGTAGCGCTGGTTAAACTCCAGCGCCGTGGGGTATGAGGTATAACGCGGCCCTGAGTAGTTATATTTTTGGATCAGGGCCAAATCCCAGACAATCGTCTGCTCTGACATGCTCACTCCTTCCGATATCTTTTTCTACCGGGCCGGGAGAGGGGCGGTTGTCTGCGCTGTCTGGCCACGGAAGCGCTGCGAAAACGCGCTTTGCGCTTAGACAGCCGCCATAGTTTACCGAATAACCACAGCAGATAACACATCAAGAGTAGGGCTATTGTCGGGATTAGCCACATAGCGCGTTAAAAGGCGTCTTTCGGATTGCCGCCTTTCAGCAGCTTCAGAATATCTTCCTGCTTCTCTTCTTCTTCGTCGTCGTCTTCGCCCAGTTCGATGCCCAGCACGTCCATCAGCACATCGATGCGATCCAGCGTCTTGTCGACATACGCTTGCTCTTCCGCGTTCAGCGTTTCGCCGTCGTCGATGCGATCCAGCAGCGCGTTCAGGCGCTCGTCATTTTCCAGCTTCGCCAGCTCTTCTTCCGGCGACAGGCGCGGTTTCGCTTCGGCCTTTGGTTTCGGCTGCGGTTTGGCCTTCACTTTGGTCTCGTCGACCACCAGCGCAACCGGCACTTTACTGCCGATACGCGGATCTTTGGCTGCCGCCGCCGATTTGTTTTTCTGGCTGCCGGACTCGACCTGGGTGCGCGAACCGGAAGCGAGGCCACGGCGCTTTTTCAGGCGTTTGCGCTCGCGCGCTTCCTGATCGAGCTCCATACGGCTTTTCTTTTTCGTTTTTGACTTCGCCGCGCTGCCGCGAGGTGCTTTTGATGGCTGGTTCATAGCGTGTGCTCTTAGGTATGTAGATTCAGTATAGAATTGCGGCGGAATCTAGCAGAAAGCGGACAAAGAAAAAAGGCGGCAGGTTAAACCTGCCGCCTATTTCGCACCTTCTCGCGAAGGGTATTCCTGTTACGCGCTCCTTGCGTACATGCAACATCCCGGTTTTTCCCTCTGCTATAACCGCATTCCCTGCCACTACGTCCTTCATCCTGAAAGAAAAATCGTCCATGGCGCAATCCATTCGCATCCGCTCTTCCCGAGCGCGCTTCCTGCGGGCATCCAAATTGCCAATACTTCACCATCCGATGTGCCTGCCGCCTATTCCGGTGCGAAAGGGTCACTTCCTTTTGCGTTCATCCTGGCACTCATTGCACGCCCTGTGCGTTCCCTGAGATTTGTCATCCTTCCCGGATGTTCCCTAATCCTGCGCAACCCTGCGTTAACGACTACTTTACGTTATTGTTGCGAAGGCTCAAGGCACCTGACGCCGATTTGGATGACATTTCCCTACAATGAAAAAACAACATGTTGTTTTTAAAATAAAAACAGAAATATCACTTTCGAATAAAGCGACATTACCCGCGATTCGAATGGCAAATGTCTCACAACCTACGCGCGGCATAACTGTCGTTTTATCGCGCCCCGCCGCTTAAAAACCGAGAAACACGCCATTTTTACCGCTGATGCAGTTATAATCGCCAACCAGTTAGCCATCCTCACGGAGACGAAAAATTTTGACCAGCAAGAACTACAACTATCATGTGACCCATTTCGTCACCAGCGCACCCGATATTCGCCATCTGCCGGGGGATGCAGGAATTGAAGTCGCCTTTGCCGGCCGTTCCAACGCCGGGAAATCCAGCGCGCTGAATACCCTGACCAACCAAAAAAGCCTGGCGCGCACCAGTAAGACGCCGGGGCGCACCCAGCTGATCAACCTGTTCGAAGTGGAAGACGGCATCCGCCTGGTCGACCTGCCGGGTTACGGCTACGCCGAAGTGCCGGAAGAGATGAAGCGCAAATGGCAGCGCGCGCTGGGCGAATACCTGCAGATGCGCAACAGCCTGAAGGGCCTGGTGGTGCTGATGGATATCCGCCATCCGCTGAAAGATCTCGACCAGCAGATGATCCAGTGGGCGGTCGACGTCGGTACCCCGGTGCTGGTGCTGCTGACCAAGGCCGACAAACTGGCCTCCGGCGCACGCAAGGCGCAGCTCAATATGGTGCGTGAAGCGGTGCTGCCGTTTATGGGGAATATCCAGGTTGAAGCCTTCTCGTCGCTGAAGAAGATCGGCGTCGACAAGCTGCGCCAGAAGCTGGATACCTGGTTTAACGAGATCCCGCCGGAAGTGCTGCCGGAAGACGAAGCCGGCGAATAAGCTCAGGCTGAACGCCAGAGCCGATGCCTCACCGCATCGGCTTTTTTATGCCCGCAGTTCAGCCACAGGCGGGATTTTTTGTTATCTAATTACAGTTCTGAAATAAAGCCATCATAAAAACTTATCGCCAGGGCAGGCTGATCTCACCAAATCACGGCGTTGAGGGAGCGGAAGCGGGAACGAAAAGCGGTGCGAAGAGATAGGAAAAACGTATGGCTTGCTGCTGTTTTTACAATAAAAAACGCCCCAGTCAATACTGACTGGGGCGGCTAAATATTCAGCCAAATCCGATTACGTGAAGTAAAAGGTCTGAAAGATAGAACATCTTACCTCTGTACCCTACGCCTGTAACTCTACATCATTTTTTCACAGGGCAAAAGAATTTTTTGTAGTTTACTTACACAATTTGCGGCACAAGAACGGCGAAGTTGGGGAAACTATCGCCGCATCTTGTAGCTTAATTACGAAAAATGCTTAGGTTCTCGCCAGTTAGCACATCCGGCGATAAACTGGCGATCAGTGCGCCTCATCCCAGTTCATGCCGACGCCCACGTCGACCTTCAACGGCACCGCCAGCGTCATGCTGCCCTCCATCAATTGGCGGATACGTTGGCTGGCTTCTTCGATCACCGACTCGTGCACCTCAAACACCAATTCATCGTGCACCTGCATGATCGCGCGCACCAGCGGCTTCTCCTGCCCTTGCAGCCAGGCGTCGACCTCGATCATCGCACGCTTGATAATATCGGCCGCCGTGCCCTGCATCGGGGCGTTGATGGCGGCACGCTCGGCCGCCTTGCGGCGCATGGCGTTGCTGGAGCGGACGTCCGGCAGATACAGGCGGCGCCCATCCAGCGTGCTGACATAGCCCTGTTCGGAAGCCTGCTGGCGGGTACGCTCCATGTAGTCCAGCACGCCCGGGTAACGCTCGAAGTACAGATCCATATAGCGCTGGGCTTCCCCACGCGGGATCCCCAGCTGACGCGCCAGGCCGAAGGCGCTCATGCCGTAAATCAGACCGAAGTTAATCGCCTTGGCGCTGCGGCGCTGTTCGCCGGTCACTTTATCCAACGGCACGCCGAAGACTTCCGACGCCGTGGCGCGGTGAATGTCTTTCCCTTCGGCGAAGGCCTTCAGCAGCCCTTCATCCTGTGACAGATGCGCCATGATGCGCAGCTCGATCTGCGAGTAGTCGGCCGCGACGATGCGGTAACCTTCCGGCGCGATAAAGGCCTGGCGAATGCGTCGCCCTTCATCGTTGCGCACCGGGATGTTCTGCAGGTTCGGATCGCTCGAGGAGAGACGCCCGGTCGCGGTCACCGCCTGATGGTACGAGGTATGCACCCGGCCGCTGACCGGATTGATCATCAGCGGCAGCTTGTCGGTATAGGTGGTCTTCAGCTTCGCCAGGCCACGGTATTCCAGGATCACCTTCGGCAGCGGGTAGTCCAGCGCCAGCTCGGCCAGCACTTCTTCGTTAGTGGAGGGCGCCCCGCCCGGGGTTTTCTTCAGCACCGGCAGCTTTTGTTTTTCGTACAAGATAGCCTGCAGCTGCTTGGTCGACGCCAGGTTGAACGGCTCTTCCGCCAGCTCATGGGCCTGCGCCTCCAGTTCCGCCAGGCGCTTGGCCAGCTCCTGGGAGTGGGCCGACAAAATGGCCGGATCGATCAGCACCCCGGTGCGTTCAATATGCGAGAGCACCGGCAGCAGCGGCATTTCAATCTCGTTGAACACCGTCAGCAGCTCTGCGCTCTGCTTCAGCTGCGGCCACATCGCCAGGTGCAGCTGCAGCGTGACATCCGCGTCTTCGGCAGCGTAAGGCGCCGCCTGCTCCAGGGCGATCTGGTTGAACGTCAGCTGGTTCTTGCCCTTGCCGGCGATTTCTTCGAAGGTGATGGTTTTGTGGCCCAGATAACGATCGGCCAGGCTGTCCATATCATGACGGCCGCCGACGCTGTCCAGCACATAGGACTCCAGCATGGTGTCGTAGGCGATACCGCGCATCTCAATGCCGTAGCGCGCCAGCAGGCTCATATCGAACTTCAGGTTTTGCCCGACCTTCAGCGCTTTATCGTCCTCCAGCAGCGGCTTGAGCGCTTCCAGCACGTAGGCGCGATCCAGCTGTGGCGGGGCATCCAGATAATCGTGCGCCACCGGCAAATAAGCCGCTTCGCCCGGTGCAATCGCGAAGGACAGACCGATCAGGTTGGCGGTCAGGGTATCCAGGCCGTCGGTTTCGGTATCGAAGGCAAACACGTCGGCCTTTTTCAGCCGCGCCAGCCAGTCGGTAAAGGTCGCTTCATCCAGGATAGTGATATACCCCTCCTGGGACAGCTTGGCCTCCGCCAGCGCCTTCGGCGCTTCCGCCGCGGCGGCCGGTTTGGCAGCGCCGGCAGCTTTCGCACCCGCGCCTTTCTTGTTTTCCAGCCATACGCCGGCTTCCACGTCCGCCAGCCAGCGTTTGAACTCGTACTGTTTGAACAGCTGTTGCAGCGTATCGACATCCGGCTCGGACACCGTCAGCTCAGCGCAGGTCAGATCCAGCTCGACGTCGGTTTTGATCGTCGCCAGCTTATAGGAGAGATACGCGACCTCTTTATTCTGCTCCAGCTTGGCCGCCATGGTTTTGGCACCGCGGAAGCTCAGCGTGGCGATGCTCTCCAGATTGCCGTACAAAGCATCCAGCCCACCGATGCCCTGCAGCAACGCCTGGGCGGTTTTCTCGCCCACGCCCGGCACGCCGGGAATGTTGTCCGATGAATCGCCCATCAACGCCAGGAAGTCGATGATCAGCTCCGGCGGAATACCGTACTTGTCGCACACTTCCTGCGGGCCGAGGATCGTGTTGTTCATGGTGTTGATCAGGGTGACGTTCGGTGTCACCAGCTGCGCCATGTCTTTGTCGCCGGTGCTGATCAGCACCGCGTGGCCGGCCTTTTCGGCCTCCAGCGCCAGCGTACCGATAACGTCGTCCGCCTCAACGCCGGGTGTCACCAGCAGCGGCAGGCCCATCGCCTTGACCATGTTGTGCAACGGCTCGATCTGCGCTCGCAGATCGTCCGGCATCGGCGGCCGGTGCGACTTGTATTCGGCGAACAGCTCATCGCGGAAAGTCTTCCCTTTGGCATCAAACACCACGGCAACGTGGCTCGGTTGATACTGCAGCAACAGGCTGCGCAGCATATTCAGCACGCCGTACATCGCGCCGGTCGGCTCGCCCGCCGAGTTGGTCAGCGGCGGGAAGGCGTGATAAGCGCGGTAGAGGTAGGAGGAACCGTCAACCAGGATTAGTGGGTTTTCTGCAATCTGGGCCATAGCGTTTCTTTATCGTGATCGGACATAGGGGTAAGCATGCCATAGCTGGCCGCCGGAGACGAACCTTAGCGTGCATTACGGACGAAAATGATGTGATAGTGCGGGAGGATCCGCAAGATCTTACCTGTGGATAACTTTGTGCATAGAAAAGAGACCGAATTATAACGCCCCGATTATCGTTATAACGGCGAATAAAATTCCTATTTAAATCACCGCGTTAAAAGAACGAATTCCGGCGACGCTTTATTACTGGCTTTTATTGGATTTGTGGATATAACTTTCGCCGGATTTTAATCGCACTATTAATCAAATTCGGCGCCTCAATTACCCTAGCACAAGCTGGGAAAGTTGCACGAAAACTCAGCAAATGGTTATCCGATGAGACGAAAAACAGTCATTTTTAGCGGCGCTTTACCCCGGCGATTTCTGTTAAAATATGTTTTTGTTCATGCGCTTCGGCATGCAACGATGTTCTCAACAACCGTCAGCCCATAACCATGCCAAGATTGTTAACGCCTGTTATCTTTATCATTTCCGTCATACTCACGATTCTGGTGACGGTGTTGTGCTCCATCCCCATCACGCTGGCCGGCATCGTGAAACTCCTGGTGCCCATTCCCGCCGTTTGGCGATATATCTCGGCTTTTGCCGATTTCATGATGTGGTGCTGGTGTCAGGGGCTGGCGCTGTTATTGCGCATTAACGGGCAATTACGTTGGGATATTGAAGGGCTGGAGGGGCTGGATCGAAAAAACTGGTATCTGCTGATCAGCAACCACGAAAGTTGGTCGGACATTGTCGTATTGTGCGTGCTGTTCAGAAATCATATTCCAATGAATAAGTACTTCCTCAAGCAACAGTTAGCCTGGGTGCCTTTTGTCGGTCTGGCCTGTTGGGCGCTGGACATGCCATTCATGAAACGTTACTCCCGCGCCTATTTACTCAAGCATCCGGAGAAACGCGGCAAGGATATCGAAACGACGCGCCGTTCCTGCGAAAAATTCCGTCAGCGTCCAACCACCATCGTCAATTTCGTCGAGGGTTCGCGCTTCACGGAAGCCAAGAAAATTAAAAGCAATTCGCCGTATCGCAATTTGCTGGCGCCCAAAGCCGCCGGCATTGCGTTTACGCTCAGCGCACTGGGCAATCAGTTCGACAAAGTGTTGAACGTTACCCTGCTCTATCCGGAAAATAACCAACGGCCCTTTATGGATATGCTGTGTGGGCGGCTGACGCGTATCGTGGTAAGAATAGAAACGCTGCCGATCGATGAAACCCTGCACGGGGACTACTTCAACGACAAACAGTTCAAGCGGCGCTTCCAGCTGTGGCTGAATACGCTGTGGCAGGAAAAAGATCGGTTGCTGGATAAATTGAAGCGGCAATACGGGTAAAAAAAACGCCGGCAATGCCGGCGTTTTTCATGCTGAATCAGGCTTATTTCTGCTGGCTAAGGAATTTAACCACGTCGGCGAACTGCTTCACGTACGCGTCCATCGAGCTGGTGTCCAGGCCATCGTTTTTAACCATGTATTTGCCGTTCACGAATACCGCCGGCACACCGCGCAGCTGCAGATCTTCCGCGGCTTTCTCCTGTTGAACCACCAGAGATTTCACCACGAAGCTGTTCCAGGCCGCGTCATAATCAGCGGCGGTCACGCCCGCTTTCACGAAGACGTTACGGATATCGTCCGGCGTTTGCACGGTCTGGGTTTTCTGTACCGCTTCAAACATCAGCGGGCTTACTTTGTCTTCCACGCCCAGCGCCATCGCAACCGCCCATGCCTGAGTCAGCTGTTTGCCCAACGGCCCCAGGAACTCCACGTGGTACTTGGTCATTTTGGTGCCGGCAGGCAAGGCCTTCTTCACGTTTTCAGACACGTGATAGACCTGCTCGAACTGGTAGCAGTGCGGGCAGTAGAAGGAGAAGAACTCCAGCACCTGCGGCTCGCCGGTCACCGGCTTGTCCAGGGTCACGTACTGAGCGCCATCGCTAAACTGTGCCGCCGAGGCACTGAATGCCATCACCATGCCAACGAGCGCCAACCATATTTTTTTCATAAGACTAAACTCTCCATTGTGTTAAAGCTTCAATACATTGGCGTCAGCTGCAGAGGAGGCTCCTGCAACAGCTTAACCTGTTCGGTGAAGGCCGCAGTCTGAGACAACCAGAAATCAGACTCAGCCATCCACGGAAAACTCTTAGGAAAGGCCGGATCCTGCCAACGGCGGGCGACCCAGGCCAGGTAATACACCATGCGCATCGCCCGCAGCGGCTCGATCAACGCCAACTCGCGCTGATCGAACTCGGCAAATTCACCGTACGCCTCCAGCAAGACGTCCAACTGCATCAGTTGATCGCGGCGTTCGCCGTGCAGCAGCATCCACAAGTCCTGCACCGCAGGGCCATTACGTGCGTCATCAAGATCGACGAACAGCGGGCCGTCGCGCCACAAAATATTGCCCGGATGGCAATCACCGTGCAAACGGCGCGGCTGCCAGTTCAGATGCCAGTGCGGCTTGATCGCCGCGATCAGGTTATCCGTCGCCTGCAGGAACCCCTCACGCTGCGCTACCGGCAACAGCTCGCAACCGGCCAACACCTGACGCGGGGCGGTGAGATACTCTTCAACCCCCATCGTCGGCCGCTCGGCGAACAAACGCTCACCACCGACCTGATGGATACGCCCCAAGAAACGACCCACCCATTCCAACTGATCCAGGTTGTCTATCTCGTACTGCCGCCCGCCCACGCTGGGGAACAGGGTAAAGAAGAACCCAGCGTGCGTATGCAGCGTAGCGCCTTGCAACGCCAACGGCGCTACCGCCGGGATCTCCGCCTTCGCCAGATCCAGAGCGAACTGGTGCTCCTCACCGATCTGCGCAGCGCTCCAGCGCTCCGGGCGGTAAAACTTCACCACGTAGCGCCGGCGATCTTCGTCCATAAACTGATAGACGCGGTTCTCGTAGCTGTTCAGCGCCGTCAGACCGGAGTCGACGCGCAGGCCAACCCCTTCTAGCGCGTCCATAATCAAGTCGGGCGACAGAGTGTCGAAATTAAAAGCAGAGTTATTCATAACGTTCGTTTGATCGCTGACAGCACGGTGCCGGGAATGAGAAATAGTAGCATTAATGGCGCGTTTCACGAGCTATGCTTTCTCGCACCGCACGAAGGTCAGTCCTTAATAACCCCGCGAGCGCGCAACAGCGCCGTTTTAAAATCTTCTTCGTAATCTTTCTTCAGGCCCGGGATCTGATCCGTGCCGGCGCTGCCGCGCATTTTCAGGTGGTAAATAAGAATATCATCGCTCAGCTCGGACAACTCGCCCTGGAAGCCCGCTTCCTTCGCCAGTTTTTGCAAAAACTGCATCAAATTGAGATCGGGATCTTCCTGCCAGGCCGGGTGCAACAGCTCGATCAACTCATTTACGCGATGCGTTTTCATCTCAATATCGTCCAATAGCATGAATAAACTCACAAAGTAACAGGCTTACCCACGCAGTGAAAGAACCGGCTTGTCAATAAAGGTAAATCCTGATGTCACGCCGGCTTTAGCGCTACAATCAGCGCATCGACAAGGCGGGATAAACGAGATGCATAAAGAAATCAGCGGCGTAATTTTGGCCGGCGGGCGAGCCACGCGCATGGGCGGTGAGGATAAAGGCCTGGTGTCGATTGGCGGTATCGCACTCTATCAGTATGTTCTGGCCCGGTTACGGCCGCAGGTGGCTTCCGTCGCCATCAGCGCCAACCGCAATCAGGCACGCTACCAGGCGAGCGGTTTGCCGGTGATTGGCGATCTGACGCCCGATTTCGCCGGGCCGTTGGCCGGGATGCTCGCCGGGCTCAAGCAATCTCCCAACGAGTGGGTGGCCTTCGTCCCTTGTGACGTCCCCGACTTTCCCGCCGACTTAGTCGCGCAGCTATGGCAGCAAAAAGGCGCAGCGCCAGCGGCCTTTGCCAGCGATGGTGAACGAGATCACCCTACGCTGGCGTTATTGCATACCCAAACAGCGCCGCAGCTGGCTGACTATCTGACGCGGGGTGAACGCAAGCTGATGCTGTTCTTGCATCAGATTAACGCACAACGCGTGGTGTTCAGCGGGCAACAAGCGGCATTTCATAACCTGAATACGCCGGAAGACTGCCGGAATTGGCAGCAAGCACGCGAGCTAAAGAAATGAATCGTTCATTGCCCCCCTTACTGGCCATCGGTGCCTATAGTGGAACGGGAAAAACCACCCTGCTCAAACAGTTGATCCCGATGCTGAAACAGCGCCAGGTGAGGGTTGGGTTGATAAAGCATACGCATCATGACATGGATGTGGATACGCCGGGCAAAGACAGCTATGAGCTGCGCAAAGCGGGTGCCGACCAAACGCTGGTCGCCAGCGATCGCCGCTGGGCATTAATGACCGAAACGCCGGAACAACAACCTTTGGACCTGCGCTACCTGGCAGAACGTTTTGATGCCGATAAGGTCGATTTGATTCTGGTGGAAGGGTTCAAACATGAGCCGGTCAGCAAGATCCTGCTTTATCGGGCCGAGATCGGCAGACCGTTGGAAGGCATGCTGGATCAGTTTGTCGTGGCGGTAGCCAGCGATCGGCCGCTATCCATCGCGGCTAAGCAATTGGATCTCAATCAACCGGAAAGCATCGCCGATTTTATTGTCGAGTGGTTGAACGGCGCAGCGTAGCTGCGCTTTTTTGCGTTTTACGCATAGCAAAAAGCCCTGAACGTCAGTTCAGGGCTTTCGGCTTTG
>NZ_JBBBDV010000017.1:0-105951 GCF_037137105.1 Serratia sp. TMDUHS_CL
CTAAAGATTGGGTAAGCTGATTATTCCTGGTCAACTCGGACCGTAAAGCATTAACGTTATCTATCTGCTGACCAGCTACAGCACGGCGTTGTTCGATAAAATCAGGAACAACATCGCTGTATCCTGTTGAATACGCATAATCATCAATGCTTTTGGATATTGAGTTATTCAACTCCGACCGACTGGTCTCAGCCGGAATGATATCCAAAGCACGGGAGGATGGCATTGTTTCCACAGGCATAGCCGAATCAACAGGGATAATGGCCGGATCCCCTGCTTCAAAAGCGTCAGGAGCTGATGCCTGACGGCGGCCACGAACCATATCCGCAATAAAACCACCGCCTGCATGCAGTGCTCCACCAGCGATCATCCCCATCAGTAAGTTTCCGCCGGCATCACCAATGGTGTAATTGTCACCCTCTGCCGCAGCCCCCATGGCGGTAAATGGTAGTGTAGCCGCAGTTTGCAAGCCCCCCATCACGGTGCCCTGACCAAAACGTTCCGCAGCCCTTCCAAGCATTGTTGCTGATCTGGCTTGCCCGAAGAATGGAACAAGTCCAATCGCAAGGTTCCCCGGGTCAACCATGTTCCCTCCGAGGTTAGCAACGAACTTCAGCGGGGAAGAAATGATACCTGACGGAGCTGACTGAATAACTACTTCTCGCTCAAGTCGGCTACGAGTTTCAGAAATTACGTTGTCATAGAATGACTTGCTAACCCCTTGCGGTGGGACATTAATAGACTTTACGCCGTAGGTCTTGAAGCCGGCCTCGGCATCTTCTTTCGTCATGCGCGGAGATTCTGGGTCCATGTTTAATGCATCAGCTTGCGATGCACGTGCCCATGAATTTAGGGGGCCTTCTCTAAAGCCTTCGGTAAATTCAGCAGACAGGCTTTCACCAAGTCCTGACTCTAAATTTGCAAGCGGTCTGGTAACCGATGAATCAGGTTTCGTTGTATAGATTGTCATTGACCACTCCTATGCTGAAGAGCGTCGCCCAGTGGGTTTGTCGCTGGTTGCTGATCTTGGTAGCCAGTAAATTCTCTCGCAGGTTCTCCACGCAGGCTGCGGTAGACGTCAGACAAATCATTATTGATAGCGCGATTATCCATTCCATCCGCTGGCGTGAATGTAGCTGGAGTTTTTAATTCATTCAGTCGCGCATTAATGAAACTTCTGTCTGCAATTCCAAGCTGAGAAAGTTCTTTGAATGGGACAAATATTGGATTGCCATCGGCCCCGTTGATATAAGTTTGGTTGGCAGTGAGGTAAAGCCCTTTCTCGTCTTCGCTAGTTACCCACTCAGCATTGTTCTTTATCCTGGATAAAGCCATAGCCCGGCCAACATCAGGAGGCAAACGTGCATCGCCTACAAAAATTTTCGAGTTGATGTCTTCTGGCTTCATTTTTTCCAGATAATTATTAGCTCCATCAGTGATATCTCGGGTATTCAGGTTTAATGATTTTGGCAGGCGCCATGTTCCTTCAAAGTCGTACTGGTCGCCAGCGATCTGATTGAAGGCCATCTTGGCAGCCGCAGCACCATCCATTCCACGCGAGGCATAGATATATGCCAGGCGCTTACCCTGCTCATTGAAGTCTGTATACGCCTTTATCCCATCCCTTTGCTGTGTCAGCGTCACAGCAAAGTCGGCAAATTGATCTGACCATTCAGTTTCTACTGAAGATGATTGCGTTCCTGCAGCCTTCTTAAGTTCATCGGTAGATGCATTTCTATTTTGGAAAATGGCTGTAGCAGCGTTAGCGTTCTCTATCGACGTAACAACACTAAGGTAGCTTTTACCTTTGCCCTGCAATTGCGCGATTACAGCCGGTGCCTGGCTTCCATAGCTCTGGGCGATAGATTGTACTGCCGCCACGCTTTGCTCATTGCTGTTATCGATCTGGTGCAGGATGCTATTAACCATCTCGGTAGGGAGAATGTCTTTACTGCGGATCCCCAAGCGTTCTTTCTCAGCCTGAATACGCGAGGCAAAGTATTCGCCGGATACCTGCCGCTGAGAGAATTGGCTATATGCATCCTTGATAACTGGTGAGTTCTGGAGCAGCCAAGTACCTGGATCATCTTCCCTTGCCTTCTGCACCTGCGCATACTTACTGGCCACTTGCGCATATCGTTGCTGCTTAAACGTAAAGTCGGGATCGCTAACATCTGGCTTCATGGCATTTACTGCTGCCATACCCTGCTGGACATCACCTTGCACTATCGTTTGATAGGCTGGCTGCATAGCAAGAGTTTGCTGGTAGCGCTGGTATGACTGCTGTAGCTGCATTCGCTCTTGCGGTGTGGCGCTGATCGGCATCGAGGAAATCCACTCTCGATCAGTTATTGGTGCGGACACCGGTTGACCAAGCTCAACACGCGTTACATCATCCTGCATTCTATTCTGTAAACTCAAACGTGCTGCTGAATTTTGAAGGTCGTACAGCCCAGCAATTTTAGCCATTGCGGCGGATTTGTTCTGAGGACTCATAGCCTGCCAATATGGCGTATTCATCAATCCAGTAATAGAAGCGTTGACCGGAATTCCTGGGGCAGAACCAACTACTTTTGATACATAGTTTCGTGTTTCTTCAAATGGTATTTTGGCTGCGAATTCAGCAGATGAAATCTCACCTTTGCGCGGATCACCAAGTTGCGCGATCCATTTGTTAACCTGACCATGACCTGCATTATATGCGGCAACAGCGAGCACTGAATCTCCGTCATAACGTTTCATCTGTGACTGAAAATAGGCATGCCCAATAGTCGCGTTGTAGCGTGGGTCATTCAGCCACTTATCCCTATCCCACGACAAGCCAGCAAGCTGAGCAGCCTCAGGGCCCGTTGATTCAGTTACCTGAGCAATCCCAGCAGCCCCTTTTGAGGACATCAGCGGTGTGCCATTACTGTCAAATTGGTTACCCCCACTTTCAGCACGAATCATTGCAGAGAATAATTGATCGCTATTTGCACCATCAGTTACAGGAATAGCCCCATCTGGCCCCATGGTCTGCTGATACATATTGGTATAGGCAGTGCTAAATGCTGAATTAGCTGCTCCTTGATACCATTGCTGCCAATTTGCCTCTATCTCTTCCGGACTCTGACCATGAGTAGCACCATAATCTATTATCGCCTGTCGAGCAGAAAGCACCGCTGGCTGAAACTGTGTAGGATCATTAGCCTGAGTTAAGAAATTACTCAATACGCCTTGCTGTTGGCCAGCTTCATACTGTTGCTTCTGCCCAACATCATACTGGCGAAATTTATTGCCATAACTGCGACCAAGCGGCAGGATCTGTTGATCAAACGCCGGACGCATGTACTCGGGCAAAGATTCACGTATCTCAGCTGCTTTATTTGATATCTGACCAGCGCGTGCTTCACCTTGGCCGATAGCGTTTTTCCCCTGCAGCGTGATCAGGCCATTCTGCGGGTTGTTGTACAAGTCATCGGCATACTGGAAAAACTGATTGAGTTTGTCCTGCATATCAGCCAAATCAACCTTTTGCCGATCCTGCTGATACACATCCAGCCCTGTCGCTCCGACGTCAGCCAGTGCAGTAAATGCATTGTCTTGTGGGATACGCAGATCCTGCGTGTTTACGGGTGCCATCTGCGATTGCGATTGGCGTTGGTATTGAGGGACGATTGGCATGGAACTACTCTCCTACTTGTTGCAATGCCTTGCGAATGAGACCGCGGGCAATATCTTGAAGGGATGGAGCAACGCCAAGTGGGGATTTACTGCGTTCCTGCTCTTGAAGGCGCTTCATCGCCTCAACGCAATCGTGCTCGATAAGTATTGGCTTGGGGTTGAAGCGGGTATTTTTCATGTATGTATTCCCATAACTGGTTATGCATACAATGATACTCCAGAACAAAAAACACGCAAAATTAATTTCCCACAAAAACAAAATTATGTAGGAAAATTTTCTACAAATTTAAAGATTAATAGAATTTTTATGCACCAAACAATCAGGCATTAACTATTTGAAAGAATTGGATAACATGACTATTTGACGTATAAAAAATGATAACTAGTGTGATGAAGGTTAGTATGGCGGGGATTATTTCAGGAAGAGAACCGCCAAGCGGCGAGCGTTGTGCTGTGTGACTTGTCGTGACTCGTCACGCTTAACCATGTGACACGTCACAATGTCTTTAACATCAGGCCACGCCATATACCGAGAAAAAAGTCACAAACTGCTAACCCACGCAGTCAAACTCTCCATAATAAAAACCCGGCTCGGTGGCCGGGTAAATAGCTTGCGGTATCATTATTATTGTGGGTATTAGGTAACCTGGCTCGGTACCCGGGTTGGATTGATATCAGTTATCTACCACGATGGATTTAAGGAAAATTTCTGATGGCTTATAGGGATCGCTTTTAGATGATGTATGCTTGTAAGTCACTGTTACATCAGCTCTGGCCGTATAAAGGCGCTTCAAGTCATCCGGATTAATTCCAGGAGCCAGCACTAGTTTTACCCTTCGATCTACTAATCCGGGAATAACAGCCGCCCACTTTTCTGGGTTATCTAAATCTGTAGCTCTAATCTCCAGATCAACATCACTATGGTCTCTTGTGTATGTGTCTGGAGGGAATTCCACGTCAGTCGGAACTTTTTTGATGGTTTCGGCTGGTATCGTGTATTTGACATCACCACTTCCGATGATTAGTGCCGCGTTGTCGTCATTTCTCGCAGGCGAAAGAATCTTAACAGCACTTTTTGCCAGTATTTTTTTATCTGTAACGCTGCTATCGATGATTGCTTGAATGCGTTCTGGCGTAATCTCTGTGTGTCCGGCGCCAATGTTGATAATCGTATTATTGTTAGCTTCAAAGTGAGAGGTCGAGTTCGGTGCCATAAGCTTAGCGAGCGAAAGAAAAGCAGTACCGGCAAGGGCAATGACAACGGCCCACAAAAGAGCATTCCTCATTTTGCCTTCCCCTATATACTTCGTTCGTATGCTATCAATAAATTTGTCTAATTCTTCCTCATTTGCAAAGAAAAGTCTAATGAGTAATTTTTCTTTTAACGATCCAACTTCTAATTTACTAACCCTAACGTCTACATCTAATACGTGGGCTCCTGTCAGCTCAGACAACACCCCTCTTGATTGCTTTATTAAAGCTTCCCAGCCCTGCAAGGAGGCTATGATTTCCTTTATGCTTGGGTTGTTTCCAATTGAGTAATAAATATCCTCAGTGAACTCTAACTCTAGCAACTTAGCCATAAAAATCCCTTCAGTATTTTTGAATAAAAAACTTTTCTGCCAGAGGTTTTAGACTCTCTGCGACCTCTCACCCAGCTCATCACCCCCATCCTAAGCGGGCATCGCATACCCACCAATGATGAACCAAGCCAGTAGCAAAACTGCTGTGATGATGATAGCTACAGGGAACAGGTGTCCAATTTTCATGTTGTTCTCGTTATTGCGTCTTATGAAATCACGTCTTGCATGAAGATCGGCTTACACCCGGAGTTCATTACCAGCATGATTACGAACATGATGCCTAGCGTGATATGTAGAGCATATTTATCCATTGCTGCCTCAAGCTTTGATTGCCCGTAGCGTGCCACCCAGCTCATCAGCCCACTGGCTACTTCCGTCCAGTGAACTGCATGATACTTGATATTTTCTGTCTAACCGTATCTGCGTCAGTGAACGTGAACTTCCCATATTCGTCAGCGCTTCCGCAGTTCTGCGCGGCTTCATGGTAATCCACTACCAATTGCTTTAGTTTCTCTCGAATCCTGAAGCTGCTGATATCGATAAACAAATCAAACTCCCGATCATCAATCACAGTACTGTTTTGGCGAGGGTTATATCCCTGCTCAATTAGCCGTAGCTGCTCTCTTAACTTCTGCCTTATAGGGTCTGATACAGCGTTGAACTCCTTCCTTCTCTCGCCCTTTATTGCATAGTGATAGCTTAAGTAGCCACTTGCAGGAACTGCAACAACTGATACTATTGTTGCAAACAATGAAAGTATCCTGTCAATCGTCATGAGATGTCCTGTGGAAAATGTCAGCCCTTTAACCTGGATTGCACTATCCGTTTCGTTAACCAATGCGGCTTGGCTCGTTATGATTTATTTCGTAATGAGACGCCGGGGGGATTTCGACTGATCGGCCCACTGGCTAGCCAAAGAAGCACCCATGCTGATCAGCGCGTACAATCTCCAGCGCATCACCTAGCGTCTTAGCCCTTTCGTATAGTTCCCACTTGAGACTTGCTCGCATCCAATAAACATTCCATGCTTTCTGGGAGCGGACATAGGTTATCTTGGCTGTGGCGTGTTCCATCTTTTCACCGGGTTCACCGTTCCATTGTGGGCGCACCTCTAAGATTTCGATGGTCTGATCATCAATTTTGTAGGCTACATCTAGCTCTGGCCTGATATGTACTGGCGGACGTCTGCTTTCCACAAACGCTTCGACTTCCTTTTTGACTGCGTGAAATTCTAAATCGTTAAATGCCATTATCTCTCCCTACCCACCTCATCAGGCCATTGGAATACTAAGACTAACTATCCCAGTAGTGACAGGCTCCGCAAAAATCAGAGGTCATCAACGGCAAATCTTCTTCGACTTGCTGATCGAACTATCTTTGCAGACGAACTTCTCTCCGGAGCAATGAGATATACCGCCCTTCTTACCCGAGCATGGTTTGTTTGCTGCGGTTGCTGTGAATGCAAAAAGTGACAAGCATGCCACCAAGATAAATTTCTTCATGATTTGCCCCTCAATGGGCTCATAGATTTGTTTTATGCCTATGATGCTCAGCAGGCGGTTACATAGCTATACCAAAGTGATCAGCGTTTGATCAATGCCGCTAAGTAAAAAGCCTGCTAAAAAGCAGGCCTTATCAGATAGCTAGATAATATTTTACAGTAAACATTATTCAGTATTTATATATTACTACTATCTGCTCAAAGAACTCCATGACCTCTTTGTAGCGGTCCTGGATACCATCATGGATAGGACTCTATAGGCAGATGAAGCAATTCTTAGATGCCTTTGATCTCAAGCGGATCAACGGGAAAATCGCTTAGTGCTTTCGTGCAAATGTTCGGCTGGCTTGATTTTGGCTCGCTGACTCTCTGCAAGCTGCCATTCTGCGACTTTCGATGTAAACCACTTATTTTCCGCTCCGGGCCCGTAAAAGTCAGGCTCCGGGAATGGATTTACGTCCCTATGCCGTAGTCGGTGCATGGATGAGTTTGATATTTTCAGCAGCGAACGCACATCTTTACTCGTTAACATTTCTTCGACTTTCATATCCACCTCTCAACAGTGATTAGTTGTCAAATCAGGTGGGATCTCACCAGAAAAAAACGATAGAAACAGAGGTCAAAATCATAATCTGGGGGGGCATGGAAACGTTGGTTCAAAACAGGCATTTGTTGGTTCAGTGTTAGTTCAAAATGAATAATAATTACTTTACAAAACAATCATCTTTACAAATTGAACCAACTGAACTGACTGAACCAACATGTTTTTATCGCACGTAGAGACTTTACTCTTCTACTTGCTCACCTTCTGGCAGGTGATGGATCACGTATACGTTAATCTGTCGCCCATCGATACGCGGCGATTTACGTTGAAAACCCCGCCCACTGGCTGGCAGTGTCAGCATTCCAGCCCCTGCCAGAGCTTTGGCAAAATGCTTCGAATTGAACCCTCGCGCTATCTCATCCTCAAACGCTGCAGGAAACGTGTAGAACACCATGGCATCACTATCATGCTTACCCTTATCCCTGTAGCCGGCCAAATCACGAATAGGCATGCACTGCGAATCATAAGGTAGTGGTGCGAACCGACTCAAACCGTAGGCATTCAGGAACGCTTCCGTCTGCTCGATGATCTGCTGGTGTTCTTTGTTACCGGTACCGAACTCTTTGATCCAGGCGTTGAAGTTGTGCTGTATCGCGTCCCGGCATTCTTGCCCATCCCAGCCGGTAACCGCACGACCCAGCAGCAACGCTGCTTCCAGTACAGCGAACCGCGCCGCCACACGGTGGACCTGCTCCCCATAGTCTGCCGGTATCAGTGATCGCCAGCGGCCCTCGGCCTCTCTCACCGCGGCAATGGCCTGTTGCTGGTGGTCGGCAAGGTACTTGATCCAGTAACGTCCAGCGGCCCCGTAGTGGCTTTGGTAGGCATCTTTCAATGCGTCAGCATGAGCCTTGCCGTTTGCCGTACCATGGAACTGATGCGCTTTTTCCAACGGGATATTCAACAGCCGTACCAACTGCCCAGCTTTCACCTTTCGTCCAGCAGTGGCGATGAAGGTTTCAATATCCATTTCCCCGGTACTGAGCGCCACGGTACGCCAGCGCTTCAAATCGCGGTTGCCGCCCTCTTTGGCCCCTTGGAGCTTACCCACGCCGTTAAACAGAGTGTAGGCCGATTTCGCCACGCTATCCGGATCAGCGCCTTGCCCCACTTCATCCAGCGGCATCAGGCCATCGTTATGTGCTGCGGCCTCGTTGGCTATCCCTAACGCTGTACCGAACCACGTCAGGCGCAAGGCGTCCGGCTCACCGTACAGACTGCTGGCAATATTGGCGGTGGTGGTCTTGCCTGCACTGGATTGCTCGTAAAAGTGGATACCAAACCCATCGGCACCGGCCAGCCCAATTAGTGGGGCAGCCAGTGCCGCACCGATACCGGCCATCATGGAGGGATTCCCCCTCGCCAAACGTGCCACCGAATCACGCCACCCTTCCGGCGTTCCTTTGACGGTATACCCGGCAGCGGCAGCACTGCGGCCATTGAACAGTACCGGCCTTTCAGGTGAACCAATGACCTCACCATCCGGCATGATGTATGCCCCGCACTGCCAACCCGTAGCTTGCGCCACTCGCCAAATCTCATGAGAGCCAGCACGTTGGAACCAGTCGGCCAGGGTTGCCCTGAGTGCGGTTTTCGTGGTCACATTCACCCCACCCGCTTTCAACGTGCGCCAGCCTTCGCGCTCGCCAATGTCGGCCAGTGGTATGGCTGCGGTTGTTGGCAAGGTTTCGCCTACCGGTAACCAGCGAATAATCAGGTATTGGTCTTTGTCGTCCCTGCCGGTGCCGATCACTTCCAACGGTGAACACAACCACGATTCATTGTTGATAACCTCGCCGCTCACCTGGTCTACCTTCGGCGTGATCCAGAAAACACCATCCTTACGGCTCTCAATGCGAGGTTTTAGCGGGTCAGCCTCTTGGTGGTCTTTTTTACCACCCTCAATGGCTTTCAGTTGGACGCTCACGCCTTCCCCCTTGGGTTGACACAGTGAATTGTTAAACGCCAGTACAGCGGCGTCTATCCCGTTCTGTTGGCGATAATCATCCCAATCAGCCTTGTACTCTGTCGGTGGTATTGATACCCACCCAGCGACAGCAGCAGCGGCTTTCTCTGCTGCGATCCGGCCCGCGTTCTTCCTCGGCCTACCGTGCTCGTCCAGTTCGCCCGGTTCGTGGTGGTCGTTATCCCCTGCAATGATGATTTGCGCGTCTGGATACCGGCGGTGCATCGCCTCCGCTACATGTAATAGGTTCCCGGCATCAATCGCGGCTACCGTCAGCGCGTCAGGGCGTATCAGGTGAGCGGTTAGGGTAGTTGCCAGCCCTTCACCAATAATCACCACCTGTGGGTGCTCTGGTCCACCAGCCAGGGTATGGGATGCGCCGCGCTTAGTGCCGTCCGTTACCTGACGTTTCTCACCAGCGGGGGTGATAGTCTGTGCTGCCGTGACTGCACCGGTTTCATCAGTCAGCGCCACCAGCAAGCGGCCATCTTTCAGTGTGGGGAAGGTGAAGCCGGTCAGCCCCTTAGTCTTAAGATATTCAGGCTCGCTTTCCACTGCATCGACAGTCAGTGATTGCCAGCGCCGGTTAAACTGCTGGCGCTTACGCTCATGATCTACGGCTTCTACCTGCCGGCGCTCCTGCTCACGTTGTTGCCGCTCAGCCTCCATTGCTGCCTTGTTCTGGCGGGTAGCTTCTGATCCGGTATCTGCTGCCCGGTAATCGATACCCAGCACGGCAGCGACCATCCGAGCAGCTTCGGTGGCGTCGCACCGGTTTACTTTCTGGATGAGATCTAACCCGTCACCAGCTCCACATTGGTTGCAGAAATGCGAGCCGCGCCCGTTATCATCGAACCGAAACCGATCACGCCCGCCACAAGCAGGACATGCCACTTGCGCACGTGGACTAGCGGGAACGTCGATCCCCACCATCGGCAACACATCAGGCCAGCGGTTGGCTGCTGATTTGGTCACTTCGCGGATCAGGTCAATGTTACGCATCATGCCGTCCTCCATTGCCCAATACAGTCGCGTACATATCTTTCTTTATGCACTGCCAGACTACCAAACCTCGCGGTGTCAGGTTGCCATCGTCTAGGCATTTACTAATCATTTGAATAACTAACAAATCCAACTGCGGGCAATTCAGCTTTAATGCATCCAAAAGGTAAGAATCAACCAAGTCACGGATGCCAGGTACACCACCCATAATGGCAACGTAGAGGGCTTCCCCATCCATGCCAAAATCGAACTGGCCGCCCTTGTTCTGCTGAATTACATACCGATGCACAGCAACCGCATACTGGTTTGCGAGAGCATTCAGACGGGGATTTTTAGTGATGAGTTTCATTAGGCAAGCCCTCCGTGATGTAGGCCTGCAAAAATCCCTCATGTAACTCATTCAGTGTGTCGCGCCCGAACGCCGATATACCGACAATATTGCCGTTACTAATTTCAAGCATTTGCTGATAGAACTTAACGATAAGCTTTGCGCCCTCTTCAATTCCGTAGCGCTCGATACCAGTACCTTCAATGTTATTCGCGATAGCCAATCGCTCAATCTTCCGGTTTGTCACCATACCGCCATTCTGTCCGTGGAACTCTTCTCTTCCATTTATGGCCACCAAGTCAGCGATGTAAGCATCAGCCACCAGCCAGCGATAAAGCACTACGAGGTTATGTGGGGAATGGTTCTCCGGGATGCCCCCCCACTCGGCTAGCAGTCGTAGCGCCAAATAACGATTATCATCCCACTCTCCATCATCAGCACGTATCAGTACATCAGCGAACGGGATTACTTCTTGTTCGTGGTATCTGTTATCGCTGTATTTCTGGTATATCTTCACGCCATCCTGAATGACCTCTGCATAGTATTCCCCTGGTTGTTCAGTCACTTCTTTTACTTTTTGGAAAGGGATAACGTTGCTCATTCTGTCTCTCCCGCCTTGCTATCATCTGATGATGCGGCATCCTCGATAGCCTCATTGCACTGCAATTTACTTAGAAGATTGCTGCCAATATTTTCTGCGGCATCGACTAAGAAGCCTTGGCGTTCGGCATCTTCGACATCGTTGATCGTGCGTAAGATTGCTAACAGACATTCAGTGTCATGAATAAGTGCTGCGGTGAGAAAATGAGTTGTATTAGTCATGTTTTTTCTCTCCGGCAAAGGTAAATTCAGATTCAAAGCGATTGAGCGGATACGTGCATTCGGACTGATAGCCAGCCCGGACAAATATCACACGATTGAAAATGCATGATTTGATGGTAATGATCTGGCCACGCTTATCTTGATAGCGTTCTTTTGGCATAGGTTTACGCATGGCTCACCTCCTGAACCGGCAGGCGAGCGGCCAGGGACAGGATAAAGTGAGGGGCCAGAGTTTGCCGGGCTTCCAGCTCGGTATATGCCTCTACAGAAATGCGGCAAGGCTTGGCCCTATTGTCTGTGCGGGAGAGCGCCAAAAAGCGCCAGATGAACTTATTCTGGGTGAGTGAATTCCGCCCGGTTAAGGGTGTGATATGATCTGACATAGCTACCTCGATACGTGCTTTATCGTTGGTGGTAAGAGGCCCGGTGAGTGGTGAGACACTTCCGGGCTTCGCTTTACTAAAAGCTATGCAATGGTGTACATTGATAACCTCAAATCTCAATATATACCGGTGAACACCAATGTCAACCAAAGAAAACCAAAAAGAGCGGCACGTAGTACAGCTTCGCCTTGATGTAGAACTATCGGAACGGTTAGCCGTCGCAATGAAAGAGGATGGTGACGACAATAAAGCTGGCTGGATTAAAAGACTGCTTCGCCGGGAACTAGATAAGCGCGGCATCGAACCAAAGGGCTGATCCTCCCAGCTCATTTCGGCGTAGTTATCCTGTGATGCTGCAATATGCTGATTTTGTTCATGACTCAAGTTTGAGCCATGACCCTGAAGGGTTGCATTCGCCATGCTGCCCTTTTTCATTGGCACCAATCCACCAGCAGAACGACAATGGATACCAACCAGGGGAAAGGCATCTTTCTGGCTGGAAGTGTGGTTATGCATGGTCTGCCCCCAAGCGTTTCGCCATCCAGCGTTGTGATAGTCGCGCCAGCTCGGTCTTGCGCTGGTGGTAGTCCTGCCCTAACTCAATCAACGTTATGTTGGTGCTTTCCAGATAGGCAAGGTGATCCAATTGCTCCGCGTTCATACTGTCACGCGGGTCGCCGTCAATGCCGTTAACCTGAGTCCACTGCTTAGCCGACAGCCCACCCAGCACAATCCTGGCAATCATGTTGCTTTCATTGTTGTAGTGGTGCTGCAGCGTCTGCTTACCCTGTTCGGCGCGGGCAGCATCCAACGCGACGCACATTGGCTTAAACAGGTTGGCTGCACCTATGCGGGCCTTAAGCTGGCGACGGAACCGGGCGGCCACTTCTGGCGCACTGCGCTGTAATGCTTCTTCGCACTGAATGAAATAACGGCGAACGGCGCGCCCCTGCTCATTGCGTTCAACCATTGCCAACTCTTTAGCCATACCCAGGGTTATCAGGTAGTCATGTTCGAGCTGTTGCCTGGCTTTTGCGCTCGCCCGTTTTGGCGTGCTCAAATTCTCAACAAACACATAATCGGCAGTGGACATAAATCCATATTGGTTAATACGGCCTTTAATCCAGTTGGTAAAGTCGCGGCCTACACCCAGCGTTTTATGTAATGCCTTCGCGCTCACAATATTACTTTCACGCCCACCTATCCGACCATGAACGACCGGTACCAAAGATGCAAAATCATTGCGGTTAATATCGCTGTGACTTTCTTTAGGGTGTGTTTGGCCCCGACCAGTGTTGGTCGTTTTTTCGATTCCCATTGGTTATCCCTCGTTAAAGCTTTTGATTGCTGCCGATGAGCACTAACTGCAACTCACCAGAACAGCACGCAACAATGAAGCCGTTATTCTTTATCAGGCGACTTTCTTGCGGGAGTCAGCAATGCATTGATTGACCCACTCATCAATCTCGCTTTCAACAAAGGCAATAGCTCTAGTGCCAATTTTTACAGATGTGGGGAATTTACCTTGAGACATAAGGCGATAGATCCAAGCTTTGCTGTAGCCTGTGCGCCGTTGAACTGCGGGTAAACGAATGAGAGTTTGTGACATGATTGCCTCCTGTAGACATCAAGATAACAGGAGCTATTTCAGACAAAAAATACGTTACATTCCATCATCATACTGCGAAAAGTGTACACTTTACGCCGTAGACTATACACTTTACGCAATAGGCGTCACCACTTTATCTGGTGTTTTTTGGCATGCATTAGAATCCAATTCCTAACGGTCAGAACCTCATAGTAAAGCCCCTTCCCCTCAAGCCATGATTTATAATACCCAGCAGCACTGTTTGCGCTTTTAAAATTATTGCGATTTTCTATCCAGTTTTCGCAAACAATGTTTTTAGCCTCTCGATTTTTTTTATGTCGTGAGTCCGTAGCTTTTTTTATCGTGGCTTTCTTTCTATTTTCTTCCACAGAACTATTGCTAACCTGCGTTGCTATTTGTTTCGTCAATACCTCAATTTGATCATTTAAATAACTTAACTTCTCCTCATAGAATGCCTCTGTTTTTCGCTCATTTCCGTATTCAATAGCTTTCATCGCCTTCATGGCTGCTCTAGTTATGGGATGTAGCCCACCAAGAGAGATCTTAACTGTTCCCAGATTATCCTGGTTATTCTCCAGAGAACGAATAAAAATAACAGCATCAGCTATCAAGGAGAGGCTTAGCGCATAGAAGTACTCACATGGCTCAGCGTCTACGAAACCTTCTTCCGTTTCATTGTCCTTAAACCACTCAATAATGTCATAAAGCGCGTCACTCTCATCCATACTCTTGTAGCAAGGGACATTAAGTTTATCTTTATCCCCAACGAAAACTAGGCTATCCCCATAGCGATTATGCTCAACCGCAAATGGGTATAAGTCATCCCCATCGCCACAATACTTTAGCCTGACTCTAGCCTCAATCTCAAGTTGTTGAATTTCCTTTTCTTGTTCCTCATTGAAGTAGATCTCAATCAGTTCATAGATTAAATTTTGAACGCATTCTATTTGCGAGTTCGTTCTTTTTCTGTGCCTTAGTTCCCAGCGAGCAGTATTGGCCATATCACGTAAAGCCTCGACCGGATAAAATGGGATAGCGAAATCTAACGGGAGGTATTTTTCTTCTGGCATTGCTATGCTGCCTTGCTCCCTCTGCTCTGCGAGCTATGCCATCCCGCAGAGGTTTACGGGGTTTCGGGGATCAACCTAGGCATAGTATGTTATTTGATCGTCTACACAAGTCTACTGCGGTCTAATTGCACTGTCTATACATCCAGTCATGCGCGTTGCCCAAATGCTCCATGCACCACATTTCCCCCATGTTCAAGACTTTCCATGTAATCGGCATACCACTGAAGCATCTCCCGCCGGCCATCCAGATATTGGGCATGGTTATAGGTTCCACGAATACTATTCTTATCAACATGGGCCAACTGGGTTTCAATCCACGCAGTGTTATAGCCTTGTTCATGCAGGATGGTACTCATGGTGTGGCGGAAACCGTGGCCGGTTACACGCCCAGCGTATCCAATACGGCGAACCAGCACATTCATAGCCATTTCGCTTATTGGTTTGCTGTGGTGGATCCTACCCGGGAACACAAAGCTGTAATGACCTGTCAGCGGTTTTAGCTGTTCCAGAATGCTGATAGCCTGGTCAGATAGTGGCACGCAATGAGGGCGACGTTTCTTCATGCGTTCAGGTGGTACTTCCCAAAGCCGGTTATCAAAATCAAACTCCGACCATTCAGCCTTGCGCAGCTCTCCCGGCCTTGTCCCTGTGATAATAAGCAAGCGCATAGCCAGCTTAACGATCAGGCTGCCGGTGTATGTGTTAAAGGTGCGGAAAAAGTCGGGCAGCTCGGCAACTGACAAGAAGGCATAGTGTTCTTTTTTATGCGGTGAGAACGCGCTGGCAAGATCCGGAGCTGGGTTATATTCAGCCCTACCGGTGACGATGGCATATTTCCATACCTCCCCACACCGCTGGCGCACCTTGCGTAATTTCTCTGTTGCGCCGCGTTCATCCAGTTTAGAAAGCGTCCCCATAAGCTCCATTGGCTTTATTTCGGCAATTGGCCGATGGCCTATGTATGGGAAAACATCGCTCTCAAACGTTTTCATCATCTCTTCTGCGTAGGACTCTGACCAGCGATCGCGCCGCTTGCCGTACCATTCCCTCGCTATCCCCTCGAAGGTATTGCCAGTCACATCTTGCCGATCTCGTTTCTGCTGCTTCCTGGCTTCGCTGGGGTTAATGCCCGATGCCACCAGCTTTTTAGCCTCATCGCGCTTTTGCCTTGCGTCGGTTAGTGAAACTGTGGGGTATGTGCCGAGGGAAAGCATTTTTGGTTTACCGTCGAAGCGGTAGCGAAAGCGCCAGCCTTTGGAACCATTCGGCTCAATGAGTATAGAAAGCCCACCGCCATCACTGAGTGTATAGGGCTTGTCTTGCGGCTTAGAGCGCCGTAGCTCAAGGTCTGTGAGGGGCATTGTGTATAGCTCCGAGGTAAATCAAACGTCCTATACTCATTACTATACACATGGATGTATAGATTTGGGTAGATGTGTGTAGACGTTGAGATAACGAGTTTTTACCGAGAGGCTTGTGATTACTAGGTTTAGTGGGCTTTGGTAGACGTTGGGAGAAGTATGTTTGGAGCGGGTGAAGGGAATCGAACCCTCGTATGCAGCTTGGGAAGCTGCCGTTCTACCATTGAACTACACCCGCATCGGTGTGCGACAGGCATTATAACCGGTTATCGGCGGCGGGCAAGCAGAGATGGCGCGTAACTGTCGATGTTTTAAGCGGTTAAGTCCGGTGGGCGAAAAAAAACCGGCGCAGTTGCCTGCACCGGTGGTTTCACGCTAAACGGAATTATTTCTGTGGGCGCATCGCCGGGAACAGAATCACGTCGCGGATGGTATGGCTGTTGGTGAACAGCATCACCATACGGTCGATACCGATGCCCAGACCGGCGGTCGGCGGCAGGCCGTGCTCCAGCGCGGTGACGTAGTCTTCGTCGTAGAACATCGCTTCGTCGTCGCCGGCGTCTTTGGCGTTCACCTGATCGGCAAAGCGCTGAGCCTGGTCTTCGGCGTCGTTAAGCTCGGAGAAGCCGTTGCCGATTTCACGGCCGCCGATGAAGAACTCGAAGCGGTCGGTGATTTCCGGGTTCACGTCGTTGCGGCGCGCCAGCGGCGACACTTCAGCCGGGTACTCGGTGATGAAGGTCGGCTGAATCAGATGGCTTTCCGCCACTTCTTCGAAGATCTCGGTCACGACGCGGCCCAGACCCCAGCTCTTCTCAACCTTGATGCCGATGGATTCGGCGATGGCTACCGCTTTGCCCATGTCGGCCAGGTCAGCCAGATCGGTTTCCGGGCGGTATTTCTTGATCGCCTCGGTCATGGTCAGCTTCTCGAACGGCTTGCCGAAGTCGAACACTTCGTCACCGTACTGCACCTGAGAGGTGCCCAGCACTTTCTCGGTCAGGGTGCGGAACAGCGTCTCGGTCAGTTCGATCAGGTCTTTGTAATCCGCGTAAGCCATGTAGAGTTCCATCATGGTGAACTCTGGGTTGTGACGCGGAGAAACGCCTTCGTTACGGAAGTTGCGGTTGATTTCAAACACGCGCTCAAAGCCGCCGACCACCAGACGCTTCAGATACAGTTCCGGCGCGATGCGCAGGTACATGTCGATATCCAGCGCATTGTGGTGCGTGATGAACGGACGCGCGGACGCGCCGCCCGGGATCACCTGCATCATCGGGGTTTCGACTTCCATGAAGCCGCGTTCCACCATGAAGTTGCGGATAGCCGACATCACCTGAGAACGCACCTTGAAGGTGTTGCGCGATTCTTCGTTGGCGATCAGGTCCAGGTAACGCTGGCGGTAACGGGTTTCCTGATCCGCCAGGCCGTGGAATTTGTCCGGCAGCGGGCGCAGCGCTTTGGTCAGCAGACGCAGCTCGGTGCAGTGGATCGACAGTTCGCCGGTCTTGGTTTTGAACAGCTTGCCGCGTGCGCCGAGGATATCGCCCAGGTCCCACTTCTTGAACTGGTCGTTGTATACGCCTTCAGCCAGATCGTCGCGCGCGACGTACAGCTGAATGCGGCCACCCACGTCCTGCAGCGTGACGAAGGATGCCTTGCCCATAATACGGCGGGTCATCATGCGGCCGGCGACGGTCACTTCTACGCCCAGCGCTTCCAGCTCTTCGTTGTCTTTATCACCGTACGCGGCGTGCAGTTTGTCGGAGGTGGAGTCACGACGGAAGTCGTTCGGGAACGCAATGCCGTTCTCGCGCAGGCCGGCCAGTTTCTCGCGGCGGGACTGCAGTTCGTTATTGAGATCCAGCGCCTGATCGGCGCCCTGTACTTGTTGTTCAGACATTTCTATTCCTCATAACCCGGCTTTCAAACTTGCCTCAATGAATTTATCCAGGTCGCCATCCAGTACGGCCTGCGTGTTACGCGTTTCGACGTTGGTGCGCAAATCCTTGATGCGGGAGTCATCCAGCACGTAAGAACGGATTTGGCTGCCCCAGCCGATGTCTGACTTGTTGTCTTCCATCGTCTGCTTATCAGCATTTTTCTTTTGCATCTCAAACTCGTACAGCTTGGCTCGCAGCTGTTTAAACGCTTGATCCTTGTTCTTATGCTGAGAACGATCGTTCTGGCACTGCACCACGATGTTGGTTGGCAGGTGAGTAATACGTACGGCGGATTCGGTTTTGTTGACGTGCTGACCGCCCGCACCGGAGGCGCGGTACACGTCGATACGCAGATCCGCCGGGTTGATTTCGATATCGATATCGTCGTCGACTTCCGGGTAGATGAACACCGAGCTGAACGAGGTGTGGCGACGGCCGCCGGAGTCGAACGGGCTCTTGCGCACCAGGCGGTGAACGCCGGTTTCAGTGCGCAACCAGCCGAACGCGTAGTCACCGATGATCTTGATGGTGGCAGACTTCAGGCCCGCGACGTCGCCGTCGGACTCTTCGATCACTTCGGTCTTGAAGCCCTTGGCTTCAGCCCAGCGCAGGTACATGCGCAGCAGCATGCTTGCCCAGTCCTGCGCTTCGGTGCCGCCGGAACCGGCCTGGATATCCAGGTAGCAGTCGGCGCTGTCGTATTCGCCGGAGAACATGCGGCGGAATTCCAACTGATCCAGCTTGCTCATCAGTTGATCCAGCTCGGCGACCGCTTCGTTGAAGGTCTCTTCATCGTCGGCTTCCACCGCCAGTTCCAGCAGCCCGCCGACGTCTTCGCCGCCCTGCTCCAGCTGATCGATGGTTTCAACGATGGCTTCCAGCGCGGCGCGCTCTTTGCCGAGCGCCTGTGCGCGCTCCGGCTCGTTCCAAACGTCCGGCTGCTCCAGCTCGGCGTTGACCTCTTCTAGGCGTTCCTTCTTGGCATCATAGTCAAAGATACCCCCTAAGAACCGCAGTCCGCTCGGACAGGTCCTGAATTCGGTTTTTTACCGGGTTAATTTCAAACATGGTTTCGTTCTTTTACGTTGATGTCGTCGATGGCGGAATGCCATTGGAACCGCTAATTCTAACGGATCCGGGCGGCAGTTTATAGCGAGTTGGTCAGTTTTTGTGGCGATCGGGAAGGATGCAGGGGATTGGAGAGCCCAATCCCCGAATTGTGTTCAATTTCGCCTCAGCGCGGCCAAAGATGCTGGATCAGCAGCTGCACGTTGCGGTTGCCGCGAAACTCGTTGACGTCGAGCTTGTAGGCCAGTTCGACCTCGCGCACGCTGCTGTCTGGCCACAGCGTGGTGTCCACGTTGAACGCGATGCCGTCGAGCAGCGGGCCGCCGCCGAGCGGTTCCACCATCAGCTTCAGGTGTTTCTCGCCCACCAGCCGCTGCTGCAGGATGCGGAATTTGCCGTCAAAGGTCGGTTCCGGGAACGCCTGGCCCCACGGGCCGCCCTCGCGCAGCAGCTCCGCCGTCGTCAGCGACAGCTCCTGCATCGCCAGTTCGCCGTCGGACCAGATCACCCCTTCCAGCATCGCCGGATCGAGCCATTCTCCCACCAGCTCGCCGAAGCGCTGGCGGAACTCGTCGAACCTGGCCTCTTCCAGCGACAGCCCGGCCGCCATCGCGTGGCCGCCGAACTTCATCATCAGGCCGGGGTTCAGCATATCCAGCCGCTCCAGCGCGTCGCGCATGTGCAGGCCGGGCACCGACCGGCCGGAGCCTTTCAGGATGCCGTCACCCGCTGGCGCGAACGCGATCACCGGACGGTGGAAACGCTCTTTGATACGGGAAGCGAGGATACCCACCACGCCCTGGTGCCATTCCGGGTGATACATCGCCAGCCCGTAAGGCAGCTCGGTGCTGGTGCGCTCCAACTGGTCGCACAGCTGCAGGGCTTCCACCTGCATGCCCTGCTCAATCTCGCGTCGCGTCTGGTTCAGCGCGTCGAGATCGTTGGCCAGCATACGCGCCTGCGCGATGTCGTCGCTCAGCAGCAGCGCCACGCCGATCGACATGTCGTCCAGCCTGCCGGCGGCATTGAGACGCGGGCCGAGGGCGAAACCGAGATCGTTGGCCGCCAGCTGGCGGGCATCGCGGTTGGCTACCTCAAGCAGCGCGCGGATGCCCGGACGGCATTTGCCGGCGCGGATGCGGTTTAACCCCTGATACACCAGAATGCGGTTGTTGGCGTCCAGCGGCACCACGTCGGCCACGGTGCCGAGCGCCACCAGATCCAGCAGTTCCGCCAGATTGGGCATCGCCAGCGCGCGCTGCTCGAACCAGCCGCTGTCCCGCAGTCGGGCGCGCAGCGCCAGCATCAGGTAGAACGCGACGCCCACTCCGGCCAGCGATTTGGACGGGAAGGCGCAGCCGCGCAGGTTGGGATTGACGATCGCTTCAGCCGCCGGCAGGGTCTCGCCCGGCAGGTGGTGATCGGTCACCAGCACCTGCATGCCCTTGGCGTGCGCCACGTCGACGCCGGCGTGCGAGGAGATGCCGTTATCGACGGTGACGATCAGCTCCGCGCCGCGCGCCGCCGCCTGCTCCACGACTTCGGGGCTCAGGCCGTAGCCGTCTTCAAAGCGGTTCGGCACCAGGTAGTCGACGGTTGCGCCGCCCATGCTGCGCAGCGCCAGCACCGTCAGCGCGGTGCTGGTGGCGCCGTCGGCGTCGAAATCGCCCACCACCATGATGCGGCGACCGTCGGTCAGCGCCTGTTGCAGCAGGCTGACGGCGTCGTCGATGCCGTCCAGCTGTTGCCAGGGCAGCATGCCCTTGACGCCGCGCTCCAGCTCCTGCTCACCCTGCACGCCGCGCAGGGCGTAAAGCCGGCGCAGCAGCGGCGGCAAACTGGCGGACAGATGCGTGTCGTCCGCCGCCGGACGGCGGCGTAGTTGCGTTTTAATACTCACCGGCGATTAACCACCGGCTTTGGTGGCGGCCTGGTGCGCATCCAGCATGGCGGCCATTTCTTTTGGCCCCTGATAGCCCGGGATCATCATGCCGTTTTCCAGAATGATCGCCGGCGTGCCCTGAATGCCGAACTGCACGCCCAGCTCGTAATGCTTGCTGATGTCAGTTTTGCAGGTGGCCGGAGAGATGGCGTCGCCCTTCATGGCGGCGTCGAACGCCTTGGCCTTGTCGGCGGTACACCAGATAGACTTCATGTCTTTCTCAGCCTGGGAAGCCAGCCCCTGACGCGGGAACGCCAGATAACGCACGGTGATGCCCAGATCGTTGTACTCTTTCATCTGCTGGTGCAGCTTATGGCAGTAACCGCAGGTGATATCGGTGAACACGGTGATCACGTGTTTCTCTTTCGGCGCTTTGTAGACGATCATTTGATCTTTCAGCGCGTCCATCTTGCTGCTCAGCAGTTGGTTGGTCACGTTGACCGGCTCTTTGCCGCTGACGTCGAACAGCGGGCCCTGCAGGATGTGCTTGCCGTCTTCGGAGGCGTACAGCACGCCGCTGTCGGTCAGCACGGTTTTCAGGCCGTTAACCGGCGAAGGCTGCACGTCCGCCTGCTGGATGCCCAAGCTGGCGAGCGCTTTTTTGATCGCCGCATCATCGGCATGGGCGGCACCGGTCACCGAAGCCACCAGCAGAGAGAGCAGCATTAAACCTTTTTTCATTGTTCCAATCCTTTCGAACCCGCCGCTCAGGCGCGCGGGTGATGCTGTTGATGTAGCTGTTTCAGTCGTTCGGTCGCTACATGAGTATAAATTTGCGTGGTCGAGAGATCGCTGTGCCCTAACAACATCTGTACGACACGGAGATCGGCCCCATGGTTCAGCAAATGGGTGGCGAACGCGTGCCGCAACACGTGCGGCGACAGACGTTCGCTGTCGATGCCCGCAAGGATGGCATAGTGTTTGATGCGATGCCAGAACGTCTGTCGGGTCATTTGCTGGCAACGGGTACTGGGGAACAACACATCCAGCGTCTGGCCGTTGACCAGCCACGGACGGCCGTGTTCCAGATAATTTTCGATCCAGTAGACCGCCTCTTCGCCCAGCGGCACCAGCCGCTCCTTGTTGCCCTTGCCGATCACCCGCACTACGCCCTGGCGCAGGCTGACGTCGCTGATGCTCAGCCCCACCAGTTCGGAAACCCGCAGCCCGGTGGCGTACAACACTTCGAGCATCGCCTTGTCGCGCAGTTCCAGCGGTTGATCGACGCAGGGCGCCTGCAGCAGCGCATCGACCTGCGCCTCGCTCAGATCCTTCGGCAAACGCTGCGGCAGTTTGGGAGACGCCAGCTGCGCGGTGGGATCGTCGGCGCGCAGTTTTTCGCGATACAGGTACTGAAACAGGCGGCGCATGGCGCTCAGCAAACGCGCGGAGCTGGTGGCCTTGTAGCCGCCGTCCACCCGCTCGGCGAGAAAGGCCTGCAGATCCAACGCCTGCGCCTGCAGCAAGGCGGTGTTTTGATGGCCAAGCCAGGTGCCCAGGGCCTGCAAATCCAGCCGGTAGGAGGCCAGCGTATTTTCCGCCAGATTGCGCTCAAGCCACAGCGCATCCAGGAATTGTTCAATCAGCGCATTGTCTTGCTGTTGCACGCGGTCCTCTCTTTGTTGCATTTCCACCCGCGCCATTATGCCTTAAGCCGACGCAAATCAGGTATACTCGCTGCAATTCTCTAAACAGCAACGTAACGGTTTACACATGAAGATTGGTCTGTTTTACGGCTCCAGCACCTGCTACACCGAGATGGCGGCAGAAAAAATCCGTGAGATTCTGGGTGAAGACCTGGTCGACCTGCACAACCTGAAAGACGTCTCTCCCAAGCTGATGGAGGACTATTCCATTCTGATCCTCGGTATCCCGACCTGGGATTTCGGCGAACTGCAGGAAGACTGGGAAGCGATCTGGCCGCAGCTGCCGGCGCTGGACCTGAAAGGCAAGATCGTCGCCATGTACGGCATGGGCGATCAGCTCGGTTACGGTGAGTGGTTCCTCGACGCGCTGGGCATGCTGCACGATCAGATCGCGCCGCTGGGCGTACAGTTCATCGGCTTCTGGCCGACCGACGGCTTCGAGTTCACCAGCCCCAAACCGCTGAGCGCCGACGGCAAACACTTCGTTGGCCTGGCGCTCGATGAGGTCAACCAATACGATCTGAGCGAAGAGCGCCTGCAGCAATGGTGCGAGCAGATCCTGTTGGAGATGGAACCGCTGCTGTAGCCGCTGTCGGGCGCTGAACGCGCCCGATTTCCCCGCTTATTTCCACAGACGGAAGCGTGGCTCCTCTTCCCCGGCCGGCGTTTCCTTGGTCAACCGCGCCGGATCGGCTACCTGATACCAGTCCAGTTTGCGCGTCAACAGCATAATGCCCGCCAGAATGGCGAACAGCAGCCCTGCCCCCAGCACCAACGCATTGTCCTCCGACTGCAACAGCAAATAGAGCACGCCGTACAACAGCAATAGGCTCGCGGCGAACAGCGCACCGCGCAGCTTGCCGCGCAGTACGGCGCTCAGATAGAAGCCGATCAGACCGCTGCAGGCGATGCTGGCCGCCAGGTAAGCAAGAGCGAATCCCAGGTGTTCGGAGAAGGCCAGCAGAATCAGGTAGAACAACACCAGCGCCGCGCCGACCAGCAGGTACTGAATCGGGTGCACCCGCAGCCCGGTCAGGGTTTCGAACAGGAAAAACGCCATAAACGTCAGCCCGATAAACAGCAGCGCGTATTTGACCGCGCGCTCGGCCAGCTGATAGTGATCGACCGGTTCGACCAGGCTGGCGCTGAAGGCCGGCAGCTTGTCCTCATCGATAATGCTATCGTCGTAATGGAACGCACTGTTGATATTGTTGGCAAACCAGGTGCTGCGCCAGCGAGCGCTAAACCCTTGCTCCGTCACCTTGCGTTCATCCGGCAGGAAGTTGCCGAGGAAATTCGGGTGCGGCCAGTTGCTTTGCAGCTGCAATTCGCTGCTGCGCCCCAGCGGCACCAGCGACAGGCTGCTGGTGCCCGCCAGCGTCAGGGTGAAGTCGGCGTTCAGCCCCTCTTTTTGTTGCAGCGCCGCCAGCGTCAGCGGTGCGTGGATCCCCTGGCGCAACGATCCCACGCCGGTGCCCGGTTCAAACGCCACCGGCTGCGGTATTTCCAGAGGAGAAATGCTCTTGATGCCGCGAGAGTCGCTCAGCGCCACCAGCAGGAACGGCTGGCCGAGGGTCACGTTGGCACGTTGCAAATCCGCCAGTTCCGGCTGGCCGAAACGCACCTTGAAGTTCAGCGGCCCCTGGTAAACCTGCGTCTGATAAATGCCCAGTTTACGCACCTCTACTTTCGGCGCCCCCAGCACCTGAAGCGACTCCGGCAGCAAATAGCGGTAATGCTGCACCCGCTGCACTACCGTTTGTCCTTTCTCGTCTTTCTTCTCTTCTCGTTCGACGTAGGGAATGACAATCAACGGGCCGAGCACGCGCTGTGCCCCGCTGGTGCTTTCGCTTACCTGCCCGACCACGCTTTGCCGATAGCCGCTGCGTTCGTCGATCACGCTCATCAGTTGGGCGATGGGGATCAACATCACCACCATCAATCCCAGCAGCGTGGTTATTTTCCAGAAAAGTACCGATTTCATCATGCTCGCTCCTCATAGGTAATGAGGCCACGATAAAACCCGCAGGTGAAATCAGAATGTGGTTATGTGAAGGGAAGGTGAAGTCACAGCGATAACCTGAAAGTCGCTTCCACCCCGTGCGGCCGGCGGTTGCGTAGGTGAATGCCGCCATGATGCAGGCGGGCGACCTCCTGCACGAAGTTCAGCCCCAGCCCGCTGCTTTTCGGCCGTTCGGCGCGCGGCAGCGAATAAAAACGTTCGAACACCTTATCGAGCGCATAATCCGGAATGCCGCTGCCGTCATCGCAAACGCTGATGCAGTAGTGCTGTTCCCGCCGTTCGCCTCGTACGTTGACGCAACCGCCCGGCGGGGTAAAGTCGATCGCGTTGTCCAGCAGGTTGGTCAGCGCCTGGCTGATCAGCAACGCATCGCCGTTCAGCGTCACCTCTGCCAGCGCCTCCAATTGTAACCTGACGCCGCGCTGCGTCGCCTGCGCCTCTTTGCCCGCCACCGTCTGGCTGACCAGCGCCGCGATCGCGATGGGCGCGGTCTCCATGTCTGGCCGACTCTCCAGCCGCGCCTGCACCAGCAGTTTGTCCACCAGCTGCTGGATGCGTGCGCTTTGCTGCTCGATATTGGTGAGAAAACGCCGGGCGGTCTCCGGCGGCGGCAACTCTTGCAACAGCTCTGCCGCGCCCCTGATCGCCGCCAGCGGGCTTTTCAGCTCATGCGTCAGGGTATGTGCATACTGTTCGATATATGCTTTGCCTTCCAGCTTCAGTCGCATGCTCTCCAGCGCCTGCGCCAGCTGCGTCAGTTCCCGGCCGCCCACTTTGGGCAGCGGCGCGTTTTCTCCCTGCGCCACCCCGTCGGCATAGCGCACCAGCCGGCCTATCGAACGGGTGATCCACCAGACGAATACCGCCCCGATCAGCAGCGCGATCCCCAGCAGCAATGCGCCGGCCCACAGAATGCGCCGTTCGCTGCGTTTGATCACCGGCGCCATGGTGCTGTTGGGTTTGCCCACGGTGAGTACGCCGATAATACGCCCTTGTTCTATCACCGGCGCGGCCACATACATCACCGAACTGTTTTCATCCTGCGGGTCGCTGCGGGTACTGCGGGCGCCGTACTGGCCGCGCAGCGTCCGATAAACGTCATTCCAGCGCGAATAGTCCTGCCCCAGCGCGCGGCCGGCAGAATCGAAGATAACTCGCCCCTGGGCATCGGTAAGATAGACGTGGTATTCGCTGCGATCCTTGCGGATGCCGGAGATATTGGCGCCGATCGGGCGCTGGTTCAGCTGCGTAAACGCCTGCGCCAGTTGACCATGCGCCGCATCGCCGCGCTGCATGTCCTGACGGGCGATCTGCGCCAGCAGGTTAGCGGTGTCCACCAGCGTGCCTTCGGTAGCGCGCCGCACGCCGGGCTTCACTTCCTGGACGAAAATGCTCAACACGAAGTACCCGGCTACCGCCACGATCAGAAAATATCCCAGCAGCAGGCGCAGCCCAATTTTCATGGCTGGCGGCTCACGCTGTAGCCCAATCCGCGGTGGGTGTGGATGGGCGGCTCACCGGGTTCCACCGCACGCAGCTTGGCGCGCAGCGTTTTGATGTGGGTGTCGACGGTGCGATCCAGGCTTTCTTCCGCCTGCGCCCAAACGCTTTCCATCAGTTGCTGCCGCGAGAACACCCGTCCGGGCGCCAACAGCAGAGTCTTCAGCAGCAGGTATTCGTAACGGGTCAGCGGCAGCGGCCGCTGATGGTAGGAGATGGTGGCCGCGTCTTCGTCGAGCGTGAAAGCGCCGAAATGGTAGCGGGCGCTCTGTTGCAAGCGCTGCTGCTTATACAGGCGGCGCAAAATGGTGCGCACCCGTGCGCTAACCTCGCGAGGGGAGAACGGCTTGGCGACATAGTCGTCGGCGCCGATCTCCAGCCCGATCAGGCGATCTACTTCATCACTGCGGGCGGTAAGAAACAGAATCGGCAGATCGGCCGCCAGAGCCAGCAGGCGGCGACACAATTCAAAGCCGTTGATATCCGGCAAACCGACATCGAGGATAGCGAGCGCGGGCGCGCCTTGCGCCAGCGCCTGCAACGCCGGTTCCGCGCGTTCGAACCAGCGCACCTCGAAGCCTTCGCTCTCCAGCGTGTAAACCAGCGTATCGGCAATGCTGGGTTCATCCTCCACCAACCAGAGTACGGGTTTCATCAGGCCTCCTCGCCGTCACCCGCCGGCGGATACAGCAACAGCTGCCGCAGGTGGCGCCACTCCTCTTTGCTCATGCAGTCGGAAGCCAGCCACAACCGGCGGCGCTTTTTGCCCTCCGTCGGCTGCAGCGTCAGCAGCATGCCGTAACCCGGCATCCACGGTTTTTTCGCCAGCCGCCACTCGCGGCCGTGCCAGCTGAAGCGCCGGTCCGCCAGCAGCCGCAGCTCGCCCTGCACCGCGGCGATGCGCTTTTGGCTGCGAATGCACTGAAACACCACCAGCGTCAGCAACACCAGCCAGAGCGGGCCCAAGCCTTCCGGCCAGGGCGAAATCAGGATCAGCAGGATCAGAACGCCGTGGGTCAACAGGGAAAACAGCTGAGTGCGCCAGGAAATGCGGATATCACATCGCCACTGGGCCACGGTCTTTATTTCGCGTTTGGATCAGGGTCACCATTCTCTGCAGCTCGCTGTCCTGCGGCGCGCCATGATTCATCAGCCAGTTGAACAAATCGGGATCGTCGCACTCCAGCAGGCGGATGAACAACGCCTTGTCCGCGTCATTCAGGCTGTCGTATTCGTATTCGAAGAACGGCATGATGGAGATGTCCAGCTCGCGCATGCCACGGCGGCAAGCCCAGTGAATACGTGCTTTGTTGTTAATATCCATGTTGTTATGACTCACCTCTTTTCAGCGCGGCAGCACCAGCGCAGGGTTCAAATGACACACTGTATGGCAACGCCGTCGCAATATAATTCCATCAGCCGGGGATCTGTCTGCAAGGGTGCCCAGGCCGCAAGCCTATAGAGTAACAATTTGACATACACGCCGGGAAGGCGCTTTGCTGCGGAAAACGTAATAAAGCGCAAAATGCCAAAAAAAGCGCCCCCCGGCCCCACGGCGCGAATAACAGTTTGCAAAGCCCGCCGCCTCTTTTACCATGGGTTCAATACCCTTCAGGTAAGCTAAACGTTGAGCAGGAACTTACTATGGCGCATAACATTCCATTCCCACCCCGTCAGCCCTCCGCTTCCACCCATCTGCCCCTGACGCTGATCTCGCTGGAAGATTGGGCGCTGGTGACGCTGAACGGGCCGGACACGGTGAAGTATCTCCAGGGCCAGGTGACGGCGGACATCGACGCGCTGGCGGCCGATCGGCACGTGCTGTGCGCCCACTGCGACGCCAAAGGCAAAATGTGGAGCAACCTGCGCCTGTTCCACCGTGGCGAAGGCTTCGCCTATCTGGAACGCCGCAGCGTGCTGGACAGCCAGCTGGCTGAAATCAAAAAATACGCGGTGTTTTCCAAAGTCACCATCGCCGCCGATAACGATGCGGTGTTGCTGGGCGTCGCCGGTTTCCAGGCGCGCGCCGCGCTGGCGGGCCTGTTCGCCACGCTGCCGGACGCCGAACACCCGGTGGTGCAGGACGGCGAGACCACGATTCTGCACTTCAGTGCACCGGCGGAACGTTTTCTGCTGGTGACCCGCCCCGCCGTGGCCGAACAGCTGATTGGCAAACTGCATGATCAGGCGGAGCTGAATGACAGCGGCCAGTGGCTGGCGCTGGAGATCGAAGCCGGTTATCCGGTTATCGACGCCGCCAACAGTGCGCAGCTGATCCCGCAGGCCACCAACCTGCAGGCGCTGGAAGGCATCAGCTTCAGCAAGGGCTGCTATACCGGTCAGGAGATGGTGGCGCGCGCCAAATTCCGCGGTGCCAACAAGCGTGCGCTCTACTGGCTGGAAGGTAAGGCGGCCCGCGCCCCGCAGGCGGCAGAAGATCTGGAGCTGCAGCTGGGTGAAAACTGGCGCCGCACCGGCACCGTACTGGCGTCGAGCCAACTGGCCGACGGCACGCTGTGGGTACAGGTGGTGATGAACAACGATTTGGACGCCGACAGCAAGCTGCGGGTGCGCGACGATGCCGCCAGCCAGCTGGCGATCAAACCCTTGCCGTACTCGCTGGCCGAAGAGAAATAATCCATCGGCCGCAGGCGCCCCGCCTGCGGCCGTCTTCGTTACTCGTCCAACTCCCCGTCGCGCTGCACCAGATAGATCAGCACCAGGATGATGGTGACGAAGAAGCGAAACGCACTCGGTACGCCGTTCCACTGCTGCGACATCCACATGCCGAACCACTCGCCCCCAATCGACATAAAGCCGACCTGCCAAGTGAGGAAGCCCAGCGTCAGCCCCACTACCGCCAGTTTTTTCCGGCCGTTGAAGGTTTTAGCGGGCAGTTTCAGGCCGCACAGCAGGCGCAGGCCGCCGATCCAGCACAGCAGCGCGGTCAGGCTCTCCAGCGCGATGATGAAGATATAGCCGGCGTGATGCAGCCACGGCGTCTGTATCGAACGGTAGCCAATGGTGGCGTCGGGAAAAATGGTGTCCATCATAAAGACGTGGCGCACAAAGGCGAAGTTGGAGCCGTAATCGGTGATATTGCCGAAGGCCACCAGCGAAGCGAACAAAGCGATAGCGCAGACCAGCAGCGCTTTGGATAAGCGAACGATCATCGTGATGAGTCCTGAACAAAGTTAAGAGAAAGAGTATGCGGGCTCAGAAATGAAAGAACGGGCTTGCTGGATACCCGAAAGAAGCAAGCGCCTCTTTTTTAAAACAAAAGAGGCGCCTGTTCAATACGCATTCAGACGTAGCGATAACGTTTAGACGTACAGGTAGATCGCCATGAAATGGCAGGCGCTGCCGCCGAGCACGAAGGCGTGCCAGATGGCGTGGCCAAAGCGGATGCGCTTGGAGGCGTAGAAAATCACGCCGAGGGTATAGACCACCCCGCCTATCGCCAGCAGCGTGACGCCGCCGGCCTCCAGCCGCGTAACCAGCTGATAAATCACGATCAGCGACAGCCAGCCCATCGTCAGGTAGGTCACCAGCGACAGGGCTTCAAAACGGTGGGCGAAGGCCAGCTTGAACAGCACGCCCAGCAGCGCCAACCCCCAGATTACCGCCATCAGGCCCTTCGCCAGCGGCGAGTCCAGCCCCACCAGCAAAAACGGGGTGTAAGTCCCGGCAATCAGGAGATAAATGGCGCAGTGGTCAAATTTTTTCAGCCAGTGCTTGGCCTTCTGATGCGGGATCGCATGGTACAACGTGGAAGCAAGAAACAGCAGGATCATGCTGCCGCCGTACAGGCTGTAACTGGTGATGGCCGTCGCATCGGCGCCGGTATTCACCGCCTGCACCAGTAGCAACACCAGGCCGACGATACCGAACACCAGCCCGATGCCGTGGCTGATGCTGTTGGCGATCTCTTCCGCCCACGGATAAGCCGCGGCGACAATCTTATTGTTCCCGGCTTTCACTACGTCCGTTTTCCCCATAACGCGCAACCCCTCAAAATGCCCTGCTTTGTGCGAAATTAACGCAAAGTAGCTTAACTGAGAACAATTCCAGTGTACACGTGTACGCTAAAATAAAAATGTGAACGCGTGTAACCATCGAAATCGCCCGTCCGGTGGTCTACAATCGTCAGGCTTCAACCCACCCACCTTGAGGTTTACACCATGTCATCCGCTGTACCCGCGTTAGATTTCGGCTCAATGACCCAGGTCATCCAGTTCCTGATGGAAATCGATAAGTTGAAAGGCGTGCAACGCCGCACCAAAGTGCTGGGTGCCCAGCGCCAGGAAAACTCCGCCGAACACAGTTGGCATTTCGCCATCGCCGCCATGAGCCTGGCGCCCTACGCCGGTGATGACGTAGACATTCAGCGCGTGATCCAGATGGCGCTGCTGCATGACATCGTGGAAATCGACGCCGGCGACGTGCTGGTCTACGATCTGGCGGCCCGCGCGGCGATCCACGATCAGGAAGTGGCGGCGGCGCGCCGTCTGTTCGGCATGTTGCCGGAGGCTCAGCGCGAGTATTTCACCGCTTTATGGCAGGAATATGAAGATGGCGAAAGCGCCGATGCACGCTTCGCTTTGCTGCTGGATCGCACCATGCCGATGCTGATGAACCTGCACAATGAAGGCCAGAGCTGGGTAGAGAACGGCATCAGCCTGGAGCAGGTGCTGGCGCGCAATGCATCGATCGCCGACGTGCACCCCGAGCTGTGGCACCACATGGAACAGCACCTGCGGGATGCGCAGCGCAAAGGCTGGTTGAAGTAAGGGAACCGGGCTGCCGCCTCTTCGCCGCAGCCCGTTATCGTCACGCGAACGCCCGCTGGCGTTCCAACGCCTCCTCATAGCTCGGCATCGACCCCGCCGCCCCGGCGCGCTCCACGCAGACCGCCGCGTAGGCGGCGGCGAAGCGCACCGCATCGGCTAACGGCACCTGATTCGCCAACTGCGCCGCCAGGGCGCCGTTAAACGCATCGCCCGCGCCGGTGGTGTCTTTCGGCTGTGCCGGAAACGCCGGGATCAGCTCACTGTTTTCCCCGTCCGAGAACAACGCTCCCTGCGTGCCCAAGGTCACGATCAGTAAGCGAATGCCTTTGGCATGCAGCACCTGCGCCGCCTGGCGCGCCGAAGCCACATCCCGCACCGGCACGCCGGTCAGCAACGTGCACTCGGTGGCGTTGGGCGTCAGCATATCGACCTGCGCCAGCAGGCTGTCCGGCACCGGCTGAAACGGCGCCGGGTTGAGAATGATGAACGTCTGCGCCTCGCGGGCGATGGCGATCACCTGCTCAATCGCCGGCAGATTGTTCTCCAGCTGGGTCAACAGAATGTCCGCTGCGGCGATCGCCGGCCGGCACTGGCGCACCTCGTCTTCGCTGACCGTCAGGTTGGCGCCGGGATCGACGGCGATCATGTTCTCCGCCTCCTCACCGGCAACGTAGATAAGCGCATTGCCGGTCGGGCAATCGCCGGTCGAGAACAGCGTCACCGCATCGAAACCGGCGGCGGCGAGGTGGCGCCGGGCGAAGGTGCCGAAGTCATCGCGCCCCACCTTGCCGATATAATGCACCCTTGCCCCGGCGCGCAGCGCAGCGGTGGCCTGGTTGGCCCCCTTACCGCCCGCGCCCATCATGCTGTTGCGGGCGATCAGCGATTCGCCGGGCTGCGGAAAGCGCGCCATGCCGGCGACGATATCCAGGTTGAACGAACCGAACACGCAGACTTTGCCTTTCATTGCGGGTACTCCCTGCTCAATTGGAGGTGGCGCCGGGCGGCCAGGCAGGCGCCTTTGCTGCCGGTTTCATCGGTCAGGCGGCTGATGGAGATCGCCAACCCCTGCGCCGGCTGCGGCCCGCGCAAATGGCGGCGGATCTCTTGCTCAAGGCGCGCCAACGGGAAACCGCTCATGGCGATCACGCCGCCGCCCAGGATCAGCCGCTGGGGATCGAGCACGTTCATTTCGATGGCGATGGTCTGCGCCAATCGTTCGACGAAGCGCTGCAGATCCGGATGATCGCCGTGGCGTTCGAACAGCCGGTCGAACGGCGTTTGCGCCGCGTTGGCGCGCGCCCAGCCGGTCAGCCAGTGACCGGAGGTCAGGCTCTCGACGCAGCCCCGTTTACCGCACGGGCACTCGCCCTGATGGCCCGGCCAGGGAATGTGCCCCAGCTCGCCGGCGGCGCCGTGCGCTCCGTGATAAAAGTCGCCGTTCAGCCACAGGCTGTTGCCCATGCCGGTGCCCAGATACAGCCCCACCGCCACCTGCGGCAGCGCCGGCAGCTGCTGCAAGTCCCACCACAGCAGGTGATTGACGTCTTTATCCATCCGCACCGGCAGCGCCAGCGCATCGGCCAACAGCGCCGCCACCGGCTGGGCGTCCAGCGCCGGAATGAACGGCAGCGACAGCACCCGCGAGCGATCGCGGCTGAGGATCCCCGGCAGCCCGAGCATCACCTGCGCCACCTGACGATCCTTGCAATGCCCGGCGATCAGGCGGCCCAACGCCACCAACGGATCGGCCTGCCGTGCCCAATCGGCGGTCGCTATCTTGCGGTACCCGCTGAACTCGCCGTCATCATCCATCAACAGCAGGCGGGTATTGGTGCCGCCGACGTCTACGCCAAGAAAATGCCGCATCATCTCCCCCGCCTCAGGCCGCCTGCCGCATCTGATCCAGCATTTTTTCCCATGCCGTCTCCAGATCCGGATCGAGGTTGAACAGCCCGGAGCTGCCGACGATCAACACTTCCGCGCCGGCGCCCATCAGATCGCGGTAGGTGCGCTGATTGCAGGATCCGTCGATCTCGATCAGATAGCTCAGGTTTTGTTGGCGTTTCAGATCGCGCAACTGGCGGATCTTTTCCAGCATTTCGGGAATGAACGGCTGCCCGGCATAGCCCGGATCGACGGTCATCACGGTGATCTTGTCCAGCAGATGAAGGTAGTGGCGGATAAACTCCACCGGCGTAGCCGGATTCAGCACCACTCCCACTTTTTTACTCAGCGCGCGGATCTGGTTGATCACCCGGAACGCATCGCGGTTGATGGTTTCGGCGTGCGGGCAGATAAAGTCTGCGCCGGCACGGGCGATCGGGTCGATAAAATCGGTCGGGTTCTCCACCATCAGATGCACGTCCAGCAGCAACGAGGTGTGCGGGCGGATCTGTTCGATAAAGAACGGCGACAGCGTGATGTTTTTCACGTAGTGCCCGTCCATGATGTCGATATGCAGCATATCGGCGCGGCGGTTCAGCACCGCCAATTGCTGGCGGATATCCATCAGGCTCATGCACATCAGTGAAGGTGAAATCTGGTATTTCATTAGCGTTATCCTGCGCAAAAGGGAAAAGGATCAGTGGCCCGCTGCGGCTCTGGCCTGGGCCGCGCTGCGGCGCATCGCCCGCCGCTGCCGATAGCGATGGCGGAAAAACTTCAGCGCCAGCACTGCGATCAGCACCGCGCCCCACATCGCCAGGCTGAAATGCGGGCTGACGTTCATCAGGTTCAAACCGGTGGCGATCACTTGCAGCACCACCAGCGCCAGGACCACGCCGCTGACCCGGCCAAAACCGCCGAACGGATCGGTGCCGCCCAAAATGATCGCCAGCACCGTCAGCAGCAGATAAGAGTCGCCGTAGCCCATGCGCGCCGAGTTGAAGCGCGCCATCATCACCAGCCCGGCGATCACGCACAGCAGGCTGGAGAGGGTGTAAATGGCGATCAGCACCCGATGGGTATTCACGCCGCTGAAGTGGGTGGCGTTGATGTTGCTGCCACTCATGTAGATGCATTTACCGAGCCGGGTTTTCTGCAAGAACAGCGCCAGCAGCACGGCAACCGCCAGGAAGATCCACAGCGGTACCGGTACGCCCAGCACGCGCTCAGCGCCGATAAACCGCACGATCTCCGGCATGCCGCTCAGGGCCGCACCGCGCGTCAGATAGATACCGATGCCGTTAACCGTGGTCATGGTGGCCAGCGTCACCAGAATCGGATGCGCGCCGACGTAGGCCACCAACGCGCCGGTCGCCGCGCCGATCATCACGGCCAGCAGCATCGCCGCCGCCAGCGCCAACACCAGCCACAGCGCCTGCAGCCCCAGCCCGGCGTCCGGCGGCAGATAGCTGATGAACAGCCAGGCCATCAGCAGGCTGGTCAGGTTGGCGCTGGCGATAATGCACAGGTTCAGGCCGCCGCTGAGGATCGGGATGAACATCGCCAGGGTCAGCAGGCCCAGCTCCGGCAGCTGGAACGCCACGCTGGTGAAGGTGGCGCCGCTGAAGAAGCGCCCCGGCATCAGCAGGCTGAAGGCCAGCACCACCGCCACCAGCAGCGCCAACAGGCCGACGGCAGTGCCGTCCGGACGAAATTTCAGGTAGTTGCCCATCAGGCGCTCCTCAGGCGAAACCGACGTCGGTTTCTTTGCGTTTCTTGTAGTGGGTGACGGTAATCGCCGCGACGATCACCAGGCCGATCACCACGTTCATGAAGTAGCTGGACACGCCGATCAGGTTGAGACCGTTTTTCAGTACGCCGATCAGGAATACGCCCATCAGCGTGCCGATCACGCTGCCCTTGCCGCCGTTCAGGCTGGCGCCGCCCAGCACCGCCGCCGCCAGTACATCGAGCTCACCGCCCACCAGCGCATTGGGCACCACCTCCCCCATGCGGTACACCTGCACCAGGCCGCCGATCGCCGCCATCACGCCCAGATAGCCATAGGCGAACAGGTGCAGCAGGCCGACGCGGATGCCGATGCGCCGCGCCGACTCCGCATCGCCGCCGACGGCAAACAGCTGGCGCCCGAGGTGCGTCTTGTTCAGCAGCAGCCAGGTCAGCAGCGCCACCGCCAGCATCACCAGCGTCGGCAAACCGAGCTGATAGCTCTGTTCACCCAGCTGAAACGGCAGCACGCTGCGCGGCAGCGTCCACCAGTCCGGCAGCGCGTACAGACTGCGGCCGTTGGTCAGCCACATCAGCATGCCGAACAACAACGCCTGCATACTGATGGTGACGATGATCGAGACGATGCGCAGGCAGTAGATCAACAGCGCGTTGACCATGCCCAGCGCGGCGCCGATCGCCAACGCCAGCAAAATGCTGCCCGCCGGGCTGGCCAGCCCGTAGTGGGTCGCCAGCGTGGCGATCAGGTACTGCACCACCGAGGCCACCGCCGCGAAGGAGATATCGATACCGCCGGTCACCAGCACCACGAACAGGCCGAGGGCGAAAATGCCGCTCACCGCATAGCTTTCGCTGAGATCGAGCAGGTTTTGCATCGTCAAAAACCGATCGCTGAGCAGCGAAAAAACGATGACCGTCAGCAGCAGTACCCAGGCCAGGTAGCCTTCGTTGCCGCGCGGTTTCAGGCTGAATCTACGCATTGACCGCCTCCGCCAGCTGTTGCTGGCTCACCTGCCCCGGCAGGTATTCGCCGATCACGCTGCCGCCGCTGAAGTGCAGCACCCGATCGCAGTTGTAATACACCTCCGGCACCTCGTCGGAGATCAGTAAAATGGCGATCCCCTCCTGCGCCAGCAGATGGATCAGTTGATAGATGCTGGCCTTGGCGCCAACGTCGACGCCGACGGTCGGCGAGTCGAGGATCAGGATCCGCGGCTGGGTCAGCACCCACTTGGCCAACACGATCTTTTGCTGATTGCCGCCGGACAGCGTCGAAACCGCCTGCTCCGGATCCGCCACCCGCACGCCAAGTTTGGCGATCCACTCCGCGACGATGCGATTCTTGCGGTAGTCGTCAATCAGGCGAAAACGCCCGCGCAGCTTATCGAGAATGGTCAGCACCGCGTTGTCCGCCACCGACTGTTGCTGCACCAGGCCGAGCGTCAGGCGATCCTCCGAGACGTAGCCGATGCCGGCTTTGATCGCGTCCTCATGGCCGCGAAAGCGCACCGGTTTGCTGTCGAGGTAGAGCTTGCCGCTGTCCGGCCGGGTCATGCCGAACAGGCTCAGCGCCAGCTCGGTGCGCCCGGAGCCGAGCAGGCCGCATAGACCGAGCACCTCGCCCTGATGCAGCCGGAAGCTCACGTCCTGATACTGCCCGGTGCGGCTGAGGCGATCCGCCTCCAACATCACCCGATCCTTATTCATGCTCGGTGACTTCAGGCGATAGTCCAGCTTCAGACCGGTCATCAACTCGGTCAGACGATCGCCGGTGATCTCCGCCGCCGGCCAGGTGCCGATCTTGTTGCCGTCGCGGATCACCGTGACGCGATCCGAAATTTCCAGCACCTCGTCCAGCCGGTGGCTGACGAACACCACGCAGATGCCTTTCGCTTTCAGGTAATCCACCGTACGCAGCAGCTGATTGACCTCGGTGCGGGTCAGCGAGGCGGTCGGTTCATCCATGATCACCAGCCGCGCCTCCGCCACCAGCGCGCGGCAGATCGCCACCTGCTGGCGCTGGGCGATCGGCAGCTCCGCCACCCGTTTGTCGAGATCCAGATGGAAACTCAGCTCCTGCAGCAGCCGCTCGGCGGTGCGCCGCAGCCGTGCCGGGCGGTACCATCCCAGCAGCCCATGCAGGTTGTGCTCGAAAGCGATGTTTTCCGCCACCGTCAGGTTGGGAAACAGCGACAGATCCTGGTAGATCACCTGAATGCCGAAGGCGCGCGCCTGATCCGGCGACAGCCGACCGAAGGTTTGCCCGTCGATGGTGATGCGGCTGCCGTCGTCCGGTTGATACACGCCGGCGATCGCCTTGATCAACGTACTCTTGCCGCAGCCGTTGGTACCCGCCAGGCAGTGCACTTCCCCCGGCATCAGCGCCAGCGAGATAGCGTTCAGCGCACGCTGGCCGCCAAAGGTCATCGACAGCTGCTGCAGCGCGATCAGCGGCGCGCCCTGCGTTGCCGTATTACCGGAAATCGCCATGATTACAGCCCCATCTTCACCAGCTTCGGCAGGTTTTGCTTATCCAGGCTTTCGGTGGCGTTGCCGAGAATGGTGTGCTGCTGCGCATCCACCTGCACCTTGCCCATGCCTTCGATGGTCATGCCGTCGGTGATTTTTTCTCCCTTATGCATCATGTCGGCGATGCGCACGAACACTTCGCCCGCCACCAGCGGATTCCAGATATAGCCACCCTTGATGGCGCCACGGTTGACCAGCGAAGCGCCCTGGCCCGGGCTGAACGGCCCGATGACGCAGATATCGTTGCTTTTGCCGCGGTTGAGCACCGCGCGCCCGGCGCCGATCGGCCCCTGTGAACCAAAGGCCAGCACGCCTTTCAGATCGGGATATTTGGCCATCAGATCGTTGGTGGTGCGCACGCTGTCATCCAGCGATTCGCCCACGCCGAACTTGTCGCCCACCAGCTGCATGTTCGGGTAGTGCTGCTTCTGGTAGTTGATCGCCGAGTCTGACCAGGTGATGTGCAGCGGCACCGTCAGGCTGCCGACATACACCGCGTACTTGCCCTGCTCTTTCATGCAGGCGGCCAGCGCTTTCATGTGGTTGACGCCGTGCTGCGAGGCGTCCACCAGCTCAAAGTCCCAGTCGGCGTATTTTTGGCCGGGGGATTCGTGCACGATCACCTTGATGCCCGCTTCCTGCGCGCGCTTGAGCACCGGCTCCAGCACCCGGGCGTCGTTCGGCACCACGCCGATGATGTCCACCTTCTGCGCGATCAGATCTTCGATGGCGCGCACCTGCAACGCCGGGTCCGCCGCCGTCGGCCCGACCATCCAGGCGTCGATGCCGCGTTTGGCGCCCTCGCTTTTGATGCCGGCCTCCATGGCGTTGAACCAGGGAATGCCGCCTATCTTCACCACCACGCCCATTTTCAGTTTGTCCGCCGCCTGCGCGGAGACCGAAAGCAGCAGCGAGGCAAACAGACCGACCAGTACGGATTTTTTCATTGTTCTCTCTCCACAAGTGTTGGCTGTAATAAAGGGTTTTCGTTGTTGTTATCGCGCCGCCCTTTTCGCGGCGGGTGAAACTTCAATCACGTCGACGTTGTTCCAGGCCAGTTCCTGACGAAATTCGTCGTCGCTGAGCCGATCGGTGATTAAGGTATCTATCTCCCGGTAGTGGCAGATGCGCGCGAACGAGCGGCGGCCGAACTTGTTGCTGTCCACCAGCAGGAACTTGCGCTCCGACACCAGCAGCATCTGCTGCTTCAACCGCGCATGGTGCTCGTTGCTCTCGCGGATGCCGCCGTCCTGACAGATGCCGTGACAGGAGAAGAACAGCTTGTTGATCACAAACTCCTTCAACATCTGTTCCGCCAGCACGCCGATAAAATCCTCGTACTTGGCGGAATACTCGCCCCCCAGTCCGATGGTGCGCACGTTGGCCTTGCAGGCCAGCGTCTGGATGATGTGCAGCGAGTTGGTCAATACCACCAGCGAGATATCCGGCAGTTGGCGCGCCAAAAACCAGCTGGTGGAGCTGCTGTCCAGCAGCAGACAATCCCCTGGCGCGATAAATTCCAGCGCGCGTTTGGCGATGCGCGTTTTCTGCTCCGGCGCCTCGTTGCTGCGCTGGCGGAAAGATTCCCCCTGGTCTATTTCGGCGGGCACATAGGTTTTCTCCACCGCCGGCGGCTCGACGAACACCGCGCCGCCGTGGCTGCGCAGCAGCAGGCCGCGCCGTTCCAGCAAGGCCAAATCACGCCGCGCCGTCTCGATAGAGATATGGCACAGCTGCGCCACCTCCTGCACCATCACGCGGCCGCGCTGGCTCAAGACTTCGGTGATAAAGCGATGACGTTCTACAGGCAGCATGTTTCTTTTCTCCTCCACGACGATGATTACGATATCGATTTGCCGCGCCGCGTTTTGCGCGCAGACGCAAAGCGCATCGCCCCGCGATCGGTCAACGATGGCGGTGTGATAGTTGTCAAAAAAATCGGGAAGGAAATGAAATGAATAATTACGAAAGTGTGGAGTAACAGGCAGTTATGATGTGTGTGCGTCTGAGACAGGCAGAAAAGAAACGGTAAACGGTCACAATTCCACGTTCCGCAACATGACCGTTAATGACCGTTTTTGTGGTTTTGACCGAACGCCGGCCCCAAAGTAGCCCGGCGTTCTATTTACAGCGGCTTATGCGCCGTTTCCCGCGCCGCCCATACCGCCCAAAGCGTGATAAGCAGAGCCAACGCGACATAGGCGGAAATCGCCAGCGTGCTGTCGTAAGATTTAAACAAAGAAGTGATGATCAGCGGGGCAAAGCCGCCACCGATAATCCCCGCCAAGGTATAGGCTAACGAAGATCCGGCATAACGCACCCGTGTCGGGAACTGTTCCGTGATGAATGCCGCCTGTGGCCCATACATCGCCGCATGGATCAACAGCCCAATCACCACAGCCATACAGATCAAAACCGGTTGACTGCTGTCGAGCAGGACGAAGAACGCAAACGCCCACACTATCGCCGCCAATGCACCGCCGATATACACCGGACGACGGCCGAAGCGATCCGACAACGCGCCAAACAGCGGTACTGCGACGGCGTTGCCTATCGCCCCCAGCATGGTGGCGCCCAGCGCCAGCGGGCGCGGCAGATTCAGCACGGTGGTCACGTAGGTCAACGTGAACACGACCACCAACGCATAGAGCACGTCAGAGCCGATACGCGATCCGCCGGCGATCAGCAGTGGACGCATGTGCTGCGTGAAGACTTCGCGGATCGGCGACTGCGTAACATCTTTCGACGCCTCCAGTTGCAAAAATGCCGGCGTCTCACCCACACCCCGGCGCAGCCACAAACCGAAGATGACCAGCACCAGACTCAGCAGGAACGGAATCCGCCAGCCCCATTGCTGGAAATCGTCCGCCGACATCGCCAACGTCACCAGCGTAATGAGGCCTGTGCCGATCAACGAACCGCAGGACGGCCCTACCTGAGCAAAGGACGCGTTGCGCCCGCGCTGATGCGGCTTACCGTGCTCCATCGACAGCAGTACCGCCCCCGCCCATTCTCCGCCCAGCGCAATGCCCTGAATAAAGCGCAGCGTCACCAGCAGCAGTGGGCTCCAAATCCCCCAGCTGGCGTAGCCGGGCAGCAATCCCATCAGCGCCGTGGTCACGCCCATGATCACCAGCGTGGTGACCAGTACAAAGCGCCGTCCCAACACATCGCCAAGGTGGCCGAATACGATGCCACCGATCGGCCGGGAAACATAACCCACCGCGTAAGTGGAGAAAGCCAGAATCGTGCCCACCAGCGGATCAAACGATGGGAAGAATACATGGTTGAAAATCAACGCGGCCATGATGTTGTAGACGGTGAAATCGTACCATTCCAACGCCGTGCCGATCGAGCTGGCCGCCGCCAGTTTGCCGGTATTGGGCGGTGCGGCGGCACTTTCTGCGGCCGGTGCGGCAACCTGTGCCGTTTCAGTGGTGTATGCATTCATGATGTCAGCTCCTGTGCAGTCAGTTGCCAGCCAAGGGCATAATGCCAGGCATCGGCGGCGGGCATGTTCAGTGCTTCAGCGGCCTGCTCGCTTAAACGCAGGCTGGCTTCGGCGTCGCTGCTTTCGATCAATAGCATCGGCAGCATTCGGCGGTTTTCTCGCGATTCTTTCGGCAGCGGGGAACTGAGTTCGGCATCCGGCGTCAACAGGCTGCTGCGCACGAATCCGGGCTGTTCAGCCAGCTGCGCGCCCAGTTGCAAGATGCGGGCATGCAGCGCTTCCGATGCCGCCGACGGCAGCACGAAGATACAGAGATGACTGCCGCACCCTTGGCCAGTGACCGCCTCCACCGCACACACTCGGCGCATTGGATCACGCATTTTTTCCAGGCTGGCCACCGACCATGGCGTTTGGTGTTGAAACGCGGCGCGATAGGCTTCGGAAGTAAAACTGGCCAACGATTCGGTTTTGTACAACCCCAAATATTGACGCCCGCCCTGCAATGCCCGATAGCGTGTGCCGGATAAAAAGCCGGGCACCCGCACTCGCTCCTCCACATGTTCGCGGTCATACCAGCGATTGAAATCCGCATCATCCTGCGTGGCGACATCCGTCGCGACAAACAGCATTCCGTTCTGGGAATCGTTCATGGATATTCTCCTGGTCATCTCAAAAGGCAGGCCTGCGCCCACCGGAAAATCACGCGTTGGCGAGGCAGCGCTCGATCGCCAGCGCCCACCCCAACAACGCCTCATCACGCATCGGTAACCCAGCCAGCATCAGGCCGACCGGCGCCTCTCCTGGCTGTTGGCAAGGCAAGGACAACGCGCAACCGTCGAGGAAATTGATGACTGCGGGATTGCGCAGCATCAGTCCGTTGCAACGGAAGTAGGCATCATCCGCCGCCAGCTCGCCGATAGTTGGCGCAACCATCGGCACGGTCGGCATCAGCAAAGCGTCAAACCTCTGCAGCTCCGCCGTAACTCGCCGCTGCCAGTCGGCGCGTTGTCGCTGCAACAGCTGCAGCTCGGCGTCGCCCAAGGATGCACCGCGGCGAATGCGCGACAGCACCCTTGGGTCATAGCCATCGCCCCGTTCAGCGATCAACGCTTGATGCCAGCGCCAGGACTCCAGCGCGGTGAAACCGCCGTCGGCATTGATCGCCGCCAGCTCGGCGAACGCCGTGGCGGGGATCAATTCAATACGTGCGCCTGCCTGACTCAGGCATTGCAGGCTGCGCTGGAACGCCCCGGCGACTTCCGGCTGCAGTTCATCCAGCACCACCGCTTGCGGCACGGCAAAATGCGCCTGCGCCAACGTTTTTTGCGGCACCCGCAGCGGACAGTCGGCAATCAGCGCATCCAGCGCAATACAGCTGGCGACGTCATGGGCAATCACGCCGATCGAATCCAGCGAAGGCGACAGCGGCAGTAAGCCAGCGTCATTGATGCGCCGTGCAGTGGGTTTATAACCGGTCAACCCGCACAGCGTGGCGGGAATGCGTACCGAGCCACCGGTATCGCTGCCAATCGCGCCCAGGCACATGCCGTCGGCCACCGCCACTGCCGCACCGGAAGAAGAGCCACCGGGAATGCGCGCCGCCTGGCGCTCCCAGGGATTGGCCGGCGTCCCGTAATGCGGATTGATGCCCAAACCGGAATAGGCGAACTCCGTCATCGTCGTTTTGCCAATCACCACCGCGCCGGCTTGCAACAGCCGTTCCACTACCGCAGCGTGTTTTTCAGCGGCTGGCGCGTCCGCTAATACGCGCGAACCGGCCGTGGTCACCTCACCGGCCACGTCAAACAGATCCTTGACCGAGATCGGCACGCCATCCAGCGCCGACAGAGGCGAGCCGGCGGCGCGTCGCCGATCGGAGGCCTGCGCTTGCCGTTGCGCCCACTCGGTGTATGTTCGCGTAAACGCGCGCGCGCCCTCCCCGCGCTCATCGACGATCTGCGCCAAAGCGGCGGCGGTGAGTTGCACCGCGGTGAACTCACCGCTAGCCAGCCCGACGGAGGCCTGCATCAAAGTCAGCTTTTTCATTACGCCACCACCGGCAGTTCGATGCTGCGGTAACGATGACTGATGGTTCGCCCAAGTACCTCGTCCACCAGTTCCATGCGAAACTCGCCGGCCGGTCGAATGCCGCCGATCGCCGCCACCGTGCCGCAAGTCATCGCAAAGCCGTCGGGCGTTTGCGGCTGCGCCAGCCCGCACCCCGGCGGCTGCATACCGGTGAAGTAACGTTCCAGCAAATCACCAGGCGTACGCAACGCGGCAAGACAGCCCTGTTGATACAATCGCCATTGGCCCTCTTCCCTGATCCACGAACGCAAGATCAGACTGTCCCAATGTTCCAACACCTCCTGCAGCGGCCAGGCGGCTCGCGCCACCGGTTTAACGCAGATCTGTTTCGACAGCGCCACGCTGTGCGCTTCGAGTTGACGATCGGTGTGATCGGACGCCAATGACACGAACAGTTCGCCGCGGTGGGCAAAAATCAGCGGTTCCGCTTCGCCGGAGGTCGCGCTGCCGATCACTTCAATGACCTCTTGCTGGCTCAGCTGATTGACCGCAACGCGGTAAAACAGGGGGATTGCACTGGGCTGGGGCACGCCCAGCTCGGCCAATTCACGAATATGGTGCAGGATCGCTTCGCGATCGCGCCCGGTCCAGCCGGCGATCACCAGATGATCAATCTCAACATTCAACGTCGCCGCGCCGCAGGATTCAGGTAAAGTGAAGGTCAGTCTCATGGCAGTTTCGTCCCTTTTGTTAAAACACTGTGAAATTTCACTATATCTTTAGTTACCAAATAAGCGATTTCCATGCCATGTTTTTGTGTACTATGTCTAAAAACTTTCTTCTTGCAGGAGCAAAACGTGAAGACTGTTGACGCAGAAAGCCCGCAGCGCCCGATGACGGAAGAAGCCGGCGTGTCGCTGAACGAGCTGGCCTACCGGCGTTTCAAACAGGCGCTGGTCACGCTCAGCTACAAGCCGGGCGAATATCTCAATACCGCGCAGGTGATGAACGACCTGGATATGGGCAGAACGCCGATCAATCAGGCAATCCACCGCTTGGCCAACGAGGGGTTATTGCAGGTCATCCCGCGCAAGGGCGTGATGGTTTCACCGTTGTCGATGGACGATGCCTTGGAATTGATCGAAGTGAGGCTCGCTAACGAGATGCTGTGTATGCGGCTGGCAAGCCAGAAGATTACCGAGAGGCAGATAGCGACGCTGACCGAACTCAATCGGCAAATCGAAGCCGCGAGCCAGGTGCGAGATAGGGTGCGCATGATGACACTCGATCATGAATTTCACCAGGAACTGGCGCAGATCGCCGGCAATAACATGTTGGCGGATATCCTGAGCGTGCTGCACGCCAGGGCGCAGCGTTTTTGGGCCAGCACCCTGTCGCGGGAAGGGCATATGCGCGAAGTGATCGACGAACACCGGGCAATTATCGCCGCGCTGGCCGCTCAGGACAGCGCCGCCGCCGCCGAGGCCGCGCAGGCGCATATCCTGTCGTTCCGCAGCGCGCTGCTGCACGAGGGTTAGGCTTCGTTCAGCGCCCGCCGGCGGCCTCGATAAAAGTGCCGGTCACGTAAGACGCAACGTCAGACAGCAGCCAGGCGATCGCCTCCGCCACTTCCTGCGGCTGCCCGCCGCGCTGCATCGGTAAACTGTCCTTCACGCGATCCACCCGGCCGGGCTCGCCGCCGCTGGCGTGCATCTCGGTATAGATGAATCCGGGCCGCACGCCGTTGACGCGGATGCCCTGCGCCGCCACCTCGCGTGATAACCCGATGGTCAGGGTATCGACGGCGCCTTTCGAGGCGGCGTAATCGACGTATTCTCCGGCAGCCCCCAACCGGGACGCCGCGGAGGAAACGTTGACGATAGCGCCTCCCTGCCCGCCATGGCGCAGCGCCATGCGCTTCACCGCCTCGCGGCAACACAGGAAGTAACCGGTCACGTTGGTGCCGAGCACCTGATTGATGCGCTCGGCGGTTAATTGTTCAATGTTCGCCTGCTGGAACAGAATCCCGGCATTGTTGACCAGCGCGCTGAGCGTGCCCAGCCCGGCGTCCAGCGCAGCGAACATCGCCATCACCTGTGCTTCATCGGCCACGTCGGCCTGCAGCGCCAGCGCCTTGCCGCCCTGCGCCTCAATCTCCGCCACCACCTGCCGCGCCGCGCTTTCGTCGCGCAGGTAATTCACCCCCACCGCATAGCCCTGCCGGGCCAGCAGCAAAGCGGTCGCACGACCAATTCCCCGGCTCGCGCCTGTGACCAATGCCACTTTCGTCATATTGTTTTTCTCTGCTTGGCGATATCAACACAGCGGCCTGCGCGCAGGCGCCCCGTTTGCCCGTCAGAGTATAGAGCCGCGCGCTAAAAAACGCTTTAAAGCTGAGCCAGGCGGCGCAGCTGCTTTTTAATGCGCGCTTTGACGCAGCCGTAGGCGTCCGGCGTCGTCACCTGATGCCCCCGTTGTAAGCCGGCAGCATGCAGGCCGCTATGGCCATGGCTCTGGGCGTCGCCGCGAAAAGACAGCATCAACAGAACGAGCACGGCCGCCACGCCTGCATATATCAGCCGCCGCGAGGTGCCCGCGAGCGGGGAACCGTCAGTCTGCATGTTTCGCTCCTTCTGTTGTGGTATCGAATGGCAGCAAAATAACTGAAATTCCACCGCGTTCCCTTAACGCGAGATTAAAGCCAGATTAAGGTTTGCTTAAGAACGCGCAGGCAAAGCGAGTTTCCCCGTTGTCTTCCCGGCAGGGTTATAGTTAGATAATCGCGACTTGAAGATCTCAGCGGAACAAACGTGAACATACTGTTGGTGGAAGACGACCTGCAATTAGGCAAGGCGCTGTGCCGCGCATTGGAGCTCACCGGCTTTAATTTGTGCTGGGTGCGCCTGCTCGCGGACGCGGAAAATAAACTTTCACCCGGCGGGTTCGATCTGATGCTGTTGGATCTTACGCTGCCGGACGGCGACGGTTTGCAAAAGCTAATCGCCTGGCGCGCCGCCGGGCAAAATATCCCCATCATCATCCTGACCGCCCGCGACCGCATCGAAAGCCTGGTGAACAGCCTGGATTCCGGCGCGGACGACTTTCTGGCCAAACCCTTTGCGCTGCCCGAGCTCATCTCACGCGTCAAGGCGGTCAACCGACGCATGGCGGGCTTCGCTTCGCAAACCTGGAGCCTCGGCACGCTGTATCTCGACCCGGTAAACCATCAGGTGACGCTGGATAACGAACTGCTGATGCTGTCGAAAAAAGAGTATCACCTGCTGCACGAGCTGATGCGCTGTGCCGGCACCGTGGTGCGCAAAGCGGTGTTGGAACAGCGGCTGTTCGGCCACGGCGACAGCGTGGAAAGCAACTCGCTGGAAGTGCACATGCATAATTTACGGCGCAAGATCGGTAAAGAAAGAATTATTACCGTACGCGGCATTGGTTATTTGCTGAAGAAAGAGTAGCAGGATGATCGGTTTCAAATCCTTCTTTATGCGCACCATTATTTTCCAGGTCCTGGCCATTTTATTATTGTGGGGGATCCTCGTCGCCTGGGTGAAATATTGGTATTACCCCGACATGGAAAAATATTTCGATAACCAGCAACGCATTGTCGCCGTGGGTATCGCCAATATTCTCGATGAAACCGGCACCGACAATATCGATTACCGCGGCATCATCAAGACCATTGAAGGCATGTACATTGATTCCATCAATAACGGCATGCAGGATCAAATCGATTATCACCCGCTGTTCGTGGTTTACGATCGGGACAACCGGGTGCTTTACAGTTCGCAAACGCAGGGAGAACCGCTGCGCCTGCCGCCTTCGGTGCTGTCCGGCTCCGTTAAGTACGCCGGCGCCAACTGGCATCTTGCCGGCAGCTGGAGCGAAAAGCGCCAATATCGGGTGATCGTCGGCGAGTCGTTCAACGATCGCACCACGCTGTTCGGTAACCCGGCGGAAAGCACCGCCATGCCGCTGCTGGGCATTCTGGCGGCGATCATCATCACCCTGCTGTTTACCGCCTACTTCAGCCTGCGACCGCTGCGCCAGATCGCCCGCACCATCTCCGATCGCCAGCCGGGTAACCTGTCGCCGATCAACGTCAGCGAGCAGTATCAGGAAATCCGGCCGGTGGTGGTGGAGGTCAACAAGCTGATGGCGCGCATCGACGCCGCCAACCAGCGCGAAAAACGCTTTATGGCCGATGCGGCGCACGAACTGCGCACGCCGATCGCCGCCGTGCTGGCGCAGCTGCATCTGCTGACCCAGGTCTCGGAGCAACAGGAGCGCCGGGAGATCATCGGCGACATGCAGCAGGGGCTGGATCGCGCGGCGTCGCTGTCGCGCCAGCTGATCAACCTGGCCAAGCTGGAGGCGGAGGATTTTCCGCTGAAAATCGAGGCGGTGGACATCTACGCCGACATTGGCAAATGCATCGCGCAGCACGTCCCCTATGCGCTGGAAAAGGATGTGGAACTTTCACTCGACGGCAGCGAGGACGTGGTGATAAACACCGATCGCCATGCGCTGATCGCCATCTTCACCAATCTGCTGGACAACGCGCTCAAGTACGCGCCGCCCGGTAGCCGCATCGAAGCCAATATCCGTTCGCTGGCACCGCTCGGCTGCTATATTACGTTGCGCGACAACGGCCCCGGAGTGAGCGAAGAGCACCTTCCGCGCCTGTTTGAACGCTTTTACCGCGTGCCCGGCACGCAGCAAACCGGCAGCGGGCTGGGATTGGCCATCGCCCGGAACCTGGCCGACAAAATCGGCGCGCAGCTGCGCGTCACCGAAGGCCTCGACGATCGCGGCATCGGTTTTATTATCGATTTGCCGGAAAGTTACCGGCCACAGACTGAGAGTGAATAACGATCATGAGCGCCCCTGTTCTGCTGCAACGGCAGCAACTCGACCGCCTATGGGATATCGACCGCAGTGAAGTCATCGACACCCTGTATCGCCTGCAGGACGGCAAGCTGCAAGCCTACCCGGACTACTACGACGTGCGCGGTTGGGATCCGCACGACCAGGAAACCTATACGCCAATCCACGAAGCCTGCTTCGATCGCGGCGGCGCGTTCTTCGCGCGGTTCGAAGGCGAGGAGATCGTCGCGGCGGCGGCGCTGGACACCGAGCCGCGCGGCCCGCAGCGGGATCTGCGCCAGCTGCTGTTCTTTTACGTCAGCGCGCACCAACGCGGCCTGGGGCTGGGCAAGCAGCTGTTTCAACTCTGCCTGCGTCAGGCGGCGCAGGAAGGCGCCGCCGGGCTATACGTCTCCTCCATCCCTAACAAAAGCACCGTAGACTTCTATCTGGCGCAAGGCTGCCGGCTCATCGAGCGCCCGGATGCCGAGCTGTTCGCCCGCGAGCCGGAGGATATTCACCTGGTCTGCCCTTGCCGTTAACGGCAAGGGCCTAACGGGCGATGCGTATCACCGAACGCACGTCGCTTTTCTTGTTCAGATCCCACACCTCGGCGATCTCCGCCAACGCGTGCTCCTGCGTCTCGATAGTGAGCGCGCCCGTCGCCGCCAGCGCCAGAATTTCGGTCGCGTAGCGCTGCATCTCCGGGATCGGCGGGAAGTTGCCGGTGCCGCTGCCAAGGATCTGCAGCTGATTGCTGCGCAATACCGCCGCCGGCAGCCGGATGTCCGGCGCGGCCATCGAGCCGACGTTGACCAGGCGAATGCCGCGCCCGCCGGCGTAAGACGAGAGATCGTGATTATTGAGCGTCGCGAGCAGCGCTTCGGTCGCCGGGCCCCAGATATAATCGACGATCACCTGATAACCGCCCGGCCCCGCCGCCGCCGCGAAGGCCTGCGTCAGCGCCTCGCCCTGCAGGCTCAGATCCACCGTGGCATCCACGCCCAACGCCTCCAACACGCTCAGCCGACGGCCGGCGGCAACGATGCGCCCGGCTCCCGCCTGACGCGCCGCCGCAACCGCCAGTTTGCCCGAGGTGCCGGTAGCGCCGATGATCAGCACCGTTTCACCGGGCTGCAGATCCGCTCGCCAGCGCAGCGGTAGCCAGGCGGCGAAGGCCGGATTGATCAGCGCCGCCGCCGTGGCGTCGTCTACCGCCTCCGGCACCGGCACCGTCCATGACGCGACGCTGCGCTCAGCCATCGCGCCGTAAGGGCGGCGGAAGGAGGCGAAATAGACCCGTTGCCCGTCGGCCGTCCGGCCCACGCCGTCGGTGCCGGGCACGATCGGCAACTGCTTGGGGCTGGAGTAATGGGTGCCGGCGACGGTAGCGCGATCCAGCTGTTTGATGCCGGCCGCCAGAACCTCGATCGGCACTTCATTCGCCTGCGCCAGGGGCTCCTCAAAGGTGCCGAAAACCGGGGCTTGCCCCAGCGCTGTTACGATTGCCGCTTGCATGGTGACTCCTCAAATCGTGGGAACGTACAGGAAAGAATAGGCCGCAATAAAATAAAAAGGGACACCGCATGATGCGGTGTCCCCCGAACACAAACTTTGCCGAACGTGTTATTCGTAATCGCTCATCGGCACGCAAGAACAGAACAGGTTACGGTCGCCGTACACGTCGTCCAGGCGCTTAACGCTCGGCCAGTACTTGTTCTCGCGCACGCCGGCCACCGGGAACACCGCCAGCTCGCGGCTGTACGGGTGCTGCCAGTCGCTGACCAGCTCCGCCTGCACGTGCGGCGCATTCACCAGCGGGTTATCTTCCAGCGGCCATTCGCCTTTGGCGACGCGATCGATCTCGCTGCGGATCGCCAGCATCGCATCGATAAAGCGATCCAGTTCCACCTTGCTTTCCGACTCGGTCGGCTCAACCATCAGCGTGCCCGCGACCGGGAACGACATGGTCGGAGCGTGGAAGCCGAAGTCGATCAGGCGCTTGGCGATGTCCATTTCGCTGATGCCGGTCTCTTCCTTCAGCGGACGAATATCGAGGATACATTCGTGCGCCACGCGGTGATCGCGGCCGGTATACAGAATCGGGTATGCGCCTTTCAGGCGGGTAGCGATGTAGTTGGCGTTCAGGATCGCCATCTGGCTGGCCTGCTTCAGGCCTTCCGCGCCCATCATGCGGATGTACATCCAGCTGATAGGCAGGATGGAGGCGCTGCCGAACGGCGCTGCGGAAACTGCGCCCTGCTGGGTGGTTACGCCGTCGATCTGCACGACGCTGTGGCCCGGCACGAACGGCGCCAGGTGCGCTTTCACGCCGATCGGGCCCATGCCCGGGCCGCCGCCGCCGTGCGGGATGCAGAAGGTTTTATGCAGGTTGAGGTGCGAAACGTCCGCGCCGATGTAGCCTGGCGTGGTGATGCCCACCTGGGCGTTCATGTTAGCGCCGTCCAGATACACCTGACCGCCGAACTGATGCACGATCTGGCACACTTCGCGGATGGTTTCTTCATACACGCCGTGGGTCGACGGGTAGGTCACCATGATGCAAGAGAGTTCTTCGCCCGCCTGCTCTGCCTTGACGCGCAGATCGTGCAGATCGATGTTGCCGTTCTTGTCGCAGGCGACCACCACCACGCTCATGCCCGCCATTTGGGCAGAGGCCGGGTTGGTGCCGTGTGCCGAGCTCGGGATCAGGCAGACGTGGCGGCCCCCTTCGTTACGGCTTTCGTGGTAGCGACGGATCGCCAGCAGGCCGGCGTATTCGCCCTGCGCGCCGGAGTTCGGCTGCATGCACACCGCGTCATAACCGGTCAGCTGTACCAGCCACTGAGACAGTTGGCCGATCATCTGCTGGTAGCCGGCAGCCTGCTCCGGCGGGCAGAACGGATGCAGCTCGGAGAATTCAGGCCAGGTGATCGGGATCATCTCCGCCGCGGCGTTCAATTTCATGGTGCAAGAACCCAGCGGGATCATCGCCTGGTTCAGCGCCAGATCCTTACGTTCCAAACGGTGCATGTAACGCATCATCTCGGTTTCGCTGTGATAGCGATTGAATACCGGATGGGTCAGGATCGGATCCTGACGCAGCATGGCGGCCGGGATCGATTGGCTGCTCTTGCTCACCGCCGCGTCCAGCGCGTCGATGTCCAGGCCGTGGTTGTCGCCGGCCAGCAGTGCGAACAGCGTCTGCACGTCTTCACGCGAGGTGGCTTCGTCCAGCGTGATGCCTACGGCGCCGTGGATATCGGTACGCAGGTTGATGCCGAAGCTCAGCGCGCGTTCCAGCACCGCCGCTTTGTCTTTCACTTCAACGGTCAGGGTGTCGAACCAGGTGTTGTGACGCAGCGTCAGGCCGGCCTTCTGCAGCCCGGCGGCCAGAATGTCGGTCAGGCGATGGATACGCCCGGCGATGCGCTGCAGCCCCTGTGGGCCGTGGTACACCGCGTACAGGCTGGCGATATTGGCCAGCAGCACCTGCGAGGTACAGATATTCGAGTTGGCCTTCTCGCGGCGGATATGCTGCTCGCGGGTCTGCATCGCCATGCGCAGCGCGGTGTTGCCGGCGGCATCACGGGAAACGCCGATGATGCGGCCCGGCATCGAGCGCTTGAACTCGTCGCGGCAGGCGAAGAAGGCGGCGTGCGGGCCGCCGTAGCCCATCGGCACGCCGAAGCGCTGCGCGGAGCCGAACACCACGTCGGCGCCCTGCTTGCCCGGCGCGGTCAGCAGCACCAGGGCCATGATGTCGGCGGCCACGCTGGTGATGATTTTGCGCGATTTCAATTCAGCCAGCAGCGCGCTGTAGTCGTGCAGCTCGCCGGTGGTGCCCACCTGTTGCAGCAGCACGCCGAACACGCCGTCCAGCTCCAGCACTTTTTCCGCTTTATCGACGATGACGTCGAAGCCGAAGGTTTCGGCGCGGGTGCGCACCACGTCCAGCGTCTGTGGATGCACGTCGTCAGCCACGAAGAAGCGGTTGGCGTCTTTCAGCTTGCTGGCGCGTTTGGCCAAGGCCATCGCTTCGGCGGCGGCGGTGGCTTCATCCAGCAGCGAAGCGGAAGCCAGATCCAGGCCGGTCAGATCGAGGGTCACGGTCTGGAAGTTCAGTAGCGCTTCCAGGCGGCCCTGCGACACTTCCGGCTGATAAGGGGTATAAGCGGTGTACCAACCCGGATTTTCCAGCATGTTGCGCAGGATCACCGGCGGCGTCAGCACGGCGCTGTAGCCCATGCCGATATAGGATTTGTAGCGCTGATTTTGCGAGGCGATCGCCTTCAGCTCAGCCAGCGCCTGGTGTTCGGTCGCCGCGTCGCCGACCGGCGGCGGCCCCGGCAGCTGAATGTCCGCCGGCACGATCTGTTGGATCAGCGCGCTGAGCGAGCGAGCGCCCACCGCTGCCAGCAACTCCTGGCGTTGTTCCGCAGAAGAGCCGATGTGGCGTTCAATGAACGCTTCGCTGTGTTCGAGTTGGCTGAGTGTCTGAGTCATTGCTACAAATTCCTGAATGCTTGCGTGATACGGGATATAGCTTGAGCGGTAACTAAAACGCCCCGGCCAAAAGGCCTGGGGCGTGGTCACGATTACTCGTCGATCGAGGCCTGATAAGCCGCGGCGTCCAGCAGGTTCGCCAGCTCGCCTTCGTCGGCGGCTTTAATCTGGAACAGGAAGCCGTCACCGTAAGGCTCGCTGTTCACCAGCTCCGGGGAGCTTTCCAGCTCGCCGTTCACCGCCACGATTTCGCCGCTGATCGGCGCGTAAATGTCCGACGCCGCCTTGACGGACTCCGCCACGGCGCAATCTTCACCGGCGTCGACTTTGCGGCCCACTTCCGGCAGATCGACAAACACCATATCGCCCAGCAGTTCCTGCGCGTGTTCGGTGATGCCTACGGTGTAAACGCCGTTACCTTCTGAACGAACCCACTCGTGGGAGGATGCGTATTTCAATTCTGTTGGCACATTGCTCATCGCCGGTTACTCCTTCGAAGAAATAAAAGAATCAATCAATAAAAAATCAATTTGTCAGCGGCTTGCCGGCGCGAACGAAACCGGGCTTGGTCACTTTGACCGGCATTTCACGGTTGCGGATCTGCACGATGGCCTGCTCGCCGATACCTGCCGGCACGCGCGCCAGCGCGATGCTGAAGCCCAGCGTCGGAGAGAACGAACCGCTGGTGATTACGCCTTCGTGGGTTTGCCCCGCCGCGTCGGTGAAACGCACCGGCAGCTCATTACGTAATACGCCTTTTTCCGTCATGATCAAGCCGACCAGTTGCTCGGTGCCCTGCTCGCGCTGTTGTTCCAGCGCTTCGCGGCCGATGAAACGACGATCTTCCGGCTGCCAGGCGATGGTCCAGCCCATGTTGGCGGCCAGCGGTGAAACGCCTTCGTCCATCTCTTGCCCGTAGAGGTTCATGCCCGCTTCCAGACGCAGCGTGTCGCGCGCGCCCAGACCGGCCGGCTTGACGCCCGCGGCCAGCAATTTTTGCCAGAAATCCGCCGCCTGCTCTTTCGGCAGCGCGATCTCATAGCCGGCCTCGCCGGTGTAACCGGTGGTGGCGATGAACAGCTCGCCGGCCTGCACGCCGAAGAACGGCTTCATGCCTTCGACCGCACTTTTTTGTTCCGGGGTGAACAGCGTGCCGGCACGCTCTTTGGCCTGCGGGCCCTGTACCGCGATCAGCGCCAGATCGTCGCGCACCGTCAGCGCAACGCCATACGGCGCGGCGTGCTCTTCAATCCAGGCCAGGTCTTTGTCGCGCGTGGCGGAGTTCACCACCAGGCGGAAATAGTCTTCAGTGAGGAAATAAACGATCAGGTCGTCGATCACGCCGCCGGAGGCATTCAGCATGCCGGTGTACAGCGCCTTGCCGGGTTGGGTCAGTTTGGCGACGTCGTTCGCCAGCAGGTAGCGCAGGAACTCTCGGGTGCGGGCGCCGTGCAGATCCACGATGGTCATGTGAGACACGTCGAACATGCCGGCATCCTGACGCACCGCGTGGTGCTCATCGAGCTGCGAGCCGTAGTGCAGCGGCATCATCCAGCCGTGAAAGTCTACCATGCGCGCACCGCACGCCACGTGCTGGTCGTACAGTGGGGTTTGCTTTGCCATCTTTTCCCTCTTTCCACTCGTCGCTAGAAGTTAGGGTGCTGCCACGCAATGCGGCGGAGCCTGGCTCGCGGCCCGATCGCCATGGCGCACTGACTGCTCAACACAAATGCTGCGCCGGGACGGGCGGAAACTGCGTGCAACCGCCGTGACGCAAACGATACCTTTCCCTCGAACTTATCACCGAACGACCACATTAACCATAAGTTAAAATAGGCTCATCGCCGTTCCAGGGCGGTAAAATGCCGGGCTAGTGTGCAGAGTTTTTCACTGGAAAAATGCGCTTTAAGGCACAAAATTAACAATTAAAGCGGCAAAACTCCGAAGTTATATAACAAACCGACGGGCGCGCATGAGATTCCGACTTTTGATAACCGAACATGGAATTAGAAAAAGTAATGATAAAAAGAGGCTGAAATTAGATTATTTCAAATGAAGGGTTATATAAGGAAAGACGATGGCATAAGGCGAGAAGCGCGAGCCCGCTGGGGGCTCGCAGAAGGCAGGTATCAGGCAAGCCACTCGGGCAGATCGTTCAGGCCCATCGCCTGACGCACCAGCTTTGGCTTGACGCCCGGCAGGCTGTCCGCCAGCCGCAGTCCCACGTCGCGCAGCAGCTTTTTGGCCGGGTGGTTGCCGTCGAACAGTTCGCGGAAACCCTGCATGCTGGCCAGCATCACCGCCGCGCCATGTTTGCGGCGGCGCTCATAGCGGCGCAGATAGAGGTGCTGGCCGATATCCTTGCCCTGCCGCTGCAGGCGGCGCAGTTCGGCAATCAGCTCGGCGGCGTCCATAAAGCCCAGGTTCACGCCCTGTCCGGCCAGCGGATGCACGGTATGCGCCGCATCGCCCACCAGCGCCAGGCGGTGCGCGGCGAAGCTGCGCGCATAGCGGCCGGTCAGCGGGAACGCCAACCGTTCGCTTTCCAGGCTGCAGGCGCCCAAGCGCATATCGAAGGCCATCGCCAGTTCGCGGTTGAACTGCTCCGGCTCAAGCTGTTTAAGCCGCTCGGCGTCTTCCGGCGTCACCGACCAGACGATGGAACTCAAATGCGGATCGCTGAACGGCAGGAACGCCAGAATGCCGTCGCCGTGGAAAATTTGCCGCGCCGTCGCCTGATGCGGCTCTTCGGTGCGAATGGTGGCCACCAGCGCATGGTGGCGGTAATCCCAGAAGGTGAGCGGGATGTCGGCGTGCTGGCGCAGCCACGACTGGGCGCCGTCGGCGCCGATCACCAGACGGGCGGTCAGCATGCGCCCGTCCTCCAGCGTAACGAAGGCATCGTTCTCGCCCCACGCCACCTGCTTGAGCGCGGCCGGGGTAATCAGCGTGATGTCCGACAGGCTTTCGGCGCGTTTCCACAGCGCCTGCTGGATCACCGAGTTTTCGATAATGTGGCCGAGATGGCTGAAGCCGCACTCGTCGCCGCGGAAGGCGATTTTGCCGAAGCTGTCGCGCTCCCACACTTCCATCGCGTTGTAAGCGCTGGCGCGCTGCTGGAGAATGTCGTCCCACACGCCGATGTGCTGCAGCAAACGCTCGCTGGCGGCATTGATGGCGGAGACGCGCAGCGTAGGCTGCTCCGACGGCGGCGCCATGTCCGGCTGGCGCTGTTCCAGCACCGCCACGCGCAGCCCGCTGCCCTGCAGGCCGCAAGCCAACGCCAGCCCCACCATACCGCCACCGGCGATAATCACGTCAAATGATTGCATGCTGCTCGATTTCCTTAAATAACGCGCGACGCCTTGCCGCGCCGCGTTTTGGGCGCGCCACAGGGCGCCCGATTCTGTGTCTAACGTTCCACCCAGCCCAGCGTGCGCTTGGCGAAGGCGTCGCGCACCGCCGGCAAACGCTCCATCGCCATCAGCCCCAGATTACGGCCGACCACCAGCGGGGCATAACGGTTGGCGAACAGGCGGATCAATCCGTCGGTCACGCCGATCGTCGCCTGCTGATCGTTTTGCCGCCGCTGCTGATAGCGGCTCAGCAGCGCATAACCGCCGGCGTCTTCGCCGCTGTCTACCGCTTCCGCCAGCGTTTCCGCCAGCGACATCACGTCGCGCAGGCCGAGGTTAAACCCCTGCCCGGCGATCGGATGCAGCGTCTGCGCCGCGTTGCCCACCAGCGCCAGACGATGGCTGACATGACGATCGGCGGTCAGCAGGCTGAGCGGATAACTGTGCCGTTTACCGGCCTTGAGGATACGCCCCAGCCGCCAGCCGAAGGCCCGTTGCAGCTCGGCGATAAAACGCTCGTCGTCCCAGGCATCCACCCGGGCGCGATCTTCGCGCGCGTGGCACCACACCAGCGAACTGCGCCCCTGCGACATCGGCAGCAGCGCCAGCGGCCCGTAGCGGGTAAAACGCTCGAAGGCGCGCCCCTGCGGATCTTCCGCCGTGGTGACGTTGGCGATGGTGGCGAACTGCGGATACTCCTCCTGCCGCCACTGCACGTTGCAGGCCTGCGCCAGCGCCGAACGCGAACCGTCGGCCGCCACCAGCAGCTGCCCGCACAGCCGCAGACCGGTATCCAGTTGCACTTCCGCCCGCTCTGCGGTGCGAATCACGTCCACCACCCGCGCGGGGCAATGCAGCGTAACACCCGGCGCCTTCGCCAGCAGCGCGAACAGCCGCTGCCCGGCGTCGTGCAGTTCGATCACCTGGCCAAGCGCATCGACCTGATAATCCTGCGCCCGCAGATTCACGAAACCGGCATGGCCGCGATCGCTGACGTGCACCTGAGTGATCGGCGTGGCGCAGTCGCGCAGCGCCGGCCAAACACCGATGCGCGCCAGCTGTTGGCAGGTGCCCTGCGCCAATGCGATGGCGCGGGCGTCAAAGCCCGGATGGCTGCGGTCATCCGGCCGAGTCGCCTCGACCAGATCCACGACCATTCTTCCCTGAGTAAGCGACGAGATAGCCAGCGCCAGCGTCGCGCCCGCCATACCGCCACCAACGATAATTACGCTCATTCCGTTACCTTGCCGCCGCCATCAAAGCCTCGATGGCATCGGCGTCTTTCACCACGGTGGCGGTCAGGTTTTCGTTGCCGTCGGCGGTGATCACGATGTCGTCCTCGATGCGGATGCCGATGCCGCGGTATTCCGCCGGCACGTCCGCATCCGGCGCAATGTACAGCCCCGGTTCCACGGTCAGCACCATGCCCGGCTCCAGCAGCCGATCGCGGCTCGGCGTGCCGTAGTGGCCGACGTCGTGCACGTCGAGGCCCAGCCAGTGGCTCAGCCCGTGCATGAAGAACTGCCGGTGCGCCTGCTCGGCGAGCAGCTGGTCGACTTCACCTTTCAAGACGCCCAGTTCCACCAGCCCGACCACCATGATGCGCACCACTTCGTCGTTGACTTCACGGATGCTGGTGCCGGGTTTGAACAATGCCAAAGCGCGCAGCAGCGACGCCAGCACAATGTCGTACACCGCGCGCTGCGGCTTGCTGAACTTGCCATTGACCGGGAAGGTGCGGGTAATGTCGCCGGCGTACCCCTGATACTCGCAGCCGGCGTCGATCAGCACCAAATCGCCGTCGCGCATCTGGCTCTCGTTCTCGGTGTAGTGCAAGATGCAGCCGTTTTCGCCGCTGCCGACGATGGTGTTGTAAGACGGGTAGCGGGCGCCGAGGCGGGTGAATTCATGGTGAATTTCCGCTTCCAGCTGGTATTCGAACATGCCAGGACGGCATTTTTCCATCGCGCGGGTATGCGCCAGCGCACTGATCTCACCGGCGCGGCGCATCACCGCCAGCTCTTCCGGCGATTTGAACAGGCGCATGTCGTGCAGCCACGGCCGCCAGTCGGTCACGGTGGCCGGCGCCTGCAGATTCTGGCGGAACCCCTTGCGCAGCTTGTCCAGCGCATCGAACAGGATCTGATCGGCGTAGGCGTATTCGCCCTGCGCGTGGTAGACCACGTCCAGGCCGTTGAGCAGCAGGTGCAGCTGATCATTGATTTCATCGAACGGTAGCGCGCGATCCACGCCCAGCTTCGCCGGCGCAGCGTCTTGCCCCAGGCGGCGGCCAAACCAGATTTCCGCCGTCAGATCGCGCACCCGGTTGAACAACACGCTGTGGTTGTGCGTTTCGTCGCTTTTGATCAGCACCAGCACCGCCTCCGGCTCATTGAAGCCGGTCAGGTACCAAAAGTCGCTGTTCTGCCGATAGGGATAGTCTGAATCTGCACTGCGCGTCGTTTCCGGCGCAGAGAAAATAACCGCCGCACTGGCCGGCGCCATTTTCGCCAACAGCGCCTGACGGCGGTTGTTGAATTCCTGCTGAGTCATTACCTTCTCCTGAAATCATGCCATCCGCACCGCCGGCGGAGGGGCGATAAGACGCTTAGTGCAACGTCGGTTTGATGTTTTCCGGCGCCGTTGGTTTGTGACGGGTGAATTCGCCGTGGCACATGATGGCGGCAACCCGCACATACTCCGCCACTTCTTCCAGCGACTGTTCCAATTCTTCCTGATCTTCGTCTTCGTCGTAGCCCAACTGCGCGATGTTGCGCAGATCGTCGATCGCTTCCCCGACTTCGTCTTTCACCTGGGCCAGCTTCGGCTGCATCATCCCCAGGCCGAGCAGGAAGTGGTTGACCCAACCGGCCAGCGCGTCGGCGCGATCGAACACGCTGACGATCTCCCCTTCCGGCAGCATCAGTTGGAACAGGAATTCGTCGTCTTCGAGCGTTTCGCGCGTCACTTCATACAGCTGTTGCAGCGGTTGGCTGAGCGCCTGCGGGAAGGCGACGCCTTCGTTGGTCAGATCGTGCACCAGCGCCTGCCAGCCGGCATCACGGCTGCCGCCGCACAACAGGCCGCTGATCAGGCCATGCATTTCTGCCGCGGTCAGCGCCACCGACTGCTGGTTGAGGGCCACGGTCAAAGATTGGTAACTTGGAAATGTATTCTGTATAGACATGCGCATTCGTCATCGTTGGCAGGATAAGTTCGTGTTATGCTACCACCAAGGTCCGTCGCTATACCAGATAAGCGCGACACCTCAGTGGCTAGTTATAATCGCGATGTGGCAGGTTTCACACTGCGCCGTCGGGTGGCGAAAGTGCGGTAAATACGCATTTTGAAACCCTTTTTTGACTGGCAATGTGCGCCACAGTAGATTACAACCAGGTACTGAAAAAGGGGTTGTATCTTGGTACCGAGGTATATATAGTGGCGCCCGCTTTGACGGCCCGGCCAGGGCGGACAAGGCTGGCGCGAAATTTAGGCAGGAAGGTGGCATGTCTGCACAACCGGTAGATATTCAAATTTTTGGCCGCTCGTTAAGAGTCAATTGCCCGCCAGAACAACAAGATGCGTTGAATATGGCGGCGGACGATCTTAACCAACGGTTGCAAGATCTTAAAGTTCGCACTAGAGTCTCCAATACTGAGCAACTGGTTTTCATCGCGGCATTGAACGTCTGTCACGAACTTGCTCAAGAACGGTTGAAAACCCGTGACTATGCGTCCAATATGGAACAACGCATACGGATGCTGCAGCAGACCATTGAACAAGCGCTGCTTGAACAAGGTCGCATCTCTGAACGTCAGGATGCACAATTCGAATAACTTAAGTTGTTGAAATCACAGTTTCGGCAACGAGTACAAAATTTCTCTGAGATGTTTGCCAGCGGGCCAGTCCCCTGAGCCGATATTTAGTACAAACAGAATGTGTTGCTCCGCGATCGGTGAGCACGCTCGGTGCGCCGAGAAGCCTTAAGATTGCGACGGCACGTTCACCTTGAACCATGGGTTCAAGGGTTACAGCCTGCGACGGCATCTCGGAGATTCCCCTTCTCAGCGGTTTATGTGTGCCGAACGCCACACTGAGCAAGCCTGATACGATGCCTTTTCAACCCCAATTCGCGCAGCAGCGCCAAGCCATTCGCCAACTCATTCGCCAACGCCGACGCGAACTTACGCCGGATCAGCAACGCTTTGCCGCAGACAAGATAACCGAGCGCCTTGCCGCACATGCACGCATTCAGGCGGCGCACAGCATCGCGGTCTTCCTGTCATTTGACGGTGAACTCGATACCGGGCCGCTGATCGAGCAACTGTGGACGCTCGGAAAACGGGTTTACCTGCCGGTGCTGCACCCGTTCAGCCCGGGCCACCTGCTGTTCCTGCGCTATGCGCCGGAAACGCCGCTGGTGCGCAATCGCTTCAATATTCTTGAACCGCGCCTCGATGTGCGCCAGGTGTTGCCGCTGGGCGAGCTGGACGTCGTGCTGACGCCGTTGGTGGCATTCGATCATACCGGGCAGCGTCTGGGTATGGGGGGCGGCTTTTACGATCGCACCCTGCAAAACTGGCAGAGCGACGGCCCCTATCCCATCGGGCTGGCCCATGATTGCCAGCAGGTGGAGCACCTGCCGACCGAGCACTGGGATATCCCGCTGCCGGAAATCCTCACCCCGCTCTGCAGCTGGGCGTGGCACGAACCTAAATAGCAAAAGGCCGGATCGCTCCGGCCTTTTTCGTTGCGGCATACCACCTAATCAGAACAGCAGACGGGCGCGAATGGTGCCGTCGATGGCCTTCATGCGCTGCAGCGCGGCGTCGGCGCGCGCGGTTTCCGCTTCAATGTCGATCACCACGTAGCCGATTTCCGGCCCGGTTTGCAGATACTGCGCGGCGATGTTAACCCCCTCTTCGGCAAAGATCTGGTTAATCTGCGTCAGCACGCCCGGGCGGTTTTCGTGGATGTGCAGCAGGCGGCTGGCATTCGGGCCATGCGCCGGCAGCGACACTTCCGGGAAGTTGACGGCGGACAGGGTCGACCCGTTGTCGGAGTATTTCGCCAGCTTGCCGGCCACTTCGTCGCCGATGTTCTCCTGCGCTTCCTGAGTGGAGCCACCGATGTGCGGCGTCAACAGCACGTTGTCGAACTCACACAGCGGCGAGTTGAACGGATCGCTGTTGGTTGCCGGCTCTTCCGGGAAGACGTCGATCGCCGCGCCCGCCAGGTGATTGCTGGCCAGCGCATCGCACAGCGCGGGAATATCCACCACGGTGCCGCGCGAGGCGTTGATCAGAATGGCGCCTGGTTTCATCAGCGCCAGCTCTTCCGCTCCCATCATATTCTTGGTGGCCAGCGTTTCCGGCACGTGCAGCGTCACCACGTCGCTCATATTGAGCAGGTCGGACAGATGGCGCACCTGCTGCGCATTACCTAACGGCAGCTTGTTCTCGATATCGTAGAAGAACACCTTCATGCCCAGCCCTTCGGCCAGAATGCCAAGCTGGGTGCCGATATGGCCGTAGCCGATGATGCCCAGCTTTTTACCGCGCGCCTCATAGGAGCCCACGGCCAGTTTGTGCCACACGCCGCGGTGCGCCTTGGCGTTGGCGGCCGGAATGCCGCGCAGCATCAACAGCAGCTCGCCCAGCACCATTTCGGCCACGGATCGGGTATTGGAGAAGGGAGCGTTGAAGACCGGAATACCGCGCTTGGTCGCCGCTTTCAGATCAACCTGGTTGGTGCCGATGCAGAAGCAGCCCACCGCCACCAGTTTTTCTGCGGCGGCGAACACCTCTTCGGTCAGATGCGTACGCGATCGGATGCCGACGAAGTGTGCATCGCGGATGGATGCCTTCAGCGATTCGGTGTCTAACGCACCCTTGTGGTATTCGATGTTGGTATAACCGGCGGCACGTAAATTATCGACCGTACTCTGATGAACCCCTTCCACCAACAGGAATTTAATCCTGTCTTTCTCCAATGATACTTTTGCCATTTACCCGACCCTATGTTCAGACTTCAGAAGCGGCTGTGACGACACAGCTCCCATCCAACATAACAAAAATAACGCGGGCGGCAATACAAACGATTGCCTGCCCGGCAGGACAAGGCGCAGCGTTGATGGCGGTTTACGGCAGAAAATGCCATAGGGAAAGTTTTCGGCAGAAGCTTTGGGGAGTCAGGTTTCACAATGTGATATAAGTCACCAAATTTGCCGTTTTTCAGAAAAGATATTTTAACCGAAGAATTATGCGGCCCGGCGCTACCGGGCCACAGACGGCGGAGGCTTATTTGACCACTTTCACGCCTTCCGGGGTGCCGACCAGCGCCACGTCCGCGCCGCGGTTGGCGAACAGCCCCACGGTCACCACGCCGGCGATGCCGTTGATCTTGTTCTCCAGCGCGATGGCGTCGGTGATGCTCAGGTTATGCACATCGAGGATCACGTTGCCGTTGTCGGTCACCACGTTCTGACGATACTCCGGCAGGCCACCGAGTTTCACCAGCTCGCGCGCCACATAAGAGCGGGCCATCGGGATCACTTCCACCGGCAGCGGGAACTTGCCCAGCACGTCCACTTGTTTGCTGGCGTCGACGATGCAGATGAATTTCTTGGCGATGGCGGCGATGATCTTCTCGCGCGTCAGCGCAGCGCCGCCGCCCTTGATCATCTGCATATGGCCGTTGATTTCGTCCGCGCCGTCCACGTAGATATCGAGCGAGTCCACTTCGTTGCTGTCGAACACGTGGATGCCGAGGCTTTTCAGCTTTGCGGTGGAGGCGTCGGAGCTGGATACCGCGCCTTCGATCTGGTGCTTGATGGAGCCCAGCGCGTCAATAAAGTGGGCGGCGGTAGAGCCGGTGCCGACCCCGACGATGGTGCCCGGCGTCACGTATTCCAGCGCCGCCCAACCCACCGCTTTTTTCAGTTCATCCTGCGTCATAATATGTCCCTTGCCTCTGTACGAAAACGTGTGCGTATTATAGGGTAAAACGCTGTTTTTCACGCCGGCAGGATCACACTTATTTACCGCAGCCCGCATTTTTACCCGCTTGGCGGCGAGGTGGGGCGTGATTTTCCACCTGCGCCGTGCGCAAAATGTGGCATAGTGCCGGTATCATTCTAATTTAAGGGATATCTTTCCGATGAAACGCCCAGACTATCGTACGCTGCAAGCGCTGGACGCGGTGATCCGTGAGCGCGGCTTCGAGCGCGCCGCTCAAAAACTCTGTATCACGCAATCGGCGGTATCCCAACGCATCAAACAGCTGGAAAACCTGTTCGGCCAACCGCTGCTGGTTCGTACCGTGCCGCCGCGCCCGACCGAACAAGGGCAAAAGCTGCTGGCGCTGCTGCATCAGGTGGAATTGCTGGAAGAAGAGTGGCTGGGCAACGACACCGGCGTCGACACGCCGCTGCTGCTGTCGCTGGCGGTCAACGCCGACAGTCTGGCAACCTGGCTGCTGCCAGCGCTGAAGCCGGTGCTGGCGGACTCCCCCATTCGCCTGAATCTGCAGGTGGAAGATGAAACCCGCACCCAGGAGCGGCTGCGCCGCGGTGAGGTGGTGGGCGCGGTGAGTATTCAGCCGCAGCCGCTGCCGAGCTGCCTGGTGGATCGGCTGGGGGCGCTGGACTACCTGTTCGTGGCCTCCAGCGGCTTCGCCGAGCGCTACTTCCCGAGCGGCGTCACCCGCTCCGCGCTGCTGAAAGCGCCGGCGGTGGCCTTCGATCATCTCGACGACATGCACCAGGCGTTCCTGCAGCAGAACTTCGATCTGTCGCCGGGCAGCGTGCCCTGCCACATCGTGAACTCGTCGGAAGCCTTCGTGCAGCTGGCACGCCAGGGCACCACCTGCTGTATGATCCCTCACCTGCAGATCGAAAAGGAGCTGGCATCCGGTGAACTGATCGATCTGACGCCGGGGCTGTACCAGCGCCGTATGCTGTACTGGCACCGCTTCGCGCCGGAAAGCCGCATGATGCGCAAAGTGACCGACGCGCTGCTGGAACACGGCCACCAGGTGCTGCGCCAGGATTAAAACGAAAAAAGGTTCGCCGCAGCGAACCTTTTCTTCAATACGAACACCTTACTGCGCGGCGTTGCGCTGCAGCTCGAACACCACATCCACCTGATCGTCGAAGTGAATGCTTTGCTGCTCATAGGTTTGCGCCGCGTCGCTTTCCGCCGCCGCACCGGCCGCCTTATACATCCGCGCCACCGGCATCGGCTGGTAGTTGGCGACCCGGTAGCGAATGCTGTACACCGGCCCCAGCTTGGCGTGGAAGCCTTTGGCCAGGGATTCGGCCTGCTGAGTCGCGTTCTCGATCGCTTTTTGCCGCGCCTGCTCGCGGTACACGTCAGGCTTGGCGACGCCCAGCTCCACCGCGCGGATCTCGTTCAGGCCGGATTTCAGCGCGCCGTCCAGCAGCTCGTTCAGCTTGTCCAACTGACGCAGGGTCACCTGCACCTGGCGCACCGCCCGGTAGCCCTTCAGCACCGACTCGCCGGTTTTCAGGTAGTCATATTCTGGCTGGGTGCGCAGATTGGCGGCGCTGATGTCTTTCTTCTCGATGTTATTTTTCTGCAGGAAATCAAAGTACTGCGCCACGCGCTCGTCCACCTGCTTCTTCGCCTGGGCGGCGTCTTTGGAGGAAACGCTCACTTCGATCGCCAGGGTAGCGATATCCGGCGTGGCGTCCACGCTGGCGGTGCCGGAGGTGACGACATGCGGCCCTTCAGGCACTTCAGCCGCCTGCAGCGCCATCGGTAACGTCCCTAATCCGACCATTGCGGCCATAGCCAATGCTTTTAGCTTCACAGTGTCTCCTTAATGACAGGCTGTCTCTGATCGCCGGCTTTTCCCTGTGAGAACCGCCGGATTCCTGGCATCAAACGTAGCATATCGCGCGGCGTTTTGAATTCGGATTAGTGACAAATTCTTATAAATTTGCCCCCTGCCAGGCCAGCTGCAGCGCGATTCCCCACATCACCAGCCCGACCAGCGCGTTGATGATGCGCTGCGCCCGCTGCGTGTTCAGCCACGGCGCCAACCAGGAGGCCAGCAGCGCCAGCCCGAAGAACCACACCGCCGACGCGCTGACCGCCCCGAGCGCGAACCAGGAGCGCACGTCCGCCGTCAGCTGCCCGCCCAAACTGCCGAGCACCACAAAGGTATCCAGATAAACGTGCGGGTTCAGCCAGGTGACCGCCAGCATGGTGACCACGATGCGCCAGCGGCTCTGCGCCAGCTCCTGCGCCGCGGCCTGCGCCGGTTGCGGGCTGAAGGCGGAACGGAACGCGCCCCACCCGTACCACAGCAGAAACGCCACCCCGCCCCAGGTGACCAGCGCCAGCAGCAGCGGCGAGCGGGTCAGCAAGGCGCTGCCGCCGAAAATACCGGCGCAGATCAGCACGATATCGCTCAATGCGCACAGCGAAGCAATCATCAAATGATACTGGCGGCGAATGCCCTGATTCATCACGAATACGTTCTGCGGGCCCAGCGGCAGGATCATGGCGGCGCTCAGGGCAAAGCCCTGCAGGAAGACGGCTAGCATGGGGATTCCTCGAATGATAAAAGGCGCCGGACGAGGGCGCGTGTCGGTCAACACGCGCATCATACGAGGAAGCGATCATTAGGTGAAATTGATGTTTCTAATCCAGTATCAGCGACGCTAATACTCAAATCGGCGTGACGAAACCCAGCTCCTGCGAGATGCGTTGCGCGGTGGCCAGCACCGGTTTAATCAGGCTTTTGACGCCGATTTGCTGCAGCTTGGCGGTCGGCAGAGAAACCGACACCGCATAAGGCACGCGCTGTTGAATATCGAACACCGGCGCCGCCACGCAGGAGACCCCCAGCTCGTTTTCCTCGCGATCCATCGCCATGCCGCGCTGGCGAATATCGGCCAACTCCTCATGCATCTTCGGCAGCTCGGTGATGGTATTGCGCGTCAGCGTCTGAATCTCTTGCTGGTGAGTCTGCCAGTAGTGGGCCGGGTAATCGTCGTTGCCGTAGGCCATGAAGATTTTCCCCATCGCCGAACAGTACAGCGGCATATGCTGGCCGATATAGGCGCGGGTGCGCATCATGCCGGTGGTCGGCTCCAGCTTGTAGATCAGGATGACGTGGTCGTCTTCGCGGCTGGAGAAGTTGACCGTCTCCCCCACTTCCAGGTTCAGCTGTTCCAAATGCGGCGCGGCCACGTGAATGATATTGAGTGACGACAGCGCCTTCTGGCCGATGGAAATGAACTTGGTGGTCAGGCGGTAGCTGCCTGGCGACGGCGCCTGGGTCACATAGCCGCTGGTGTGTAACCCCTGAAGCAAGCGGTGCACCGTGCTCTTGTTCATACCGGCCAGCTCGGACAGATGCGCCAGCGGACATCCGTTGGGGAAATTGCTCAGGATCTCAATCAACTGCAAACCGCGGAACAGGCTTTGGCTGCCCAGCGGTTTGTCTTTCTTGTCATCTTTCTCGTCGACGGCTTTCAGGCTCATAGCGAAAATCTCTCCAGTGTCGAACCGCCAACCGGCGCTGCGGCGAAGTCAGCAGGCTCTTTGCCGGGCATGTTACCCCAAGGCCTGCATCAGGTGAAGACGGAACGCCGTTTCATTGTCCGCAGCGGGCCAAAAATCCGCAATATTTCCCCCTCATTGAAGTGAGCCATCGGTCACACTTCCGCAAAGTAAAAAATAACTCATTGTTTAATATAAAAAATTAAAACCTCATCGCCTTTGATTTAGCGCAACGAACGTCATATTATTTTTGAAATTGTATTTCGCATGTTGAAATTTAAAGGACAGATACTCACCAGCGGTTTAGCTGATTTGCCCGGCATCTTCGCACGGGCGCAACACCAGGGGCGCATCACATGACTATCGATAATGCGGCACAACCCATCCTTACCCTCAGCCACATCGTCAAACGATTTGGCGGCAACGTGGCGGTCAACGACGTCAGCCTGCAGGTGATGCCGGGCGAGGTTCTGGCGCTGCTGGGCGAAAACGGCGCCGGCAAATCGACGCTGATCAAAGTGCTGGCGGGCGTCTACCCGCGCGACGGCGGCGATATTCGTTTTCAGGGCGCAAGCATCGCCTCCGCCGCCGCGATAAAAAGCGCCAGCCGCCAGCCGATCGCCTTTATTCATCAGGATCTCGGCCTGATTGAATGGATGACGGTGGCGGAGAACATGGCGCTGGTGATGGGGTTTCCCCGCCGCTTTGGGTTGATCGACTGGCGCGCCATTCGCCGCCGGGCGGCGCAGGCGCTGCAAGACGTCGGCATCGCGCTCGATCCCGATGCGCGCGTCTTCGAACTCTCGCGCACCGAAAAATCGCTGCTGGCGATCGCCCGCGCGGTGGCGGTCAATGCCGAGCTGCTGGTGCTGGATGAACCGACCGCCTCCCTGCCCGCCAACGACGTGCGTCATCTGTTCGCCGTGATCAACCGGCTGCGCGCCAAAAAGGTCGGCATGATTTACGTCACCCACCGCCTGGACGAAGTGATCGAAATCGCCGATCGGGTCTGCGTAATGCGCGACGGGCGCTATGTCGCCGGCGGCCGTACCGCCGACTACTCGCTGCGCGATCTGGTGCAAACCATCGTCGGCGAAGCGATGGCGGACGATCAGCGCGAACCGCTGCCGGAACATCGTCCGCCGGTGCTGCAGCTCGATAGCGTCACGGTGGGTGACATCGGCCCGGTGAGCTTCGATTTGCAGCCGGGCGAGATGCTGGCGCTGGCCGGCCTGCGCGGGGCCGGGCAAGAAGAGATTGGCCGGCTGCTGTTCGGGTTGCGCCAGGCCGACGGCGGCGCGATTCGGTTTCGCGATCGGCCCTATCAGGCGAGCTCCCCACAGCAGGCGATGGCCTGCGGCGTTTCGCTGGTCGCGGGCGATCGCACCGGCGAAAGCCTGGTGATGTCGATGAGCGTGCGTGAAAACCTGTTTATCAACCCCTGCGCCAGCGGCCACCGGCTGCTCTCCCGCTATGGGCGGCGAGCGGAGATCGGCGCCAGTTGGTGGAAAGTGCAGCTGTTCGACGTGCGCCCCAAGGACGTCAATATCGATATCAGCGCGCTGTCCGGCGGCAACCAGCAAAAGGTGGTGATGGCGCGCTGGATGCATCTGGGGGCGCCGCTGCTGATCCTGGAAGATCCCACCGCCGGCGTGGACGTCGGCGCGCGAGCGGAAATCTACCACCTGCTGAATAAATCCCTGGCGGAAGGCGTGGCGGTGCTGGTTATCTCCAACGATTTCGAGGAGATCGCCCATATTTGCAACCGCGCACTGGTATTCAACCGCGGGAAAGTGGTCGGCGAGCTGAAAAATCAGCAGGTGTCATTCGCCAATTTATTGGAGCTGGCCTCTGCCAGCACCGGGAAAAGCGTCGCAATCACGTCAGAATCCGAGGTAGGCCATGTCTAAAACATCCGTTAAATCAACCGCGCTGGAGCAGCGCGTCAGTCTGGCGCAGGACGGCGCCGGTCCGTGGCTGATGCAGGTCCTCACCCGCTATGGCCTGCTGCTGCTGTGCATCGCGCTGGTCGTGCTGTTCTCACTGCTCACCCCCTCCTTCGCATCGATGCTGACGCTGCAGGCTATCTTGTCGAGCAAGGCCAAAATCGCCCTGTTGGCGCTGGCGGCGACCATCCCGATGATCGTGGGCAAGATCGATCTTAACGTCGGTTTCGGCATTGTGCTGTGGCACATTCTGGCGATCACGCTGCAGGTGGAATACGGCTTCTCCTGGCAGATGGCGGTGCTGACGGTGCTGGCGATCTCGGCGCTGTACGGATTGCTGAACGGCATTCTGGTGGCGCTGGCCGATATCGACAGCTTCGTCGCCACCCTCGGCTCCGGCACCGTACTGTACGCCATTGCCCTGTGGCACTCCGGCGGGCGGCAGATCGTCGGCGACTTGCCGGATGCCTTCATCGCACTGCACCACACCGAGATCGCCGGCATTCCGATCGTGGCATTTTACGTGCTGATCGTCGCGGTGGTGCTGTGGCTCATCACTGAACACACCCCGCTCGGCCGCTGCATGTATGCGGTGGGCGGCAACCCGGCGGCGGCGCGCCTGAACGGCATCTCGGTCAACCGCTTTACCATCGGCGCCTTCATCGCCTCCAGCGTGCTCACCGGTTTCAGCGGCGTGTTGATCGCCGCCGAACAGGGCGTCGGCCAGGCCAGCGTCGGCATGGACTATCTGCTGCCGGCGCTGGTCGGCGCCTTCCTCGGCAGCACCACCATTCGCCCAGGGCGCGTCAACGTCTGGGGCACCGTGGTCGGCATCGCCATTCTGGCTATCGGTATCGCCGGCATTCAGCAGTTCGGCGGCGAATTCTGGGTCGAGCCGCTGTTCAACGGCGCGACGCTGCTGCTGTCGATCACCCTGGCCGGCTATGCCCAACGCCGTCGGCTGCTCAATCAGAAAGCGGTACAACGCAGCCAGGCGACGCCGGCTGACAACAACAATCAGACAGCGACCCACCCTTAAACCAGGAGCACACCATGAAACGCATTTGGCTGTTACCGGGGTTCACCACATTCTTGCTCGCCGCATCGCCGGCCTGGGCCGACGCCTATCTCGATCAGGCCACCGCCGCCGTCGCGAAGGCCACCGCCAGCGCCACCCAGTGGGACGGCCCCACCAGCGGCCCGCAGCTGCAGGCCAACAAGAAGATCATTTTTATCGCCTCCGACATGAAGAACGGCGGCGTACAAGGGGTGCAACAGGGGTTGAGCGAAGCGGCGAAAGCCGCCGGCTGGAAGCTGGAAACGCTCGACGGCGGCGGCTCGGTGAAAGATCAGCTGGCATCGCTCAATCAGGCCATCGCCCAAAAACCGGACGGCATCGTGATCGGCGGCTGGAACCCTAACGTCGCCAAGATCCCGCTGAAAAAGGCCGTGCAGCAGGGCATCGTGCTGACCGCCTGGCACGCGGTGCCGGAACCGGGCCCCATCGCCAAATACAACGTGTTCTATAACGTCACGTCGGACTCCAACGAAGTGGCGCGCATCGCCGCGCAATACGCGGTGGTGCAGTCCGGCGGCAAGGCGAGCGTGCTGATCTTCACCGACTCGCTGTATCAAATCGCGCTGGACAAGGCCAACGTCATGAAAGACGAGATCGCCAAATGCAGCGGCTGTACGCTGCTGGAATTCATCGACACGCCGCTGGCCGATACCGCCAACCGCATGCCGGCGATGACCTTCAGCCTGCTGCAGAAGTACGGCGACAAATTCCAATATGCGCTGGCGATCAACGATCTGTACTTCGACTTTATGGCGCCGGCGCTGAAAACCGCCGGCAAAGGCGGCAAGAACGCACCTTACAACGTATCGGCCGGCGACGGTTCGATCTCCGCTTATCAGCGTATCCGCTCGGGCGACAGCCAGTCGGCGACGGTACCGGAACCCTTGAAGCTGCACGGTTGGCAACTGCTGGACGAATTCAACCGCGCCTTCGCCAAGCAGCCGCCTTCCGGCTACGTCACCCCAGCGCATCTGGTGACCCGCGACAATATCGCCGCCGACGGCGGCGCCAATAACCTGTATGACCCGCAAAACGATTATCAGGGCCATTACAAAGCGATCTGGGGCGTGAAGTGAACGGCAATTCATTGCGCACGCACGCCCGGCTCGAGCGCCTGTGTTCGCCGGCGATCTGGGCAGAGGGGCCGGTCTGGCTGCCGCAGGAGGATGCGGTGGTGTTCAGCGACGTGAAAGGCAATCGCATGTTCCGCTGGTCGCGCCGGGGTGAGCTGACCCTATACCGCTCGCCGTCGCACTACGCCAACGGCAATGCGCGCGACGGCGAAGGGCGCGTGGTCAGCTGTGAACACGGGCGGCGCGGCATCAGCCGCACCGAAAGCGATGGCGAGGTGCGCCTGTTGATCGATCGCGTCGACGGCAAGCGCTTTAACTCGCCGAACGACGTGGCGGTGCGTTCCGACGGCACCCTGTGGTTCACCGATCCGCCCTACGGCATCATCGGCGACGAAGAGGGTTACAAATCGGAAAGCCAGGTAATCGGCTGCTATATCTACAGCTTCGATCCACGCGACGGTTCGCTGACTATCGCCGCCTGCGACCTGCAGCGCCCGAACGGCCTGGCGTTTTCACCGGATGAAAAATGGCTGTACGTTGCGGACATGTCGATCGTGGATTTTCCGACGCAGGGCCGCCGCGAGCTGCGCGTCTATGCGGTCAACGGCCGCGAGCTGGAAGCCGGCCGCCGTTTTGCAACGGTGGAGCCCGGTTTCCCGGACGGCTTCTGTGTCGATCGGGCCGGCAATCTGTTTTGCAGCTGTGCCGACGGCGTGCTGGTCTTTGATCCACAGGGGCGACAGATCGACAAAATCAGCGTGCCGGAACGCGTCTCCAATTGTACCTTCGGCGGCCCGAACGGCGATGAACTCTATATCACCGCCACCACCTCACTCTACCGCATGGTGCTGAACACCCGCGGTTAGCCGGGGTCTCGCAAGACGCAGGGTGGGTTTCGATCCGCCCTGCTTTGTTACGTCTGAAGCACGCCATCTCCACCAAAATGTGGCGACGATCACAAAATCACCACTCAATTTTAACGTCATGTTTTTAATGAATAATTTTACTTCCCCTTGCTTTGACTTCCCTGAATCGCCGGGATAGCATTTATTTGAAATGCAATTTCGCATATTGAAATTTAGCGAACCAAAAACAGGCGATTCGCACAGGTGGAGAACCGGCATGAGAGTGAGTTACAGCGAGTTAAAACACCAATTCAAACGCGTGCTGCTGGCGCGCGGCGTGGCGGAGCACACCGCCGATGACTGCGCCGGCATGTTCGCCGACACCACCGCCAGCGGCGTTTATTCCCACGGCGTTAACCGCTTTCCGCGCTTTATTCAGCAACTGGACGCCGGTGATATCGTGCCGGACGCCGAACCCAGCAAACTGTTGTCTCTGGGGGCGATCGAGCAATGGGATGCGCACCAGGGCATCGGCAACCTTACCGCCCGCCGCATGATGGATCGCGCCATGCAGTTAGCCGACGATCATGGCATCGGCCTGGTGGCGCTGCGCAACGCCAACCACTGGATGCGCGGCGGCGGCTACGGCTGGCAGGCGGCGCAGAAAGGCTATATCGGCATTTGCTGGACCAACTCGATCGCCGTGATGCCGCCGTGGGGCGCCAAAACGTGCCGTATCGGCACCAACCCGCTGATCGTCGCCGTGCCCGGCAACCCGATCACCATGGTGGACATGTCGATGTCGATGTTTTCCTACGGCGCGCTGGAGCTGAACCGGCTGGCGGGCAAAACCCTGCCGGTGGACGGCGGCTTCGACAACGACGGCCACCTGACCCGCGATCCGGCCACCATCGAAGAGAATCGGCGCATTTTGCCGATGGGGTATTGGAAAGGATCGGCGCTGTCGATCGTGCTGGACATGATCGCCACCCTGCTATCCGGCGGCGCCTCGGTGGCGGAAGTGACGGAAGATCACCGCGACGAATACGGCGTCTCGCAGGTGTTCATCGCGATTGAGATAGACCGGTTGATCGACGGCGACAGCCGCGATCAAAAACTGCAGCGCATCATGGATTACGTCACCAGCGCCGAGCGGGACAACCCCGACGTCGCCATTCGCCTGCCGGGCCACAAGTTCCCGCGCATTCTGGAAGAAAACCTGCGCGACGGCATTCCGGTCGACGAGCGGGTTTGGGCGCGCATTCAGGCGCTGTAACGGGAGGATCATCATGATATTCGGCCACATCGCCAACACCGCGCCCGAGCAGTACCCGGCGCCGGTCGCCAACGCCGTCGCCTATCTGCAGCGCACCGATTTCAGCGTCTTGCCCGCAGGGCGCTATGAAGATCCCGCCACCGGCTACGTGGTGCAAGTGCTGGATCTGCATACCCAACCGCCGGATGCGCTGCGCCCGGAAGTACACCGGCAAAACGTCGACGTGCAGTTTCTGGTCAGCGGTACCGAGCTTATCGGCGTAGCGGCGGACAACGGCGACAACGTCATTCATCAGGAGCTGCTGGCACAGCGCGACATCCTGTTTTATCAGGACGTGACCGACGAATCCTGGCTCACGATGCGGCCCGGCAACTTCGCGGTATTTTTTCCGCAGGACGTGCATCGCCCGGCCTGCATTAACCAACGCCCCTGCGCGATACGCAAGGTGGTGGTGAAGATACCGCTGGCGTCGTTTAGCGCCTGATAGACGCAACACCCGTAACGATAACAACACCGGTCCATGAGGCCTGTGCGGGCGCCCTTGCGCCCAAATCAAGCAAAACAATAACGCCCGACCCTACAAAAAGCGAACATCGAAAGAGGTCCTTATGAATACAGCCTCCGTTTCCGTCAGCCAAAGCCAGGCGATACCCAAGCTCCGCTGGCTGAGGATCGTGCCGCCGATCCTCATTACCTGCATCATTTCTTACATGGACCGGGTCAACATCGCCTTCGCCATGCCCGGTGGCATGGATGACGAACTCGGCATCACCGCCTCGATGGCCGGGCTGGCCGGCGGCATCTTCTTCATCGGTTACCTGTTTCTGCAGGTGCCCGGCGGCAAGCTGGCGGTATACGGCAACGGCAAGAAATTCATCGGCTGGTCACTGTTGGCCTGGGCGGTGATCTCGGTACTGACCGGCCTGGTCACCAACCAGTACCAGCTGCTGTTCCTGCGCTTCGCCCTCGGCGTTTCCGAAGGCGGCATGCTGCCGGTGGTGCTGACCATGATCAGCAACTGGTTCCCGGATAAGGAGCGCGGCCGCGCCAACGCCATCGTCATCATGTTCGTACCGATCGCCGGCATTCTCACCGCCCCGCTGTCGGGTTGGATCATCACCGCCTGGGACTGGCGCATGCTGTTCCTGGTGGAGGGCGCTCTGTCGCTGGTAGTCATGGCGCTGTGGTATTTCACCATCAGCAACCGGCCCCAAGAGGCCAAATGGATCTCGCAGGCGGAAAAAGAGTATCTGGTGAAGACCCTGCACGACGAACAGCTGCTGATCAAAGGAAAAACGGTGCGCAACGCCTCGCTGCGCCGGGTACTGGGCGACCGGATCATGTGGCAGCTGATCCTGGTGAATTTCTTCTACCAGACCGGTATCTACGGCTACACCCTGTGGCTGCCGACCATTTTGAAAGGGCTGACCCACGGCGATATGGAGCAAGTGGGCCTGCTGGCTATCTTGCCCTATATCGGCGCCATCTTCGGCATGCTGATCATCTCCACCCTCTCCGATCGCACCGGCAAGCGCAAAGTCTTCGTCGCCCTGCCGTTGGCCTGCTTTGCCACCTGCATGGCGCTGTCGGTGCTGCTGAAGGATCACGTCTGGTGGTCTTACGCTGCGCTGGTCGGCTGCGGCGTGTTTATTCAGGCGGCGGCCGGGGTGTTCTGGACCATCCCGCCCAAATTGTTCAACGCTGAAGTGGCCGGCGGCGCGCGCGGCGTGATCAATGCGCTGGGCAACCTCGGCGGCTTTTGCGGCCCGTATATGGTCGGCGTCCTGATCAGCCTGTTCAGCAAGGATGTCGGCGTCTACAGCCTGGCGGCCTCGTTGGCGATCGCCTCCGTGCTGGCGTTGATGTTGCCCAATAAATGCGACCACAGCGCGAGGAGCGAATGATGGAATATTGGCTGGGGCTCGACTGCGGCGGCACCTTCATCAAGGCGGGTTTATACGACCGCAGGGGCCATGAACACGGCGTTGCGCGGCGCAATCTGGCGATCGTCGCGCCGCAGCCCGGCTGGGCCGAGCGCGATATGGCGTCGCTGTGGCGCACCGCCGCCGACGTGATCCGTGAAGTGCTGTCCGCCAGCGGCGTCGCCGCCGGCGCCATCCAGGCTATCGGCATCTCGGCGCAGGGTAAGGGGGCGTTTTTGCTAGATAAGCAGGGGCAGCCGCTGGGCAACGCCATGCTCTCTTCCGATCAGCGCGCGCTGGCGCTGGTGCAGGAATGGCAACGGCAGGGCGTGCCGCAGGCGCTGTATCCGCAAACGCGCCAAACGCTGTGGACCGGGCACCCGGTCTCGCTGCTGCGCTGGCTGAAGCGGCATCAGCCGGAACGTTACGCCCGCATCGGCAGCGTGCTGATGGCGCACGACTACCTGCGCTATTGCCTGACCGGCGAGCTGGCCTGCGAAGAAACCAATATCTCCGAATCCAACCTGTATCAGATGCGCAGCGGACGCTATGACCCGGCGCTGGCGCAGCTACTGGGTATCGGCGACATCATGCCCGCCCTGCCGACGATTGTCGGTTCGGCCGAGATCGCCGGGCGAGTCGCGGCAAACGCCGCGGCCATCACCGGCCTGCAAACCGGCACCCCGGTGGTCGGCGGGTTGTTCGACGTGGTGTCCACCGCGCTGTGCGCCGGCCTGCAGGACGAAACCCGACTCAATGCGGTGATGGGGACCTGGTCGGTCACCAGCGGCATCACCGACGCCATCGTCGAGGGTTTCGATCATCCCTTTGTCTATGGCCGCCACGCCGAAAACGGCCAATACATCGTGCACGAAGCCAGCCCCACTTCCGCCGCCAACCTGGAATGGTTCTGTCACCAATGGGGGCTGCAGGACTACGACCAGCTTAACCGCTGGGTCGCCGCCCTGCCGAAAGCCGCCGGCGATCTGCTGTTCGCCCCTTTCCTGTATGGCTCCAACGCCGGCCTGGGGCTGAGCGCCAGCTTCTACGGTCTGCAGGCCTTCCACCAGCGCGAGCACCTGGTGCAGGCGATCTACGAAGGCGTGGTGTTCTGCCACATGACGCACCTTAACCGCATGCGCCGGCGTTTCCCTGAGGCGCAGGCGCTGCGCGTGACCGGCGGCCCCGCCAAATCCCTCCCCTGGATGCAAATGTTCGCCGACGTCAGCGGCCTGCCGGTTGAGCTGCCGCAGGTGGAAGAAACCGGCTGTCTGGGCGCGGCGATGGCGGCCATGGTCGGCAGCGGCGTCTTCAACGATTTCACCGCCGCCCAGCAACGGCTGGCGCCGCGTATCGAGCGGCTGCTGCCAGACGCGGCCGCTGCCGAAGCTTACGACAACAAACACCAACGTTATCAGGCGCTGATTGCTGCATTGCAACATCTGCAGCCCGCCAACAAGGAGGCCCCATGAGCACGAAACCGCGCCTGCAGCTGGCGCTCGATCAAACCCGTTTGGATACGGCGCTGCGCACCGCCGAGACCCTCAGCCCCCATGTGGACATCATCGAGGCCGGTACCATTTTGTGCATCAGCGCCGGCATTCAGGCGGTTAGCGCGCTGCGCGAGTGCTGTCCGCAGCACACGCTGGTGGCCGATCTCAAGGTGGCCGACGCCGGTGCGACGCTGGCCGAGCAGGCCTTCGGCCAGGGCGCGGACTGGATGACCGTGATCTGCGCCGCGCCGTTGGCCACCATGGCCAGCGCGCGGGAGGTCGCCGAGCGTCACGGTGGTGAAATCCAGATCGAACTGTTCGGCCGCTGGACATTGGAGGATGCGCGGCAATGGCGCGGCCTCGGCATCCGCCAGGCGATCTATCACCGCGGCCGCGACGCGCAGGCCAGCGGGCAGACCTGGGGCCGGCAGGATTTGGATCGGATGAAGGCGTTGTCCGATCTGGGCATCGCGCTGTCGGTGACCGGCGGCATCACGCCCGCCGACCTGCCGCTGTTTAAAGAGATCGCCGTCACCGCCTTTATCGCCGGCCGCGCGCTGGCCGAGGCCGGCGATCCGCCGGCGGCCGCCAGGCAGTTCCGCACCGCCATCGATGACATCTGGAGAGCATGATATGCGTCAGCACCCGTTGGGAATTTACGAGAAAGCGCTGCCGAAGCACCTGAGCTGGCCCGAACGCCTGGCGCTGGCCAAGGCCTGTGGCTTCGACTTCGTCGAAATGTCGGTGGACGAAAGCGATGAACGTCTGGCGCGCCTGAGCTGGAGCAAGGTTCAGCGCCTGGCGCTGGTGGACGCCATGCTGGAAACCGGCATCCGCATTCCGTCGATGTGCCTCTCCGGCCACCGGCGCTTTCCGTTTGGCAGCCACGATCCGGCGCTGCGACAGCGCGCCTTCGACGTGATGGAACAGGCCATTCAGCTGGCCAAAGATGTCGGTATCCGGACGATCCAGCTGGCCGGCTACGACGTGTATTACGAAGAGCAGGACGAGGGGACGCTGGCGCGCTTTAGCGAAGGCATGCAGTGGGCGGTAGACCGTGCCGCCGCCGCCCAGGTGATGCTGGCGGTGGAAATTATGGACACCGCCTTTATGAACTCGATCGGTAAATGGAAAGCCTGGGATGCCCTGCTGGCCTCGCCGTGGTTCACGGTGTATCCGGACGTCGGCAACCTTAGCGCCTGGGGCAATGACGTGCCGCGCGAGCTGGAGCTGGGCATCGATCGCATCGCCGCCATTCACCTGAAGGACACCTACCCGGTCACCGCCACTTCGCCGGGGCAATTCCGTGACGTGCCGTTTGGCGAAGGCTGCGTCGACTTCGTCGAGGTGTTTCGCACGCTGCAGCGCCTCAATTACCGCGGCGCATTCCTGATTGAGATGTGGACAGAAAAAGCTGAGGAGCCGGTGGCCGAGATCGTTCAGGCCCGCCGTTGGATCGAACAGAAAATGCAACAAGGGGGCATGACATGCTGACTCAGTTAAAACAACAGGTGCTGGAGGCCAATCTCGATCTGCCGCGCCATAAGCTGGTGACCTTTACCTGGGGCAACGTCAGCGCGGTGGATCGCGAACGCGGTCTGGTGGTGATCAAGCCTTCCGGCGTTGAATACGAGCATATGACGGCGGAGGATATGGTGGTGGTCGATCTGGCCAGCGGCCGCACCGTCGAGGGGGCAAAAAAACCGTCGTCGGATACCGCCACCCATCTGGCGCTGTACCGCGAATTTGCCGATATCGGCGGCATCGTCCACACCCATTCCCGCCACGCCACCATCTGGGCGCAGGCCGGGCTGGACATCCCCGCCTGGGGAACCACCCACGCCGACTATTTTTATGGCGCTATCCCCTGCACTCGCCTGATGACCCAAGATGAAATTGAGCACGATTACGAACTGGAAACCGGCAACGTGATTATCGAAACCTTCCGCCAGCGCGATATCAATCCCAACGCTATCCCAGCGGTACTGGTCAATGCCCACGGCCCCTTCGCCTGGGGCAAAGATGCCCACAACGCGGTGCATAATGCGGTGGTGCTGGAAGAAATTGCCTACATGGGCATTTTCTCTCGCCAGCTGACGCCGGGCATTCACAGCATGCAGCGCGAGCTGTTGGACAAACACTACCTGCGCAAACACGGCCAAAACGCCTACTACGGGCAGTAGGGCCGCCGGGGCCCCAGCCGTTGCACCCGATGCTTTGCCGTATCGGGTGCAACGGGCATGAGGCGCAGTGTAGCGAAAACCGCATTCGCCCACCGGCGAAAAATTCGCTATCATCCGCACCCACCTTCCAGCCGGCCGCCCGATGTCTACGATCACCGATACCTTTATCGCCCCGCCATGCCATGACCAAATAGAGATCCTCTATCAGGACGATCATCTGGCGCTGATCAATAAGCCGGCCGGGCTGCTCAGCCTCTCGGGCAAGAATCCGCAGAATCTCGATTCGGTACACCATCGGCTGGTACAGATCTTCCCCGGCTGCGCCCTGGTACACCGCCTGGATTTCGGCACGTCCGGGTTGATGGTGGTGGCCCGCAACAAGGCCGCCAACGCCGCGCTCTGCCGGCAGTTCAGCGAGCGCACCGTCAGCAAAGTGTACAGCGCGCTGCTCTGCGGCCATCTGGCGGATAACGAAGGGGTCATAGACGCGGCGATCGCCAAAGATCCGGCGCTGTTCCCGCTGATGTCGATTTGCGCCCTCCACGGCAAACCCGCCCGCTCCCACTATCGGGTCGTCGAGCGTTTTTATCGTGAAGCGGAGGGCGGGATCTCGCTGCCGCTGACGCGGGTGCAGCTCACCCCAGAGACTGGGCGCACCCACCAGCTGCGTATTCACAGCCGGCAGTTGGGCCACCCTATTTTAGGCTGCGATCTGTATGGCGGGCGTCTGCTGCCGGGTACCGAACAGACGCCGCGGCTGATGCTGCACGCCAGCGAGCTGGACTTTGTGCACCCCGTCAGTGGAGCGCGGATCGCCGCTCGTCACGCCGCGCCGTTCTGAACGAGGCTTACCACATCAAATCGTCAGGCACTTTGAAGTCGGCGTACGGATCGTCTTCATCCTGCTCTTCCTGACTCAGCGCGCTGTGCAGCACAATGCTGGCCGCATCGCGCTGCGCGATTTTATCGGCGACGCTCGCAGGGATAATCGCGTATTCACACTCTTCGCGGTTCTCGACCACCAAGCGGGCAATGGCGAGACGGCCATTGATCAGCTGGGTCTGCGTCGCCTTATCCACCAGGATTTTCTTGATCAGGTTACCGTCGGTGAAGTTGAAACCGATATCGCCTTTCGCCAGGACGATGCGGTTCATCTCGATCAGCTGCTTCACCTGCGCCTTGTATTCTTTGGACAGCGCGGCCTGCTTTTGCTGCTCACTCAGCTGCTTATCGCGCTCAAGCTGCGCCTTTTTATTCTCTTCCACCGCCTCTCTGGCCTCACGGGCCTGAACGCGTGATTTTTTAGCCGTTCTTTGGACTTTGGCCATTTTCTTGCTGGTAACCAAGCCCGCTTTGAGCATCTGCTCTTGTAAGGTGAGTTTTGTCATGTTCGTGTCTGAAGCCGTGGGGTCATGGGGGGATTATACCCGTAATTTTTCAGGCTGCACCAGGTTGCCGACCCGGTACGTTGGCGGTTTGCGCCGCAGGGCAACGGCGGCAAACCGGCCCGAACGCCAGATCATGAATACTGCTCATGTAGTAATGAAATTAAGTCTCTTTCACTCCCTTCGGGACTCTGGCAAAAATAGACCTCATTAACGACAGACAATATGAAATCGGCTGAATAAAAAAAGAGAAAAACAACCCATTGAAAGAAATGGATAAATCCAGCCTTCATATCATATAACAGGATGCTATAAGACGATGAATAGAGACTTTGCCTTTACGATTAAGAGCAGTTCTTTCGATGAAGATTATAACCCTTCTGAAAGTACGCGTATCACCACCAACTTCGCCAATTTGGCCAGAGGGGAAAACCGCCGGGAGAACCTGCGCAACACGCTGGTGATGATTAACAATCGCTTCAATTCGTTGGCGCATTGGGATAACCCCAAGGCCGACCGCTATTCGGTTGAGCTTGAAATCATTTCGGTTGAGATGCGCGTTGAAGTTAAGGGGGCCAGCTTCCCGGTGATTGAAATCCTGAAAACCAACATCATTGATAAAAAAACGCAAAAGCGTCTTGAGGGCATCGTCGGGAATAACTTCTCGTCTTACGTGCGCGATTACGACTTTAGCGTCTTGCTGCCGGCGCACAATAAAAACACGGCGGAATTCAACATTCCGGATGATTTCGGCGATTTGCACGGCAATATCTTTAAGCACTTCGTCAATTCAAACGCATACCATGAGAATTTCAGCAAACCGCCGGTGATCTGCCTCAGCGTGTCCAGCAAAGACACCTATCATCGGACGGGCAATCAACATCCGGTGTTGGGCGACGAGTATCGGCAAGACGGCGCTTCGCTGACCGACCGGTATTTTAAAAAAATGGGCCTGCAGGTGCGCTACTTCATGCCGAAAAATAGCGTTGCGCCCCTGGCGTTTTATTTCCCCGGAGATTTGCTGAGCGATTACACCGATCTGGAACTGATCGGCACCATCAGCACGATGGAGACCTTCCAAAAAATCTATCGGCCTGAAATTTACAATGCCAACTCGGCGGCAGGGCAATGCTATCAGCCAAGCCTGAATAACCAGGATCATTCATTAACCAAGATTGTTTACGATCGCGAAGAGCGTAGCCGGTTAGCGATTGAGCAGGGGAAATTTACGGAAGAGCAATTTATCAAGCCCTACAAGCCCATTCTTGAGCAATGGTCTGCTCACTACGCGCTTTGATTCACTTAAATACAGGTCATCTATTATGAAAATATTGCTCCCTACCTCGACCGCCGGCAGCTTGCCTAAACCTTCCTGGCTGGCCCAGCCGGAAACCCTGTGGTCGCCCTGGAAATTGCAGAATGAAGAATTAATCGAAGGGAAACAGGACGCTCTGCGTTTGTCGCTGGCTGAACAACAACAGGCCGGCATCGATATCGTCAGCGATGGCGAGCAAACGCGCCAGCACTTCGTCACGACGTTTATCGAGCACCTCAGCGGCGTCGATTTCGAGAAACGCGAAGTGGTTAAAATTCGCAATCGCTATGAGGCGAGCGTGCCAACCGTCGTGGGTGCGGTCGCGCGCCAAAAGCCCGTATTCGTTGAAGACGCCAAATTTTTACGCCAGCTGACCAAGCAGCCGATTAAATGGGCCCTGCCGGGGCCGATGACCATGATCGACACGCTCTATGACAACCACTATAAAAGCCGCGAAAAATTGGCCTGGGAATTCGCCAAGATCCTCAATCAGGAAGCCAAAGAGCTCGAGGCCGCCGGCGTCGACATTATTCAGTTTGATGAGCCCGCATTTAACGTGTTCTTTGACGAAGTGAATGACTGGGGCATCGCCGCCCTGGAAAGGGCCGTTGAGGGGCTTAAATGTGAAACGGCGGTGCATATCTGCTATGGATACGGCATTAAGGCCAACACCGACTGGAAAAAGACGCTGGGCTCTGAGTGGCGGCAATATGAAGAGGCGTTCCCCAAGCTGCAAACGTCTACTATCGATATTATCTCGCTGGAGTGCCATAACTCGCACGTCCCGATGGATCTGCTTGAACTGATTCGCGGTAAGAAAGTGATGGTTGGCGCCATTGATGTGGCGAATCATACCGTTGAGACGCCGGAAGAAGTGGCCGCTACGCTGCGCAAAGCGCTACAGTTTGTCGATGCCGACAAACTCTACCCGTCGACCAACTGCGGCATGGCTCCCCTGCCTCGTCAGGTCGCCAGCGGCAAGCTGAATGCCTTGAGTGCGGGCGCTGAGATCGTGCGCCGGGAACTGCAGGCCAAATAACCTCACCAGCGCCTGCCGCAGGAGCCTCCTGTGGCGGGCGATGATCATCGACTCCTTCTCCCCGCAACGCCCCCCCCTCTGGTGTATACTCGGGTTTCTACGCGATGCCAGCCACAGCGGCCTGAACGGCCCCTCAGCCAGCCCACAACAGCTTAATAACAGTGGAACCCTCATGAGCCCAGATACCGCTCGCATCAGCGAAATCATCGATCGCGCCAGGATCTCGCCTTATCAAATCCTCATCCTTACCCTGTGTTTCCTGATCGCCCTGCTGGACGGCTTCGATACCGCCATCATCGGCTATATCGCTCCGGCGCTGCGTGAAGAGTGGGGCCTGCAACCCTCGCAGCTTTCTCCCGCCTTCGGCGCGGGGCTGTTCGGCCTGCTGATCGGCAGCCTGCTGTTCGGGCCGATCGCCGACGCCATAGGCCGCAAACGCGTGCTGCTCGTCGCGGTGCTGGTGTTTGGCGGCTGCACCCTGGCTTCGGCCTATACGCAATCGATAGAATCCCTGACCTTGCTGCGCTTCATCACCGGCATTGGCCTCGGGGGGGCGATACCGACCTGCATTACCCTCAGCTCGGAGTACTCACCGGCGCGCCGCCGCATGCTGATGGTCACCCTGAGCTGGAGCGGCTTTACCGCCGGATTGGCCCTGGGCGGCCTGCTGGCCGGGCAGATCATCCCGGCGTTCGGCTGGCGCGGCGTGCTGCTGGTCGGCGGCATTGCACCATTGGCGCTGCTGCCGCTGCTGGCCTGGCAGATGCCCGAGTCGGTACGCTTTATGGCCGCCAACGCCAAACATGCCGATCGGCTGCGCCGGGTGGTCGAGCGTATCACCGGCCGGCGTTGGACGGGGGTCACCATCGTCGATGACGAACGCCCGGCACAGGCCAAGTCGCCGATCTCGCACCTGTTTATCGAAGGGCGCGCCGTGCGCACCCTGCTGCTGTGGGCGGCGTTCTTCTGCTCGCTGTTCGTGTTCTACCTACTCACCAGCTGGCTGCCGACGATCCTCAAAGACGCCGGTTACGATATCGCCCACGCCTCGCGCATCGGGGCGATGGTGCCGCTCGGCGGCACCCTGGGCGCCATCCTGATGGCGCTGCTGATGGATCGGATCGGGCCCTACCGCGTGCTGGCCGTCTCCTACCTGGGCGCTGCGCTGGTGATCGGCGCGACCGGGTATCTGATGGGCGACGTCTATACGCTGGCCGCCGTCGTGTTCCTGATTGGCTTCGGCGTGGCCGGTGCGCAAAACGGCCTGAACCTGGTCTCCGCCACCCTTTACCCGACCGCTGCCCGCGTGACCGGCGTCAGCTGGGCCATGGCCAATGGCCGCTTCGGTTCGATCGTCGGCTCGATGCTCGGCGCCTGGATGATGACCGCCGCCGGATCGGCGGAAGTGTTCTTCCTCTGGCTAGCGCTGCCGGCGCTGCTGGGCGCGGTCGCTATCTTCCTGCTCTATCGCCTCAGCCTGCATCGTCGCGCGCCGCTCGCGGAACCGGCCGCTGGCGCCTGACCTCGCGGAAAAGAAAAGGCCGAGACGCCATCGATGGCGTCTCGGCCTCTCATGAGAAACCCTTAACCTATCGGTTATTTTTCAAAAGCGCGTGCCGCTATAGTGCACTGTTTTCCTTGTCATTGGCTTCCTTTATGCACTCATCGACATTTTTAAAATCATATTGCAGATAAACGCTCCCAATCCCACTATTGACGGCGGTCGCTTCAAGCATAATCCCCTGCAAATCGTTCTTGAACGGTTTATCTTTTTTCTCTTCCCAGTCAAAACCGAAATAGCGTTCTTTTTTAAGCAGCCCTATCATCCAATCACCAGGCTCTTTCCATAACGACCCCGGCAGCAGCACATCAGTGGCTTTTCCTTTGCCATAATTAGCGGTCAATGATTCAGCAATGTCCTTCACCTTGGACTTTAACGCCAACCCATAACTGTCCGTATTGATATCACCGCTAAGCGCGCGAATTCGGCATAAACCAACCTTGGGAGAGATGAGCAAAATGTAGGTTTCAAAGGCGTTATACGTTTTGGGGACGACCTCCGTAGTATAAATATTAAGACTATTCGGTATTGCCGTTAAGGTAACGCCTGTCATGTCCTCGACGTTCTGTTTCGTTAACCCCATTTGCAGGCCAAACGGCCCAATGCCAGGCGGAAGCAACGCGTCTTTCGCCACCGGATCTTCCTGCTGATTGGATTTTGAAGCGGTTGATGTTGCATGGTGGGCTATCGTCGGGACGGCCAGGCCATATTTCGCCGACAGCAATTTTTGCTGCAACATCGCCAGACTTTGCTCTTGAGTGGCTATCGTTGCCTTTTTTATCGACCCCACCAGACCACCATCGTATTGTGCGGCCTCTTGTTTAGCGGTCGATATTTCCCGAGTCAGCGTTGCCAATTCAGCGGTGAGTTTTTCCGCCAGCTTCAGATCTGGCGAGGTCTGGTTCGTGACAACCTCAACCTTTGCTCCAGACTCGATCGCATTGATTCGTTGCTGAATAAGCGCCTTGTTCGTTTTCAGAATTTCCAGTCGCGCCATCACCAGAGATTTAATCAAGCCGCCGCTTAACATGTCCTGCTGTTTAGCTGCGTTTTCAATCTCGGCATCCGTACTCACCAGCTCTGACTTTAAATCGGCTACCTGCTGTATTTGTTCAGGCGACAATGCTTTTGGCCCGCATCCAGAGATCAAGACGCTCAATAATGCGGCAATAACAGCCCTTTTCATTTCATCCTTTTCCTATCGACAATCCACAAGGAAGCTATGGTATCAGAGGAGGAAACAGTAACAACGAAAAGTCGTTTTTACCGCGACTTATTGAGCTTCTCGCTATTACGCCCGCATCTGTTTGTCACAGGCTGCAATTTCCGAAAGCGCATATCGGCTTGGCGCTAATATCGATACAGCGGAGACAGAGTGAATGGCTGCCTGGCTAATACGGGGAAAATGGCAATAAAAAAAGGGGCCAAGGCCCCCTTCTCTGTTATTCCGCCTTGGCGGAAGCGTCTTCGGTGCGATACAGGTGCACGTCCATCTGCGGGAACGGAATGCCGATGTTGTGGGCATCCAGCGCACGCTTGAAGTTTTCCATCAAATCGAAGTACACGTTCCAGTATTCCGCGTTGGTGGTCCAGGAGCGGGTGACGAAGTTCAGGGAAGACGGTGCCATCTCGTTCAGACGCACAGTCACGCCTTTGGCATGCATGATTCGCTTGTCGGCGGCGATCACGTCGCCCAGCACCTTCTTCACCACGTCGATATCGGCATTGTAGGCCACGCCTACCACGATATCCACGCGGCGGTTCGGTTCACGGGAGTAGTTGATGATGTTGCCGGCGATGATTTTACCGTTCGGCACCACGATGGTTTTGTTGTCTGCGGTACGCAGGGTGGTGGAGAAAATCTGCACCTGATCGACGGTACCGGCCACGCCGCCCAGATCGACATATTCACCCACGCGCAGCGGGCGGAAGATCACCAGCAGCACGCCGGCGGCGAAGTTGGACAGCGACCCTTGCAGCGCCAGACCGACGGCCAAACCGGCGGCACCCAGCACGGCGATCACCGAGGTGGTCTGCACGCCAACGCGCCCCAGCACCGCGATGAAGGTGAACGCCAGCACGCCGTAGCGCACGATCGCCGACAGAAAGTCTGCCACCGTGGCGTCGATGCCGCGCAGCTTCATCACGCGGTTCAGCGCATTACCGACCACGCGGGCCACGATCGAACCGATGATCAGGATAACGATGGCGGCGACGATATTCACCGCGTACTGGATCAACAGATCCTGGTTCTTCACCAACCAGTCGCCGGCACCGTTGATGCCGTCTACTACATTCAAATCTTTCATTCGTGTCGTCCTAACTCAGTCCCTAACGGGAGAAACTCGCAAAAATACACTGGCCTCGGCGGCCAGTAGGAAACCACCGCCTAAGGGTAACCAACATTAAAGGCTCATGCCAACCGTCAGCGTTAAAAATAGCCGAAACCGCCCGCCGCTTCTTCTATGCTGAGAACAGCGCATTGGCCATTTCACGACAAGGGATCCGTTAATCATGCACATTCGCTCTTCGCTCAAACACTATTGGCAAGTGCGGCCCAGGCTGCTGTTTTCCGTCGGCGCAGGGCTGCTGTGCTTTCTGCTGCTGCCCGCCCAACTCTCGCTGCTGCAGCGCCTGATGATCGGCTGGAATACGCTGGCCTGGCTCTACCTGCTGTTTCTCTGGCGGCTGATGCTGATCAGCACGCCGCAGCACATTCGCCAGATCGCCCGGCGGCAGGATGAAAGCGCCAGTATGGTGCTGACGCTGGTCAGCCTCGGTTGCCTGGTCAGTTTACTCGCGATCCTGTTTGAACTGAGCAGCGCCAAACAGGTGGCCGGCTCTCTGAAGACGCTGCATTTGCTGCTGACCGGTGCCACGCTGGTGGTCTCCTGGCTGCTGCTGCCGACCGCCTTCACCATGCACTATGCCCACCAGTTTTATCGCCAGGGCGCACAGCAGGATCCTTTGCCGCTGCTGTTTCCCGGCAACTTCACCGAGCCGACCTATCTAGATTTCGCCTACTTCTCCTTCACCATTGCGGTGGCGTCGCAAACCGCCGATGTGGCGGTCGGGGCGGCGGAGGTGCGGAAGGTCACCCTGCTGCAGTCGGTGATCTCCTTCGCGTTCAACATGCTGATCCTGGGCCTGTCTATCAACGTCGGCGCCGGCCTGCTGGGCTGAAAACGAAAAAGGCTCCCCGCAGGGAGCCTTTAACTCACCAATAAAGGAGGAAAAAACGTGGTTTTTCCTCCTTTGTGGTCATCAGCCGAAAATCAATGGCTTGATTTTCCTTATTTTTTCCAACGGCAAGCCAGGCAACGCCATCAGGCTTATCATAAACAAAAAGGCTCCCCGCAGGGAGCCTTTTGCATCGTGCAACAGGTGCCGAAGATTACAGAACGTCTACCGCGTTCAGATCTTTGAAGGCCTGCTCCAGACGCGTCACCATGCTGGTCTGCGCTGCGCGCAGCCATACGCGTGGATCGTAGTATTTCTTGTTCGGCTGATCGGCGCCTTTCGGGTTGCCCAGCTGGCCCTGCAGGTAAGCTTCGTTCGCTTTGTAGTACTGCAGGATGCCGTCCCAGGTCGCCCATTGGGTGTCGGTGTCGATGTTCATCTTGATCACGCCGTAACCCACAGACTCTTTGATCTCTGCGTCGGTAGAACCGGAACCGCCGTGGAACACGAAGTTCAGGCTGTTGTGCGGCAGGTTGAATTTCTTGGACACGTAGTCCTGAGAATCACGCAGGATGGTCGGGGTCAGCTTGACGTTGCCTGGCTTGTACACGCCGTGTACGTTACCGAAGGAGGCAGCGATGGTGAAGCGCGGGCTGATGGCGTTCAGTTTTTCGTACGCGTAAGCCACGTCTTCCGGCTGGGTGTACAGAGCGGATGCGTCCATATGACTGTTGTCCACGCCATCTTCTTCACCGCCGGTGCAGCCCAGTTCGATTTCCAGCGTCATGCCGATTTTGGCCATGCGCTTCAGGTAGGCGCTGCAGATCTCGATGTTTTCTTCCAGAGATTCTTCAGACAGATCGATCATGTGGGAAGAGAACAGCGGTTTGCCGGTAGCGGCGAAGTGCTTCTCGCCGGCGTCCAGCAGGCCGTCCAGCCATGGCAGCAGTTTCTTCGCGCAGTGGTCGGTGTGCAGGATCACCGGCACACCGTAGTGTTCAGCCATCTGGTGAACGTGGTGTGCGCCAGAGATGGCGCCCAGAATCGCTGCGCCCTGAGGCACATCGGTCTTCACGCCTTTGCCGGCGATGAACGCGGCGCCGCCGTTGGAGAACTGAACGATGACCGGCGCGCGCACTTTAGCCGCGGCTTCCAGCACTGCGTTGATGGAGTCGGTACCCACGCAGTTTACCGCTGGCAGCGCAAAGTTGTTCTCTTTAGCAACTGCGAAGACTTTCTGAACGTCATCACCCGTGATGACACCCGGTTTTACGAAATCAAAAATTTTAGACATGTTACTTTGTCCTGTTTCGTCGGCCGTAGATGGATGTAAATCGATGTTTTCACGCCGCGCAGCATTAGCCGCGCGGTATAAAACAAACGGGCGGCTTTCGCCTCCCGTTGTCTGAATTACTGCTTAGCGCGCTCTTCCAGCATCACGACTGCAGGCAGCGGTTTCCCTTCAACGAATTCCAGGAATGCGCCACCGCCGGTGGAGATGTAGGAAATTTTGTCAGCGATACCGAACAGATCGATGGCTGCCAGAGTGTCGCCGCCGCCAGCGATAGAGAAAGCGTCGCTATCGGCGATCGCGCGGGCGACAATTTCGGTGCCCTTACGGAAGTTAGGGAACTCGAATACGCCAACCGGGCCATTCCACAGAATGGTCTTGGCGTTCTTCAGGATAACGGCCAGACGCTCGGCAGAGACGTCGCCCATATCCAGAATTTGCTCGTTGTCCTGGATCTCGTTGGCCTGCTTCACGGTCGCGGTCGCAGTTTCGGAGAACTCGGTCGCGACGCGCACGTCGGTCGGAACCGGGATGTCGCAGGTTTCCAGCAGTTTCTGCGCGTTCGGGATCAGGTCAGGTTCGTACAGGGACTGGCCCACATTGTTGCCCTGCGCCGCCACGAAGGTGTTGGCGATGCCGCCGCCGACGATCAGCTGATCGGCGATTTTGGACAGGGAATCCAGCACGGTCAGTTTGGTGGACACTTTAGAACCGCCCACGATGGCGACCATCGGACGGGCCGGGTTGCCCAGGGCCTTGCCCAGCGCTTCCAGCTCGGCGGACAGCAGCGGGCCGGCACAGGCGACAGGCGCGAACTTGCCCACGCCGTGGGTGGAAGCCTGCGCGCGGTGCGCGGTGCCGAACGCGTCCATCACGTACACGTCGCACAGCGCCGCGTATTTCTTGGACAGGGTTTCGTCGTCTTTCTTCTCGCCCTTGTTGAAACGGACGTTTTCCAGCACCACCAGTTCGCCTTCAGCGGCGTCGACGCCATCCAGATAATCCTTCGCCAGACGCACTGGGGATTTCAGGTGATCTTTCAGGTAGTTGACCACAGGCAGCAGGGAGAATTCTTCGTTGTACTCGCCTTCGGTAGGACGACCCAGGTGGGAGGTCACCATCACGCGGGCGCCTTGCTTCAGCGCAGCTTCGATAGTCGGCAGGGAAGCGCGGATACGCGCGTCGGAAGTCACTTTACCGTCTTTTACCGGCACGTTCAGATCGGAGCGGATCAGTACGCGTTTACCCGCCAGATCCAGATCGGTCATCTTAATTACAGACATGGTGAACCCTCTTTATTGAATCTCTATAAAATTGCCTGAGCAGCGCGCCTGTCACGCCGGCGCCGCCGTACTAGAAACCGCTGGCGGCCATTGCCCGTGTGGTATCCAACATCCGATTGGCAAAGCCCCATTCATTGTCGCACCAGACCAAGGTCTTTATCAGGTGCTGCCCGCTGACCCGGGTCTGCGTACCGTCGACGATAGCGCTGTGCGGGTCATGGTTAAAATCGATCGAGACCAATGGTAATTCCGTGTAGTCAACTATACCACGAAATGATTCCCGTGCGGCCTTTTGCAACAGCTGGTTGACCTCTGCCACCTTCACCGCGGCGCTCACGCTGACGCTAAGATCGATAGCCGTCACGTTGATGGTCGGCACGCGCACCGAGATAGCCTCGAAGCGATCGCAAAACTGCGGGAAGATACGGGTGATGCCCGCGGCCAGCTTGGTGTCGACCGGAATGATCGACTGGCTCGCCGCGCGGGTGCGCCGCAAATCCGCGTGATACGCGTCGATCACCGGCTGATCGTTCATCGCCGAGTGAATGGTGGTCACGGTGCCGGATTCGATGCTGTAGGCGTCGTCCAGCAGCTTGATCACCGGAATAATGCAGTTGGTGGTGCACGAGGCGTTGGACACGATGCGATGTTCCGCCAGCAGCGTCTGATGGTTGACGCCGAACACGATGGTGGCGTCCAGATCGTTGCCGCCCGGATGGGCGAACAGCACTTTCTTCGCCCCCGCCGCCAGATGGGCTTCGCCATCCGCGCGGCTGCCGTACACGCCGCTGCAATCCAGCACCACGTCGACGCCCAGCTCGCCCCAGGGCAACTGCTCCACCGCCGGCTGATGCAACAGGCGAATCGCGTCGTCTCCGACGCTCAGCGTGTCGCACTCTTGCCGCACATCCCAGGCGAAGCGACCGTGGCTGGAATCGTACTTCAGCAGATGGGCCATGCCCTCGGCGTTCGCCAGCTCGTTGATCGCCACCACGGAGATTTCCGCCCGTCGTCCCGATTCGTACAGTGCGCGCAATACGCTGCGGCCGATGCGGCCAAAGCCGTTTATCGCTATGCGGATGGTCATGCTGCTCCTGAAAAAGGGCCGTCCCCGCCGGGCTGACTCACCGGCGCCGGGCCGGCGCTGACTGGTTGTCTCACTAACCCGCATAGAGTAGTGGATCGCACCGCCCGCTGTGAATCGCCGCGTTTGCATTATTCCCGCGCTTCAGCGGCTTTTCGCCGCCGTCACATCGGCATTTCTGTCGAAGAGTGCTTCAACTGAAACGCTTCAGCTGAGCATAAACCAAAGTTTTGGCAAAAGGAACAGGTGCAACAGTTCCACAAGTAACGGAGGGGAGTTTTACGAGCATAAGATGATCTGGCGCACATTTTTGGCCTCAAGGCCGCGGCGAATTTTCACTCGCCGCCCCCGTTTCGCCGTAGTGCTCACGGAAATAGTCGCGCAAAAATTCGACCGTCACCCGCACTTTCGCCGACGTTGCCAGCCGGGAAACGTACACCGCCCAGATGTTGGCCGGCTGAAAATACTCCGGCAGAATGTGCACCAACCTGCCGCTGTCGATGTTCTCTTTCACGTCCCAGGCGGAACGCAGCGCAACGCCCTGCCCGTCCAGGCACCACTGGTGCACGATTTCACCGTGGTTCGACGCCAGCGCCCCCGTCACCTTCACCGTCTCTTCGCCGCCTGGCCCCTGCAACCGCCACAGCCCGAACGGGTGATCGCGCTCCTTGATCACCAGGCAAGCGCGGCCCGCCAGCTCCGCCACGCTTTTCGGCACGCCGTGGCGCTGCAGATACGCCGGCGAAGCGCACAGGATGCGCTGGTTGTCCGCCAGCTTGCGCGCGATCAGATTAGGGGCGATATCGTCGCCGATGCGGATATCCAGATCGAACCCTTCGCTGACCAGATCCACCAACCGATCGGACACGTCAAGCCGCAGCTCCAGCTGCGGATACTCCCGCGCCAGCGCCGACAGCGCCGGGGCCACGAAGCGCCGGCCGAAGCCGAAGCTGCTGACCACGCGCAGCATGCCCTGCGGCGCCTGACGCACCTCGGACAGTTCGTCCATCATCTGATCGACATCGTTGAGAATGCGCTGCGCCCATTCGTAGATGCGCTCGCCGTCCTCGGTGATCGCCACCCGCCGCGTGGTGCGGTGCAGCAGCGACACGTCCAGCGCCTTTTCCAGCAACGCGATGCGTTTGCTGATAAAGGCCGGCGACACGCCCAGCTCTTCGGCGGCGGCGGCAAACCCGGCGCGGCGCGCCACCAGCACGAACACCCGCAGGTCACTCAGGATCGGCATATTGTTCATGATTCGTGTTTTATGTTTCACCGTTTTTGAGATTGATTAACAGTTAGTCAATTATAGGATAACAGTGTTGTCAATCTCCCCTACCTACAAATGAGACCTCTGTATGAGCAAAACTTACAAGATTGCCGCTATCCCCGGGGACGGTATCGGGCGGGAAGTGTTGCCGGAAGGCATACGGGTATTGCAGGCGGCGGCGGCGCGCTGGGATCTGTCGCTGGAATTCAACACCTTCGAGTGGGCCAGCTGCGACTACTACCAGCACCACGGCCAGATGATGCCTGACGATTGGTTTGAGCAGCTCAAGGGCTTCGACGCCATTTACTTCGGCGCCGTCGGCTGGCCGGATACGGTGCCCGATCACATTTCGCTGTGGGGTTCGCTGCTGAAATTCCGCCGCGACTTCGAGCAGTACGTCAACCTGCGCCCGGTGCGGCTGTTTCCCGGCGTGCCCTGCCCGCTGGCGAACAAACAGCCGGGCGACATCGATTTCTACGTGGTGCGCGAAAATACCGAAGGGGAATACTCCTCGCTCGGCGGGCGGATGTTCGAAGGCACCGAACGCGAGATGGTGATCCAGGAATCGGTCTTCACCCGTCAGGGCGTGGACCGCATTCTGAAATACGCCTTCGAGCTGGCGCAGCAGCGCCCGCGCAAACGCCTGACCGCCGCCACCAAGTCCAACGGCATGGCCATCAGCATGCCGTACTGGGATGAGCGCGTGGCGGAGATGGCGCGCCAGTACCCCGATATCGCCTGGGACAAACAGCACATCGATATTCTGTGCGCGCGCTTCGTGCTGAACCCCGAACGCTTCGACGTGGTGGTGGCCTCCAATCTGTTCGGCGATATTTTGTCGGATCTCGGCCCGGCCTGCACCGGCACCATCGGCATTGCGCCGTCGGCCAACCTGAACCCGGAGCGCAACTTCCCGTCACTGTTCGAACCGGTACACGGCTCGGCGCCGGACATTTTCGGCAAGAACATCGCCAACCCGATCGCCATGATCTGGAGCGGCGCGATGATGCTGGATTTCCTCGGCGACGGCGATGCCCGTTACCGCCAGGCGCACGACGGCATCCTGCAGGCGATCGAGCGCATCATCGCCGACGGGCCGCGCACGCCGGACATGCGCGGCGATGCCTCCACCCAGCAAGTTGGCCAGGCGATCGCCGCCCTGCTGCAACGCTAAGCATCACCGGTTTTCCTGCGCAGGGCGCCCTTTCGCGCCCTGCTTTGCCACGTCCGTTTTTCCGCTTCGATCGCCGCCGCAAATCCGCTGAAAACCACCGCAGAAAGCACGCCAATACCCCGGCCAAGATCACAACAAATTGTTTACATACTGTGTTTTATCCTTTTACAGATGCCCCAATTGTGGCCCTCCTGTAATTTGTGCACACTCGAAAATGTTAATGAAGAGTAAATATTCTCGGCGGCGTTTTGCCGGGGCGTTTGCTCCTCGCGGTGTAACAAAACAAAGGGTTCAAACCAATAAGGCCCGGGCGCACCCTACGCTTCGCGCACCGGCCCACCACCGATAACAGGAGTTCACTCCCATGCAGAGCACCCCTAAAAAGGATGTCACGCTCATCGCCATCAGCTTGTGCAGTATTGCGCTGATCGCCATTTGCCTGATGCTCTTTCCGGCTCAATCCGCGCTTATCGCCAACACCATTTTCAACGGCGTCACCCGGCTGTTCGGTTCAACCATTCAAATCCTGGTGCTGATCGCCCTGCTGGTGGTGCTGTATCTGGCGTTGAGCAAATACGGCAACATCCGCCTCGGCGAAGGCAAACCGCAATACTCCACGCTGGCCTGGCTGTTCATGTTCATCTGCGCCGGCCTCGGCTCGTCCACCCTGTATTGGGGGGTAATGGAGTGGGCGTATTACTACCAGACGCCAGGGCTGAACATCGCGCCGCGCACCCCGAAGGCGCTGGAATACAGCATCAGCTACTCCTTCTTCCACTGGGGCCTGAGCGCCTGGGCAACCTACGCCCTCGCCTCGCTGATCATGGCCTACCACTTCCACGTGCGTAAGAACAAAGGGCTCAGCCTGTCGGGGATCATTTCCGCCATCACCGGCGTGCGCGCCAACGGCCCGATCGGGCGGATGGTGGACCTGATTTTCCTGGTCGCCACCGTCGGCGCCCTCACCATTTCGCTGGTGCTGACCGCCTCCACCTTTACTCGCGGGCTGACGGCGCTGACCGGCATCCCCGACAATTTCGTGGTGCAGGCGACGGTGATCCTGCTGGCGGCGGTGATTTTCTGCCTCAGCTCCTACATCGGCATCGACGGTGGCATGCAGCGCCTGAGCAAAATGGTCGGCTGGGGCGCTTTCGTCTTCGCCGGGCTGGTGCTGCTGGTCGGCCCCACCGAGTTCACCATCAACAACACCATCAACGCCATCGGCCTGACGGCGCAAAACTTCCTGCAGATGAGCCTGTTCACCGATCCGATGGGCGACGGCAGCTTCAGCCGCAGCTGGACGGTGTTCTACTGGCTGTGGTGGATCTCTTACACCCCGGGCGTGGCGATGTTCGTCACCCGCGTCTCGCGCGGCCGCAAGATTAAAGAGGTGATCTGGGCGCTGTTGCTCGGCAGCACCCTCGGCTGCTGGTTCTTCTTCGGCTCGCTGGAAAGCTACGCCATGCACCAGTTCATCAGCGGGCAGCTCAACGTGCCGGAGATCCTCAGCACCCAGGGCGGCGAAACCGCCGTGCAGATGCTGCTGACGGCGCTGCCGCTCGGCAAGCTGTTCCTGGCTGCCTATCTGTTCATCATGATCATTTTCCTGGCCTCGCACATGGACGCGGTGGCCTACACCATGGCCGCCACCAGCACCCGCAACCTGCAGGAGGGGCAAGATCCCAGCCCGATGCTGCGCCTGTTCTGGTGCGTGGTGATCACCCTGATCCCGCTGTCGATCCTGTTCACCGGCGCCTCGCTGGACACCATGAAAACCACGGTGATCCTGACCGCGCTGCCGTTCCTGCTGGTGCTGCTGGTGAAAACCTACGGCTTCGCCCGCTGGCTGAAGCAGGACTACGCGGCCATTCCGGCTCACCTGATCGAAAGCAGCGCGCCGGCGCTGCCCGAGGCGCCGCCGGCCGCCGAACTCTCCGCTCCATCGTCGTATCAACCGCGCCCTATGGCGAAATGACAATAAGAAAAGAGGAAGGTTAACTTATGAGCACTCTGATCCCTGAATTTACCTTACCGAAAGATTTCTGCGCCGACGCCCGCGAGGCTTACACCATTCCGGCCCGATTCTATACCCACCAGACGGCGTTCGAGCACGAAAAAGAGCAGGTGTTCGCCACCAGCTGGATTTGCGTGGCGCACCGCAGCGAGCTCGCCGAACCGAACGACTACATCACCCGCGAGATCATCGGTGAAAACATTCTGGTGGTGCGTGGCCGCGACAAAGTGCTGCGCGCCTTTTACAACGTCTGCCCGCACCGCGGCCACCAGCTGCTGGCGGGCGACGGCCGGGCGAAAAACGTCATCACCTGCCCTTATCACGCCTGGGCGTTCAAGCTGGACGGCGAACTGGCGCACGCGCGCAACTGCGAAAACGTGCAGAACTTCGATAAGGAAAACTCGCACCTGATGCCGGTGCGGGTCGAAGAGTACGCCGGGTTTATTTACGTCAATCTGGACTCGCAGGCCGGCACGGTGGAAGACCAGCTGCCGGGCCTCGGCGCCAAAGTGCGCGAAGCCTGCCCGCAGGTCGACGATCTCAAGCTGGCGGCGCGCTTCGTCACCCGTACCCCGGCCAACTGGAAGAACATCGTCGACAACTATCTCGAGTGCTACCACTGCGGCCCGGCGCACCCCGGCTTCGCCGACTCGGTGCAGGTCGACCGCTACTGGCACACCCTGCACGGCAACTGGACGCTGCAGTTCGGCTACGCCCGCCCTTCCGAGCAGTCGTTCAAGTTTGAAGAGGGAAAAGAAGCCAGCTTCCACGGCATTTGGCTGTGGCCGTGCACCATGTTCAACATGCCGCCGCTGGAAGGCATGATGACGGTGATCTATGAATTCCCGGTCGATGCAGAAACCACCCTGCAGCACTACGACATCTACTTCACCAACGCCGATTTGAGCGACGAGCAGCTCAAACTGATCGACTGGTACCGCGACGTGTTCCGCCCGGAAGATTTGCGGCTGGTGGAGAGCGTGCAAAAAGGCCTCAAATCGCGCGGCTATCGCGGCCAGGGGCGCATCATGGCCGACGGCGCCGGCAGCGGCGTCAGCGAACACGGCATCGCCCACTTCCACAACCTGCTGGCGCAGGTTTATCAACCCTGATGCGACGGGGCCCACGGGCCCCCTCCCCCTGACTTGTGAGGTTCTTTGTGAATATTTCCGATCGGGCGCTATTCCGCCAACAGGCCTACATCAACGGGCAATGGCGCGATGCCGACAACCAGGAAACCCTGCCGGTGAGCGATCCCGCCACCGGCCAACTCATCGGCAGCGTGCCCAACATGGCGACGGCCGAAACCCAGCGGGCGATCGACGCCGCCCAGCAGGCGCTGGAAGGCTGGCGCGCGCTGCCGGCACAGCAACGCGCCCAGCTGCTGCGCCGCTGGTTCGAACTGATGCTGGAACACCAGCAGGATCTGGCCAGCCTGATGACGCTGGAGCAAGGCAAGCCGCTGGCGGAGTCGTTGGGCGAGATCCGCTACGCCGCCTCCTTTATCGAATGGTTCGCCGAACAGGCCAAGCGCACCAATGGCGACATCATTCCCTCGCCGAGCGGCGATAAACGCCTGATGGTGCTGAAGCAGGGCATCGGCGTGTGCGCTGCGATCACGCCCTGGAACTTCCCGGCGGCGATGATCACCCGCAAGGCCGCGCCGGCGCTGGCGGCCGGCTGCACGCTGGTGGTCAAACCCGCCAACGAAACCCCTTACTCGGCGCTGGCGATGGCCGAGCTGGCCGAGCGCGCCGGCATTCCCGCCGGGGTGTTCAACGTGGTGACCGGCAACTCGCAGGCGATCGGCGCCGAGCTGACCGGCCACCCGCAGGTGCGCAAGCTGAGCTTTACCGGCTCCACGCCGGTGGGCAGGCTGCTGATGCGCCAGAGCTCGGACACCATCAAGAAAGTGTCGCTGGAGCTGGGCGGCAACGCGCCGTTCATCGTGTTTGACGATGCGGACATCGATGCCGCGGTGGAAGGCGCGCTGATCGCCAAATACCGCAACGCCGGGCAGACCTGCGTTTGCGTCAATCGGTTCTACGTGCAGCGCGGCGTTTACCCACAGTTCGCCGAGAAGTTTGTCGCCCGCGTGGCGGCGCTGCAGGTCGGCAACGGCTTCGAACCCGGCGTGCAGATCGGCCCGCTGATCAACCGCAAGGCGCGCGACAAGGTGCTGGAACTGCTCGATGACGCGCTGAGCAAAGGCGCTCAGGTGCTGACCGGCGCCACGCCGCACGCGCTGGGCGGCAATTTCTTCACGCCAACGGTGCTGGGCGACGTGCAGCCTGGCTCGCTGCTGCTGGAAGAAGAGATCTTTGGCCCGGTCGCGCCGCTGGTGGTGTTCGATGACGAAGCCGAGGCGATCCGCCAGGCCAACGACACCATCTACGGCTTGGCAGCCTACTTCTATACCCGCGATGCGGCGCGCATCTGGCGCGTTTCGGAGCGGCTGGAGTACGGCATGGTCGGCATCAATACCGGCCTTATCTCCAACGAGGTAGCCCCGTTCGGCGGGGTGAAGCAGTCGGGTCTGGGGCGTGAAGGCTCCGAATACGGCATCGAAGACTATCTGGAGCTCAAATACCTGTGCCAGGCGGTATAACTTTTTCATGCGCGGGGACGCCCGCGCTTTGGAGCCAATGAATGACCAGCTATCAGATGCTTGATGTTCGCGTCGTCGACATCGACCCCGTCACCGCACAGGTCAAGCGCTTTACCCTGGCGGATCCGCAAGGCCGGCCGCTGCCCGCCTTCAGCGGCGGCAGCCACATCATCGTGCAAATGCAGGACGGCGAGCAGCGTTACAGCAATGCCTATTCGCTGCTGAGCTCACCGTTCGAGCTCGACCGTTACCAGATCGCCGTGCGCCGTGAGTCCCCTTCCAAAGGCGGTTCCGACTTCATGCACGATCGGCTGGCGATCGGCGATACGCTGACCATCAGCACCCCCAATAACCTGTTCGCGCTGGCGCCGGAGGCGCAGCATCACGTGCTGATCGCCGGCGGCATCGGCATCACGCCGTTTATGGCCCATCTGCACGAGCTGCAGCGCAGCGGGCAACGCTATCATCTGCACTACTGCTTCCACAGCGAGGAACACAACGCCTTCCAGCAGCAGCTGACGCAAGCGCCGTTCACCGACAACGTCAGTTGCCATGTATCCAGTCTTAACGGCCGATTGGATTTGGCACGCACGCTGGCCGACGTGGAGCCCGGTGCCCATATCTACGTCTGCGGCCCGGCGGCGCTGAACGAAGCGGTTTACCGGACCGCCGCCGAACAGGGCATCGCCCCCGGTCGCTTGCACAGCGAAGCCTTTGCCGCCGAAGACACGGCGGGCGGCGCCTTTACGCTGGTGCTGGCCCGGTCGGGTATTGAGCTTGAAGTGGCGGAAGACATGACCATCCTGCAGGCGCTGGAAAACAGCAAGGCGGCCAAGGTCGAGTGCCTGTGCCGCGAAGGCATTTGCGGCACCTGCGAAACCCGCATCGTCGAGGGGGAAGCCGATCACCGCGATCAGTATCTCAGTGACGAAGAGCGCGCGGCGCAGCAAACCCTGTTGATCTGCTGCTCGCGCGCCAAAGGCAACCGGCTGGTGCTGGATCTGTAAACGGAGCGCCCGCGTCTGCGGGCGTCCTGACTAGGCTTTCGGGAATATCCACAGATGCTCGGCCGGCAGGGAGAGCCGGCAAAGCGCCTGACTGCGCGCCTCGTGGCCATAGGCGCGCACCACGAAATCCTCGGCCACGGTGCGGAACAGGTACTCCCAGCGATCGCCGAGATACATGCTGGTCAACAGCGGCAGCTCAAGCTGGTTGCCCTGCGGATCTTCGCCCAACCGCACGCGCTCCACGCGGATCACCGCCGAGCCCTCCTGGCCAACCTGCACGCCTTCGCCCGCTTTGCCCCACAGCGCCCAGTCCTTGCCTTCGATGCGCGCCCGATCGCCTTCCAGCGCCACGATCTTGCCCGGCAAGCGGTTGTTGCTGCCCATGAACTCAGCGGTGAACAGCGTAGTGGGTGAACCGTACATCTCCTGCGGCGTACCCTGCTGTTCGATTTTGCCGTTGTTGAGCAGCAGGATGCGATCGGAGATGGCCATCGCCTCGTTCTGATCGTGGGTCACCATCAGCGCCGACAGGCCGAGCTTGATGATCAACTCGCGCAGGAATACCCGCGCCTCTTCGCGCAGCTTGGCGTCAAGGTTGGACAGCGGCTCGTCCAGCAGGATCACCGGCGGGTTGTAGACCAGCGCACGCCCAATCGCCACGCGCTGCTGCTGGCCGCCAGAAAGCTGGTGCGGATGGCGCTTGGCCAGATGCCCCAACCCGAGCTGATCCAGCACCGCCTGCACCCGCTGGGTGATTTCCGCCGAGGCGATCTTACGCAGCTTCAGCGGGTAAGCGACGTTCTCAAACACCGTTTTATGCGGCCACAGCGCATAGGACTGAAACACCAGCCCCAGATTGCGCTCTTCGGCGGGAATTTCGCTGCGCGCGCTGCCGTTGTACACCGCATTATTGCCGATGACGATTCGGCCCTGGCTCGGTTTCTCCAGCCCGGCCACCGCCCGCAGCAGCGTGGTTTTGCCGCTGCCCGACGGGCCCAGCAGCGAGACCACTTCGCCCCGTTTCAGCTCCATCGACACCCCTTTCAGCACCGGGTTGTCGCCATAGGTCAAATGCAGATTCTCTACCGAAAGTTCAATCATGTAATTTCACTCCAAAGCGCAAGGCGATCCCCAACCCCAGCACCACCAGCAGGATATTGATGAACGACAGCGCGGCGACGATATCGATAGCGCCCGCGGCCCACAGGGAAACCAGCATCGAGCCGATGGTTTCCGTGCCCGGAGACAGCAGATACACCCCGGTAGAATATTCGCGCTCAAAGATCAGGAACATCAGCAGCCAAGAGCCGATCAGGCCGTAGCGCGACAGCGGAATGGTGACGTGACGGGTGACCTGGCCGCGGCTGGCGCCGGCGCTGCGCGCCGCCTCCTCCAGCTCCGGCCCCACCTGCAGCAGCGTGGAAGAGATCAGCCGCAGGCCGTAAGCCATCCACACCACGGTGTACGCCAGCCAGACGCTGAAGATGGTGCTGCGCAGCGAACGCAGCCAGACAATCCAGTTAGCACGCAGCCACTCGGCCATCGGCAGCGCCGACAGCCAGCCCTCCTTGAGCGATTTGTCCAGCCACATCGGCAGGAACAGAAACACCCACAGGAATGCCAGGCCGGCCAGCAGCCCCGGCACCGCACGCGGCACCAGCACGCTGTAGTCGAGGAAGCGCGTGGCGCCATCCGGCTTGCGGTGCATGGCGATGCCGATAAACAGGTAGCACGCCACCGCCAACGCCCCGCCGATCACCCCGATCGCCATTGAGTTGACGATGGCGCGCAGCAGGTTGGGCTGCGCCCAGATGGTGCGGAAGGTGTTGATCGACAGCTCGTCCCAAACAGACACGCCCACGCCCCAGTTGGAGATAAAGGCGCGCAGCACCACGCCGATCAGCGGCACGCCGATGGTGACGGTCAGCCAAAACACCACCACCGCGCCGGCCACCCAGCGCCATTTGCCCAGCGGCAGCGCGCGGGCCTGCGAGGCTTTGCCCTTGACGGTGACGAAACGGTTGGCGGTACGCATCAGCCGGCGCTGCAGCATCACCAGCGGAATGGTGATGCAGATCAGCACCACCGCCACCGCCGCCATCAGGTGGTAAGACGGCGTGCCCAGCTTGTTGGTCAACTGGTAAAGGTAGGTCGCCAGCACCAGGTTGCCCTCCGGATCCCCCAGCACCAGCATCAGGCCGAACACTTCCAGCCCGAGGAAGAACAGCAGCACTCCGGCATACAGGATAGACGGCCGCACCATCGGCAGACTGACGGCGGTCATGACCTGCAGCGGCGTGGCACCGGCGGTGCGCGCCGCTTCTTCAACGTCGGAGCCCACGCTGCGCAGCGCCGAGGAGATATACAGATACGCGTGGGGCACGTGCGTCAATCCGGCAATCACCACGATGCTGGCCATCGAATAGATATTCCACGGCACGAAGCCCAGCAGCGCCTCCGCCCACAGCGAGAAGAAGCCCACCGGCCCCGCCGCCACCACGTAGCCGAAGCCCAGCACCATCGGCGACACGAAGATCGGCACCAGAATCAGCGGCTCGATGATCCGCCGCCCCGGCAGATCGGTGCGCACCATCAGGAAGGCCAAAATGCCGCCGAGCGGGATGGCGATGATCACCAGCCCGAATGCCAGAATAAAGCCGCTCTTCAGCGCCTTGTAGAAATCCGGATCGGTAAAGATGAACTCGAAGGCCTCCAGGCTGAAGACCTTGGAGGGAGAGAAGAACGGTGCCGAGAGGAAGCTTTGAATGATGATAAACGACAGGGGGACATAGATAACCAGTGCGGTTATCAACACCACCAGGCCGCGCGGCAGGCTCTGCCACTTTCTGCGCCATGCTTGCATAAATGCTCCCTATGGTTGTAAACGCCGACCAAAGGGCGCACGCCTCTAAGGCAGGCGCGCGTCCGAATGCAGTCCCTGTTATTTCGCCGCAGCGGCGCGCCATTGTTTGATGTAGTCGAGGCGTTTGGCCGGCTGCAGGTATTCCAGCAGGCTATCGTCGACCGGGATCGGCTTGAGCGCGTTGCCCAGCAGCTTGGTCATGCCGTCAATGTCGTTCTTGCCTTCGATGTCGTTGCGGATCGAGGGGATATCCGCCTGATTGGCGAGAATATTTTGCCCTTTTTCCGACAGCACGTAGTCGAACCACAGCTTGGCGGCGTTAGGGTTGCCGGCCTCTTTGCTGATGAAGCTCACGCGCGACAGCACCAGGGTATAGTCTTTCGGATAGACGATGCCGAGCGACGGATCGCTCTTGGCGCGAGCCTCGGCGTACGAACCGAGGATATTGAAGCCGATCAGGTTTTCACCGGAGGAGACGCGCTCCATCATGGTGCCGGTGGAGGATTGTACCGCCAGCCCGCCCTTGGCCACGTCGGCCAGCGTTTTGAAGTAGTTAGGATCGGCCTTGAAGTCCTGCACCGACAGCATGAAGCCGACGCCAGATTTTTCGATGTCGTACGTGGTGACTTTCTTCTTGAATTTGTCCGTCTGGCCGGCGATCAGTTTAGCCAGCGCCGCGTGCGAATCCGGCACATCGCCTTGCGGGATCAGGCGTTTGTTATAGATAAACACCACCGGCTCATAGGTGGTGCCATACACCTTATCTTGCCATACCGCCCATTTCGGCAGCTGAGCCTGCTCGGGGGAGGCGTATTCCTGTGCGTAATCGCCCGCCAGTTTCAAAATGGTGTCCATCGACGAGCTCCACACCACGTCGCCGCTGGTGCCGCCGGCCGCCTGCTCGCTGATGAAGCGGTTATACAGTTCGGTACTGTTCATGTCGTTGTATTCCACCTTAATGCCCGGATACAACGCCTCGAACCCCTGGATCAGCGGCGCCGCCGCCTTGGTGTCGGTGGTCGAGTAAATCACCACCTTGCCTTCTTTCTTCGCGCCGTCGACCCGTTTCTGATAGTCGGCGGGGTAGCCCGCCGGGAAGGCCGCATAGGCGGAAACGGAGCCCAGTAAGGTGATTGCAGCTACGGTAGCGCTGATTTTTTTCATCATCATCCATCCCCTGATCACATTTAATAAACCAAAAATTAACATATAGTTAATAAGTGTGACGAGGCAACGCCGTTGCTTTGTTATCTTTCCGTTTTGTGAGGTTGGCCATTTTTCAGCCAATAAAAAAGCCCGGCAGCGCGGGCTTTACGGCACTTCCTGTTGCAGACTATTCGGCCAAGCGAGAGCGCCGCAGCAGGCGAATTCGCTGTACGATGGCGACTCCCAGCAGCGTCAGCACAAATCCTGCCAGCTGCAGCAGCGACAGCGCCTCGCCAAACAGCACGTACGCCTGCAGTGCCGCCGCCGGCGGCACCAGCAGCATCAGCGCGGTAATGCGAGTCAAATCGCCGTGGCGCACCATCCAGATAAACAGCGCGGTGCCGCCCAGCGACAACACGCCGGCCGACCACAGCAGCGAGAACCACAGCGTCGGCGAATTGTCCCAGGCGCCAGAGCCCATCACGGCCGCCAGCACGCCGGTTACGATCGCGGCGCCGAGGTGCTGAATGGCGCCTGCCGCCCGCAGATCGGCCGCCGCCAGCGAAGACTTCTGCACCATGATGCCGATCGTCAGCGCGACGATGCTGCCAAACCCCATCAGAATCGGCAACAGCGCCATATTGCCGACGTCGATACCGGTCAGCCGAGGGGAGAGCACCAGCGCAACACCGATAAAACCAACCGCCAGCCCAGCCCAGGAACGCAATCCTATCGATTTGCGCAGCACCAGCGCGAAAATCAGCGCGGTGAACAGCGGCTGCAATCCGCCAATGAGCGACATCACCCCGGCCGCCAGGCCGTTCGCCACCGCCCACCAGCTTGCGGCGAGATAAACGCCGTTCATCAGCATGCCGGTCAGCAGGTGCATCACGAACTGTCGCCCCTTGGGCCAGGCGCAATGCAGCGCCAGCAGGGCGAATACCGCAGCGGCGATCAAAAAGCGCAAAGTCAGGAAAAGGTTGGGATCGGCATGATCCGCCACCGCCCGCGCGGCAATAAAACCGGTCGACCAAATTAATATCAGGAAAAACGGCGCGATAAATGCCTTTCGCCGATCGCGTTTTTCGCGCTGGGTTATTTCCATATCACTACCTGAAAAATGCGGCTGATGAGTTAATGCGGAACATACTAACCAATTTAACACCGGCTTAACAGCACCGACACCGGCCCCCCTAAGCCTGCGTAATGAACACACTTGCGGGAAATAATGACGTTTCAATTTTATATAATTCACCAAGATTATAATTAAGCTCACCCCGTTACGACAATGTAAATTAATTGCTACATCCGGTATAACTATTCCCCTCCTGGCGGCGTTGTCGGAATAATTCCCCTTTGCTAGCCTTCCTGAAGCCACTTAATTAACTGGACTGACTTATGGCCGAAATCACTGATTTTATGAAACTGGATATGCGTATTGGCGAAATTATTTCCGTGGAATATAACGACAAGGCGTTAAAGCCCGCCTATAAGCTGCGCATTGATTTCGGCGAAGAAATTGGCATTAAAAACAGCTCGGCGCAATTATGCGAAAACTATCAGGAAGATGATCTGCTCGGCAAAAAAGTCATCTCCGTCGTTAATTTCCCCGCCAGGCGGGTTGCTGGATTTAAATCCGAAGTGCTGGTACTTGCCGCGGTCACCCGGGATCAAGGCACCGTCTTGCTGAAAACCGACTTCGACGTGGAGATCGGCAGCAAGATTTTATAATCGCCACATCATTCGTGAGGCCCCCGAGAAATGCGACAGTTATCCCTGCTTGATGAAGTTAAGAAGGCGTATCAGGAACACCGTTCAGCCTTTATCCCCGGCGCCACCATGCAAGCGATCCTGCTGGCGCTGGGCGCGCGGCCGGAAGATTTCGCCAAGCTGCAGCAGGTCAGCGGCAATCTGGCGGACGATCCCACGCTGCCTTTCCGCAAGTCCAGAAACGGCCGCTTCTGTTTCGACTTCGATCGCGCCCAGATTGAGCGGCTGGAATTCCAGCCTTTCGTGCTCTCGGTCGAGGAAGACTTCATCCGTTACGATTCGGGCAAGGTGCGCCACTTCCGCGGCATCAACGACGATCTGCAGTTGAATACGGCATTCCAGGCGCTGATGAAATTCAAAGCCTACGTGATCGATGGCGTGAGCGTGACGCCGCGCGCCCGGCTTAATCAGGAGATCAACAAATTCGTCTGCACGGTGTTCAACCTGCGCACCGTCACCACGCCGCAGATGCTGGGCGAACCGGCGCTGGAAGGCGTGCACAGCGACGGCGTCGACCACACCATGACGACCTTCCTCGGCTGCGACAACATGACCGACGACAGCGCCAAGACCTTTATTCACGATATGCGCGAAACCAGCGGGATCAAATTCGATCGGGCCCGGCCAGAATGGATTTTGGGCGAAATACAGCATCGGCATTTCCTCGATACCCTGCTGATTGTCGATCATGAACGCAAACATAGCCTCTCACCGGTGGAAGCGCAGGACAAACGCCGGCATTCGACCCGCGATATGCTGATCTTTTTCACCCGCAAACCGGTCGAAGACGGCCACGTCTCTTTCGCGTATGACTCTTTCAAACCGCATATCGAAATCCCGCTGTCGATAGACATGGTGGCGCGCGCGAGCTAACGCGCAGCCGGGCCGGCCGCCATGATCCCTCTGTGCGGCCGGTTCACGCCAGGATAAACAGCGCTGGATTAATCAGGTTTTTGTCGCCGAATTATTATATCCTGCCAGACGAAAATTTTGCGGGCGCTCGCTGCCCTCTGCGCCTGCCCTCTGCAGTTATCCATTCCGCAGCAGGCCGTTTATTTCATGAATACAGGCAGTGCCATACCGTTATGACCAAGAATTTATCCCCGAAAGACATTATCGCCCTGGGCTTTATGACCTTCGCCCTGTTTGTCGGCGCCGGCAACATCATTTTCCCCCCGCTGGTGGGGCTGCAGTCCGGCGAACATCTGTGGCCGGCCGCCCTCGGGTTTATGGTGACCGCCGTCGCCTTGCCGGTGATCGCCGTGATCGCGCTGGCGCGCGTCGGCGGCAGCATCAGCCTGCTGACCGGCCCCATCGGCCGCACCGCCGGCCTGCTGTTGGCGACCGTCTGCTATCTGGCGCTCGGCCCGCTGTTCGCCACGCCGCGAACCGCCAATGTCTCTTTCGCCCTCGGCATCGCGCCCTTCACCGGCGACGGCGCCCTGCCGCAGTTCATCTACAGCCTGCTGTTCTTTACCCTGGCGATGATCGTCTCGCTGTATCCCGGCCGGTTGCTCGATAACGTCGGCCATATTCTGGCGCCGCTGAAAATCCTGGCGCTGGCCGCGCTCGGCATCGCCGCCCTAGTTTGGCCCGCCGGTGAACCGGTCTCCGCCGTCGGCAGCTATCAGGCATCGGCGTTTTCCACCGGCTTCGTGCAGGGTTATCAAACCATGGACACGCTGTCGGCGCTGATGTTTGGCTCGATTATCGTCACCGCCGCCCGCTCGCGCGGCGTCAGCGACAGCGGCCTGCTGCTGCGCTACACCCTGTGGGCCAGCCTGATCGCCGGCGTCGGCCTGACGCTGGTCTATATCTGCATGTTCAAACTCGGCGCCGGCAGCGGCAGCCTGGTCGAGAGTGGCGCTCAGGATGGCGCGGCAATCCTGCACGCTTATGTGCAACACACCTTCGGCGATCTGGGCAGCGTCTTTATGGCAGTGCTGATGTTCATCGCCTGCCTGGTGACGGCGGTCGGCATGACCTGCGCCTGCGCGGACTTCTTCTCTCGCTACCTGCCGCTCTCTTACCGCACGCTGGTGGTTATCCTCGCCCTCTTCGCCATGCTGGTCTCCAACATGGGGCTGGCCAACCTGATCCGCGTCTCGCTACCGGTGCTGACGGCGATCTATCCGCCCTGCATCGCGCTAGTGTTGCTCAGCTTCAGCCAGAACCGCTGGCGCAGCGCCAAGCGCGTCTTCGCACCGGTGATCGCCACCAGCCTGGTGTTTGGCCTCGCCGACGGCCTGAAGGCCTCCAGCTTCAGCGGCCTGCTGCCCGTCTGGTTCGATAAGCTGCCGCTGGCCGAACAGGGGCTGGTCTGGCTGCAGCCTACGCTGCTGGTGCTGTTGCTGGCGGCGACTTATGACCGGTTGCGCAGCGTCGAAAGCGCCAACGTCGCGTCGTAAGCACGGGTCACGCCCAT
>NZ_JBBBDV010000018.1:0-101122 GCF_037137105.1 Serratia sp. TMDUHS_CL
GCAGCAGGCGGCCTTCGGCGTCGTAACCGTAGTGCACTTCGCCGCGCAGCGCGTCGCTCACTCCGGCCAGCTCGCCGCGGCCGGTGTAGCGATAAGCGCGCCACAGCACGCCGTCTTCCGGCCGGGTCAGTTTGTCGTGGCCAAAGGCGCTGCTCTGCCAGCTGCGGCGGCCCATGGCGTCGTAACGCCGCTGCTGCTGCAGCGCGCCCTGGCTGCGGCCGGTTTCCCGGTGCAGGCGATCGCGGGTGAATTCGCTCACCACCTGCTGGTTGAATTTAATGGCGCTGGCGTGGCCGGAGCCGTAATACAGCCACTGCAGGCGATCGCCCTGCGGCAGCGTCAGCGCCTGCAGGTTGGCCAGCTCATCCCATTGGTATTGCAGCTCGCCGTTCACGCCCTGCTCGCCAAGCAGCCGCCCGGCGGCGTCATAGCGCATCTGCACGCTGTCCGGCTCGATGCCCAGCGCCGCGCCGCTCGCCGTCGGCAGGCGGTTCAGCTCGCGCAGCCGTCCCATGGCGTCGAAGCGGTAATGCCATTCCGCGCTGGCGTTGCCGCGCCAGACCAACTGCCCGGCCTCGTCGAAGCGGAAGCGCTGTTCGCGCTGCGTCAGCTCACCCGCGCTGCCCGGCAGGCCGACCTCGCGGTGCTCCTCCAGCAGCCCGGCTGCGCCGTAGCGATAATAGTGGCGGGTGTCGTCCGGGCGCTCTTCGGCCAGCACGCGGCCCACCGCATCATAGCTGAAGCGGTAGTCGCCGCCGTTACCGTTCTCCAGCCGCGTCAGCCAGCCCTGCGGGCTGTAGTGATAGCGTCGGGTGCGGTTAATGCGGTCGGTGATGCTGACCGGCAGCCCCAGGGCGTTGTACTGCCAGCGGGTCAGGCTGCCCAGCGCGTCCTGATGTTCTGCCAGCTGGCCGTGCGCATTCCAGTTAAAGCGCTCTTCGCCGCCGTCCGGGTGGATCAGGGTGTGCAGGCGCCCGCCGTTATCCCACCGGTAGCGCGTCTGGTGGCCTTCGGCATCGGTCTGCGCCGTCAGTTGCCCCAGCGCATCGTAGGTATAAGCCGTGACGCTGCCGGAACAGTCGGTGTAGCGCGTCAGCTGGCCGCGGGCGTCCCACTCCAGCTTCACCTCCCCGCCCAGCGCGTCGATCACACTAGCGGGCAGGCTCTCTTCGTCATCCGGATAGCGGTACAGCGTGGCATTGCCCAGGGCATCGACATAGCGCGTCGGGCGCCCCAGCGTGTCCCAATGCTGCGCCTCGCTGCTGCCGTCCGGGTACGCGACGGCGAACAACCGGCCGCTGTTGCGCGAATATTGATAGCGCGTCACGCGGCCGAGCGGATCGGTCTCCGACAGCAGGCGGCCGTAAGGATCCCATTCGCTCTGGCGCTGCGCGCCGCCGGGCAGCAGCACGCTGCACAGCTCGCCGCGTTGGTAGATAAAACCGTAGCGGCGCTGGTCGAAATCGGTGTACTGCGCCACGTTGTCGTCGTCGTCCAGCCGCCACTCCGCCCGCTTGCCGTCGCCGCGCACCGCGCTGCGGCGCCCGCCGGCGAAGTCATAGCCGAACTCAAGGGATTCCCCGGCGCTGTTGCGGTAGGCCGTCACGCGCGGCACGCCGTCGATCTCTTGCCATTGGTATTCGTTCAGCAACCCGGCGGCGTCCTGGTGGCTGATCATCAGGCCGTCGCGCCAGCCAAAACGGCGCGTTACCTCACCGGCGCGGTTGCTCACCGTCGTCAGTTGGCCCTGCTCATCGTAGCCGTAGCGCGCCAGCGTCCGTTCGCCTTCGGCGGTTTGCAGCGCCACTTCGCGCAGGCGGCCCTGCGCATAGCGGCACATCAGGCGCTGCCCGGCGCTGTCCACCAGTTCGCTCAGCAACCCCTCGTCGTCGTAAAACAGCGAGGTAGCGTTGCCGATGGCGTCGGTGATCATGCTGAGCCGGCTCGGCTGGTCGCCCGCCAGCGGCGGGTAGTGGAAAATCTGTTCGCCGACGTCAAACAGCTGCCAGCTGCCGTCGTCGTTGTGCATCAGCCAGCATTTTTCGGCTTCGCAGTAGGTTTTGTGGCCGCGCGGCACCCTGGGGAAAGCGACGAAGTCGCCGGAAGGGGCGCGCCACACCAGGCCGTCCTGATACGGCTGCAGGCTGCTCTCCCAGAACAGGTTCCAGCCGCGGCCCAGTACGCCGTCGCCGGGGTTGCCGCTGCGCCAATAGCGCTGCCAGGCGACCGGCAGGCGCGAAGGCAGCACGAAATCGAGATCGTCTTCGCCGTCGAGGAATTTCTGGCCGCTGACGATATCCACCGGCCGGGCGATAATGCCGACGGCGGCGGTGGCGGTCATCAGGGTGCCGGCGCGGCAGGCGATGCGCGCCAGCTTGTTGATGCCGGGCAGCTTGCCCAACAGTTTGCCGAGCGCCCCCAGCTTGCCGGCGGCGCCGCCCACGCCACCCACCAGGCCGGCGAACAGCAGCGTCAGGTCAGAGACCTTGTACAGCCAATCCGGCACTTCGGGCTTGATCGGCAAGGTGGTGACGGTGCCGCCGCCGATAAACACGTTGGGCGAGCCTTCCATTACCTGCGCGTCGCAGTTGGTTTTGTCCCCCACGCGCGAGGCGGGCTGGCCGTTGATGCTGACCTTGTCGGAACCCTGCGCCATCTGCATGCTCGGGCCGTCGTCGCTGCAGGCCACCTGGCTGTTGGTGGCGAGCGCGGCGGGTTTGCCGTTGATGAAGACGTTGGGGGAGCCAGTGACGATATTGCCTTTGGGGGTCAGGCTACCGGCACCGGCGTCGGCAATGCCGTCGCGCGCCGCGGTGGCCGCCTCCCCGGTGAGATACCCCACCGCCAGGCTGGCGCCGATGAGCAACACGCCAACGCCAATACAGGAAGCCGCCAGGCCGGCGACGAACAGCGCACCCGCCGCCACCGCGCCTGCGGCGGCGATCAGGCCGCCGACAAGGGTGCCGGCAATCATGCCGGCCAGGGCATGGGAATGCCCGATGGTATCGCCGACGCGGGCCGCTTCGGTCATCGTAAGGTCCTTTTACGTGAAGGGTTCATCGTTATGCCGCCCGGTAGCTGCTCAGCACCTGCAACAGCAGCGCATCGTCTTGCGGCGTCAGCTTGCGCGCCATCGCCAGGGTGAACACCAGCACCCGGCCCTCCGCCAGCGCGAACACCGCCTGGTTTTGCCAGATGCGCTTGCCGTCGCGCAGGTAGCTGGCGCGCACCCATTCACCGGCGGTTAATCCATCGCCCAGCGTCGCCGGCTCGCGGCTTTTGAACGCCCAGCCTTTCAGCCCCTGCGCCAGCGCATCGAGCTGGCGGGTGACGTAGCCTTCCAGGTTTTCCGCCGGCTGCAGCGCATCGCGGGAAATATTGATTGAGGGGGAAACATCATCGCCGGCCAACAGCACGTTGACGGTGCGATCGGCATAGCCTTCCGGCAAAGCGACGCTGCCTTCGCTGAAAGCGCAGCGGGATAAAGCGGACATGCGAGGATCCTTTTGCATAAATAATGCTTAAGCATCGCATAACTTAGCCTTGAAATAAAACCATCAGGCACCGCCAATGTTGCGCGGCGTGACCGCGTTCACTGTGTGCAAGGCCGTGGCCGGAACCTTGCCCGGGATCGGGCCGTAACATTACAGAATTATCTGAAACCATCGGCGCGCCGACGCCCTGATTATGGCTATACTCGGCTATCGTCCGTTTTTCAGGAGATCAGGATGCTGAGATTCACCCGTAGCGCGCTGCTGTGCGCCACGCTGGCCGCGTTCCCCGCCGCCGCCGAAACGCCGAAGTTCGGCCCGGAGCTGCAGGGTTTTCACTACCCTTATCCGTTGCAGCAGTTCAGTTTCACCTCGCAGGGGCAGGCGTTAAAAATGGGCTATATGGACGTGCCGCCGGAAGGCGCCGCCAACGGCCGCACCGCGCTGTTGCTGCACGGTAAAAACTTCTGCGCCGCCACCTGGCAGGACACCATCAAGGCGCTGAGCAAGGCCGGCTACCGCGTGATCGCGCCGGATCAAATCGGCTTTTGCTCCTCCACCAAACCTGCGCATTACCAGTACAGCTTCCAGCAGCTGGCGCAAAACACCCACGGCCTGCTGCAGAACCTGAAAATCAGCCGGGCCATCGTCATCGGCCACTCCACCGGCGGCATGCTGGCCACGCGCTACAGCCTGATGTATCCGCAGGCAGTGGAGCAATTGGTCATGGTCAACCCGATCGGCCTCGAGGACTGGAAGGCCAAAGGCGTGCCGTGGCGCAGCGTCGATCAATGGTTCGAGCGCGAGCTGAACACCACCGCCGAGGGCATCCGCAACTATGAGCAGCGCACCTACTACGGCGGCAACTGGAAGCCGGAGTACGATCGCTGGGTGGATATGCTGGCCGGGCTGAACAACGGGCCGGGCCATCGCCTGGTGGCGTGGAACTCGGCGCTGATCTACGACATGATCTTCACCCAGCCGGTGTACTACGAGTTCAAGGATCTGCAAACCCCCACTACGCTGATGATCGGCACCGCCGACACCACCGCCATCGGCAGCGATATCGCCGCGCCGGCGGTCAAGGCCAGGATCGGCCACTACGCGGAGCTGGGCAAACAGGCGGCGAAGCTGATCCCGCACGCCACGCTGATCGAGTTCGCCGGGCTGGGCCATGCGCCGCAAATGGAAGAACCGGAGCGTTTCCATCAGGCACTGCTCAAGGCGCTGCAGCCCTGAGCGGCCGGTTGGCGTAGCCGCCGCGCGGCGGCTAAACTTTCAGCTGGCACTCAACGGCAGGAGACAGCCATGCGACAGATTATTGCCAGCGCCTTCGTCAGCCTCGACGGCGTGATGCAGGCGCCGGGCGGGCAGGACGAAGATCGCAGCGGCGGCTTTCAATTCGGCGGCTGGACAGCCCCCTACTGGGATGACGCCATTGCGGAAACGATGGGCGATCTTTTCTCCGCGCCGTTCGATCTGCTGCTGGGGCGGCGCACCTACGACATTTTCGCCGGCTACTGGCCGCAGATCACCGACGAGGCCGATCCGTTTTCCGCCGATATCGCCCGCGTATTCAATCAGGCCACCAAATACGTCGCCACCCACCACGGCGAGACGCTGGCGTGGCAGAACAGCCAGTGGCTGGGGCGGGACATCATCGCCCGGCTGCGCGAGCTGAAGCGCACCCAGGGGCCGGTGCTGCTGGTGCAGGGCAGCAGCACGCTGATTCAACAGCTGCTGGCCAACGATCTGGTGGACGAACTGCGCCTGCTCACCTACCCGGTGCTGCTCGGCGGCGGCAAGCGGCTGTTTGATGATAACGCGGCGCCGGCGGCCTTCACGCTGGCCCAATCGGTGGTCTCGCCCGGCGGCGTGATCGTGGCCCACTACCGCCGCGCCGGCGCGGTGGCGACCGGCTCCTTCGTGGCGGAAAGCGCGGCGGCGGCCCAGCCGTAAAAAAAGGGCCGTTCGGCCCTTTTCTCTTTCCCCTTCATCGCCCTCAGGCAAACAGAATATCGCTCTGCTCCACCTGCCCGACCACATGGATCTTGAAGTCGGCGGCGTAGCTGTTGCTGTGGGTGTTCATCAGCAGATCGGTGGTGCCGTTGAAGGCGTCGAAGTTGAGCTGGATCTCGCCTTTCTGGCCGCTGAAGGCGCTGCCGCTGTCGATAAAGCGCAGCTCGCTCAGGCTGTTGTTGAAGCGCAGGCCGGAGAGATCGATCTTGTCGATGCCGTGCTCGAAGTCTTCAATCACGTCGAACGCCGCCACCGTGGACTCTTTGGCATTGAGATAGACGAAATAGTCGGTGAAGTTGTTGGCGTCTTTGCCGCCCCACAGATGATCCGCCCCCAGGCCGCCGTACAGGATGTCCGAACCGGCGTTGCCCGCCAGCAGGTTGTCCTGATCGTTGCCGATGATCACATCGCGCCCGCTGCCGCCGATGGCGTTCTCGATGATCGCCCCGCGCGCGATGGCGACGTTCTGCGTGCCGCCGCCGACGCTGGAGAACGCGCCGTCGTTCAGGTTGATCATCTGCTGCTGGCTGTAGCCGGAGAAGTCCAGCGTGTCGTTGCCGCCGGCGTCCCACACCGCGAAGTTGACCGGTTTGCCGTTGTCCGCCGTGGCGGTCAGGAAATCGCGCCCGGTGTTGGAGTTGAAGCCGTACACCGTGTCGCCGGTGCGGGTGCTCATGTTGGCGCCGTACAATTTTTGGATCGCGGAGATGTCATCCACCATCGGGCCATAGCCATACACCCCTTTGGTGTCGGCGCCAGTGTAACCGGCGTTGAAATAGCTCATGATCGAGTATTGCAACGAATCCTGGTAATAAGCCGCGTCGTTCTGGTAGCTCGGGTTGCCCAACGAGGCGTCATAAGATCCCGGGTGCGCCAGCCCCAGGGCATGCCCCAGCTCGTGGGTGAAGGTCTGGCTGCTGAAGTCGCCGCTAACCGGCGCCTGATGGGTGGCGAAGTTTTTGTTGAACCACACCGTGCCGGCAAAGGCGTTATCGCTGCCCGGCTTGGAGCTCGGCGGGTAATAGGCGTACGCGTTGATGGCATTCGGGCCGCTGCCGGCGGCGGTGCTGCCGTCGGCGCGCTGGGTGAAGTACGCGAAGGTGATGTCCGTGCGGTGGTTGATATCGGTGGACGCCGCCTCGGTAAAGGTCACATTCGCCACGTCGGCCCAGGCCTGCATCGATTTCAGCGCCTGTGTCTGCGCCGCCTGAGTCAGCGGTTGCAGCCCCTTGTCACCGTCACCGGTCTGGCCGATGCGGTTCAGCGCGCTCTGCGTCAGGAAGGAATAGGTCAGCGCCACCGGCTGGTGATAGACCTGATCGCCGTTGTGCGTCAGGCCCGACCGCGTCAGCTGATCGGCGGCGCGATCGAAGCTGAAGTTATCGCGGATTTTACCCAGGTTGTTGATGGCGGCTCCGCCGCGCTGGTTGCTGTACAGGTTGGCGTTGTCCAGCGTTAACAGCGCGCCGTAGCCTAACCCATCATAGAGGCTGCCGGGCTGGTGATAGTAAAATTGATAGTTATGATCGTTGGGGGATGTGGCGGACAGGCTGGTGAACTCATCGTCATCTTGCAAAATATCGTTGTGGCGACTGCTCATTGCATTCTCCTTTTACACAGTAGGAATCCACTCGCTTTGTAAGACTATTCATCAGTCGTTCTAATCTAAGCCAAGGCTTAGGATTGACCAGTATAGTAATTAACCCCGACGGCGCGACCCGACGCCGCCGTGCATCATCGCGCCGGGCGTTAAGACGGAAATAATCATAACGATTTGTATTAGCGAAGTATTAATGAGAAAGATAAGCGTATCGGCGGGCTAATGACTCGTCTTTATGGGCATGTTATCGCCGGTTAGATCAGAATTATCGAGGATTAAAAAAGCTAATCCTTACCTCATCATCCCGCAGGGAACGTGCTAAGGTGTGAACGGACAGCCGAAAGGAGTGACCCGATGCCAACCCATTTCCTTATGCGCGCCTTGCGCCGCGCCAGCCTGACAGGAGTCGTTATGAGCGTATTGTGCAGCAGTGCCCTGGGCAGTTCACTGCCGTTGCTGGAACCCGCCGCGCTGAAGGGCGACTGGCAGCTCGCCGCCATCGGAGACGGTAAAACCGTCTGCGAGGTGCAGCTGAGCGACGAGGTGGTGGCCAACACCAACGCCTTCCGCTTCAGCGCCTCCGCCCAGTGCCTGCAACCGCTGGCGCTGCAAACGTTGCCGGTCGCCTGGCGGCCGACGCCGGACGGCATGACGCTGACCGACGCCGAAGGCAGCATGGTGGCGTTTCTGGCCCTGACCGCGCCAAAGCGCTATGAGCTGATCGATCGCGGCGGCCCTTCGCGCTTTGTGCTGATCCCGCGCTAATCCCTCAGGCCAACAGCAACCCGAGCAGCGCGCCGCCCGCCAGCACCCACAGCGGATGGAGGCGCTTGCTCATGCTCAATCCCGTCGCCAGCGCCACGATCGCCGCCAGCCGCCAGCTGGGTGCGGAAGCCTCGGCGATCAAGATACCGCTGGCCGCCACCAGCCCCACGGTCAGCGGCACCAGCCCGGCCTGCACGATGCGGCGCCACGGGCGATCCTTAAAGCGCCGCCAGGCGCCCATCACCAGCAGCGTGACGATGGAAGACGGCCCGAACTTGGCGACCGAAGAAACCAACAGCCCCGCCCAGCCGGCCACATGCCAGCCGACCAGCGGCACGATCATCATGTTCGGCCCCGGTGCGGCCTGCGCCATGGCGAACAGCGCGCTGAACTCCTGGGCGCTCATCCATTGATGCACCTCCACCACCTGCCGCTGCATCTCCGGCAGAATGGTCATGCCGCCACCAAACGCCAATAAAGAAAGCTCGGTGAAGATCAGCGCCAGCGCAATCAACACCCCGCTCATGACGGCCACCGCCACATCAGCAGAATGCTCAACGGCGCCAGCACCAGCATGGTCGGCAGCAGCGGCAGGCGCAGCCAGGCGATGGCGATCAAGGCCAGCGCGACGATCGCCAGTGCCGGCCATTTACCGCGCAGCGGCAGCAGCATCTTGATCCCGGTCGAGAGCAGCAGCCCGGCGGCGGCGGCGGCCAGCCCGGCGAACACATGCTGCACATGCGGATCGTTTTGGAAGCGGGCGTAGACCACGCCCAGCCCCACCACGATCGCCGTCGGCGCGCTGATGAGGCCCAGCAAGGCGCACAGCGCGCCGCGCAGCCCGCGAAACTCCATGCCCACCGCCACCGACAGGTTGATCACGTTGCCGCCGGGCAGAAACTGGCACAGCCCGAGCAGCTCGGTAAACTGTTCGCCGCTCAGCCAGCGCCGGCGCTCCACCAACATACTGCGCGCCAGCGGCAGCACGCCGCCGAAGCCGATCAGCCCCAGCCACAGAAAGCCCACAAACAGCTCTGCGTTGCCCGGCGCTGCCGCCGGGTGCGGTTTTAACGTATTGATATCTGACATGACATTGCCATTCCACATCGCTTGTTTTGATGTCTGGTATCATGCGCGCCGCCGTGCCATGATGTCTAATGCATTCCAGAACAACCAAAGATACCTTTGAGGTATGGCAATGATCGAACTGCGTCGCCTGCGGGCGTTCGTCACCGTGGTGGAAGAAGGCAACATCACCCGCGCCGCCGAGCGGCTGTTTATCCAGCAGCCGCCGCTGACCCGCCTGCTACAGGGGCTGGAAGATGAACTGGGCGTCACCTTGTTGCAGCGCCTGCCGCGCGGCGTGCGCGTCACCGAAGCCGGCGGCGTGCTGTTCGAAGAGGCCCGCGCCCTGCTGGCGCGCGCCGAACGCCTGCGCGAAGCGGTGCAGCGCGCCGCTCGCGGCGAGCAGGGGCACATCGCCATCGGCTTCACCAGTTCCGCCGCGCTGCACCCGTTCGTGCCCAACCTGCTGCGCCGCTACCGCGACATCCTGCCGGGCATCACCACCCAGTTGGAAGAAGCCGGCAGCGGCGAACTGATGGAGGCGTTGCTGGAACAGCGCCTCGACGCCGCCTTCGTGCGCTCGCCGGCCAGCGGCATTCCCGGCCTGAGCGTGGAGCCGGTGCTCAGCGAACCGATGATCGTCGCCCTGCCGCTGGGCCACCGGCTGGCGCAAGAAACGCAGCAGCCGCTGCCGCTGGCCGAACTGGCCCACGAGGCGTTTATTCTCTATCGTCGCCCGGCCGGCCAGGGGCTGTACGACGCCATCCTGGCCGCCTGCCACCGTGCCGGCTTCAGCCCGCGCATCGTGCAGGAAGCTCCGCGCCTGCCGGCCACCCTCAGCCTGGTCGGCGCAGGCCTGGGGCTGTCAGTGGTGCCCGGCTCGATGCGGCGGCTGGGCGGCGACGGCATCGTCTACCGCACCCTCGCCGAAGAAGCGCAGCTCAGCGCCCCACTTTACCTGGCGCTGCGCCGCAGCCCGGCTTCGCCGATCGTCGAACGGTTTCGTCAGCTGGTGCTGGAGACCGTGGGGGAGTCATAAAAAGCCCGAACGGCCAATAAAAAATGCCGTTCGTTTATTATTTATTTAAACCGGTCGGCGACTAAAATTAATTCCAATTAATGACTATTCAACTTCCGAGTAATTAATCAAACCCGTTCTCACTTAGTAACAAACGCAAACAAATAAGCGCCTACCCAATAAATTCCAGCCGCTAGGATTTAAGGGTCACAGCCTGTTCCCGCCGATGACAAAAAATCATTTCAATGGCGCTCGCGCCTTCCCTGTCGCCTGCCTCTGCAGGCGCACGGTTTTATATTGGAGAAAATGCTATGCTATCGCGTCGTGATATATTGAAAGTGTCCGCCGTCAGCGCGGCCGCCGCCGGCATGATCGGCGGCATCGCTAAAAATGCCGCTGCCGACGACCACCGCAATATCGTGCCTCCCAGCAGCTACCAGCCGCCTGCTAATGCGCAGCATCTCTATAAGTACAAATTCACCGACAGCAAGAAACGCAGCCTGCCCAGCGGCTGGGCGCGCGAGGCCACCGTCGAGCAGTTTCCAATCTCCGAAGGCGTGGCGGGCGTAGACATGACGCTGGAGCCGGGCGGCGTGCGCGAGCTGCACTGGCACGCCATCGCCGCCGAATGGGCGTTTATGCTGGAAGGCCATGCGCGCATCACCATCCTCGATCCCGAGGGCAAATGCGAAGTGGCGGATTTCGGGCCCGGCGACGTGTGGTATTTCCCGAAAGGCTACGGCCATTCCATTCAGGCGCTGGCGGACGGCGCGCATTTTATTCTGGCGTTCGATAACGGCCATTTCTCCGAATTCGGCACCTTCAGCATCACCGATTGGGTGGCGCATATGCCGAAAGAGGTATTGGAAAAAAGCGTCAACATGCCGGCGGCGGTATTTTCCAAGGCCAAACAGGGTGAGGCCTATATTGTTGGCGGCGCCGTTCCGCCCACCTTGCCATTACCGAAAAACGACGGCGGATTAAATAACGCCCCGCTGACCCACCGCTATGAATTAATGAAGCAAAAGCCGTTCTTTGAAAATGACGCCGGCAGCGTGCATTTGGTGTCATCGAAAGAGTTTCCCATTTCCACCACCATGACCGGCATCATCGAGATCGTGAAACCCGGCGCGATCCGGGAATTGCACTGGCACCCCAATGCCAACGAATGGCAATACTATATTGCCGGTAAGGGCCGCATGACGGTGTTCAGCTCACACGGCCACGCGCAGACGGAAGAGTATGCCCCTTCGGACGTCGGTTACGTGCCGCAGGGCTTCGGCCATTACATCGAGAACATCGGCGATGAGGATTTGAAAGTGCTGATCGTGATGGACAACGGCATCTATCAGGATATTTCGTTGTCCGACTGGCTGGCGAAAACCCCGGCCTACCTGCTGGCGGATAACTTCAACAATCAGGCTGAGGACTGGCAGGATCGGCCGAAAGACAAACGGGTCATGTCACGGCGCAGCCGCTGACGCCACGGCGAGGGAGAAACTCCCTCGCCCTCCGTCACATCGGCCAAAGCGTCATATTTCATATTAAGAACAACACCTTGCTCTCAGTGAGTTAACCGAATTCCTTTTATAAAAAACAGATATTACAGTTGTTTGTTCAGATAGGAGCGTGTTATTTCATTGCCGCAATCCAACTCGCCAATCATTTGAAAACCCTGTTTCAGGTAGAAATTGGGCGCCTGAAAGCTAAACGTGTCCACGGAGACGCTGGCGCATCCCAACTGTCTGGCATGAGCCTCTGCAGCTTCCAGCAGACGGTGGCCTAAACGCCGGCCGCGCTGCGCTTCATCAATCCAAAGATAATGGATGTAAAAAACGGCCCCGTAAGACTCTGCATAAAGTCCCGCGATTATTTTCTCATCGCCGTCTTTATAATAAACACCATACTCGTGAGCATTTAACCCCATGAACTTTGAATTAAATCTATCGAGCTGGCCCTCCAGAAAGGAGCGTGCATCATTGTCATGATGCAACGTTAAATTTTCATTTCCCACAACATGTTCCGCATATATAAAATAAAAAAGGAAGATTGGTTAATACTTTATGGCCCGGATTAATTCGGCAAAACGCATCAATAATCAGACTGCACAGGGGAAACACTGTACTCAACATGCGCTAAACAAATACCAAACGCATCCATCGATTTGGATTCGCACTTCTGCGGATCGATAAATCCAGCCCGATCTCTTTCCCCCTTCTTCAGTGCTCATTCAGAGGCCTCCGGAAAGGCCTCTTATACACTCAGACGTTGTCGATAGAGACGAATTACGCCAACGACAACAGCTTCGCGAGCAGCAACTCCGACATATTAAGCTCGGTGCTTAATACCACATGGCAGTTGGCATCGGGCTGCGGCGGATAGTTCATATATCGTCCCCGCATATCGCACAGGGTTTGCCCGCGGCCTGGCCCGTCGGAATCATCGATCGTCACCTTCACGTTAGGCGCAAGGCAGGCGCCGATGCCCTGCACCGCCAACACCGCAGCCACCGGATCGTGCAGCGCGCAGGCTTTGCGGCCGTAGGTATTGATATAAAACTGGATATACCGCTCCAGCATTTGCCCTATCGCCTGCGCAAACCGGCTCTCGGCCGACAGCAGTTTGAGCCGATCCGCCTCTTCAAAGGTATGCGACATGGTGACATCAAGCGGCACCATCACGATATTCTTCATCGCTTTAAATACCATGGCCGCCGCCTCCGGATCGCAGGCAATATTCGCCTCCGCAACGGGCGTTCGGTTGCCGGGCGCCAGAGCCGCACCGCCCATGATCGTCAGCGTGCCGATAAGCTCTCCTAGCGCGGGCTCAAGCTGCAAGGCTTTGGCGATGTTGGTCAGCGGGCCGGTCGCCAAGATGTCCAGCTCCCCCGGGTGCGCTCTGGCCAGCTTAACCAATAGGTCGGGGGCCGGCAGCGGCGCCAGCTTGGCGTGTGAGGCTTCCAGCGCGATGTCGCCGATGCCGTTGTCACCGTGTATATGCTGCACATCGCAAAGATACGCCTGGCGCAGGTAGTCCCGTTCCCCCACGGCGACGGGGATCGCGGGAAAACCGGCCAGGCGGGCAAGCTCCAGCGTATTTCTGGCTCCGGCATCGGCGGCGACGTTGCCGCAAACCGTGCCGATCGCCAGAATATCCACCTTGTCGCTTTCTGCGAGCAAATAGCCCAGCGCCATCGCATCATCGATGCCGGTATCGCAGTCAAAATATAATTTTATTTTCTTCTCGCTCACCGCTTGTCTCCATTTTCTGTATTAAGAGAGGCAACCCAAAGATCCATTTTCTTCCGATACTCCGTTTTTGCCTCGTCGCCGGCGAAACTGGCGGCAAAAGCATTCAGGGCCACATCGACGATATCCTGGGTGGAAAATGCAAATTCGCTCTGACAGATCAGATATTCATCCACCAACGTGGTGTGCAATAAGACCGGGTCGTCGGTATTGATGGTCGCGATGACCCCGGCATCCCGCAGCCGGCGCAGCGGATGTTCCGCGTAGCCGGGATAGACGCCCAGTTTGATGTTCGAGGTCAGGCATACGCCGATGGGGATACGCCGTTCGGCCAACAGCGCCACGACGGCCGGGTCGTCTATCGCCCGAACGCCGTGATCGATGCGGTCGGCCCCCAGCAGCAAGATGGCGTCGCGCACGCCCTCTGCGCCGCTGGACTCCCCGGCATGCACGGTTCGCTTCAACCCGGCCTTGCCCGCCTGGGCGAAAGCCTGCGCAAAACGCGCACCGCTGCCTTTGGTGACGGCCTCATTGCCATCGACGGACAGCGCGACCACTCTGGGGTGCCGCAGCGCGGTTAAAAAATCCACCAGCTCACTCGCCTCGGCGGCGGTTTGCCGGCGGAGCAAACTGACGCACAGCCCAACGGACGCCAATCCATCTTCTTCGGCCGCGCGCAAACCGGCGTCAATCGCGTCGATCATGTCACCGAGCCTGCCGCGCCACGCTTTCCAATGGGTCGGGTTGAAAATCAGATCGGCGTACAGCCCGCCATCCCGCGACAGCCGTTGTGCATAGGAGTAGCTTAACTGCGCCAGGCGTTCGCGGCTGCTCACCAGGCTGCAGGACCAATCGAGGAAATCGAGAAAGTCGGCAAGCCCGTTAAAATTCAGCAGCTCGTCCTGCTTTCTGGGCATCGGTATCCCCGAGGATAACGCCCAGGCCGAGAGCTGTTCCGGCTCAAAGCAGCCCTCCAGATGCACGTGCACTTCCGCCTTCGGCAGGGAAACCATCTGCGCTCGAGAGAGCGTGGTTTGGTTTACATTCCATTCCATAAAATGGCTCCCAAGGGTTATTTATGCAGGCCAACGAGCACTTTTTCGCGCGACGGCATGGGTGCGAAAGACTCGTTGAAGAGGGAGTGAATGCGGTAAAAAACGCGGTGAAACGAGGAATGATCTAGGGTAAGCATCGCAATATGTTAATCCTGTAATGAGTCAGACGGCAGGCCATCCAAAAATTCATCAACAGGTCAGTAACCTATGCGTGCGGCAACCGGTGAAGGCGGACAGGCCTCTCATCACCGAAGCCGGCACGGCATCACCCCATCCTCACTGCAACGCCCGATTTCTATGGGCGCCGGCAATCATCGATGGGGCCGTTCTCTTACCTGAACCTATGTAAAACATGGCGTGTTAACGCAGAGTCGCCGGGCAGCCGCTGTTATGCGCGGCCATCGCCAGCCATCAGCGCCAAAACACGCCGCCAAGCTTATGAAAGCCAGGGGGGGTTGTAAAGCCCTTCCCCAACGCTGGGAACGTCAGGCCTTTCTCAGCAACAGCGCCCACAGCGCCAGCACGGCAAAGGCGATGTATATCGCCATAAAAAGGACAATGGCGGCGAACAAAGCGCTCACTACCCCTATTTTATCCGCCAGCCAACCTGCGGCCGGCGGCATGATATTGAACAAATAGACGATAAAGTAAAACTTCGACACCGCGTTCCACCCTGGCGCCGCTAGCGAGAGCTTATTGACCAGGATGGCACCGCCCACAAAAACCGCGCCGTACGAGAAGCCGGACAGCGCCAGACTCACCGCCGCGCTGGCCACAGAACCGCTTTCGAGCGCCATGGTCATCATCACCATGGAGAAAACCTGCGCAATCAGCCCTAGCACCAAAGAAAACTCAGGCTTCAGAAAACGCGGGATCGTGAACTGCACCACGCCGGCCACCAGTAAATAACCGGTGGCGATATAGCCAAAGCCCGCGGGTGACTGGAGCCCGAAGACCTGGATCGCGGCCGTCGGCCCCAACGACAGGATCAGCGCGGCGTATGACCAGGAGATAAACACGCACAGCGCAAGCAGATAGAACAGCGGTTGGCTAAAACCGGCGCCCTTTTCTGCCGTTTTCGTGTCCGCAACGCCGAGGGTAGGCAATCCTTTCTTCGGCCAAAGCAGGACGATGGCGATCGCAGAGAGGAAAACCAACGCGGCGATGGTCACCGCCGGCGAAGTGAGCGGGTAAAACGCCAGCTGGGCGTAAACGCTGCTGATCACCGGGCCCAGCGCCAGGCCGGTCACCAAAGCCAGGCTGCCCAACAGCGCGGCACGTTTGGCGCTGTCGCCGCGGCTGACGTTGATCAACAAGATGTTGATGATGGCCGTGGCCGTACCGGCCCCTAACCCGGAAATAAACCTGAACAGGCACAGCGCCTGCAAAGAGCGAGCAAAGGAAAAGCACAGCGTAGGCACCACCACCACCATCAGCGACACCACCACCAGCAGCCGGGCATTTTTATCGGTGATGGTGAGCCTGCGTGATAAAAACAAGGCCAGCAATACGCCAAACCCGTAGGAAGAGAAAATGAAGGTCAGGTCGATATTGCTCAGATCAAGGGTTTCTTGATAGAGGGGATATAACGGCGTAGGAGAGCCGCTGTTCAACAAGATAAAAAATAAAGCGATCGTCAACGCCGCCAATAGGCTCACCTGGCTGCGGTTTGTCTGGTCAGAAGTCATTATGCCACCATCATGGAAAATACCGATCGTAGCACCCGACCGGATCGCGAACTTTCGCGTTCGCACTTTTTTTCTTATCGTTCGGACAGGACGGCGGGATAGCCTGTACACCGGCTGGCGCCTCACCCATAATACGTTCACCTCGCCGCACTGCCGGGATCATGCATAACCCTGGCGCAATAGCGACTATGCTCAACAGTAAACGCATCAGACAAGCAGGTAATAATGGATCCGCTATCCGATATTGTTTCCAGGCTAAAAATCAGCAGCCAGAAAATTGTGACGTTTGACATGAGCGCTAATACCAAAGCGCTGTTTCCCGACTATTCCGGGATGAAAATTTATATCGCCAAGCGCGGATCCTTTTTCATTAAACTGGCGGGCGACGCCAACAGTTACCCGATTGAACAAGGCGATGTGCTGATCTTATCCAGCGGGCGCGAATTCAGCATTTTTGATAACCCTAACGCGCCGGCCATCGATATAACAAAAATTCACGTGATGAAAGACCGCTCATCCTGCTTCAGCAACGGCGGGTGCGATTTCTCCTTTGTGGGTTGCCGCTTCGTATTTCAGATCAACGATACCTTCCGCTTTATCACCAGCCTGCCCGAACCCATCGTGATCAAAACGCAGCGGGAGGAGAACGCCGGCATCAAGGATTTCCTGAGCCGCCTCTCGTCGGAGATAGAGAATCCCGGCCCGGGCAGTGAACTCATCACCGAGCATCTGCTGCAGATCATTTTGACGCAGGCGCTGCGCATGCTGCTCTCTTCCGGCGCGCTCGGCCGCGGCGAGGGCTGGTTTTACGCGATGGCGGACAAACATATTGGCCTCGCGCTGACCCGCATACACGACCAGCCGGGCAGAAAATGGCGCCTGGACGAGCTCGCCGGCGTGGCCGGCATGTCGCGCACCGCCTTCACCACCCGCTTCAGAAAGCTGGCCGGCTACAGCGTCAACGAATACATTCGCATCTGGCGTTTTAGCCTGGCCATCGAGCGAATGGTCGCCAATAAAGAAAAAATATCCCAGATCGCCTTTGACCTGGGATATGAATCGGAAAGCGCCTTCAGTACCGCGTTCAAGAAAAGCATGGGCGCGTCGCCAAGGAGTTATATCGGCAGCCATATTTCCTGAAGCAGCCAACGGCGGCACGTCCCTGTGCCGGTCTTATCCTTATTCTGCAAACCAGGCCGCGGGCAGATCCGTCTGCAGCGTGATGGTTTTTATTTGCGTGTAGGCATTGAGCGTTTCTTTGCAGAACTCGCGGCCGATCCCGCTGTTCTTGTAACCGCCGAACGCGGTGCCATCGGTAATGTTCGAGTAGCGGTTGATCCATACGGACCCGGCTTCCAGCCGGTCTGCGGTCGCCAGGGCGTTTTTCAGGCTGCGGGTGTAGATCCCCGACGCCAGCCCATATTCGCTGTCGTTAGCCTGGGCGATCATCTCGTCGTAGTCTGACCATTTGATCAGCGTCAGCACCGGCCCGAAAATTTCTTCCTGGCAAATGCGCATGCCATTTTCCGCAGCAAAGATCGTCGGCTCAATGAAGTAGCCATGCTCGCAGCCGGCGACGGCGCGGCGTTTGCCGCCGGTCAGCAGGGTGGCACCCTCCTCGAGGCCGGTCCGAATATAAGCCAGCACCCGCTCGCCCTGCTTCTCAGAAACCAGGCAGCTGACCCGGGATTGCTCGGCCAGCGGTGAACCGACGCGCACCCGTTCGAAAGCCGTCACCAGTTTGGCGCTGAAACGGTCGTAAATGTCCGCGTGAACGAACAGCCGGGTGCCCGCCAGACAGGACTGACCGTTATTGTGGATGGCGGCAAAGGTCACGTTGTCCACCACCGCGTCCAGGTCTTCGATGTCCGGGAACACAATATTGGGGCTCTTCCCGCCCAGCTCCAGCGTGACGGGCACCAGCCGCTCCGCGGCGGCCTTGGCCACCCGCTTGCCCACCTCCGTGCTGCCGGTGAACGAAAGCTTGCGCACTTTGCGGTTGCCGGTCAGCGCCGCCCCCGCCACGCTCCCGAGCCCGGTAATGATGTTGACGACGCCAGCAGGGAAAATGTTGGCGATCATCTTGCCCAGTTCCAGCGTGGAGAGCGAGGCGTTTTCATCGGCCTTCAGCACCACCGTGTTGCCGGTCACCAGCGCCGGTGCCAGCTTGAACGCCGCCATGATCGCCGGCGCATTCCAGGGGATAATCTGCCCGCAGACGCCGAGCGGCTCGCGTTTCGCCAGGCTGTAGCCGTCCGCGATGCTTCTGCCGCTGTCTTCGTGCCCCATGACAACCGCGGCGAAATAGCGATAGTGTCTGACCGCCGTTTGATAATCGCGGCGCACTTCGCTGATACAGCGGCCCACATCCCGCGCGTCGATTTGCGCCATTCTTTCCAGATCGCTTTCCAGCACATCCGCCAGCTGCGCCACCAGGCGGGCGCGGGCCTGCTGCCCTAATGCCTTCCAGACGGGGAAAGCCGCTTCCGCCGCCAACACGGCGCGCTCGACGTCCCGTTCGTTGCAGTAGTGCAAATCCGCCAGGCGCTCCCCGGTCGAGGGGGAAATCACGGGATGAATGTCCGTGCCATCCAGCTCGAATACGCCGTTAATCAGTGGCCCGTAGGCTTTATCTAATGTCATTTCTGTTCCATTCTTCGCTAAATTAATGCAAACCGCCGCCGACGATCAGGCTCTCGCCGGTCACCCAACCCGCCTCGTCCGAGGCGAGATAGGCCACGGCCGGGGCGATATCCTCCGGTGTGCCGATGCGCCCCAGCGGGGTGATGGATTCAATGTGCGTTTTGAAATCGGTATCGAAAAAGCCGCTGTCATGCACGCCTTCCGTGATGACCAAGCCAGGATTGACCGCATTGACCCGGATTTTGCGCCCGCCAAGCTCGTTGGCCAGCGTCTTGGTGATCGAATCGACCGCGGCTTTGGAAGCGGTATAAACCAGCGAATTGGCCGGCGTAAACGAGGTCACGCTGGAGCTGATATTGACGATGCTGCCGCCCGATTCAGGCATGGCGGCGACCGCCGCCTTGCAGCAATAAATCAGCCCTTTGACATTTAAATTGAAGTGCCTTTCATATTCCGCGTCGCTGAAGGCTTCCAGGCTATTGGTGGCATAAACCCCGGCGTTATTGACCAGCACGTCCAGGCGACCATACTGCTCGACAATGTTTTGCATCAGCCCGTTGACTTCGGCCTCAATGCCGACATTGGCCTGCAGCGGAAAAGCGACGCCGCCCTGCTCATTGATCTCTTTAACCAACCGGTTAGCATCTTCACGCCCGCGGGAATAGTTAATGAAAACCACGGCGCCTTCCGCCGCCAGGCGTTTAGCAATGGCGGCGCCAATGCCCTTTGAACTGCCCGTCACCAGGGCAACTTTATTTTCAAAGCGTTTCATTCGTCATTCTCCTCAGTGTCTGTGAAACTCGGGAGAAGATTACGGTAAATGCTCGCCGAGCAGCATAGCGGGGCGAACATAAAACCTTATCGAACGAACAACTTTGCCCAAAAGAGAAGTGGCATTTTTAGAGTAAACGCGCGGCCAAAATGGTGCAGGCTAATAACAGAATGACGCCACCGAAGCATTTATTGATATAAATCCCGATGACCGGACGCCGTTTTATACTCAGCGCGATCTTTCCCGCCAGAAATACCAGGGGAACTTCAATCAGAAACATGATGACGATGAGTTCAATGCCTAATATCAGCATCTGCATTCCCGGCCTGCCCGCGTCCACCCGAATAAACTGCGGAATAAACGCCAGCATGAAAATAATGGCCTTGGGGTTAAGCAGGTTGGTCAGCAATCCTTGCGAATAGAGCCTTTTGCGACTTTTGCGCTCGCCGTGGCTTTCCAGGCCAATCGCATTTGCCTGGGTAAAAATGCCCAACCCGACCCACATGATGTACAGCGCGCCGCCGATGACGAAAAGCTGATACAGCAGCGGCGAAGAGGCGATCAGTGCCGTGACGCCGGCAATCGCAAAACAGACGTGGCATATCACCCCGGTGACCGCCCCCAATACGGTAATCAGCCCCGCTTTCGTTCCCTGGCTGACGGCATTGGACAGTGCGCAAAGCATATCGGCGCCGGGAATAAGCGTTAAGACGGCGGCCGAAAGGGCAAATAAACCCAGCGTGGATAATTCGATGACCATGATTTTCTCGCGTCGTAAATAGGCGCATTGTCGGCCTCCGTAAGTCGGCGAGATAGAACGATATTGCTCACAGGCAGCGATCGCGATAGCCGCGCGGCGTCACGCCGTAACTCGACTTGAACGCCCTGCCCAGGTGCGACTGATCGGCGAACCCGCAGGCGACGGCGATTTCCGCGATGTCGCCACCCCGGGATAGCAAAGCCTTCGCCTGCTGCAGCCTAAGCTGCCGCTGATAGCGGCTCGGCGACAAGCCGAATGTTGCCGAGAACTGGCGGCAAAGGTGAAACCTGGACAGACCGGCGGCCTGCGCCAGACTCTCCAGACGCACTTCCCGCGCCGGGTTATCGTGCAGATACTCTTTCGCCCTGCGCAAGCCCGGTGCGATGCCGGCGTCTGCCAATGGCGCGCGCCGCGGGGAACACACCGCCAGCAGATCCGCCACACAGTGGCTCCAGGCCACCTCCCGGTCGAAACGGCTGGATTGCGCCGCGGTCAATACCGTCGCGGCCTCACACAGCCGGTTGGCGAAAGGCGCATGGTCGATATGCTTCCCCTTCACTGCCGCTGGCAGAGGCATCTCCATGTTTTCCGCCGCGTCCAGCAGCATCTCGTGGCTGGGGTAAAACATGAAATAATGGCATCCCTCTTCTCCCAGCACCGTCCCGGCATGCATCTGCCCCGGCGCGATGAGGCTGACTTGCCCACGGCTGACGATACCGTCGGCATCGCCTTTGGCGCTGTTGTTATTGGCGCCGCGCAGGACAACGCCAATCGACCAGGTATCATGCCAATGCACGTCAAACCGATGGTCTGAAAAGTCCGCGACGAGCAGTTCAAGCCCGCCCAATGCGTCAAAACGATGCATAAATGCCGAATTGCCCATCCTCTTTTACCCGATTACCGGTTATCCACAGCGGCCAAAATAACACACAACGTACGGCGTGAAAGCCCTGCGCTCTGCGCGGAAGCGGCTTTCTGAACGTCGGAAAAAAGGGGCCGCCTGGCCCCTTCACATTGTTCGTCTGCCTTCTTGCCTTGCTCTCATGCCGATTAATGTGGATTCATCGCGCCATAGTTCAACGGCTGCCAGTCGTAACCTTTCCCCTGTTTATTGATGTAACCAAGACCCGGGAAAGACAAATGCGCCCCTGCGACCAGCGCCCTTTGCTGCGCGAGGTCATCGAACAGCCGCTTGCGCTGCGCAACCGCGGCGGGGACGTCGATGTCATAGGCGATGGCGACATTCGGATCGGGAAACTGCACCGAGCCGACGTGGATCATATCCCCCAGAATCACCATCTTTTGCCCTTTGCTTTCGACGGCGAACACGCTGTGCCCTGGCGTGTGCCCACGCGTGTCGATAGCCGAAATGCCCGGGGTGAGCGCCTGATTGCCTTCAAACGTTTTGAGTTTCCCCGCCGTGACGTAAGGCTGCAATGAGGCGATGGCGGCATCGAAGAAACGTTTATCTTTCTCTTCCGCCTGCCGTTTTTTCTCTTCGCTCAGCCAAAAAGCGACTTCGTCTTTTTCCACCCAGACGGTGGCGTTCGGGAAGGCGAGACGCTTGTCCGCCATCAACCCGCCCACATGGTCGGGATGCAGGTGCGTTAAATAAATCTCATCCACCTGCTCCGCCTGATAGCCGGAAGCGTTTAGGTTTTTCATCATTTTGCCCAGCGCTTCGCCATGCAGCGCGCCGGTGCCGGCATCGACCAGAACCAGCTTGCTTCCGGTATTGATCAGGTAGGCGTTCACCGAGGTCGGTAACGGCAGCGACAGGTTGTTGGCCGCCATCGCCTTTTCAAGCTGCTGCGGCCGGGTGTTGATCAAGATTTTATCGGCGGGCATCGGGCTGATGCCGTCAGACAGGGCCGTCACTTCCACATCGCCCAGCATGATCCGGTAAAACCCGGGATTGTCTATTGTAGAAAAAGGCGCCGCGGCCATTGCAGCGGCAGAAAAAGCGGCGAAAAAGGCGCCAATAAGCAGATTGCGACGCATAGAAAACCTCATAACGATAAGAAAATACGGCTAAAAGCCCTGGGAATGCCCCCTGGCGATTTAAAACTCCTGCACGGTCGGCCTGATGACAATCTCACTCACGTCCACGTCCGAAGGCTGCTCGATCGCATAGGCGATGGCGCGCGCGATGGCATCGGCGGAAATTGCCTGGCTCTGGTAGAGTTCGCCGACGGCCTGCAAACTTTCCGCGTGCGAACTGCCCTGTTTCAGTTCGGTGTCGATCAGGCCGGGGGCGATCGTCGTGGTTCTGATCTTTCCGCCAACTTCGTGACGCAAACCTTCGGCGATCGCGCTGACCGCGAATTTAGTGCCGCTATAGACCGTGCCGCCGGGGCTGAACACCTTCTTGCCGGCAATGGAGGAAATGGTGATGTAATGACCGAATTGCTGCTTTTCGAACAGCGGCAAGGTTGCCGCGATGCCGTACAGCACGCCTTTCACATTGATATCGATCATCCGTTCCCATTCATCGACCTTCACGGCACTCAGCGGTGCGATCGCCATCAGCCCCGCGTTGTTGACCAGGACATCAATCTTGCCAAACTGCCTGACGGTCTGGGCGATCATCGCTTCGACCTCCTGACGCTTCGTCACATCCACCTGCAGCGCCAACGCGGTGCCGCCGTCGCCAACGATTTGCCGAACCAGCGCATCAAGACGATCTTTCCTGCGCGCCGCCACCACCACCGTCGCCCCTTGCGCGGCCAGATGTAATGCGGTCGCCTCGCCCAGCCCGCTGCTGGCGCCGGTAATCACCACCACTTTGCCTGAAATACGGTTCATCTCTCGTTCCTCTTGTTAGGGTCAGTGCGAATACTTTATCCGCCGTTTCCGCCCGGTAAATGGAAGTGTTATGCTTTGAGAATTCCATTTTTTGGAACAAAGAGGTCAACGTGCAAAACAGACAAGAAGCCTTGCGCATTTTCTGCGCCGCCGCCGAGGAGATGAACTTTAAACACACGGCGACCAGGCTCGGCATTTCCCCGCAAAAAGTCACCCGAGCCATCAAAGAGCTCGAGTCGGTGCTCGGTGAGCAGCTGTTCCACCGCAATACCCGCAGCGTGAGAATCACGGATTTCGGCCTCGGCTTTCTTGAGCAGGCCAAAACGGCGATGGATCAGTTGAACAGGCTGTTTCAGCCGCAGGGGAAAGCGGCGGAAGATCTCGGCGGCGTGGTGCGCCTTACGGCGCCGCATACCTATGGCAGCGAGGTCGTCATGCCGATACTGGCGGAATTCGCGCGCCAGTATCCTGCGATTACGATCGAGTTCCACCTGTCGAATATCCACAGCGATCTGGTCGAAGAAAGAATTGATATCGGCATTCGCATCGGCTTTCTGCACGACCAAACCTGTATCGTTCGCCAGCCCAGAACCATGCCTTTCCATCTGGTTGCCTCGCCGACGCTGCTCGATCGCCTGCCGCCGCCGGAGCAGGTAGACCAACTCGCCCATCTGCCGATTGTCGCGCTGGTGAACCGCAAGACCGGGCGCTACTGGCCCTGGGAATTTAGCCAAAAACGTTATCTCTACCCGAAGTCCGCCGCCTTCGTCACCGACACGCCCGATATAGAGCGTAAAGCGGTGCTCGCCGGTTTAGGCTTTGGCCAACTGGCCGGGTATTTGGTTGAAAAACACCTCGCCGCGGGTGAGCTGGTAGCCGTTCTGCCGGGCGACGCCCCGCCGCCCTGGCCGGTCAACCTCTATCATACGCATCAGCACGCCTGCCCGGCGCGCGTGCGCGTGGTCTTTAACTATCTTTTCAATCAATTAAGCCAGGGCTAACCCCGCCTTGCCCACCCAATATTGCGCACTGCCGCCGGTGGTCATCTGCTCAGCTTTAGCGACACGTGGCAGAGTGCCAAGAGTTAAGCCTGTAGAACCAGCCTGGTGCTCGAGTTTTGATAAGCTGGCCTCTGCCTTTCCTGACTGTTTTTCCATCTCCTCAAGAACAACAGATGCCCTACGGCTCCCGGTGATCATTTTTGCAGTGTCGATATCGACCTGATAGACGAGGCTGCCGCCGTCTTGTTCTGACATTTAGTGTTCTCCGGGCATAAAAAAACCCCGCCGAAGCGAGGTTATAAATAATTTTTTCGAGAGAGATTATTTCTCTAGGTGGTCAGCTAAGCCATTCTTGATATTTTTCAAGATGTCTAACTTTTCGTTTTCTCTTTTTTCCAAAAACTCAGCAATCACCCCAGTCATAGCAACTAAGGTGCCGATAATAGCCGTTGCACTACCTGCAATTGTGTAAATCTCTCGGTTTGCCATCAGCCCACTGTTGTAAACCTTATCAACGTAGCCAACAGTAACTTCCATGCCGATAGCGTAACCAACAGTAATTGCACCAACTAAAATCAGCAGCCCACCAATCAACTTAAGCATTTCGTCCTTTTCCATAGACAAGTAACAAGTCGTTACATGGTAGCAGAGAGCATGAAGTAGGCAACGAAAAGCGGTTTTCGCCCGCGATTTGTCGGGCTTCTCCCTGGAATCAAGTGTGGTCAGCGTGACAACATGGCTTCTGGCTAAATAGCTATGAGGTCACTATGCAAAAGAAAATGTTGATACTGGTCCTGGCGGCAGTCGTGCTCGCGATAGCTTTTAACCCTGAGTTCATAGCGAATTTTGGGAGTGATATACCATTAAAAAAACACTAATGCCAGAAAGCAAAAATCCCACTCAAATGGGCTTTTCTCTGTTAGTAGTTTCTCTCAGCACGCTTCATCAGTCTGTCTTGTGGTGATTGCGTTTTGGTAGACAGAGGAGCAACAAACTCCTTCCACTCTTTGCTGTCTTTCTGAGCAGACGATTGTTTGCTATTCAATTGATAATCATCGTTCTGGCCTGCACATCCTGATAGAACTATCACCCCCATGGCAACCAATAGTGACTTTTGCATCTCTACATCCTTATAGTAACAATCAACCAGGCAAATGATAACGAATCTCACTTGCTGGGTAAAGCACCCCCTAGAAAGCAAAAAACCCACCTCATCGGTGGGTTTGTTTACTGTTATCCTTCAGCATCAAAGACGGCCTGCAGCCCATAGTTAATGCTATCACGCAGATGGTTGGTATCGGCCGTAACGATGAAGAGTAATGCTGCTACAAGACAGGCCAGGTAGTTTTGATTGGTTAACAACGTTACGATTTTTATCACGGTCCCCCCTCTGATTTTTGATTGAGCGTCACACTGCCGCCGGCATGCCGGCAATAAAAAAAGCGGCAATATCCGCGATATCGCCGCCTTTAATCTGCACGCCGCCGTGGCGGCCGCGATGCGCTACTGCTTGCGCTGCTCCGCCACCTGTTTGGCGGTGACGTTGCCCTGCTTATCGCCGAAGTGGCCGACCACGAAGTTGGCGACCGCCGCCACTTCCTCGTCGGAATAGGCGCTGCCGAACGCCGGCATCATTTCATGCCGATCGCCGATGCTGATGCTCGTCCCCTTCAGAATGGCCTGCACCACGCTGCGCCCCTGCGGATCGTTCACCGCCGTGCTGCCCACCAGCGACGCGTACTCGCTCTGGCGGCCCGGCCCGTTCCACTGGTGGCAGCCGCTGCAGTCGTTGGCAAATACCCGGCGCCCGAGCGAACTGTCTTGCCCGCCCGGCAGGATCGGCGTGGAGGCCCCCGCGCCCTTCGGCTGCAGGTTCACCGCCGCCGCGCCGTCGCCGGCGATCGGTTCGATATCGCGCAGGTATTTCACCAGCGCCAGATTGTCTTCCGGCGTCAGGAACTGCAGGCTGTTTTCCACCGCTTCCGCCATCGGGCCGGCGGCGCTGCTGCGCCCCGGGGCATGGCCGGTGGCCAGATATTGCGACAGCTGCTGGTCGCTCCAGCCGCCGATGCCGGTCTGCTTATCCGGCGTGATGTTGGCGGCGAACCAGCCCTGCACCACTTCACCGCTCAGGTGCTTGCTCTGGTTGAGGCCGAACCCCAGATTGCGCGGCGTATGGCACTCGCCGCAGTGGCCGAGCGCCGTCGCCAGATAGGCGCCGCGGTTCCACTGCTCGTCCTTGTTGAGATCCGGCGCAAAGCGCTGCTCATGGAAGAACGCCAGGTTCCAGAATTTCATGCCCCAACGCTGGTTGAACGGGAACGACAAATCGTTTTGCGGGTTGGCCTGCTTCACCGGCGGCAGGCTGAACAGATAATCCTTGATCGCCAGCACGTCGTCGCGGCTCAGTTCGGTGTACGAGGTGTACGGCATCGCCGGATACAGGTTGCCCTGCGGGCCGATGCCCTCACGCACCGCGCGCACGAACTGATCGTCGCTCCAGTTGCCGATGCCGGTCTCCTTGTCGGCGGTGATGTTGGTGCCGTAAATGGTGCCGAACGGCAGTTTGAAGGCGAAGCCGCCCGCATACGGCGTGCCGCCCGGCGCGGTGTGGCACGCCACGCAGTCGGCGGCGCGCGCCAGGTACTCGCCGCGCGCCAGTTTATCGGTGATGCCGGCCGGCGCCCCGGCGATCGGCGCCGCAGGCTCCGCGCCGGTGGGCCGCAGCAGCGTGTACAGCGCGTATCCTCCCGCCAACACCACCACGGCGATAATCAGCCATAACAGCCCTTTCAAGGCATTGCTCATCGCATCTCTCCCTAACCCAACGCCTTGGCGGCCTGGTGGATGGCGGCGCGAATGCGCACATAGGTGGCGCAGCGGCAGACGTTGCCGCCCATCGCCGCGTCGATGTCCGCATCGCTCGGATCCTTGCTTTGCGCCAGCAGCGCGGTGGCGCTCATGATCTGGCCGGACTGGCAGTAGCCGCACTGCACCACATCCAGATCAAGCCAGGCTTCCTGCACCGCCTTGCCTTCCGGCGTGGCGCCCACGGCTTCGATGGTGGTGATTTTTTTGCCGACGGCGGCGGAGACCGGCGTCATGCACGATCGTACCGGCACACCGTCCAGATGCACGGTACAGGCGCCGCACATGGCGATGCCGCAGCCGAACTTGGTGCCGGTCAGGCCGGCTTCGTCACGCAAAAACCACAACAGCGGCATGTGCGGATCGCCCTCGAAGGTCAGCGGCTGCTCGTTTACGGTTAATTGAATCATCAGGTTCTCTCCTTGTCAGACGCCGGGTTCGCGGTAGGATTATGCAGCGGCAGGCTCAGCGAGGTGCGCGGCCGCCCGAGCAGCGCCAGCGCGTTGCCGACCGCCGGGGCGATGGTCGGCACCCCCAGCTCGCCCACGCCGGTCGGTTTCTCACTCGAGGGCACGATGATCACCTCGATCTCCGGCATCTCATCGATGCGCAGCGGACGGAAGTTATTGAAATTGGACTGTTCGACCACGCCGTCTTTCAGCGTGATGTTGCCGTACAGCGCCATGCTCAGGCCGTAGCCGATGCCGCCCTCGATCTGCGCGCGGATCACGTCGGGGTTCACCGCCACGCCGCAGTCCACCGCGCACCACACCTTGTGCACTTTCGGGATGCCGCCTTCGCCGATCGAGACCTCGGCCACCTGCGCCACATAGGTATCGAACGCCTTGGCGACGCCCACGCCGCGCGCGCGTCCGTCCACCACTTTCGCGCCCTGCCAGTCAGCGGCTTTCGCTACCGCGCGCAGCACGCCCGCCGCACGCGGCGCATCGCCCATCAGCGCCAACCGCCCTTCGACCGGATCCTGCCCGGTTTCCTGCAACAGCTGATCGATAAAGCTCTCCACCGCGTGGCCGGTGTGGGTGCTGGCCACCGACCGCAGCGAGGTGGTCGGCACCTTGCCCGGCACAATGTGCGCATCGCAGCGGAAGGCTTCGAAGGTGTATGAGACCTCGCTGGCGCCCTCGACCATCATCTGATCGAGGCCGTTGACCACCAGCGCATCCATCGCGCTGTGGCGCGTCCAGGAGTGGCCGACCACGGTATCGGTCCAGCCCACCACCTTGCCGCCGCGGATGGCCCCGCGCAGGCGGTGCAGGATCATCGGGCGATACCAGCCGTTGCGGATGTCGTCCTCGCGCGTCCATACCACCTTCACGCCGTGGCCGGGGCCGATGCCCTTGGCCGCCGCCGCCATGTCGGCCGCCAGATCCGGCCCCAGCGTCGGGTTGCCTAAATCGATGCGCCGGCCGAAGCTGCCGCCCGCCAGAATGGTTTCAATCTGCACCTTGTCCGGCGGCAACTCGAACAGATCGCACAGCTGCTTGTGATCGAGCGTTTGGATTTGGCAGCCGTAGCGAGCCTTGACGCTCTCACCGTCCCAGAACAGATAGCCGTCCAGCGGCTCCATCGGCGCGTGCGCGACGTACGGGAAGGTGTATTCGGCCTCGATCACCTTGTCGGCCTTGTCGAACACCTCGTCCGGCTTACCGAGACTCTTCGCCACCACGCCGGTTTTCTGCGCCACCTGGCGGAATTCGGCGTAGATCTCCTCGGTGTTGCGCCGTTCGGCCTGCGCGTCGTCCCACGTCACCTTCAGCCGCTCCCGCCCCTGGATCGCCGCCCAGGTGTTTTTGGCGTAAACCGCCACGCCGGTGGCGATTTGCTTCACCGCCACCACCCCCGGCACCGCCAGCGCCCGTTCGGCGTCGAAGGTCGCCACCTTGCCGCCGAAGCGCGGCGGCTTCTTGATGGTGACGGTCAACATGTCCGGCTCATGGATATCCTGCGAGAACTGCGCGCTGCCGTTGGTTTTCGCCAGCGAATCGACGCGGTGCAGGCCGCGCGTTTTGCCGATCAGGGTGAAATTGGCCGGATCCTTCAGCGTCAGGCTGGCGGGATCGGGCGGCAGCAGCGTGGCGGCCAGCGCGGCGAATTCGCCGAAGCCCGCCTCGCGCCCGCTGGCGGCATGGCGGATCTTGCCCGCCTGCACGGTAATTTCCTGCACCGAGGTTTTCCAACTCTGTGCGGCGGCCTGCACCAGCAGCGCACGCGCCATGGCGCCCATGCGCCGCATCTGCTCATAGGCATTGGCCACCGAGCTGGAACCGCCGGTGCCCTGGAATCCGAAGGTCAGGTTTTTGTAGATATTGGTGTCCACCGGCGCGGCGACGACCCGTACCTGCGCCCAATCGGCATCGAGCTCTTCGGCGACCAGCGTCGCCATGCCGGTATAGACCCCCTGGCCCACTTCGGTGTGTTTACTGATCACGGTGACGACGCCGTCGGCGCCGATCTGAACGAAGGCGTTGGCGTCAAACGCCGCCGCGCCGGAGGCGGCCGGGGCAGCCGAACGCGCCAGCGCGCCGGTGGACGGCAGATAGGCGCCGATCACCAACGCCCCGGCGCCGACGATAAACCGCCGCCGCGAAAGCGGAACTTGGGATATGCTCATTGCTCATGACTCCAAAAAAGCCGAAGGCGTCACTGCCTTCGGCGAAACAAATCTTGTTATGGAATGGCTTGTCGCACCCGTCAGGTGATATAGCGCAACAGAGCAATAATTAGCGTAGCCTATTATCCAGCAGGCTTAATATTGATAAGGGATTTTTCGTTGAGGAATCGTGCGCTGCGGGCCATCGGCGCCAGGCGGCCGCTGGGCGCGTCTTTAAATGCATTTGTGCTATAAATGAAACACTTCCAATCTCTATGAGCCTTACCGCTATGTCGGAACACAAGAAATTTCGTCTGTATCGGCCGCTGCAAGGGTTAAGCCATACCTTTGGCGATCAATGGTTTGCCCTGAAAGCCGAAGCGTTCGCCCGCTTCTTCGGCACGCCGACTTTTTTGGTGGGACAAACGGTGGTGGTCGGCGTGTGGATCTATCTCAACCTCGCCGGCTTCACCAAATTTGACCCTTACCCCTTCATTCTGCTGAATCTGGCGTTCAGTCTGCAGGCCGCCTACGCCGCGCCATTGATCCTGCTGGCGCAAACCCGCCAGGCCGAGCGCGACCAGGCGCATGCCTTGGCCGATGCCCGGCACCGGGAAGATCTGGATGAGGCGATGGCACAGCGGCAAACCCTAGCCGAACGGCAGTCCGAACAGCTGCTCGAGCTGCTGAAGCAAAATACGGAATTAACCGCCCTGACGAAGCAGATGGCCGAGCGCATTGAAAACCTCACCCTTCAGCTCGCCAACCGCGAGCGCCTGTAACGGCGTTATCCCTCAGTTCTGCGTCGTCGCCAGATAGGAGAAGACGCTGAGCAGGTTGATTTGCGCCGCCATGTTGTCGCTGTCGAAGGCCACGGTCAGCGCGTCCTGGCGCTGCACGCCGGGCACCAGGCTGAACAGATCCGCCAGCACCGGTTTGGCCGCCATCAACGTCAGCCGATAAGGCGGCATGAAGCGGCGTTCCACCGGCAGCTTCCCGCCCTGGCGCACCTGTTGCATCGCCCGTTCACGGATCTCGGCGCGCGCCCGCTGCGGGCTGAGCGATTCGGCGGCGGTTTGCGAGATGGCGCGCTTCACGCACACATAGCCGGACTGAGGATAACGTTCAGCAATCCAGCGTTGCAGCTCGTCGTCACCGCTCACCAGCCACAGCGGCACGTTCAATTCGGCCGCCGCCGCTGCATACAGATCGCTTTCGCCCACCGCTTCGCCGTTCAGGCTGACGCGGTAAAAGGCCCGGCCGTTGATGGTGTGCGCCAGCACGCCATGTTCACCGGCAGCGCTGTGGTAGCCGATAAACATCAGGCCGTCGTAGCGTTGGTGTTGCAGCCCTTCCACCATCGACAGCCCGCGCGGTTTGCCCTGCACCAGCCGCGCACGCCCATCGATGCGATCGGCGCGCAGGTTCTGCATCATGGCGTGGCTGTCGGCCACCGTCACCTCGGTAGCCCCGCCGGCGAAAGCGCCGTCGATGGCGGCGTTGACCTCCTGCTCCATCAGTTCACGCGCCGCCGCATAGTCGGCGTGGGCCGGGTTGCACTGCTCCGGCCGCATCACGCCGGCAATACCTTCGATATCCGCAGAGATAAAGACCTTCACATCACACTCCCGTTATTTAATTTGCCGCCGCCAGCCGGTCGAGCAGCGGGCCCAGCGCTGCGCGCGCATGCTGCTGGAAGCCGCTGACGCCTTCGGCGCTCAGCAACGCATCCAGCACCGCGTATTCGGTGGCGTCCGCCGCCGCTGCAAACAGCGGCTCCAGCCTTTCGTCCGGTAGCGTGGCTCCCAGCAACCGGGTGGAAAACGCCAGCGCGATATCGCCGGAGCCATGCCCCCAATGGCTACCCACCCGCCCCAGGCCCGCGCCCGCTCTGCGGGCGATGCGGTTCAGCTGGCGACTGTCCAGCGCCCGATCGCAGGCGATGATGATAATGACCGAGCCGGCGTCCACCTGCGGCGGCGGATCCGCCAACAGCTTGCCCAGCGCCGGGCCAACGCGCACGCCGCTCAGCGTCAACGAGTCGAGGGTGCCGAAGTTGGCCAGCACCAGCACGCCGAGCATGGTGCCTAACCCCGGGCAATAGCGCGAGGCTGTGCCGATACCGCCCTTCAGGCCGAAGCTGCTCATGCCGCGCCCGGCGCCGACGCTGCCGCGCGCAAAGCGGGTGGAATGGTTATCCAGCGCGCTGAAGACGTGCTCCTCACGCACCGCCATCGCCTGAATATCGTTGAGGTAGCCGTCGTTGCACTCCAGTACCAGCGGGTTGATAGTGGCACTGCCGCGGCCGATCTGCGGGTAGCGCAGGCAGCTGCGCCGCACCATGGCGTTGAACAGCGTGCCGACGGCGAAGGTGTTGCTCAGCAGAATAGGCGTCTGCAACTCCCCCAGCTCATTCAATTGCACCAATCCCAGCGGCTTGGCGAAGCCGTTGAGCACCGCGCTGCCGCACGGCAGCGGCTGGTTGAACAGATCGCCCGGCGGCACGATGGCGGTGACGCCGGTCTGGCATTCGCCGTCGGTCAGGGTGTGATGCCCAACGCTGACGCCCGGCACGTCGCACAGGCTGTCGGTCGGCCCGGCCGGATAGCGCGCGCCCGGCAGGCGGCGATGGCGCCGCCAATAGCTCAGCAGATTGTCGAGGCTTTGTTGTTCAAACACCTGGCTGTCTGTCATGGTTCCCTCATCTGCCGTTAGCCCATCAGAAAACCAGAATATCGCGCAATGCGCCGCGCCGTAAATTGAAAACCGGAGCGGGCAGAAAAAATAGCCTGGCCCCATCACCGTTCATTGCCTGCACCACTTTTTTGCCGCCTCTACGGCCAGGGCGACGCCGCTATCGAGTGAAACAACGGGTGTTGGAAGCGTGCAAGCGCTGCGACCTCACGCACGGCAAAGGCAGGGTCATCGCCCACGGCGGGTATGAAGAACGGGAGAGCAAAATCGGCGAAGGCCTCCTCTCCGGCATACAGGAGACCAGTTGGAGTGGGCCGCACGCCTGAGCCTTATTGGGGGGTTAGCGGGCAATCGTATAGTATAAAAAATTGAATGATTCAAAACTGGATTATGGCTCATCTGAATAAATAAACCATGACCATAGCAATGACAAAAATAGAACAGAGTAATAAATCACCGGAAAAGTTTCTCAATGAGTCCAAATAGTCATTGCTGTTCTTATTTAGTTTGTTAATGGCATCATTCTCGTTCTCAGCGTCTACTTCAACATGATGCTTTCTGAACCCCTTTTGCTTCATATCTTTAATTATTTCTCGTGTAACCACTTCCTTTCTCAGCACCCTTGACTCATCACTCTTTATAAAAACAACATATTTACTCATCATATCCCCCATAAAAGCACAGAATTTTACTTCTGTGCTAGGATTGCAGCGGTTAATTAGCGTTTGGTTCCGGATTCTCTGGCCTCTCTCGGTCCAGTGCCATTGCCGTCATACCCATTTCCTGTAGAGCTGCCATTCCCCCAGAAACCACTGGCTCCGTAACCGCTGCCACAAGGGCTGTTTTTTGACAAGAATGACTGAAAGTGTATTCTCAATGCTGGAAATAATCATATTAGAATAAAATACAGAATAATATACCTGACCTAATTACACATAAATGCTATCGATTTAATTAATTGAACGCCAAACAATCTCAATTCCCAAGATTAATAACCCGATAAAGAAAAGGCGGCGAAAAATCAGCGGGCTGCTGTGACGACGCACGATCCCGCCCAGCCACATGCCGCCCAGCGCCGGCAGCAGCGCCAGCAGCGAACCGCCGAGCAGCGCGCCGGGCAGCGCCTGATGCCAGGCTAATCCGGCGGCCAGCGCCAGCGTCGAGACGGTGAACGACAGCCCCAGCGCCTGCACCAGATCGTCACGCGCCAGGCCCAAGGCGTTCAGATAGGGCACCGCCGGTATGACGAATACGCCGGTGGCGCCGGTCAGCGCACCGGTCACCAGGCCGCACAGCGGCCCCAGCCAAGGCTCCGCCGTGGCGGAAACGCGCCAATCGAAACGGGTGAATCCCAACAGCGCATAGCCGATCAGGCAAACGCCCAGCGCCACCGGCGCCAGGCGGCCGTCGGTGGCGGTGAGCGCGCCGGCGCTCAGCAACGTGCCCAGCGTGACGCACAGCATCATCGGCCAGAGCCGGCGGCACAGCGCTCCCAGCCGCGGCCCGCACAGCAACTGCCACAGATTGGTGACCAGTGAAGGCAACAGCAGCAGCGCGGCGGCCTGCCCCGGCGGCATCATCAGGCTGAGCAGCCCCATCGACACCGTCGGCAACCCCAGGCCGATCGCCCCCTTGACCGTGCCGGCCAGCGTAAAAATGCCCGTCAGGGCGATAATCTCGAGTAACGTCAGCGACATGCGTCTATCCTTATGGCAATCAACGGCCCGATTGTGGCCGGCGGCGCGGCGCGGCACAATGCGGCAATGGCAGAGCCTGCCTGCGGCAAAGACAGAGGAAGAACGCATGCATTTTGACTTTATCGATCTGCGGCTGTTGGCGGCGGTGCTCGAGACCGGCAGCATCACCGCCGGCGCCGAGCGCGTCGGGCTGTCGCTGGCCGCCGCCAGCGCACGCATGCGCGGGCTGGAGCAACAGGCCGGCGTGGCGCTGCTGACGCGCAATCCGCGCGGCGTCCAGGCGACGTCGGCCGGTGAACGCCTGTTGCAGCACGCGCGCGTGCTGCTGCAACAGCGCGACCGGCTGCGGGGCGACATGGCCGAGTTCGCGCCGGGCCAGCGCAGCCAGCTGCGCATCGTCGCCAATACCGTCGCCGCCGACGCTTTTCTGCCGGAGCTGCTGGCGGATTTTCTGGTGCTGCACCCGCACACCGACATCGCGCTGGAGGAGCTGCCCAGTCCGGTCATCGCGCAGGCGATTGCCGAACAGGCGGCGGATATCGGCATCGTGGCGGATCACGCCGATCTGCGCGGGCTGGCAAGCTATCCTTTTCGGCAGGATCGTCTGGTGCTGGCGCTGCCGCCGGGGCATGCGCTCAGCGGCCGCCGCACGGTCAGCTTCGCAGACACCCTGTCTTTTGAGTTTATCGGCCTGCCGGAAGAGAGCGCGCTGCAACAGCATTTGGAACAGCTGGCGATACGCAGCGGCGGCCCGATGCGGCTACGGGCGCGCGCCGCTAATTTCGACGCCATCTGCCGCATGGTGTGGCGCGGCGCCGGGCTGGCGGTGGTGCCGGAAGAGAGCGCCCAACGCCATCCACAGATCCGACACGGCGCCCTGTCGCTGACGGACGATTGGGCGACCCGGCGCCTGTCGCTGGTGGTGCGCGAATGGGCGCAGCTGCCGCTGCCGGCGCAGCGGCTGGTGGCGTTCCTGTGCCAGGGGGAAGGCGGTATTACAGGTGGTCGTTGAACCAGGCAATCTGACGGCCGATGATGCCGGCAAAATGCGGGCCGGCGTACATGTCATAGTGCTTCGCATTCTGCTCGACATGCAGCGCCTTCTTCGCGCTACCTACCGCCTCATACAGCGCGATGCCCTGCTCCGGCGGATTCACGGTATCGCCGCCCGCCACCACCACCAGTACCGGGCATGTGACTCGCGCCGCATTGTCACGCGGCTGATAGCGCAGCGTTTCGCGCACGGTCAGGAACGGGATCTTGATGTCCATCGCCGGGTAACGCGCCTTGTTCTCCTCGAAGAACGCCTTCGACTCGTCATCGCTCAACACCCGGGTGACGGCAACAAACATCTCTTTGCCGGTGGCCTGTTTCTTCTCCGCCATTTTGTCCAGCGTGGCGATGAACGCCTGTTTTTCGTCGGCGGCCATTTTCCCCGTCACGATGGTTTCCCCGTCGGCGAAGGCCAGCTGGCTAACGACGCACTTGATGGCCGGCTCGGCCGCGGCAGCGCCGAACACGTGGCAGCCGCCAAACGACGTGCCCCACAGGCCGATGCGCTCGCTGTCGATCTGCGGCTGCGTTTGCACCCACCGGCTCACCGCCAGGATATCCTCAATCTGCAGCGCCGGTACCAGCCGCCCGCGTTCGCCCTCGCTGGCGCCGAAGCCGCGATAGTCAAACGTCACCGCCGCAAAACCGGCGTTGACGAAGGCCTCGGCAAAGGCCGGCAGCAACAGCTCCTGAATGCCGCAGAAGCCGTGACACAGAATAATCGCCGGAACCTTGGCCGGGTTATCAGGTAAACGAACTGTTACGGCCAGGCCGCTTTCCATTTTATGCGTGGTTAATGTCATGTTAACTTCCTGTTTTTTATAGGTAAGGTAAAAATCAGGCTAACATTAATCCCCGAATGAGCGCCGCCAGTCAATAACCCAATGTAACAATTTACAATGTTAATGATTCCCCGGCTCCGCGCGCAGCCGCGCCACCTGCGCCTCCACGTCGCGCCAGGCCGGTTTGTCGCCGGCATAGCGTTGGCGCAGATAATTCACCAGCGCCGTCACCTGCCGATCGGAAAAGCTGTCCTTAAAGCCCGGCATAAAGCCCAATTCGGCGGTGGCCGGTTTGGGGATCCCTTGCAGGATCACTTTGATCAGGTTATCAGGGCGATCGCTGAAGATATTGGTGTTATTGGCCAGATCCGGGCTGACGCCGAACAGCTGCGGCCCACCGGCAGCGGCGCTGTGGCAGGCCTGGCAAGCGCCTTGGAACAACCGCTCGCCGGCCAACTGCCCCGCCACCGGCAAGGCGCGGGCCGCCAACTGCGCCTGCGGCTCCACATTCAGCGTCGCCTTGGTGCTCAGCGACATCACATAGTTGGCCATCGCCCGCAGATCGCTCTGCGGCAACGTCGCCAGTTCGCTGACCACCGGCCCCATCGGCCCGGCCGCCACGCCGTGCTCGGCGGAATGCCCGCTGCGGAAGTACTGAAACAGCTGCTCCTCGGTCCAGGGCTTGTCCGCATTGGCCAATTGATTCAGCGCCGGCGCTTCCCACCCGTCCACCATCCCCCCCGCCAGGAAAGCCGCGCCGCCCTTTTCTGCCCCCAGCAGATTGCGCGGCGAATGGCAGGCGGCGCAGTGGCCGAGCCCGTTGACCAGATAGGCGCCGCGATTCCACTGCGCGCTTTGTTGCGGATCGGGTTGAAATTCCCCCTGGCGCAGGAACAGCGCGTTCCAACCCGCCATCAGCGGCCGCAGGTTAAACGGGAAGCGCATCTGATTGGCCGGATTGCTCTGGCGCACCGCCGGTTGCGACATCAGATAAGCGTACAGCGCCTGCATGTCGCCGTCGGTCATTTTACTGAATGCGGTGTAGGGAAATGCCGGATACAGATGGCGGCCGTCGCGGGCGATGCCCTGGCGCATCGCCCGATCGAACGCGGTAAATGACCAGTTGCCGATGCCGGTTGCCACGTCCGGGGTAATGTTGGTGCTGTAGAGCGTGCCGAACGGCGTCGCCATCGCCAGCCCGCCGGCGTTGGTCGCCCCTTCCGACGCGGTATGGCAAACCGCGCAGTCTCCGGCGGCGGCCAACTGGCGACCGCGCTCCAGCGTGGCGGCCGACCAGGTGCCGGCGCCGGGCGTCGCCACCGGTGCGATCTCCGCCCGCCATGGCAGGGCGCTGCCCGCGATGCCCAGCACCGCGCCGAACAGCCCCGCCGCACCGCCGAACCACCATTTTCCGCGCTTCTTTTTCTTGGGCAGTGCGGCCTGCCGCTCGGCGTCCGGCCCGTTCAGCGCCTCTCGCAGCTTATCCGAGGTGATCGGCAGCTCGCGAAAACGAATGCCGGTGGCGTCGAACACCGCGTTGGCGATGGCCGCCGCGCTGGGCACCGACGCCGACTCCCCGGCGCCCATCGGCGGATCGTAAGGGCGCGGCATCATCACCACGTCCACCTCCGGCACCTCCGGGAAGGTCAGGATCGGGTAAGCCCCCCATTCTTTGGCGGAGACCGTCGATTCCTCAAAGGTCACGCGCTCTTTCAACACCCGGCTGGTCGATTGCAACACGTTGCCGTGAATTTGGTGACGCACGCCGTCCGGGTTGACCATCATGCCCGCGTCGTGGCCGACCACGATGCGCGTCACCGCCACTTCGCCGCTGGCTTTGTCGATCGCCACGTCGGCCACCCAGGCGGCCCAGGCCGCGCCAAAGCCGGGAAACTTGCTGTGGATGTAACGGGCGTAGGCAAAGCCGCGCCCGCGCAGCACGCCGTCTTCCGCCGGGGTCTGCATCGGTTCGGTATGCGGCGTCCAGCCGGCGCGCTCTGCGGTGCTGCGCATCAGCTCACTGGCGCGTTCGTCATGGATATAGCGCAGCCGGTATTCCAGCGGATCGACGCCGGCGGCGTGGGCCAGCTCATCGATATAAGATTCGTGGGCGAAGGTGTTCGGCAAGGCGGAAACGCCACGCATCCAGGAGGCGCGCACGATCGGCGCCATGTCTTCGATGCTGACACGCAGCGCCGGATACTCATAAGGCGGCACCGAGGTGCGGTCGCCCATTTCATAGGCCACCGGCAGCGGCTCGACCCGACCGGTCAGCAGTAGCGCCAGCGTCGGCGCGCCGTTGGAAGGATAATAGGTGCGAAAGTCGTAGGCGACCGGGTGCCCGGCGGCGTCCAGCCCGCCGTCCACCTCCATCAGCTGCGCCGTGCCCTTCGGTTCCCACACATGTTCTTGTTCGCGGGTCAGCTGCACCCGCACCGGCCTGCCCACCGCGCGCGACAGCAGCGCCGCGTCGGCGCAGACGTCATCGGCGCAATTGCGGCCATAGCAACCGGCCGCCTCCATGCGAACAATCTCGATCTGCGCTTCCGGGTATTCCAGCAGCCAGGCCAGATCGGCGCGCAGCAGGTGCGGGTTCTGGCTGCCTGACCAGACCTGCAGGCGCTCCGGCCGGTAGTCCGCCAGCGCGCAGGAAGGGCCAATCGAGGCATGCAGCTGATACGGCCACAGGTAGCTGCGGGTGAAACGCCTGTCGGCCGTCGCCAGCGCCGCGTCCACATCGCCGGTATCGTGCACCACCCGGGTCGAGTGCGGGTTGTCGCGCAGCGCCTGCGCCACGTCGGTCATCTGCGGCAAATTGCGCCGCCAGTCTTTCCAGCTGACCTGCAGCGCCTGCGCTGCCTTGATCGCCTGTTCTTCGCGCTCGGCGACAATGCCGATGAAATCGCCGATCACCACCAGTTTGACGATGCCGGGAATATGCGCGATCGAGGTTTCGTCCACCGCCAGCAGGCTGGTGCCGACAAATTCGCCGCTGTCGTAACCGGCATAGGGCGGCCGCACCACCCGGCCGTGCAGCATGTTTGGCAGGCGCATATCGTGTACGTAGGTGGTTTCGCCGGTCGCCTTGGCCGGAATATCGACGCGCGCGGCGCTGGTGCCCACCAGGCGATACTCCGTCTGAGGTTTCAGCGGCGCGTCGCCGGAAATCGACAGCTCGACATGACCGCCGGCCACCAGCTCGGCGTAGCTGAGCGCCTGCCCCTGCGGGCTGCGGATCACGCCCTCCTCCAGCGTCAGCTGTTCCACCGGCGCATCGAAGCGCTGCGCCGCCTGGCGCAACAGCCAACGGCGCGCTTCGGCGGCGGCGTTGCGCAGCGGCACGGCGGAGATCTGCAGCGTGGCGCTGGCGATGGTGGCGCCCTGATTCGGCGCGCGCTCGGTATCGCCCAGCACCATTCGCACCTGATCCATGCGCAGGTACAGCTCTTCGGCGACGATCTGGCCGAGCGCGGTGCGCACGCCGGTGCCGAGATCGACATGGCCGTTAAAGGCATAGATTTCGCCGCTGCCGCACAGGGCGATAAACAGCCCTTGCTCCCTGGGCTTCAGCACCGGCGTTTGCCCTTTGGGCACCGGCCCCGAAGGCGGTTGCACGCTGTCGACGATCAGCAGCACGCCGTCGCGCTGCAGCAATTCGGCCTGGCTCGGCGATGAGGGACGGGAATCAGTCATGAGCGTGGGCGTCCTCATCGCGGCAGAGAATGATGGCGCGCTGAACCGCACGCAGGATTTCGAGATGGGTGCCGCAGCGGCACAGGTTGCCGGACAGCGCCTGACGGATCTCCGCCTCGCTCGGGGTGGGATTGCGATCCAACAGGGCTTTGGTGGTCATGATCATGCCGTTGAGGCAGTAGCCGCATTGCGCCGCCTGCTCTTCGATAAAGGCACGCTGCACCGGGTGCAGGCGCTGGCGATCGCCAAGGCCTTCCAGGGTCACGATCGCCCGGCCGGACACGCCGAGCGCCGGGATCACGCAGGAGCGCGCCGCCACGCCGTCGATCAACACGGTACAGGCGCCGCATTCGCCCAGGCCGCAGCCGTATTTCGGGCCGTTGAGCGCCAGATCGTTGCGCAGTACCAGCAAGAGCGGCGTATCCGCCATCACCTGCGCATGAAGCTGTTCGCCGTTCACCGACAGCATCAGCGGATGCTCCGTCAGCGTGGTGTTCGCGCCTTCCCTGGGCGACTGCACTTCAGATATCGCCATTGTTCGCGTCTCCGCCTGCACTTGATGGTCTTATGGGCTGGCCTCTCGCCACCGACCACCAGGCAACCGACGTTGCGCGGGCGAATCAGCCGGTGGGCGGATTTTCCAGCATTTTATTCAGCAGGAATATCAGCGCTATCCGTTCGGCCGGGTTGAGCGTGCCGAACGTCAGCTCTGTAATTTTCGCCGCCTGCGGCACCGTTTCCGTCAGCAGCACGGCGCCGGCGTCGGTCAGGCCGACCACCACCTTACGCCGATCCACCGGATCCGGCGTCACCGTGATCAGATCGCGCGCCTTTAGCCGCTCGACGATGCCGCGTATGGTGGCCTGATCCACCGCCGTCACCTGCACCAGCTCGGTCAGCGAGCTCGGCCCCATATCGCGCACCGCGCACAGGGTGATGAACTGCACCGCCGTCAGCTGCGAATCGCCGACGTTTTGCTGGAAAATCGCCAGGTGGCGCTGATAAACCTTGCGCAGCAGGTGCCCGACTTGCTCGGTAAAATGATAATTTTCGGGTTGGCCGCTCACGGCTGACGGGTATTCGGGGGGCGTCATTGCGTTACTCTCACCATCTATGGAATCCACGAGAATAGTACAAACCCCCGCCGTTGGCAGCAACGATTAAGCCCGGCGCACGCGCGAGGCCTCCGGCGCCACCACTTCCCCGTCCGCCACCACCGTTTGCCCGTCGAGGCGGATGTCGCAGCGGCGCAGCGCGATGTCCATATGGCAAGGCGTTTTGCGCGTGCCGCCCACTTCGGTATTCGGCCCGGTTGAGAACAGGAAGTTGCCGTAAAACGCACGCGCGTCCATGCACATGCCGTCGTTCTTGTCGTGCAGGCCCATCGCCGTCCACTGGGCGCGCGGCTGCAGGCCCCAGCCGATGTGCGAGATGCCGTACACCTCCGGATCGTCAAAGTATTTCATGTATTCGCGCAGGTATTCCGCCTCGAAACCGCCATGAATGCGGGTAACGAACCCTTGTTCGATCTCCAGCGTGATGCGTTCGCGCGCGTAGCTTTTAAACGGCAGCAAGATATCGCCGACCTCCAGCACCAGCACCCCTTCCGCCTGCTCCTCATTCGGCCAGGTGAACAGGAAGCCGCTCGGCCAGTGATCCCAGCGCCCCGGTTCATCGGCATAGCCGTACTCGGTCACCGTCGGGTATTGCCCGAGCGGCGCGCGGAAATCGCTGCCGGCGGCGGAGGTCACCTGCATCAGCTTCGCCTGCTCCAGTACGGCGGCGGCGGCCAGCACCCGCGCCTTGTCATCCGCGTTGGGCAACATGCGCGCCAGCACCTCCGGCGGCTCCACCGCCAGCAGGATGCGAGTGCCGGTTTTCAGGATCTGCTCCTGCTCCGGCGAATGCAGCAGCATCATGGTATCGACGATCAGATCGGCGGCCTCCAGCGCACGCTGCGCCGCCAGGTTGCCGGTCAGCGCGGTATCGCCGCAATAGGCGGTCATGTCGTTGCCCATCGCCCGCGGATGGTTGAACGCCGGCAGTTCGACGGCATACACCCTGGCGCCCAGCCGCAGCGCCGCGTCGGTCGCGGCGCGCACCGTGCGCGCATCGGAATAATGGCTTTTCAAAATCGCCACGCTCTGCGAAGCATCGACCTTCGACAGCGTAAGCACCTGCTCGAACAGCTGTACCAACTGGGTTTCATTGACCGCCATGGCCTGTCTCCTGTCTCGTCAAGGGGGTCCGACGCCCGCAAGGCGGCGGTGATTTTTCAAACAATTTAAAGTGAACACGCTCGTTTTTATCTAAGTCAAAAAAGCAAAGGAAAGCAAGTCGCGACTGTCCATCATAAGAAAGTCCTATTTCATCCCTCTTCAATCCTGTGATTAACATGAGTTTAACAGTAATGCGCCGTCAATTAGCGTGAGCAAGATCTTATTTAACACTTTTGCAACCTTGCGCTATCTAGTGCATACACTATAAATCGATCGTCCAGCCACGCGTTGGGCCTACGCTGAAAAAAGCCAACAGACAGGGGAAACATGATGAGCAAACAACCACGCATCGCCGTCGTCGGCGCCGGGCTGGGGGGCGCCGCCGCCGCCGGGCTGCTGCAAAAAGCCGGCTTTACCGTCGATCTGTATGAACAGAGCCCGGCGTTCTCGCGCCTCGGCGCCGGCATTCACATGGGGCCGAACGTCCTGAAGATTTTCCGCCGGCTCGGCATTGAGCAGCGGCTGGAGCAGATGGCGTCTCATCCTGATTTCTGGTTCAGCCGCGATGCCGAGAGCGGCGACTATCTGTCGCGCATCGAACTGGGCGCCTTCGCCCGCCGGGAGTACGGCGCCGCCTATGTGACGGTGCACCGCGGCGATCTCCAGGCGTTGCAGCTTTCCGCGCTGCAGCCCGGCACCCTGCACTTCGGCAAATGCCTGAGCAAGATTGAAGATCGCGGGGACGAGGTGGTGCTGAACTTCGTCGACGGCACCTCGGCCCATGCCGACATCGTGATCGGTGCCGACGGCATCAATTCGCGCATCCGCGAACATCTTCTGGGGGCGGAAGCGCCGACCTACAGCGGCTGGGTGGCCCACCGCGCGCTGATCCGCGGCGAGAAGCTGGCGAAATACAACCTGACGTTCGAAGACTGCGTGAAGTGGTGGTCGGCGGATCGCCATCTGATGGTCTACTACACCACCCAACGGCGCGACGAGTATTACTACGTGAGCGGCGTGCCGCACCCGGCCTGGGATTTCCAGGGCAGCTTCATCGACAGCAGCCGCGAAGAGATGTTCGAAACCTTCGCCGGCTACCACCCGATCGTGCAGGCGCTGATCGAATCCAGCGAGCAGGTCACCAAATGGCCATTACTGAACCGCAAACCGCTGCCGCTGTGGAGCGAAGGCCGTCTGGTGCTGCTCGGCGACGCCTGCCATCCGATGAAACCGCACATGGCGCAGGGCGCGGCGATGGCGATCGAAGACGCCGCCATGCTGACCCGCTGCCTGCAGGAAACCGGCCTCGGCGACTACCGCACCGCCTTCCAGCTGTATGAAGCCAACCGCAAAGAGCGCGCCTCCAGGGTGCAGGCGGTGTCCAACGCCAACACCTTCCTGCGCACTCAGGAAGATCCGGCCTGGGTCTACGGCTACGACCTGTACGCTCAAGCGCTGAAATCGGAGAACGCCGCATGAGCACCTTCCTCTACGGCGCCCACGCTCACGCCAATGGCATTCGCCAACATTACCTGCGCTACGGCGGCCACGGCCCGGCGCTGATCCTGATCCCCGGCATCACCAGCCCGGCGATCACCTGGGGCTTCGTCGCCGAGCGGCTGGGGGAAAAATACGACGTCTACGTACTCGACGTGCGCGGCCGCGGTCTGTCGTCCAGCGGCCCGGAACTGGCTTATGACGCAGAGACCTGCGCGCAGGACGTTAACGCCTTCGTCGCCGCGCTGAACCTGACCAGTTACGCCCTGCTCGGCCATTCGATGGGCGCCCGCTTCGCCCTGCGCGCCGCCGTTTTGCAGCCCGCCGGCGTGCGGCGGCTGGTGCTGGTCGATCCGCCGGTTTCCGGCCCCGGCCGCCGCGCCTATCCCGGCCAATGGCCTTGGTACGCCGACTCTATCCGGCAGTCGCTGCCGGGCATGAGCGCCGAGCAGATGCGCGCCTTCTGCCCGACCTGGAGCGAGGAGCAGCGCCGGCTGCGCGCCGAGTGGCTGCATACCTGCTACGAGCCGGCGATCCAACGCGCCTACGACGATTTTCATCAGGTGGACAGCCACCGTGACTACCCGCTGCTGGCCATGCCGACGCTGCTGATGGTCGCGGGCAAAGGCGGCGTCATTCAGCCCGAAGACCGGGCGGAGATCCGCGCGCTGCAGCCGGAGATCGCCATCGTCGAGGTCGAGAACGCCGGACACATGATCCCGTGGGACGATTTCGACGGCTTCTTCCGCGCCCTGGGCGATTTTCTGGATTAACTGAGGAACACCGACATGAGCAACCACTACCGCATCGGCCAGATCGTGCCCAGCTCCAACACCACGATGGAAACCGAGATCCCGGCGATGCTGGGCGCGCGCCAGCTGATACGCCCGGAGCGTTTCACCTTTCACTCCAGCCGCATGCGCATGAAACACGTCAATAAAGAAGAGCTGGCGGCGATGGACGCCGAGTCCGATCGCTGCGCGCTGGAACTCTCCGACGCGCGGGTCGACGTGCTCGGCTACGCCTGCCTGGTGGCCATCATGGCAATGGGGCTGGGCTACCACCGCGAATCGCAGGCCCGGCTGGCGCAGGTGACGAAAGACAATCAGGCCGCCGCGCCGGTTATCAGCAGCGCCGGCGCGCTGGTCAACGGCCTGAAGGTGATCGGCGCCAAACGCATCGCGCTGGTGGCGCCCTATATGAAACCGCTGACCCAGCTGGTGGTGGACTACATCCAGCACGAAGGCATTGAGGTCAAGGTATGGCGCGCGCTGGAGATCCCGGACAACCTCGACGTCGGCCGGCACGATCCGGCCAGGCTGCCGGGGATCGTCGCCGAGATGGATTTACGCGAGGTCGATGCTATCGTGCTGTCCGCCTGCGTGCAGATGCCTTCGCTGCCGGCCGTTCCGACGGTGGAGGCCCAAACCGGCAAACCGGTGATCACCGCCGCCATCGCCACCACTTACGCGATGCTGACCGCGCTGGAGCTGGAGCCGATCGTCCCCGGCGCCGGCGCCCTGCTGTCCGGCGCCTATTGAGGAGGCATGATGAACGACACCCTCAGCGACAATTATCGCGGCGTCTGGGGCCAGCGCCTCGGCTTCGGCCGGCGCCCGGCGCTGCTGGCGATCGACTTTATGCAGGCCTACACCACCGAAGGCGCGCCGCTGTTCGCGCCGGGCGTGGTGAGCGCGGTCGAGGAAAGCCGCGAGCTGCTGGCCTGTGCGCGCCGCACGGGAATTCCTGTGATCCACACCCATATCCGCTATCATGCAGGCCATTTTGCCGATGGCGGCCTGTGGGTCAAAAAAGCGCCGGTGATGAAGGACATGGTGGCGGGCAACCCGCTGGCGGCGTTCTGCCCGCCGGTGGCGCCGCTGGCCGATGAGGTGGTGCTGAGCAAGCAATACGCCAGCGCCTTCTTCGGCACCGCGCTGGCGCCGCTGCTGGTGGCGCAAGGGATCGACACGCTGCTGATGATCGGCTGCTCAACCAGCGGCTGCATCCGCGCCAGCGCGGTGGACGCGGTGCAGCACGGCTTTCGCGCCATGGTGGTGCGCGAGTGCGTCGGCGATCGTCACCCCGGCCCGCACGAAGCCAACCTGTTCGACATCGACAGCAAATACGGCGACGTGGTGCACAAACGGGAGGCGCTCGACTACCTGAACCGGTTATGAATCAACGACTCACCTGCAACGACAATAACGAAGGCGCAGACAGCGCCTCACGCGACCGCCCGAAACAGGGCGGCGCCCCTGCAACGCAAACACAACAGGCGCCTCCTGCGGAGGCCAACACGCACCACCTGGAGACAACATCATGGCCATTGTCGACACCCCGCTGGCGGGGAAAGCGGACGCAGAATCGCTGCTGCTGTACCGCAAAATCACCTGGAAACTGATCCCGTTTCTTTGCCTGTGTTACCTGGCGGCCTACCTCGATCGCATCAACGTCGGGCTGGCCAAGCTGCAGATGGCCGATGCGCTGCAGCTGAGCGAAGCGGCCTTCGGCCTGGGCGCCGGGCTGTTTTTCGTCGGCTATATTCTGTTCGAGGTGCCGAGCAACCTGATCCTGCAGCGCGTCGGCGCCAAGATGTGGATCGCCCGCATCATGATCACCTGGGGGCTGCTGTCCACCGCCACCATGTTCGTCACCACGCCGACCCAGTTCTACGTCATCCGCTTTCTGCTCGGCGTGGCGGAGGCCGGTTTTCTGCCCGGCGTGCTCTTTTACCTGACGCTGTGGTTCCCGACCTATCGCCGCGGCCGCATCATCGCGCTGTTCATGATCGGCCTGCCGCTGTCCAGCGTGATCGGCGGGCCGCTCTCCGGCTGGATCATGGGCCATTTCGACATGCGCCACGGGCTGCACGGCTGGCAGTGGCTGTTTTTGCTGGAGGGCATTCCCAGCGTGCTGTTGGGGGTGCTGACCTTCTGGCTGTTGCCTAACACTTATCAGCAGGCCAAGTGGCTGACGCCCGAGGAAAAACAGCGCATCGCCGACGATTTGGCGCGTGACGACGCCGAGGCCGATCACGGCAAGCACAGCTTCCGCGACGGCTTCTTCAACCTGAAAGTGTGGATGCTCGGCGGCATCGACTTCGCCATTCTGCTCAGCGCCTACGCCATGGGCTTTTGGATGCCGACCTTCATCAAAACCGCCGGCGTCACCGACATCACCACCATCGGCTACCTGACGGCGATCCCCAGCGTCGCCGCCCTGCTCGGTATGCTGCTGATCGGCAGCAGCTCCGACCGGCTGCGCGAACGGCGCTGGCATATCATCGTGCCGTTTATCGTCGGCGCGCTGGCAATGGCCGGCAGCACCTTCTTCACCCACAATGCGCTGGCCACGGTGCTGCTGTTCTCCATCGCCCAGGCGGCGATCATCGGTGCGGTGCCGGTATTCTTCAGCCTGCCGGCCACCTTCCTGCGCGGCACGGCGGCGGCGACCGGCTTCGCGCTGGCCTGTTCGCTGGCCAACATCGCCGGGCTGGTGAGCAATTCGCTGATGGGGCTGGCGCTGGATCTGACCGGCAAGAGCGGCGGCGCGCTCTGGGCCTTCGCCGGCTGCCTGCTGCTCAGCTCGCTGCTGGTGGTGGCCCTGCCGGCCAAGGTGGTGAACCGCTGAATGTCGGCCAAGCCGAAAAAGACGAAGGGCGCATAACGCGCCCTTTTGTTTACTTACCGGGAATGGCCGAACTTACTCGTCCTTCAGCCCGCGGTTGATCAGCATCGGTTCGATGCTCGGCTCTTTGCCGCGCCAGTCGATGTACAGCTTCTCCAGATCCTGGCTGTTGCCGCGCGACAGGATCATGTCGCGGAAGCGCTGGCCGTTTTCGGCGGTCAGGCCACCGTGTTCGGTGAACCACTGGAAGGCGTCGTCCGCCAGCATTTCCGTCCACAGATAGGCGTAGTAGCCCGCGGCGTAGCCGTTACCCCAGATGTGCTGGAAATAGCTGGAACGGTAGCGCGGCGGCACGTAGCTGAGATCGACCTTGTCTTTTTGCAGCGACTCGGCCTCGAACTTGTCCACGTCCTGCTGCGGCTGGTCGGCCGTCAGCATGTGCCAGTGCATATCCAGCAGCGCGGCGGACAGCAGCTCGGTCATGCTGTAGCCCTTGTTGAACTTGTCGGCCTTCTTGATCTTGTCGACCAGTTCCTGCGGCATCGCCTCGCCGGTCTGGTAGTGCTTGGCGAAGTGGCTGAACACTTTCGGATCGCTGACCCAGTGCTCGTTGAACTGCGACGGGAACTCGACGAAGTCGCGCGCGGTGTTGGTGCCCGACAGGCTCGGGTATTCCTGATCGGCGAACATGCCGTGCAGCGCGTGGCCGAACTCGTGGAACATGGTGATTACGTCGTCATACGACAGCAGCGCCGGCTGGCCCGGCGCCGGTTTGGTGAAGTTGGCGACGTTGTAGATCACCGGCTTGGTGCCGTTAAGCTTCGACTGATCGACGAAGTTGCTCATCCAGGCGCCGCCGCCCTTGTTGTCGCGCTTAAAGTAGTCGGTGTAGAACAGCGCCAGCGATTTGCCGTCCTTGTCGAACACTTCATACACCTTGACGTCCGGCTGATAGACCGGAATGTCCTTGCGCTCCTTGAAGCTGATGCCGTACAGCAGGTTGGCGGCGTAGAACACGCCGTTGTTCAGCACGTTGTTCAGCTCGAAGTAAGGCTTAATCTGCGACTCGTCCAGATCGTACTTGGCCTTGCGCACCTGTTCGGCGTAGAACTGCCAGTCCCAGGCCTGCACCTTGAAATCGCCTTTCTGCTGGTCGATCACCGCCTGAATGTCTTTGGCCTCACGCTCGGCGCGCGCGGTGGCCGCCGGCACGATGTTGCGCATAAAGCTCAGCGCGGCATCCGGCGTCTTGGCCATCTGGTTTTGCAGTTTCCAGGCGGCGTAGTTCGGGTAGCCCAGCAGCTTGGCCTGCTCGGCGCGCACCTTGGCCAGACGGGAGATGGTCTGGCGGGTATCGTTGCCGTCGCTCTTCTCCGCACGCGTCCAGGAGGCGTCGAACAGCGCTTGGCGGGTATCGCGATCTTTCAGGCTCTGCAGCAGCGGCTGTTGCGTGGTGTTTTGCAGCACCAGCAGCCACTGTTTCTCCAGCTTGCGTTCGGCGGCCGCCTGCGCCGCCGCAGCCAGCTCGCCTTCCGACAGGCCGTCCAGCTTCGCCGGGTCGGTTATCGCCAGCGCGCCGTTCTTGCTCGCCGCCAGCAGTTTGTTGGTGAACTGGGTGCTCAGCGTCGCCGCTTCCTGGTTCAGCGCCTTCAGCTTGGCCTTGTCGGCGTCCGACAGGTTGGCGCCCGCCAGCTCGAAGTTCTTGTAGGTCACTTCCACCAGCCGGCGCGATTCCGGATCCAGCTTCAGCGCATCGCGATCCTGATAGATGGCCTTGATGCGAGCGAACAGCTTGCCGTTGAGCATGATGTCGTCGTTCAATGCCGCCAGCTTCGGCGAGGTTTCTTCATCCAGTTTCTGCAGCGCGTCGCTGGTGTTGGCCGAGGTCATGGCGCCGAACACGCTCATCACCCGCGTCAGCAGCGAACCGGCCTGCTCCAGCGCCACGAAGGTATTCTTGAAATTAGGCTTGGCCGGGTTGTTGGCGATCTTCTCCACCTCTTCCCGCTTTTGCTTGATGCCCGCCTCGATCGCCGGCGCGTAGTCGCTCTCCTTGATCAGGTTGAACGGCGGCGCCTGGAACGGCAGGCGGCTTTGATAGAAGAACGGATTCTGAGTCTTTTGCTTGTCGTGCTGATTGGCTTCACCGGTCACGGTAGCCTCCTTCGCCTGGCCGCTGGGCAGCGCGCTATGGTCGGCGTGAGGTTGGGTTTCTGCTGCCTGTGCCTGCGAGCCCAGCGCCATGCCGATCGCCAGCACCAATGTGGATAAACGCATCAAATCGAAACTCCTCCATGTTCACGGAATAAGGTCTCGGGGAATCGCTCCCTCTGAGTCATCACCTAGCTTAGGTGCAGTTGGCAGTTTGAGCAAAAACAAGTGATTAGAAGTTGGCCGCCTGGCCAACCTGCTGTATCAGGAACGTCAGCAACGCGCGCGTTTTGGCCGGCAGATAACGCCGGCCGGGGTAAACGGCATACAGCTGCAACGGCGCCGGCGGCAGTGCCAGCGGCACCTCAACCAAACGGCCGTCGGCCAGAAACGGCCGGCAGCCGAGCTCGGAAAGCATGGCGAACCCCACGCCGGCCAAGGCCGCCTTCAGCGCCATCTCCCCGCTGTTGACACGATAGCGCGTATTGACCGGGACGGTAACGAAGGTTCCGTCTGGGCGGATGAACTGCCACGGCATCCCCTTCAGCGCATTCACCGTGCTGATGCAGGGCAATTGCGTGAATTGTTCAATCTCCGACGACGGCGGCCACTGCGCCAACAACGCCGGAGCGGCCACCACGATGCAGGGGAAAGACGCCAGCGGCTGCGCGACATAGTCGCTGTCGTCCAGTATGCCCCGGCTGATCATCACCGCCAGATCGACATCATCGAGCAGCGACGCCATGCCCGCCAGGTTGGTCACGCAGTTGATTTCGATCTGCGGATGCTGCAGGGCGAACGCCGCGAGCGGCTCGCCCAACAGGTATGGCCCCACTTCATTGGGCACGCACAGGCGCAGCGGCCCGCGCAGCTGTTGCTGCCGCTCGCTGAGGGTTTGCGCGGTGTGTTCCAGCGACGCCAGCAGCGGCTGGGTGCGTTCATGCAACAGCTGGCCGTTCGGCGTCAACCGCATCGAACGGGTGCTGCGCTCTATCAATCGCTGCTCGAGCTGGCGCTCCAGCTGAGAGATATAGCGGCTGACGTTGGAGGTCGGCATCGCCAGCGCCCGCGCCGCCCCGACGAAGCTCCCCTGTTCCACCACCGCCACGAAAATGCGTAGCAGGTTTAAATCCAATTTGGCGCGCATGATTATCCCTAATTTGATAACAAACCATGCCATTTCTACCATCTAATCCCGACCAACGCCAAACGCTACACTGCCGGCCTGATTCTGCAACCCATGGATGCTTATGACACCCGCGAGAAAGCTGACGGCGATAGCGCTGGTCATCGCCTTTATTCAGTTCACCAATGCCCTGGAATACATGGTATTCAACCCGATATTCCTCTACATGGCCGCCGATTTTTCCGTGCCCGTCAGCTTCGCCGGCTATGTCAGCGCGGCCTATACGCTGGCGGCGGTGATTTCCGGCATCGGCGCATTTTTCTGGATCGGCGGCGTTGAGAAGCGGCGCTTTCTGCTGCTCAACGTCACGCTGCTGGGCGTGACCACCTTATTGATCGCTGCAACCCAGCAGTTTTACTGGCTGCTGGCACTGCGGCTGTTGGCCGGGCTGTTGGGCGGCACCACGATGGGCGTCGGGATCGGCCTGCTGCTCAACGCCGCACCGGCCGCGCTGCACGGCAGAATGTTGGCGACGGTGATCGCGTCCTTTTCGTTGGTGAGCATTGTCGGCATGCCGGGCATGCTGTACCTGTGCGAAGTGGCGAGCTGGCGCGCCGCGCTGGTGACTATCGGCGGGCTGTGTCTGCTGGCGGCCGTCTTGGTCGCGCTGTTCGTTCCCAGGGATGCGCCGCAGCCACGGGCTACCGCGCCCGTCGCGCTCGATCGCCGGTTGCTGCTGTTCGCCGCCGCCGCCGGCCTGACGCAGTTCAGCCCGATGCTGCTGATCCCGGTGCTGGCGCCGCTGCTCACCCAGCGGCTACAGGTGGCAAACGCGCATTTGCCCTGGCTGTTTCTCATCGGCGGCGTGGCCGGCTATCTGGCGACCGTACTGGCGGGCCGCTGGCTGCAACGCTTTGGCGCCGTGACGCTGACGGTGGGCGCCACGCTGTTGCTGCTGGGCAGCCTGTGGCTGGCGGCGCGCGGTGGCGATCGCGGCGAGCTGTTCATGGTCGCGTTTCTCGCGGCGGCCTATGCGCGGCTGGTGGCGATCTCTTCCCTGAGCATGCGCTGGCCGGACGCTCGGCAGCGCGCCGCCTTTGGCGTACTGCAAACCGCCCTGATACACCTGAGCGCCACGGCGGCCTTCTTGCTCTCCTCCGCGTTGCTGAGCAGCGGCCTCACCCCGCTTAGCCTGCAACGCCTGTTATGGCTGTGCGCGCTGAGCGCGGTCGCCGTCGCGCCGCTCAGCGTTTGGCTGCAGGCGCGGCTGCGTCAGCGCGGCGCCTGATAAACCACCTTGCCGTCCACATAGGTGCGATAAATATTGCGATCGTCTCCCAGCGTCATCAGCACGAACCCTTGTTCCGCCGACGTGGCGCTGTTGGCGTAGCGTAACTGCTGCAGCGGCGTGACCGCCGGATCGAGCACCACGAAATCCGCCTCTTTGCCGACGTTGAAGTTGCCTATTTTGTCGTCCAGCGCCAGCGCGCGGGCGCCGCCCAGGGTGGCGTGATAGAACGCTTCTACGGCGGAGAGCCGGTAATGCTGCAGCTGGCCGACTTTGTACGCCTCGCCCAGCGTGCGCAGCATATTGAAGGTGGTGCCGGCCCCCACGTCAGTGCCGATGCCGAGCTTCACCCGCTTGCGCCAGGCCTGCTGCAGGTCGAACAGCCCGCTGCCGAGGAACAGGTTGGAGGTGGGGCAAAACGCGATCGCCGAGCGGGTCTCGCACAGGCAGTCCCACTCCTGCTCCTCCAGGTGCAGGCAGTGGGCGAACACGCTTTTGCCGCCGGTCATGCCGTAGCGATGGTAAACGTCCAGATAGCTTTGGCTCTGCGGGAACAGCGATTTTACCCAGGCCACTTCCTGCGGATTCTCGCTCAGGTGCGTCTGCAGCCAAACGTCGGGGAATTCTTCGCGCAGCCGCTGCACCTGCGCCAACAGCGCCGGGGTACTGGTGGGCGCAAAGCGCGGCGTAATGGCGTAGCCGAGGCGGCCTTTGCCGTGCCAGCGTTCGATCAACTCACGCGTCTGGCGATAACTTTGCTCCGGCGTTTCCAGCAGCGCCTCCGGCGCATGGCGATCCATCATCACCTTACCGGCGATCAGGCGCATATTCAGCGCTTGCGCCTGGGTGAACAGCGCATCGACCGACTGCGGGTGCACGCTGCCGAACACCAGCGCGGTGGTGGTGCCGTTGCTCAGCAACTCCCGCAGAAAGAAGGCCGACATCTCGTCGGCGTGCTGTTCGCAGCCGTAACGGCTTTCGGTCGGGAAGGTGTAATTGTTTAACCACCCCAGCAACTGGTCGCCATAGGCGCCGATCATTTCGGTTTGTGGGTAGTGGATATGGGTGTCGATAAAGCCCGGCACGATCGGTTTGTCGCGATACTCCGTGACCGCGAAACCCGGCGGCAACAGCGCCTCACCCTGCTGCCAGCTGCCGAACCAGACGATGGTGCCCTCGTTGAGCAGCAACAAACCGTCGGGAATGTGCCGCAGGCGTTCGTCGAGCTGTTGCGCTTTCTCCACGCAGGCGGTGATATCAAAAAAATTGCCACGAATAGCCGTGGTGAATTGCAGTGCCATTATTTTCTTCCTTGTGACGACCGGCCAAGCTCACCCGCGTAATAATCTTCGCTGATGAAACAATGCCTTTTATTACCCAAACTCAAAGACCGGATTAAGCATAGCAAGCCGTGTGCCAATAGGCGGCCATAAAATACATTTACATTTAAAAACAGAGACATATTAATTTAATCAAAGAAAACCAACCGATGAAAAAGAATAAAGCGCGCGGCGATCTTCAACGGTAGACCAATAGCAACCGTTTGCTTGCCGGAATAACGCTGCGCCGCTGCACCTTTACCGGGCAAGCGGATAATTTCGCGGCCGCTGCGGTTATTTTAACGCGATGCAAAGCGGTCTGCCCCATTCCGCAGGCCACCCGACAAACTTGAAACGATAACCATTCTCAATTATCATCCGCGCATCTTTTTGACCAGCAATGCGAAAACCATGTCCGCCACCGCTTCTGCCCCGCACGCCGCGCTGTCGCGCCTTTACGCCACCCACCATGCCTGGTTGCAGGGATGGCTGCGCAGGCGGCTGGGCTGCGCTTTCGACGCGGACGACGTGGCTCAGGACACCTTCATGCGCCTGCTGAAAAGCGACGCCGCGGCGACCCTGCGCGAGCCGAAAGATTTTCTGGTCACCGTCGCCAAGCGGGTGATGGTCGATCTGTTTCGCCGCAGAACGCTGGAGCGCGCCTATCTAGAGATGTTGGCGCTGATCCCGGACGGCTATGCCCCGTCGCCGGAGCAGCGCCAGAGCCTGTTGGAAAGCCTGCAGCAGATCGACGCCATGCTCGACGGCCTGGGGCCGAAGGTGAAACAGGCCTTCCTGCTGTCGCAGCTCGAAGGCCTGGGCTATGCGGACATCGCCGTGCGCCTCGGCGTGTCGGTCAGCTCGGTTAAAAAATACATGGCCAAGGCCACCGAGCATTGCCTGCTGTTCAGCCTGGAAAACGACGTTTTCTCATGAGCAACGCCATCACCCCCGAACAGCGCCAGGCGCTGAAGATGGCCGCACACTGGTATGCCCTGCTGTGCGATGAGCACGTCACCGACCGCCAGCGCCAACAGTGGCAAGTCTGGTACCAGCAGCATGACGATCACCGTTGGGCCTGGCAGCGCGTCGAAGCGTTGCAGAGCCAGCTGCAGGGCGTACCGGGCAAGTTCAGCTACCGCGCGCTCGATCGCGCCGGCCGCCAATCGGCGATCGATCGCCGCACCCTGCTGAAGAGCATGCTGCTGTTGCTCGGCGTGGGTGGCAGCGGCTTCCTTTACCAGTCGCCGCTCGGCCGGGAGCTGCGCGCCGACTACCGCACCGCCACCGGCGAAATCAAACCCATTGTGTTAAGCGACGGCACCCAGCTGGTGCTGAACACCGCCAGCGCGGTGGACGTGCATTACGACGATCGCCAACGGCTGATCCGCCTGCACGCCGGGGAGATCAGCCTGGTTACCGGACGCGACCCCCGGCCGCTGTGGGTGCAAAGCCCGCAGGGAGCGATGCGCGCGCTCGGCACCCGCTTTTTGGTGCGTGAGAACGGCGGCGAGACGCGCCTGACGGTGCTGGAGCATGCGGTCGAAGCGCAGCTGGCGCAGGACGCGCGGCAAACTCGCCGGGTGGAAGCCGGAGAACAGATAAGCTTCAGCGCCGCGGCCTTCAGCGACAAACAACCGGCTGCGGCGGAGGACGGCTGGCTGCGCGGCGTGCTGAGCGTCAGCCAGTGGCGGCTGGACCGGGTGATCGCCGAACTGGCGCGCTACCGGCGCGGCCATCTGAGCTGCGATCCGGCCGTCGCCGGCCTGCGCGTCAGCGGCAGTTTCCCGCTCAACGATACCGATCGCGCCCTTGCCCTGCTCAGCCAGACCCTGCCGGTGCGCCTGCAGAGCTTTACCCGCTATTGGCTGAAAATCGTCCCCGCCTGAATCTTTTTAAATGAAAATGATAAAAAATCGCATTCTTGATTGTCCCTTTTGCTTTGCTCATCCGACTCCCAGGAAAACACTGCAGCAATAAATAAAAAATGATTCAGGAGAAGGTATGAACAACGCTTGGGGAAAGGGAGCGCCGGCTTCGCTTTGGGGAAAACGGGCCACGCCGCTGGCCGTGGCCATTGGCCTGGCCTTCGCCGCACCGCTGACGGCGAGCGCCGCCAGCGCCGCTGCAACCTATCACATTCCGGCCGGTGAGCTGGACGGCGCGCTGAACGCGTTCGCCGCGCGCGCCGGCATCGCGCTCTCGGTGGACGGCACGCTGACCGCCGGTAAGCGTTCGCCGGGCCTGAGCGGCAGCTACGGCGTCGATGACGGCCTGAACGCCCTGCTGGCCGGCAGCGGCCTGCAGGCTAAAGCGCTCGGCAACCACGGTTACACGCTGGCCAAACTGCCGCAGCCGCAGAAGGAAGAAGACATCACCGTGGTCGGTGACTGGCTGGCGGAAGGCCGTCAGGTAGACGTGTTCGAACATCCCGGCGCGCGCGACGTGGTGCGCCGCGAAGAATTCGCCAAAACCGGCACCACCACCGTGCGCGAAGCGTTGAACCGCGTGCCGGGCGTGGTGGCACCTGAGAACAACGGCACCGGCAGCCATGACATGGCGCTGAACTTCGGCATTCGCGGCCTCAACCCACGCCTCGCCAGCCGCTCCACCGTGTTGATGGACGGCATCCCGGTGCCCTTCGCCCCTTACGGCCAGCCGCAGCTGTCGCTGGCGCCGGTCTCGCTCGGCAATATGGATGCGATTGACGTGGTGCGCGGCGGCGGCGCGGTGCGTTACGGGCCACAGAGCGTCGGCGGCGTCGTCAACTTCGTCACCCGTGCCATCCCGAAAACCTTCGGCATGGAGGCCGGCATGCAGGGGCAGCTCAGCCCAACCTCGCGCCAGGATCACCCGAAAGGCACCGGTAACCTGATGATCGGCGGCACCGCCGACAACGGCCTCGGCGCGGCGCTGCTCTACTCCGGCACCCGCGGCAGCGACTGGCGCGAACACAGCGCGACCAAAATTGACGATGTGATGCTGAAAAGCCGTTACGCCCCGAACGAAGTGCACACCTTCAACAGCCTGCTGCAATACTACGAAGGCGAAGCGGACATGCCGGGCGGCCTGAGCCGGGCGGACTACAACGCCAACCCGTTCCAGTCGACGCGCCCGTACGACAAGTTCTGGGGCCGGCGCCAGCTGGCGAACTTCGGCTACCAGTATCAGCCGGATCAGCAGCACAAGTTCGACGTGCAGAGCTTCTACACCTACACCCTGCGCAGCGGCTATCTCGATCAGGGCAAAAACCTGACGCTGTCGCCGCGCGAATACTGGGTGCGCGGCGTGGAACCGCGCTACAGCCAGAGCTTCCGCTGGGGCGATTCAGCCCATGAGGTGGGCGTCGGCTACCGCTACGTCAGCGAATCCACCCACGAGTTGCGCTACACCAGCAAGGCCAGCACCGGCCGGCTGCCGTCCACCGCCAGCCCGTACGATCGCGACACCCAGTCCGGCACCGAGGCGCACGCCTTCTATATTGACGATCGCATCGATATCGGCGACTGGACCATTACGCCGGGCATGCGCTACGAGTACATCAAGTCGTATCAGAACAACTACATCAAGAACAACCGTCTCGACGTCAGCTATAACGCGCCGCTGCCGGCGTTGAACGTGATGTATCACCTGAACGAATACTGGAACCTGTACGCCAACACCGAAGGCTCCTTCGGCACCGTACAGTACAGCCAGATGGGCAAAGCGGTCGACAGCGGCAAGATTGAACCCGAGAAGGCGCGCACCTGGGAGCTGGGCACCCGCTACGCCGGCGATGCGCTGACCGGTGAGATCGGGTTGTTCCTGATCAACTTCAACAACCAGTACGACTCCAACCAGGTGACCGACAGCGTGACCGCGCGCGGCAAAACCCGCCACGCCGGGCTGGAAGGCAGCCTGCGTTACGATCTGTCGCAGCTGACGCCGAAACTGGACGACCTGACCGCCTACGCCAGCTACGCCTACGTCAACGCCACCATCCGTGAAGACGGCGGCTACAAGGGCAATCAGGTGCCGTTCTCGCCGAAGCATAAAGGCACGCTGGGGCTGGACTACACGCCGGGCAACTGGGCGTTTAACCTTAACGGCGAGTTCCAATCCAGCCAGTTCGCCGACAACGCCAACACCGTGGCGGAAAGCGCCGACGGCAGCACCGGCCGCATTCCCGGCTATATGCTGTGGGGCGTGCGCGCCGCCTATGATTTCGGCCCGGAAATGGCCGGTCTGAATCTGGGCGTCGGCGTGAAAAACCTGTTCAACCACGAGTATTTCACCCGCGCCTATGACGACAATAACAAAGGTCTGTACGTCGGCCAGCCGCGCACGATCTATCTGCAAGGCTCAGTGAAGTTCTGACCCCCGGCGGCGGGCGCACCTATCGCGCTCGCCGCCTCACTTATAGCGTGACATTGTCACCAAACCCGTTCTTTCCATCTTGCCCAAGCGACGAAAAATAAGTCGCTTCTGCCGCCAATGCGCGTAATATCGACGATCCGCCCTAATTTATAGGCGCGGATTTTTTGCCGTTCTGGCCTGAAAAGCGAGGGAAAATAAGATGAATCATAATGACCTTTCTCAGTGCCGCGTGGACACCGACCGTTTGTTGATTGCCCCCTTTACCGCAGCAGACGCCGACGATGTTTACCAGGCGATCACCCCCACTCTGACGCGCTTTATGACCTTTGAGCCGGAGGCGTCGCCGGAAGATTTCGCCAACGTCTGGCAAGGCTGGCTGCCGCTGATGCGCGAAGGCGAAGAAGTGATCTTCGTCGCCCGCCGGCGTGAAGACCGGCAGTTCGTCGGCGTCGGCGGCGCGCATAACCTGCGCAGCCACACCCCGGAGCTGGGCATCTGGGTGAAAGAGGGCCTGCACGGCCAGGGCTACGGCCGCGAAATCGTGCAGAGTATCGCGCGCTGGGCCACCGAGCGCTTTCAGCCGCCGCACTTTCTCTACCCGGTGGCCGAACAGAATACCGCCAGCCGCCGCCTGGCCGAATCGCTGGGCGGCGTGCTGGCCGGCAAGCGTGAAAACATCAAGTACGACGCCGTGGTATACCACCTGCCGCCTCAGCGCTAATCAGCATCGGGCCGCCGGCCCGGTGTGACCTTTTTTTTCTCTGCGCCGTGATAACCGCTGCCACTGCCTGCAGGTTTGTGCTAATGATAGCGGTATGTAGGGTAAAAACAGTTGAGGAACAGCAACATGATTATTTTTGTTACCGGCGCCACCTCCGGTTTCGGCGAGGCCATTGCGCGCCGTTTTATCCGTGAAGGCCACCAGGTGATCGCCGCCGGGCGCCGCCTTGAGCGTCTCGAAGAGCTGCAGGAAGAACTCGGCCAAGCCCTGCACATCGTGCGGCTCGACGTGCGCAACCGCGCCGCCATTCAGCAGGCGATCGAAGCACTGCCGGCCGAGCTGCGCCAGATCGACGTGCTGGTGAACAACGCCGGGCTGGCGCTGGGGCTGGAGCCGGCGCACAAAGCCAACGCCGATGACTGGGAAACCATGATCGACACCAACGCCAAAGGGCTGGTGAACATGACGCGCGCGCTGCTGCCGGCCATGGTCGAGCGCAACGTCGGCCATGTGATCAACATCGGCTCCACCGCCGCCAACTGGCCTTACGCCGGCGGCAACGTGTACGGCGCCACCAAGGCGTTCGTCAAACAGTTTAGCCTGGGCCTGCGCGCCGATCTGCACGGCACGCGCATCCGCGTGACCGATATCGAGCCGGGCCTGGTGGGCGGCACCGAATTCTCCAACGTGCGCTTCAAGGGCGATGACGGCAAGGTCAACAAAACCTACGAAGGCGCCGATGCGCTGACGCCGGAAGACATCGCCGAGTCGGTGTTCTGGGTCGCAACGCTGCCGGCGCGCGTCAACATCAACACGCTGGAAATGATGCCGGTCAGCCAGTCCTTCGCCGGGCTGAACATCCACCGCGGCGCCTGATCTCCATCGGCGGGAGGCGACTCCCGCCCTGTTTCCTCAGGCCGCACGCCAGCCGGAAACGATGATCAGCATGCCCACCAGCGCCACCCCGGCGCCCACCCAGTCCAGCGCGGACAGCTTCACCCCGTCCACCACCCGCAGCCACAGCAGCGCCGTCGCTACATACACGCCGCCGTAGGCCGCGTAAACCCGCCCGCTGGCCGCCGGATGCAGCGTCAACAGCCAGACAAACAGCATCAGGCTCAATGCCGCCGGCAGCAATAGCCAGGCGCTGCCCTGCTTCTTGAGCCAGAGATAAGGCAGGAAACAGCCGATAATTTCGGCGAGCGCAGTGGCGAAAAACAACAGCGTGGTTTTTAACATCGGTCGCAGTTTTCTCTCGGTAAATTAAACGAATCGGCGCTTGGCTGGTGAATTCCAGGAACGCAGTGGTATATTTGTCACCACGCCTGCGGGCGAGGTAACGCCAGTGTCGCCATCATCAGGCGCACTCACTCATAAGGATGAAACGATGAAAACATTTTCGACCCAACGACTGCTACGCGGGATGCTGCCGGTCGCCATGCTGGCCGTCATGGGCGCCTGGCAGGCGCCGGCGCTGGCCGCCACCTGCACTCAGGGCAGCACCTGCGTCACCGTCGATGGCAAAGGCAGCGGCGCGATGAGCACCGAAGAAGCGCGCCAGAGCAAAGAGCAGTGGAATGATACCAAAACCCTGCGCCACAAGGTTAACACTCGCGTCGAGAAAGAGTTCGACAAGGCCGATCGCGCGGCGGATGACGAAGACCGCTGCAACGACAGCAACAACGTCAACGCGTACTGGGAGCCGGACACCCGTAAATGCCTGGATCGCCAGACCGGGCGTCGGATTATTCCTTAATCCGCCTGCGGCGGGCGGGCAAGCGTGAAACCCGGCCGCCGTTACTGCTATCCTGTTACAGGAAGTCCATTGTCTAAAAGGATGACGTGATGAAAAAAACGCTGATATTAACCGCTGTATTGCTGGCCGGCGCGCCGTTGGCGGCCCTGGCCTCCTGCGAAAGCGTGAAAGCGGACATTTCGCAAAAAATCATCAATAACGGCGTTCCGGAGTCCGGCTTCAAACTGGAGATCGTGCCTAACGATCAGGCCGATCAAGCCGGCGGCCAAGTGGTTGGCCACTGCGAAAACGACACCCAGAAGATCGTCTATACCCGCCTGAACAACGGCGACGATCGCGGTGACGCGGCGCAGACCGGCACCAGCCAGGACACCTCCAACACGCAGTAAGCCGCTTCGGCTACCCAGGGCGCGCAACAGCCGCGCCCTTTCCTTTTCCCTTAAGCCTGCTCCGCCTCTTCCTCTTCGCCCTGCGGTCGACAACGCGCCGGGATCAGCATCGCCGCCGCCAGCGCCAGCAACGACACCAGCGCCGACACCAGGAACACCCAATGCAGCGAAGCCGCCACCTGCTGGATAAGCTGCGCCAGCGCTTCGCTCCCCATGCTCTGCCGCACCGCCGGCTCCATCAGCCGCTGCACCGGATCGTCGATTTCCGGCAAGCGCCACTGCAGGTTGAGGTTCAGCGTGGCGCCCAGAATGGCGGTGCCGATGGCCGACCCCACCATGCGGGTAAATACCGTACAGGCGGTGGCGATGCCGCGAATGCTGTAATGCGCCGCGTTCTGCACCGACACTAAAAACGTGGTGTTGCACAGCCCCATGCCGGCGCCGACCATAAACGCCGCCACCCGGCCCCACAGCAGGCCGCCGTTCGGCTGCAGCATCAGCAGGATCAGGCCGCCCGCCACCAACAGCAGCGCCCCCAGCAGCGCCGTCGCGCGATACGAGGTCATCAGCATCAAACGGCCGCTCAGCGTGCTGGCCAGCGGCCAACCGATCGACATCAGCGCCAGCGTGGTGCCCGCCTCCAGCGGCGAGCCGCCCATTACGCCCTGAATGAAAGTCGGCAGGAAGGCGCTGATGCCCATCATCGCCGCGCCGATCACCAGCCCGCCGATGTTACCGGCAACGATCACCCGGCTTTGCCACAGCGCCAGCGGGAACAGCGGTTCGACCGCGCGCCGCTCCTGGCGGACAAGCAAAGCCAGCGAAGCCGCCGCCAGCGCGAGCAACGGCGCCACCCACCATCCCAGGCTTTCCATCTGCAACAGCGCCAGCAGCAGCGCCGAAACGAACAGCGTCAGCCAGGCGGTGCCCGCCAGATCCAGCGCGTGCCGCCGCAGCTGCTGATGCGCCGGCAGATAGCGCCAGAGGAAGAACATCGCCAGCAGGCCGATCGGCAGGTTGACCCAGAACACCAGCGCCCACGGTAGATGCTGGACGATAAACGCGCCCAGCAACGGGCCGATGATCGCCGACACGCCCCACACGCTCGACAGGTAGCCCATCACCTTCGGCCGCTCGGTAGCGCTGTAAATATCGCCGATGATGGTGGAGGCGATCGGCATGATGGCACCGGCGCCCAACCCTTGCAGCAGACGGAAGCCGATCAGCCAATACATGTCGGGGGCGAAGCCGCACAGCACCGATCCCAGCAGGAACAGCGTAGCGCCGAAGAAGAACACCCGCTTGCGGCCGTAGAGATCCGCCAAGCGGCCGTAGATGGGAATGGTGATCGCCTGCGCCAGCAAATAGACCGCGAACACCCACCCCAGCAGCGAGAAGCCGCCGAGATCGCCGATGATGGTCGGCATGGCAGTGGCGACGATGGTGGCTTCGATCGCCGACATGAACATCGCCAGCATGCAGGCGATCAGAATCAATGGGCGGTGGGCGATGGGTGCGGGTGAAACGTTATTTGTCATGGCGTTATGCAGGTTTCCTGGCGTTTTTATTTTCCCTGAGTATATCAGCAAGCGCCTGCGCCAAGTCTATCCGCCCTCACATCCTGTCTTTGCCGGCGGCGAATCGCACCATTTGGACTGATTGTTACGGCGTAACGTTTTGCTGCGGATTTTTTTCACTTTCCGCGCATCCCAGCGCTGACGCGGGCTGAGGCGCCGATCCGCGTAATCTCAATCAACTGATTTTGTTCATAAAACTTGGCATGGCCAACGACAGGGTGCTATACCTTCCCTAGCCGGGGTCATTGGGCTTCGTGCTTTCTCTAGTTTAAATATCAGTATCTTATACTGATTAACTCACGTATTGAGCCACCGTTCAGCACGCTATGCCGAACACACCCTTCGCTCAATGTCGCTAACCTCATGCGAAACGCCCGTTTTGTACCGCCACGCCCGCCGGGCAGTGGGTAACAATCAGAGCGGAATGCGCCGTCTCATCGGCCGCTCCGCGCAACGGAGGACGCAACATCATGCACAAGTCAGCGCCATACCGGCGCCTGCTCCTCGGGAGCCTGCTGTTTATCGCCGTCATCGCGCTGCTGGTTTACGGCATCGGTTGGGAAACCCTTAAGTCGCGCCGGGAAGATTTGATTTACCTCGGCCAGCAGCACATGTTCCTGGTGGTGTGTTCCATGCTGCTGTCGCTGCTGGTCGGCATTCCCAGCGGCATCCTGCTGAGCCGCCCCTTCGCCCGCCGCTGGGCGGAGCACGTGATGCAGATCTTTAACGTCGGCAACACCCTGCCGCCGCTGGCGGTGCTGGCGCTGGCGATGGTGATTATCGGCATCGGCGACCGGCCGGCGGTGGTGGCGCTGTTCCTCGCCTCGCTGCTGCCCATCGTGCGCAATACCTATGCCGGCCTGCGTTCGGTGCCGCCGGCGCTGGTCGAGGCCGCCAACGGTATTGGCATGACCGCCGGGCAGCGGCTGCGCCAGGTCGAACTGCCCAACGCGCTGCCGGTGATCTTCGCCGGGGTGCGCATCGCGATGGCGATCAACGTCGGCACCGCGCCGCTGGCGTTTTTGATCGGCGCCAGCAGCTACGGCGAGCTGATCTTCCCCGGCATCTACCTGAACGACTTCCCGACGCTGATCCTCGGCGCCGCCGCCACCGCGCTGATCGCCCTGCTGCTGGATCTGGCGCTGGCCGGTCTCGGCCGCCGGCTCAGCCCGCACACCGCATCCTGATGGGAGAAACGCGATGACTCGATGGTTACAACGCCTCCGCCACGCGCTGCTGTTCTCTTTGCTGATGACCGGCGCGGCCGCCTGGGCCGCCCCGCTCACGCTGGCGAGCAAGAACTTTACCGAACAGCGCATTCTGTCGGCGATCACCGTGCAATACCTGCGGGCCAAAGGTTTTCAGGTCGAACCCAAGACCAATCTGGCCACGGTGATCACCCGCAACGCCATGATCAACAAACAGATCGACATGACCTGGGAATACACCGGCACCTCGCTGATCATCTTTAACCACATCAATAAGCGCATGACGCCGCAGGAAACTTACGACACGGTGAAAAAGCTCGACGCCAAACTCGGCCTGGTGTGGCTGCAGCCGGCGGACATGAACAACACCTACGCCTTCGCCATGCAGCGCCAGCGCGCGGAAAAAGAGCAGATTCGCACCATGTCGCAGCTGGTGGCCAAAGTGGAACAGGTGCGTAAAACCGACCCGAAACACAACTGGCTGCTGGGGCTGGATCTGGAGTTTGCCGGCCGCTCGGACGGCCTGAAGCCGATGCAGGCGCTGTACGACATGCCGCTCGATCGTCCGCAAATCCGCCAAATGGACCCCGGCCTGGTTTACAACGCCATCCGCGACGGCTTCGTCGATGCCGGGCTGGTGTACACCACCGACGGCCGGGTGAAAGGCTTCGATCTGCAGGTGCTCGAAGACGACAAGGGCTATTTCCCGAGCTATGCGGTCACGCCGGTGGTGCGTGCCGACGTGTTGCAAAACACGCCGGGGCTGGAAGCGGCGCTGAACACGCTGTCGAAACAGTTCAACAATCAGGTGATCACCGAGCTTAACGCCAGGGTGGATATCGACTACCAGACGCCGCAACAGGTCGCCGACGCGTTCCTCAAGCAGCGCGGCCTGATTTAGGGAGGCATGTGATGAATACTGTACTTTACGCCTGGCAAAACTGGGCCTATATCGCCGGATTGACGCTGGAGCACCTGCTGCTGGTCGGCGTCGCCGTCGGCCTGGCGATCCTGATCGGCGTACCGCTCGGCGTGCTGATCGTCCGCCACAAATGGCTGGCGACGCCGGTGCTGAGCCTGGCCACGCTGGTGCTGACCGTGCCCTCCATCGCCCTGTTCGGGCTGATGATCCCGCTGTTTTCCTTAATTGGCCACGGCATCGGCTACGTGCCGGCGATCACCGCGGTGTTCCTCTACTCGCTGCTGCCGATCGTGCGCAACACCCACACCGCGCTCGACAACCTGCCCGGCGGGCTGCGCGAAGCCGGCCGCGGCATCGGCATGACGTTCTGGCAACGCCTGCGCTGGGTAGAGATCCCGGTGGCGCTGCCGGTGATTTTCGGCGGCATTCGTACCGCCGTGGTGATGAATATCGGCGTGATGGCGATCGCCGCAGTGATCGGCGCCGGCGGCCTCGGCCTGCTGCTGCTCAACGGCATCAGCAGCAGCGACATCCGCCAGTTGATTACCGGCGCCGTGATGATCAGCCTGCTGGCGATCGTCCTCGATTGGTTATTGCACCGCTTGCAAATTGCGCTTACGCCCAAGGGGATCCGCTCATGATTAAATTGGAAAATCTGACCAAACAGTTCATACAGAAGAACGGCACGCCGTTCAACGCCGTCGACAACATCAATCTGGACGTACCGGAAGGCGAAATCTGCGTGCTGCTCGGCCCTTCCGGCTGCGGCAAAACCACCACGCTGAAGATGATCAACCGCCTGATCGAACCCACCGGCGGCACCATTCTGATCAACGGTGAAGACACCAGCGCGCTGGATACCGTCAGCCTGCGCCGCAAAATCGGCTACGTCATCCAGCAGATCGGTCTGTTCCCCAACATGACCATCGAAGAGAACATCACCGTGGTGCCGCGCATGCTGGGCTGGGACAAAAAACGCTGCCACGATCGCGCCGAGGAGCTGATGAGCATGGTGGCGCTGGATCCCAAGCGCTTTTTGCACCGCTACCCGAAAGAGATGTCCGGCGGGCAGCAGCAGCGCATCGGCGTGATCCGAGCGCTGGCGGCCGATCCGCCGGTGCTGCTGATGGATGAACCCTTCGGCGCGGTGGACCCGATCAACCGCGAAACCATCCAGAACGAGTTTCTCGACATGCAGCGCCAGCTGAAAAAGACCGTGATGCTGGTGAGCCACGACATCGATGAAGCACTGAAGCTCGGCGATCGCATCGCGGTGTTCCGCCAGGGCAAAATCGTACAGAACGCCAGCGCCGATGAGCTGCTGGCGCGGCCGGCGAACGAGTTCGTCGCCTCCTTTGTCGGCCAGGACCGCACGCTGAAGCGCCTGCTGCTGGTGCAGGCCGGCGACGTGGCCGATCGGCAGGAAACGGTGACGGTGCGGCGGGAGACGCCGCTAGTGGAAGCGTTTGGGTTAATGGACGATATCGACGCCCGCTCGGTGACGGTGGTGGACGCCGACGGCAAGCCGCTGGGGTACGTCAAACGCCGTGAGGCGCGCGGCGCGCCGGGCGTCTGCGCCGACAGTCTGCACCGTTTCCGCGTCACCGCCCGTGCGGAGGAGAACCTGCGCGTGGTGCTGTCGAAGCTGTACGAGCACAACACCTCCTGGATGCCGATCGTCGATGAAGACGGCCGCTACAGCGGCGAAATCTCGCAGGATTACATCGCCGACTACCTCAGCTCCGGCCGCACGCGCCGGGTGCTGACGCCGCAATAACTCACTCAGGGGCGCTCACCGCCCCGCCCACGCCGCAGTTTGCTAAAGATTCACTGGTCATCGGCCGGAGCGCCAAGCACAATGCGCTGATGACCCTTTGATTTTTCTCACGACGCCGCCCACGCATGAAAAGATTGGTCCACCTGCACCACTATCGCGCCCTGTTGCGCAGCCTGTTTATCGCCGTGTTCATCGGCGTCGCCGCCGCTCTGGCGGTGTGGCTGTTCCACCGTTCGATGATTGGCCTCGAGTGGCTGCTGCTCGGCAATGCCGACGGCAGCCTGGTGGCCGCCGCCGCCGCGCTGCCCGGCTGGCGGCGCGCCCTCACTCCGGCGTTGGGCGGCCTGGCGGCGGGCCTTCTGCTGTATATTCACCAGCGCTACCGCCACCAGCGCCCGGCGGCGCCCACCGACTATATGGAAGCGATCGAGACCGGCAACGGCAAGCTGGACACCGGCGCCAGCCTGGTGAAATGCCTGGCGTCGCTGCTGGTGGTGTCGAGCGGCAGCGCCATCGGCCGCGAAGGCGCGATGATCCTGCTGGCAGCGCTGGTGGGCTCGCTGTTCGCTCAGCGCTTTACGCACGAGAAAGAGTGGAAACTGTGGGTGGCCTGCGCCGCCGCCGCCGGGATGGCCAGCGCCTATCATGCGCCGCTGGCGGGCAGCCTGTTTATCGCCGAGATCCTGTTCGGCACCCTGATGCTGGCCTCGCTCGGCCCGGTGGTGATCGCCGCGGTCAGCGCTCTGCTGATGACCAACCTGCTCAACGGCGGCCAGGCGCCGCTCTATCTGGTGACGCCGCTCGCGGCTCCCTTGCCGACGCAATATCTGCTGATGGCGCTGGTCGGCGTGGTGGCCGGCGCCGGCGGGCCGCTGTTTTTATGGCTGATGACCGCCACCGGCCATGCCTTCCGCTCGCTGCGGTTGAAGCCGCCGTTGCAGCTGGCGCTGGGCGGCCTGATCGTCGGGCTGCTTTCGCTGCTGTTCCCGCAGGTATGGGGCAACGGTTACAGCGTGGTGCAGGCGCTGCTGATCGCGCCGCCGGGGGTGCTGCTGCTGGGGGCGATCCTGGTGTGCAAACTGTTGGCGATCCTGGCCAGCAGCGGGTCGGGCGCGCCGGGCGGGGTCTTCACCCCGACGCTGTTCGTCGGCGCCGCGCTCGGTTCGATCATCGGTCAGCTGTTTGGCCTGTGGCCGGGCATGGATACGGCGGTGCCGCTGCTGCTGGCGCTGACCGGCATGGCTACCCTGCTGGCCGCCACCACCCATGCGCCGATCATGGCGGCGCTGATGGTGTTTGAAATGACCGGCGAGTACGCCCTGCTGCCCGGCATTCTGCTCTCGTGCGTGATCGCCACCACCGTGTCGCGCGGCCTGCGGCCGGTGTCGGTGTATCATTCGGCGCCGCCACCCAAACGCGAGGCTTAGAACTCGCCCTGCTGCAGGATTTTCCTGAACTGCGGGCACTGCAGGTGCTCGGGTTCAGGGCAATCAACCAAGTGGCGCAGCCCGTCGCGCACCTGCACCAGGCGCTGGATATGGCGATCCAGCTCATCCGCCCGCGCCGCCAGCAGCCCGCGATCGAGCGCTATCTTGCCCCGTTCGTCAAACAAGGCGCTCATCTCGTCCAGCGTAAAACCGGCCAGGCGCGCCAGCGCGATCAGCCGCAGTTGGTCAAGCACGCCGGCGGCGTATTGGCGACGCAAACCGTGGCGGCCCGTCGACGCGATCAGCCCTTTCTTCTCGTAATGCCGCAGCGCGGAAGGCGCGATCCCGCTCAGGCGCGCCACCGTGCCGATATCCAGTTCTTTTGCCATTGACTTGAAGCCGACTTTAAGTTGCACACTGTGCGCACATTATCACGTCACTGAGCCAAGGACACCCCTATGACCCCTGAACTGTTAGTGCGCATTCTGTTAACCGGCGTTGGCGCCACCCTCTGCATGGATCTGTGGGCGCTGCTGCTGAGGCGGCGCTTCGGCATCCCTTCCCTCGATTATGCGCTGGTGGGCCGCTGGTTTCACGCCACCATCATTACGGCGCCGCCGCGCCGGGGAGAGAGAACAATCGGCTGGATATTGCATTACGCCATCGGCATCGCGTTTGCCTTTATCCCGATCGGTTTGGCGGGCATCGGGTGGTATGCGGCGCCGGAGCCGCTCATCGCGCTGTTGAGCGGCTGGCTGAGCCTGGCGGCGCCGTTTCTGGTGATGCAGCCCGCGCTGGGCTTTGGCGTGGCGGCGGCGAAAACCGCCTACCCGCGAAAAGCGCGGCTCCTCAGCCTGCTCACCCACACGGTGTATGGGCTGGGCCTGCTGATTGCCGCCCGGCTGTTGGCGGCGCTGTGCACCTGAGCAGGCTTACAGCAGCGTGGAAATATCGAGGTAGTGCGCCAGCTCGCGCTGCTCTGCGCGTGGCAAATAGGGAATCTCACCCAGCAGCGGCGCGGGAATGCGCTGCTGCAGCGCCGCGATGGTTTCGGCATAGTGCGCCAACCCCGGGTTGATGCGGTTGGCCACCCAACCCAACAGCGGCAGGCCGTCGTTGATGATCGACTGCGCGGTCAGCAGTGCGTGGCTGACGCAGCCCAGCTTGATGCCCACCACCAGCACCACCGGCAGCTGTTCCTGTACCACCCACTCGGCGTAAGGCCGCAGATCGTTCATCAGCACCCGCCAACCGCCGCTGCCTTCCACCACCACCGTGTCGGCTTTGGCGGACAGATCCCGCAGACCGCTGCTCATCACGCCATAGTTGATGTCCTCGGTCGCATGCGCGTGAAACACCTCATCCAGGCAGGTGATGGGATTGATCTCCTCGTAGGACAGCGGCAGGGTTGACGATGCCTGCAACACCAAAGCGTCTTTATTGCGGATGCCCTCGCTGGTTTCCTGGCAGCGTGCGGCGATCGGCTTGTAGCCGGCCACTGAACGGCCCTCGGCGGCCAGCGCCTGCATCAACCCGCGGGAAACCACGGTTTTACCGACGTCGGTATCCGTGCCTGTCACAAATAAACGCTTCAACATGAATAAAATGCCCCAGAATGCCCCGTTAACAATGTGTCGCCGCATCGGCGGCGAAGAAGTCTTTCGGAAAAATTCTAGGGGATGCGCCCCCATAGGGGCTTGAGGTAGCTCAATCTTTTGCGGAATTAATAAGAAGTTCTGATGTTAGCCCTGCAGCAGCTGTACCAGCAACGAACCGTTGTACAGCGCCTCTTTCACCAGCGCCGCGCCGGGCATGGTGCCCTGATTGAAGAACTGCGTGGATTCGACCTTGACCTGCTCGCTGTAGGCCGGCAGCGCCTGCTGGCGAATGCAGGAGGCGATGGCCGGGTGCAGGATCTCCGCCGCGCGGTTGAGCGGCGAGCCCACCAGGATCTTCTCCGGATTGAACAGATTGACCATGATTGCCAGAATGCGCCCCACGCTGTGCCCAACGCCGAGAATGATGTCCCGCGCCAGCTGATCGCCCGCCAGCGCGGCGTCGCACAGCGATTCGACGGTCAGCGGCGCGCCGTGCAGGCTGGAGCTCATCGAGCCGCTCAGCCGCTGCTGGGCGATCTCCAGCATGTTTTCGATGCTGGCCACGGTTTCGAGACAGCCGTGGTTGCCGCAGTAGCAGCGTTTGCCGTAGGGATCGACCTGGGTGTGGCCGATCTCCACCACGCTGTGGCTGCCGGCGTGCAGCACATGGCCACCGGTGATCACCCCGGCACCGACGTTGTGGTCGATCACCACCTGAATGACGTTCTGGCTGCCGCGCGAGGCGCCGTACAGCGCCTCGGCCATGGTCCAGGCGCTGATATCGTGCTGCAGGTAAACCGGCAGGCCGGTGCGGGTTTCCAATGCCGGACCGAGCGGCATCTCCAGCGCGTCGTAAAACGGCATGCGATGCACCACGCCGGACTGCACGTCGATCATGCCCGGCAGCGTGATGGCGATCGCCGTCAGCCGCTCCAGCTTGCTTTGGTGGCGGATAAAGAATTGGTCGACTTCGGTCAGGATGCGTTTCAGCAACGGTTCAGGGTGTTCGGCCGCCAGCGGCAGCTGCTCCTCAACCACCAGTTTGCTGCTGAGATCGCGCAGCGCCAGCGTGATGCTGCCGCGGCTGATGCGGGCGGAAAGGTAGTGCCAGGCCTCGGTGTCCAGCACCAGCCCCACCGCCGGGCGGCCCCGGCTGCCGATTTCCTGGTACTCGGTTTCCTTGACCAGATGGGCTTCCAGCAGTTCGCGCACGATCTTGGTGATGCTGGCGGGCGCCAGCTGCGCGCGTTTTGACAGTTCGATGCGCGAAATCGGGCCCAGTTGATCGATTAGCCGATAAACCGCCCCCGCATTGGTCTGTTTGATTTGATCGATATGCCCAGGCTGCCCAACCGCAATCACAAACCTGCTCCTACTATTTTTCGCGCTTCTAAATAAAGACTAGGGGTTATGGTGGGGCTTTTGTCATACAGCGTCAACTATTTGATTCGTTATGTGATTTGCTGCACAAATTCCTCGCAATTTCAGCGTGAATTGATTTTTATTTGCCCAAGCTCAACGTCATTTCAGCATCAACGCCATCAGCGCCTGCGCGGCGGCGGTCAGCGGCCGCCGGCGGTGATGCACCAGCCACACTTCGGTGGTGGCGTCCGGCTCCGCCAGCGGCAAATAGCGCACGCCGTCCACCCGCACCCGGGCAAATGAGGCCGGCAGAATCGACACCCCTAACCCGGCGGAGACCAGCCCGATGATGGTCATCGCTTCCCCCACTTCCTGGGTGATGTACGGGGTAATGCCTGCCTTGCCGAGCAACAGCAGTATTTCGTCGTACAGCGCGGTGCCCACTTCGCGCGAGAAGAACACGAACGGCTCCTGCGCCAGATGTTGGAAACGCAGCGCGCCGCCGGGCGTTTCCGCCAGCGGATGCCCTTCCGGCACCACCGCCACCAGCGGTTCGCGCAGCAGCAGCTGGTAGTGGAGCGCCTCCGGCAGCCGCGTGTTGCGCATTACCCCCAGATCCAGCTCACCGTTCAGCAACGGCTCGATCTGCTGTTTGGTGTTGATTTCGCGCATTTTGATATGCACCTGCGGAGACTGCTGACGGAAAGCGCGCAGGCTGCGCGACACCACGCCGATGAAGGGCGCGGAAGAGGTAAAGCCGATGGTCATTTCCCCCAGCTCGCCGCGATCCAGACGCGCCGCCTTTTCCGCCGCCCGTCCGACCTGATCGAGCACCTGATAGGCTTCTTTGAGGAACATCTCCCCGGCCTGGGTCAAACTGACGTTGCGGTTGTTGCGCGCCAGCAGCCGCGCGCCGACCATCTCTTCCAACGCCTGGATTTGCTGGCTGAGCGGCGGCTGGGAGATCCGCAGCCGTTCGGCGGCGCGGCCAAAATGCAGCTCCTCCGCCACGGCGATAAAGTAACGCAGGTGTCTCAATTCGATATTCATATTTAAAACGTCTTAATTTGAATTATTAATATATTAGACAAAAAATTCGCCGCTCCCTATCATTTTGTTATCTGTAAAGTGTCTGTTTATCTCCCCGAAGTTCGGTAAGGAAACGCTGTGACAACCCCTGTGCGTTCTGCGGCCGCGATGCCGTCGACGCTGGCCGCCAACGATGACGCGGCCGCTGCGCCAAAAGTAAAACGTTCCACCCTCAACAACAAACTCCCCTATATCGAACGCGGCACACCGCAGTTTATGCGCGTGACGCTGGCGCTGTTTTCCGCCGGGCTGGCGACCTTCGCGCTGCTCTACTGCGTGCAGCCGATTCTGCCGGTGCTGTCGCAAGATTTCGGCGTATCGCCGGCGGAAAGCAGCCTGTCGCTTTCGGTCTCCACCGGTCTGCTGGCGATCGGCCTGATGTTCACCGGGCCGCTGTCCGACGCCATTGGCCGCAAGTCGGTGATGGTGGTGGCGCTGCTGTTGGCGGCGGTCTGCACGCTGATCTGCGCCTTTATGACCAGCTGGCACGGCATTTTGCTGATGCGCGCGCTGATCGGCCTGTCGCTGAGCGGCGTGGCGGCGGTCGGCATGACCTACCTCAGCGAAGAGATCCACCCCAGCTTCGTCGCCTTCTCAATGGGGCTGTATATCAGCGGCAACTCAATCGGCGGCATGAGCGGCCGCCTGGTGACCGGGGTGTTGACCGACTTCTTCTCCTGGCGCGTATCGCTCGGGGTCATCGGCCTGTTCGCCCTCGCCGCCGCCTGCATGTTCTGGCGCATCCTGCCCGCCTCGCGGCATTTTCGCGCCAGCTCGCTGCGCCCGCGCACCCTGCTGATCAACTTCAAGCTGCATTGGCACGATAAGGGCCTGCCGCTGCTGTTCGCGGAAGGGTTCCTGCTGATGGGCAGCTTCGTCACCCTGTTCAACTACATCGGCTATCGCCTGCTGGCGGATCCTTACCACCTGAGCCAGGCGATTGTCGGCCTGCTGTCGGTGGTATACCTCACCGGCTCCTACAGCTCGCCCAAGGCCGGCGCGCTCACCTCGCGCTTCGGGCGCGGCCCGGTGCTGCTGGCCTCGATCGTGATTATGCTGATCGGGATTCTGATTACCGCGCTGCCGCAGGTGCCGGCTATCTTTATCGGCATGATGCTGTTCACCGCCGGTTTCTTCGCCGCCCACTCGGTGGCCAGCAGTTGGATCGGCCGCCGTGCGCGCCGCGCCAAAGGCCAGGCGTCGTCGCTGTATCTGTTCTGTTATTACGTTGGCTCCAGCGTAGCCGGCACCCTCGGCGGCGTGTTCTGGCACAGCTTCGGCTGGAATGGCGTGGCGGCGTTCATCAGCCTGATGCTGCTGCTGGCGCTGTTGGTGGTGCATTACCTGAAACGCCTGCCGGAAGCGGCCCGCCTCTGAAAAGAAAAAGCCGCGGTGGTTTGCCGCGGCTCGTCATGTCAGTGCCTGTGATTATTGACCGGTTTTCCAGCGGGTGCGCAGGTACTCCACCGCCTTGTCCGTTTGCGGCTCAGTCAAATAACGTTGCCGGAACAGAATGGTTCCCCCCATTCCCGGCAGGCTCTCGTTGAGATCCAGCTGCCTTTTCAGCTCGGGAACGCCGCCGTCGACGGTCCAGGCCGGCTCGCTAGCCGCAGGCGTACCCACTTTATACAACGCCACCCCGGCATAGAGCCGAACCGGCGTGCCTTTCACCACCTCGGCCCACCAGTGGGCCAGCACGTCGTAACGGACAATTTCACGATCAAAAGGCCAATACAGCTGCGGCGCGATGTAATCGAGCAGCCCCAGTTTGACCCACTGGCGCGTATCGGCATAGGCCGTATCGTACGATGGCGCGCCGGCCCGCGTCGCCGAGCCGGCAGGATCGTCCGCCTGGTTTCGCCAGACGCCCGCCGGGCTGACGCCAAACGCCACCGCGGGCTTCAATGCTCGGACGGTGGCTGAAACCTGTTTTATCAATTGCAGCGTGTTGTCCCTGCGCCAGGCGGCTTTGTCTGCAAACCCTTTGCCGTATGCGCGATACGTTCGTTCATCATCCAGCGGCGATTGCGGCGTTTCGTAATAGAAATAATCGTCAAACTGAATGCCGTCGACCTCATAGTTTTTGACAATTTCGGTCACCACGCTGGTGATCCAGTTGCGCACGTCGGGCAGACCGGGATCGAGCACGAAGCGCTCGTTGGCGGTGCGAATCCAGTCGGGATGCAGCGCATAGACGCTGGCCGGCGGCGACTGCAGCGTATGATTAAGTGCGTCAATCGTTTGTGGGCGGGTATTCATAGAAACCCGATAGGGATTCAGCCAGGCATGCACTTTGATGCCGCGGCGGTGCGCTTCTTGCAGCATAAAGGCCAGCGGATCGTAACCCGGATCCTGGCCCACGGTGCCGGTCAAGACTTCTGACCAGGGCAAGATATTTGAGCGCCACAGGGCCGTGCCGTCCGGTTTAACCTGAAAATACACCGCGTTAATCCCGGTTTTCACCATCTCGTCCAGCGCGTCCGTCAGCCCCTGTTTCTGCAGGCGAACCCGCTCTTGCGCGGTTTCCGCTTTCAGGGAGGCCGCCGGCGGCCAATCCAGGCCAATGACCGTGGCCAGCCAGATGCCCCGCATCGGTGTTATCGGCGGCGTCGGTTGCGGGGGCTTCTCCGGTTCGGGCGGCTTGGCGCACCCGCTCACGCCCAGCATGGCGGCCATCAACAGCCATCCGCCTAATTTTGTTGCGCCTGTCGGCATTCTGGTTCTCCTTCCGTGAGTGACGGTTATCCCATGTCGTTGCGTGCAGAGCAAGAAACGCCCCGATTTGTCAGTGCTATTTCGCTGCCGGCGTCGCCCTGTTCAGACGACGCCGGTGTCCTTATCCCATTACCAGCTCAGCCCCGTGCCGCGAGGGAACGCCACCTTGCCCGTATTGGTTTCCACATCGTAGTCATGCCAGGTGTTGACCGGCAATTTGCCCTGCGGTTTGATTTTACCCGTCAGCACCTGCGCCAAAGAGACCATCGAAGGCCCACGCCACACGCCGCTGTCATAGCCGTAATAGGAATAGGTGGCGACGGCCGCCTCCACCTCGGCGGCATAGTTCACGATATCGTAAGGTGCGCGCAGTGAGAGGTGAACGCGTTTCTTCCCCTGCTCGGCGGCGTATTTCAACCAGCCCGGATAAGGGCTGCTGTCATTGCTCGCTCCGGTTGCGGAGGTAACGACCCCATCCTGTTCAGCCGGCGTAAAGCGGGTTGATAGGGTTCCGAGCAAGAACACGTCGCAGCCGGCAATATGTTCCCTAACCTGGGCGTCGCTCAGCTCCGTTTCCTTCGCGGCAACGACGTTCTGATACCCCTCCTGCGCCATCACGCGCGCAATGCCGCTGGCTTGCTCGCCCCACGGCGTCAGAATAAAGTAGCGCAGCGCCTTGTCCTTTAACGGCAACAGGCTGTGGCGGTTGATCACCACGGTAATGGAACGATCGGCGATGCGTTTTTCCAGCTTGTGCGCTGACGACGCAACGTCGTTGGAACACGGCCTATCGCTATGGCCCATCAGGCTATGGCGTAATTTCAGGCGCAAAATTCGCTCGACCGAGGCATCGATATCGGCCTCGCTGAGATGCCCCGTTTTCACTCTGCCCGCAAGGTACCGGATCAACGCCGGCAGCTGGCTGGCCTGGGCCGGCGAGGCGATGCTGACAGGCATCAAAGCAATATCCACCCCGGCGGCAAAGACGTTTTCAGCCGCCGCTTGCTGGCTGAAATGCTCGGCAATCGCGCCCATATCCAGCGCATCTGAAATCGTTACGCCCGCATACCCCAATTCATTGCGCAGGATCTGGGTCTGAATTTCATGCGACATGGTGGCCGGCACCGTGATTTTTTCACCGCTGCGGGTATCTATCTGGCGGTTATCCAATGCCGGATACTGAATATGCGCGGTCATGACCATGTCCGGCGCCACGCAGCGATCGATGGCCTGCTTGTAAGGGGCGATATCGATGGCAAAGGCCTCTTCCCGCGTGCGATCGACGCGCGGCAGGCCGGTATGTGAGTCGGTGGAGGTGCTGCCATGGCCGGGGAAGTGCTTATACGCGGTGATCAGCCCCTGGTGTTTCATGCCCGCCACCATTTTCTCTGCCAGACGAGAAACGGTGTTCTTATCATCGCTGAAGGCGCGAACGTTAATCACCGGGTTGAACGGGTTGGTGTTGACATCCACGACCGGGGCAAAGTTGGTATTGATATGCAACGCGCGCATATCCTGAGCCATCAGCTTGCCCTGTTCAACGGCGAGCTGTTCATCCGCTCCCCCTTCAATCGCCGCCGCCAGCGCCATATTGCCGGGGAATGAGGCATAGTCGCCGCGCGGCAGCCGGAAAACGTTACCGCCTTCGTTATCCGTGCCGATAAACAAACGAATGCCCGCGTGGGTTTTCATCGCGGCATACCAGGCCGTCAACGTGTTGATCTGCTGCTTGTCTTTCAGATTATTGGCGAACAGGATCACCCCACCCACGTGGTTATCGGCGATCAGCTTGCCAATGGCTTCATCGGGGACGGTCATATCCTGATTGCTGCTACCGTTCCGATCCCAGTAGCGAAAATCCAGCATGATTTTTTGCCCGATCTTCTCTTCCAGCGTCATGTTTTTGACTTTCTGTTTAATATCCACAGTGAACCTCCGTTTAAAGCACCCGTTAATGACAGAAGAAAAGATAACCCCAAGGGCTCATAGCGTCCTGCCATTCTGTTTGTTCCAGTGATTGGACAACGGCGATCGGAAAATGGATTAAACAAAACGCAAACAAACAGGAGAAAATCCATCAATGAATCAAAACACTACGCATACCGGGTGTATTACGTGCCCTGCCGTAGAGGCCGCTATGGCGCATTTTCCGCTGGTAAGCCGGGTGGCCGGTGAAGCTGCCGTCGGCTCAGGGGCCGATGTTGCCCCCAGTTCGCCACTCTTCTATAGTATGTTGTAACTAATATAGGAGCATGCGATGAGCAGATACGATGTAATTGGCCGGATGAACGCCTGCTTTACCGAGCTGGAGCAGGCGCTCGGCGCGCTGCAGCAGCAGATCGCCCCGCTGCGGTTGCTGGCGGCGCGGGTGTTCAGCCTGCCGGAGGTTGAAAAAGGTCAGGAGCATCAGGCTATCTCGCATATCGCGGTCGAACAACATGTGGGGCAAGCGGCGCGCGATCTGGCGCTGGAGCATTATCAGCGGCTATTCATCCACCATAACCGGGAGAATGTCAGCAGCAAGGCCGCCGTGCGCCTGCCCGGCGTCATCTGTCTGGCGGTGGAGCAGCCGGAGTATCAGGCGCTGCAAACGCAGCTGGCGCTCATCAACCGACTGAAGGGCGAACTGGAACAGATTATCACCGTCGATTCCGGCCTGGCGCCGGAGCAGCGTTTCGAGTTCGTGCACACCCATCTGCACGGGCTGATTACCCTCAGCGCCTATCGCACCCTCACCGCCCTGACCAATCCCGACTCCGTGCGCTTCGGCTGGGCCAACAAGCACATCATCAAAAACGTCAAGCGGGACGACATCCTGGCGCAGCTGGAGAAAAGCCTGAAAGCCGGCCGTGCAGTGCCGCCGCACAGCCGTGAACAGTGGGCTGCCCTGGTCAGCCGCGAGATAGACGACGTCAGCCGCCTGCCGCAGCACGCGACGCTGAAAATCAAGCGGCCGGTCAAAGTGCAGCCAATCGCCCGAGTGTGGTATCAGCAGCAGCAAAAACAGGTGCAACACCCCTGCCCGCTGCCGCTGATCGCCCTGTGTCAGGCCGAGAGCGGCGCCACAGTGCCGAAGATTGGCGAACTGCTCAACTACGATGCCGACGCGGTGAAGCACCGCTACAAACCCGACGCCCGGCCGCTGCGGCTGCTGGTGCCGCGTCTGCACCTGTATACCGACGACGCTACTCGCTGAGGGCATACACCCGCAGGCGATGGCCGTCCGGATCTCGCGCCACGAAGGTGTAGCCGAATTCCATCTCGGTCGGCGCTTGCTCAATCGGCAGCCCGAGTTCGCGCCACTGGTTATAGCGCGCCTCGACCTCTTGCGGATCCTGGCACAAAAAGCCCAGTTCACCGCCGCCGCCGGTCAGGGTAGCCGTAGGTTTTACCCCCTGCTTGGCCCACATCCCCAGCTTGAAGCCGTTGTTGAGCACGAACAGGGCGAAGCCGGGAGAAAGCTCTACCGGCGCCTGTCCCAGTAAACGTTGATAAAAGGCGGCGCTGTTCAGCGGGTTGTCGACGTAAAGCAGGGTCATGCTGGGAAGGGTCATCGGTCTGTCCTCTGGGTGATGGGAACCGGCCGGTTCCCGATAGGCACAGACTAAGGGGTGCGACTGACAGTTTATGGCAGCAGCGTGCCGCTACTGCTCCGCAATGCCCTCGCGGAGGCGCCACTCTTTCAGCAGCCGCCGCCGGCCGCGCGGATAGCGCTGTTCCAAAGGCGTAGCGGCCTGAATGCGATCGAGGCGAAAATGGCGAAACGCCTGGCGCAGCTCGCACCAGGCGACCAGCATCTGGAACTGGTCGAAAAAACCCAGCGCAAAGGGCCACAGCAGGCGTTCGCTGCGCTGCCCCGCCAGATCGAGATAGTCGATATGCAGCTTGCGCTCGCGGCGGATGGTGTCACGGATCAGCACCCGCATCACATCCGCCACCGGCGGCGCCTGAACCGGCGCGATCAACAGCGTGTTGGCCTCCAGCTCCTCCCGCAGCGCCGGCGGCAGCACGTCGGCGATCTTGGCCAGCGCCTGGCCCGCCGCACTCGCCAGCTGGCTGTCGCCGCGGCGGCTGACCCAGCGCATCCCCAGCACCAGCGCCTCTGTCTCTGCCTGCGAGAACATCAGCGGCGGCAGCATAAAGCCGGGCCGCAGCACATAGCCGACGCCCGCCTCGCCGACGATCTCCGCCCCCTGCTGCTGCAGCGTAGCGATATCGCGGTACAGCGTGCGCATGCTGATGCCCAGCGTTTGCGCCAGCGCATGGCCCGCCACCGGATAACGGTGGCTGCGCAGCAGCTGCATCAGATCGAGTAAACGTTGTGCGCGCGACATATCACGGCTCCCTGCATAACGCAGTTTGGACAAAGTCGGCAAAGGCCCGCGCCTTGGCCGAGACGAAATGACCGCCGGGGAACACCGCCCACAGCGCCAGCGGCGGCAGCTGCCAGTCCGCTAATGCCGCGATCGCCGCCCCGCTTTGCAGCTCGCTGCGGAACATGCCTTCGCTGGCGATAGTGGGCCCGAATCCCGCCAACACCAGCTCGCGCACGCACTCCGCCGCATTGACCCGCATGCGCCCCGGCAGCCGCAGCGCGCGCTGTTCTCCTTCGCGGCTGAAGCGCCAGTGCTCGCCGCCACCACGGCGGTGGTAAATCACCAGCTCGTGCTGCAACAGATCTTCCGGCCGCTGCGGCATGCCGGCGGCGGCAAAATAGCCGGGCGTGCCGATCACACATTGCTTTACCTCACCCAGTTTACGGGCGGTAAAGCCGGAATCTTCCAGCTCGCCGATACACAGGGCAATATCGATGCCCTCTTCAATCAACGACAGGTTGCCGTCATCCAGCAGCAGATCGATGCTCAAACGCGGGTTGGCGCGCATAAACGCCGTCAAATCAGGCAAGGGAACGATGCGGGCGAACACCGCCGCCGAGGCGACCCGCAGCCGGCCGCTCAGCGTTTCGCCGGCGTTCTGCACCAGCGCTTCCGTCTCCGCCAGCTCGTTCAGGATACGCCGAGTGCGTTGATACAGCTGCTGCCCCGCATCCGTCGGCTGCAGGCCGTGGGTCGAGCGCAGCATCAGGCGTGTGCCGAGCTGCTGTTCCAGCCGCGCCACCGCTTTCGAGACCGCCGGCTGCCCCACGTGCAGCCGCCGCGCCGCTGCGGTAAAGGAACCGCTCTCGTAAACGCAGGCATAGGTTTCGTAATCGGCAAACTTGCCCATAGCATTCCTTACTGGAATAACGGTTAGCATTTATTGCAGTCTACACGCGTCATTCAGGAATGGGCAAGATGAGCGCAACCCTCACTCCTGTCAGGAGAACGCATGACACTGCAAGACAAACTCGATGCCTTCAAAGCGGAGTTCGAATCCGGCCAACTGCCGTTCACACTCACAGAACAAGAGCACGCGCTGATGCGTAAGGCGATCCAAACGCAGATCGCTGCCGGCATCGCCGAACGCGCCCTGAGGGTCGGCGACGCCGCGCCCGACTTTACCCTGTCGGACTGCGAAAACCGGCCATGTTCCTCCGCGGCGCTGTTGGCGAAGGGCCCGCTGGTCGTCAGTTTCTATCGCGGGATTTGGTGCCCCTACTGTACGCTCGATCTGCAGGCCCTGCAGGCCGCATTGCCCGCCATCACGCAGTACGGCGCGCAGCTCGTGGCCGTTTCGCCACAGAGCGCGGTGCATAACCGCCAGGCCATGCGCGATCACGATCTCATCTTTGCGCTGCTCAGCGATGCCGGCAACCGTCTGGCGGCCCAATTCGGCCTGCGTTACCGCCTGCCGGACGCGCTGATCGCCCTGTATCAACAGCGGCTCGGCCTCGATTTGGCGCAGTTCAACCAGGATGATAGCTGGACGCTGCCGCTGCCGGCGCGGTTCGTCATCGCCCGCGATGGCCGTATCGCCTATGCCGAAGCGCACGCCGATTACACCCGGCGGCCTGAGCCGCAGGCGCTGTTGTCGGTGCTGGAGAGATTGGCTTGAAAAGACGGGGCGCAAACGCGCCCCGTTTGAACATGACGTGATTATTTCTGCATGCTGCCGACCATCGCTTCCGGCCGCACCCACTCGTCGAACTGCGCGTCGGTCAGGTAGCCGAGCTTCAGCGCCGCGGCTTTCAGCGTCAGCCCTTCCTTGTGCGCCTTCTTGGCGATTTCCGCCGCCTTGTCGTAGCCGATGTGGGTGTTGAGCGCCGTCACCAGCATCAGCGATTCGTTCAGCAGCTGGGTGATGCGATCTCGGTTCGGTTCGATGCCCACCGCGCAGTGCTCGTTGAAGCCCTGCATGCCGTCGGCCAGCAGCCGAATCGACTGCAGGTAGTTGTGGATCACCATCGGGCGGAACACGTTCAGCTCGAAGTTGCCGGAAGCGCCGCCGATGTTCACCGCCACGTCATTGCCCAGCACCTGGGCGCACAACATGGTCATCGCCTCACACTGGGTCGGGTTAACTTTGCCCGGCATGATGGAGCTGCCCGGTTCGTTCTCCGGGATCGAAATCTCGCCGATGCCGCAGCGCGGGCCGGACGCCAGCCAGCGCACGTCGTTGGCGATCTTCATCAGCGAAGCCGCCAGCCCTTTCAGCGCGCCATGCCCTTGCACCAGCGCGTCGCAGGTCGCCAGCGCTTCGAACTTGTTCGGGGCGGTGACGAACGGCTGATGGGTCAACTCCGCCAGCGCTTTGGCCACGCGCACCGCGTACTCAGGATGGGTGTTCAGGCCGGTGCCAACCGCCGTGCCGCCCAGCGCCAGCTCGGCGATGTGCGGGATACTGTCTTCGATGTGCTTCAGGTTGTGCGCCAGCATCGCCGCCCAGCCGGAGATCTCCTGCCCCAGGGTCAGCGGCGTGGCGTCCTGCAGGTGGGTGCGGCCGATTTTGACGATGTCGCGGTAGGCTTCGGCCTTGTCGCTCAGCGTCTTGTGCAGCACTTTCAGCTCGGGGATCAGGTGCTCGCGCAGCGCAATCACCGCCGCCACGTGCATCGCGGTGGGAAACACGTCGTTGGAGCTCTGGCTTTTATTGACGTCGTCGTTCGGGTGCACCTTGCGCTCTTCACCGCGCACGCCGCCCAGCAGCTCGCTGGCGCGGTTGGCCAACACTTCGTTCATGTTCATGTTGGTCTGGGTACCGGAACCGGTTTGCCAGATGGACAGCGGGAACTGATCGGCATGGCTGTCCGCCAGCACTTCGTCGGCGGCGTTGATGATGGCGGCGCCCCGCTCGGCCGGCAGCAGCCCCAGATCCACGTTCACCTGCGCAGCGGCGCGCTTGGTCAACGCCAGCGCATGGATCAGCGCGGTCGGCATCTTTTCGGAGGAAATGCGGAAATGCGCCAACGAGCGCTGGGTCTGCGCGCCCCACAGCTTGTCGGCCGGTACTTCGATGGGGCCCATAGAGTCTTTTTCGATACGAACGCCTGCCATCATTGTCTCCTTAGCATAATTCCTAAAATTGTAGGGTTAGGCCGACGCGCTACCCCCCGTCGGCACGCACTCCCAGTATAGTGACATAATAACTATTCGCATTAAGAGAGTTATCTCACAGCACGTTTCATCTCTTTTACTCCTTCATGACGCGGTTATTTGCCGCCGGTTAACCCGCGCCAAAATAAACGGCCGGGCATGCCCCGGAGAATAAAAGCGTGGGTCACGATTAACGCGGATGGCGCGAATTAAAATTATTGATGCGCTGGGCCTGTAAATGATTAAGCTCATCGATGCGTTGCTGCTGCAGATGATTGATTTCGTCGTAGGCGTCCTGCCGTTCATTATGGCGATAGGCCCCCGCCGCCGCCGCGCCGGCGGTGAGCGCCAGCGGATGGGCCACGGGCGCGATCGCGGCGGGAAGCACGACCGGCGCGGGTGCAACGACAATCGGCGCCGGCGCGATCACCACAGTGCGCGGCGCGGCGTAAGGATAGGTGACAATCACCGCCGCCTGGGCTGCGCCGGTGCAAAGCCCCAACAGCAACAACAGTTTTTTCATGCAACAGACCTCTGGTTTCGTTAAATCGACTCGTTAGCCCTTACGGTAAAGAGGTCTGGCGCGCCGATTTAAGCTCGGCGTGTGATCGCCCCGCGCAGCGCGAAAATAATAATAAGGGAATGGCTCAGACGGTAAAAAATAAATTCAGCCGACATATTTTGACATGCTGAAAAATAAATAATGAGGCAGGATGCCCGGGCTATCGGCAATAACCCCACTGCCCCAAAGAATAATCGATTAGCGGCTTTTGACGGCCGCCTTGAGGCCCAGTGCGCCATTTGAGGCGCCGATCGTTATCACGTTATACTTTGGCCCGTTGCCGGGCGCGACGTTATCCGGCGTTATTTTGATCGCGCCCATGATTTTTCCCGCCGACGCGGGCGTATGATGGTCGTCGGCATAGATTAAGTTAATCTTATAAAATCAGTGAGTTATTGCTATGCAGTGCGGCAATGACGCAGAAGGACGTTTATCGACATGCAAAAAATGACCAACGCGGTACAGAATTACGCCTGGGGCAGCCACGATGCGCTGACCCGTCTTTACGGCATCGCCAACCCCGATAATCAGCCGATGGCCGAACTGTGGATGGGCGCCCATCCCAAGAGCCCTTCCCGCGTGCCGGGCGCCGATGGCGCACTGCGTTCGCTGCGCGAGCTGATCGATGAAGACCAGCCAAAGCAACTGGGCGCCGACGTCGCCAGCCGCTTTGGCGAGTTGCCGTTCCTGTTTAAAGTGCTGTGCGCCGATCAACCGCTGTCGATCCAGGTCCACCCGAGCAAAGCGGCGGTCGAGATCGGCTTCGCGAAAGAGAACGCCGCCGGCATCCCGCTGAGCGCCGCCGAACGCAATTACAAAGACCCCAATCACAAGCCCGAGCTGGTCTTCGCCCTGACGCCGTTCCTGGCGATGAACGGCTTTCGCGAACTGACCGATATCGTTTCCCTGCTGCAGCCGATCGCCGGCGCGCACCACGACATCGCCACCTTCCTGCAGCAGCCGGACACCGCGCATCTGTCCACCCTGTTCGCCAGCCTGTTGACCATGAGCGGCGAGCAAAAGTCGCTGGCGCTCGGCGTGCTGAAAGCCGCGCTCAACAACCAGCAGGGCGAGCCCTGGGATACCGTGCGCTTTATCGCCGGCTTTTATCCGGACGACAGCGGCCTGTTCTCACCGCTGCTGCTGAACGTGGTGCAGCTCGCGCCGGGCGAAGCGATGTTCCTGTACGCGGAAACACCGCACGCCTACCTGAAAGGGGTGGCGCTGGAGGTGATGGCCAACTCGGATAACGTGCTGCGCGCGGGCCTGACGCCGAAATTCATCGACGTGCCTGAGCTGCTGGCCAACCTGCAGTTCCGCCCACAGCCGGCGTCCGGCCTGCTGACCCAGCCGGAGCAACGCGGCAACGAGCTGTTCTTCCCGATCCCGGTGGAGGATTTCGCCTTCTCGCTGCACGATTTGACCGCCGCACCGCAGGCGCTGGCGCAGCGAAGCGCGGCCATCGTGTTCTGCGTCGCCGGCGAAGCGACGCTGGAAAAATCCGGGCAGCGCCTGACGCTCAAACCGGGCGAATCCTGCTTTATCGGGGCTTTCGAATCCCCGGTCAACGTCAGCGGCAGCGGCCGCATCGCCAGGGTTTATAACCAGCTGACCTAACCGTTGATAAATTTCAGCAAATTGCTTGCTGAAAGCGAGAGCTACCCCCACAATTAAACGCCTGCGGGCGTTGTTTGTCGGCCCCTATTTGCCCCTCCCGCGCAACGGAGGGTGATAAGAAAAAAGGATGAAACAGAGCTATGAAAAAATCGTTAGTCGCTGTCAGCGTCATTGTGGTTCTTGGCGCAGCATGGACCGGGGCATCCTGGTACACCGGGAAACTGATCGAGCAGCACATGGGCGAAGTCGTCGACAACGCCAACGGCCAGCTGAAAGCTTACCTGCCGAAAGCCGGCGTGAAGCTGAGCTATGAAAATTACCAGCGCGGCCTGTTCAGCAGTAAAGTGCGTTATGTGCTGCGTTCCGACGGCACGGATACCAGTGAAAACGCGGCGCTGAAAGCCGGTGAAGAAGTGGCGTTCCTGGAAACCATCGATCACGGCCCGTTCCCCTTCGCCCAGCTGAAAAAATTCAATCTGCTGCCGAGCATGGCGTCGGTGCATACCGAGCTGGAAAATACCCCGGCGGTGAAAGGTCTGTTTGACACCACCAAAGGCAAATCGCTGTTTACCGCCGATTCGCGCATCTCTTACAGCGGGGACACCTCGTCTGCCATCGACATCATCCCGCTGGACTACCAAAAAGATAAGTCTTCGCTGAAATTCAGCGGCGCCACCATTAACGCTGACGTGTCCAGCGATCTGAAAAAATTCGTGCTGGACGCCAATAGCGACAATATCGTGTTCGCCAGCCCGAACGAATTCGGTCAAAACGAGCAGATCACCTTCCAGGGCTTCAACCTGAAAGGCAACAGCAACGAGAGCAAGTTCGGCGTGAAGCTCGGCGATCAGACGATGACGCTGAAGCAGTTCAAACTGACGATCGACGGTAAAGATACCGTGGCGTTGGACGGTTTCAACCTGGTGAGCAAGTTCGGCGAGCAAGGCAGCAGCAACATCGGCGGCCAGATCGACTACACCATGGACGCGCTCAAGGTGCAGGGCAACGACTTCGGCGCCGGCAAGCTGGCGCTGAAAATCGACAACGTCGACGGCAAGGCGCTGAAAGACTTCGCCGACAGCTACAACCGCCAGACCATGGCGCTGCTGCAACAGGGCGAGAACCTGGATCCGGCCGTGTATGAGCAGCAAAACGCCGAACTGCTGCAAAAGAACCTGCCGCTGCTGCTGAAAGGCAACCCGAGCCTCAGCATCGCACCGCTGAGCTGGAAAAACAGCAAGGGCGAGAGCACCTTCACGCTGGATCTGGCGCTGACCGATCCGAGCAAGGCCGCTTCCCCGGCACAATCGCCGGATCAGCTGATCGCGCAGGCGGTTAAAAAGCTGGATATCAACCTGACCATTCCGGAAGCGATGGCTACCGAAGTGACCGCGAAAACCGCGCTGTTGCAGGGTTACAACGAGGAAGACGCGCAGAAACTGGCGCAGCAGCAAGTGCAGGGCCTGGCGGCCATGGGCCAGATGTTCAAGCTGACCACCCAGAAAGACGGCGTGATCGCGAGCACGTTCCACTATGCCGACAATCAGGTTGACCTGAACGGCAACAAAATGTCGCTGCAGGAGTTCATCGGCCAGTTCGGCCTGCTGGGCGCCCCGGCGGAAGACGGCGAACCGGCGCAGGATGCACAACCTGCTCCGGCACCGGCGCAGTAAGCGTTTGAAAGCCTGATCAAGGGCCCCAATGGGGCCCTTTTTATTTACGTCGCGTAAACCGCATCGCGGATCTGCTGCGGATAGCGGCCGCACATGCCCTCAAACGCGGTGTTGGTCAGTATCACTACGCTCAGCTGCGCCTGTGGATCAAAGAACCAGCTGTGGCCGTAAACCCCGCCCCAGGTCAGCGTGCCGGCATGCTGCGGCGTCTGCGCCGCTTCTGCGTCCACCAGCAGCGCCCCGCCAAAACCGAATCCCCAGCCCGGCCCTTGCGTTTGCGCCTGCGCGCCCACGTGCGGGCTGCGCAGCAACGCCACTGTGTCCGGCTGCAAAATACCCTGCCCGCCGCTGCGTAATGCCTCCACCAGCTTCAGCACGTCGTCGGCATCGCCGACCATGCCCGCGCCGCCGGAAGGATAGGCCCCGGCGTTGAGCGCCCGCATCGGTGAAAACAGCACTTCGCCCCCCGCCATCTCCTCCGGCAGCGCCACCCGCAGGCCTTCATGCATGCGCTGCGGCCCTTGCGGGGTGTTGTAATACGGCGTCGCCAGGTTCGCGGCGTCCGTCGCATGGAACGCGGTATTGCCTAGCCCCAGCGGCTGCGCCACCCATTCGACAAACAGCTGCGGCAGCGGCATGCCCGTCACCCGTTCCAGCACCGCACCAAGCACGTCGATCGCCAGCGAATAGTTGAAGCGCTCCCCCGGCGCCGACAGCAACGGCGCCTGCGCCAGCAGCCGCAGGTTTTGCTCCAGCGTCAGCGTCGACAGCTCCACGCCGTCCTGGATCCCCAACTGATGATAAACGCCCGCCGGTGGTTGGTTCAGCCGGTAGTCCAGCCCCGCGGTATGGCTCAGCAAATGACGAATCTTGATCGTCGGGCGCCGGCCGTCGGCGAGCGCCGGAGTAAACCACGGCAGCCACTCGCTGACCGCGTCGTCCAGGCTCAGCTTGCCCTGTTCGATCAGGCGCAGCGCCGCCAGCGTGGTATAGGGTTTGGAGACCGACGACAGCCGGAACTGCGTTTCTCGCCGCATCGGCCGCCGCGCTTCGCGATCGGCATAGCCGGCCGCCCCGGCGTAACAAATCTCGCCCTGCCGCGCCACCAGCACCACGCTACCCACGATGCGCCCTTCGGCCATCGCCTGTTGATCGATCGCCGCGATCCGTTCTGTTAACGCCCGTTGTTCTGCCGACATGATTTTCATCTCGCTAATGGAAAGTAAAATCAGTCTAAAAGGTTCGTCATAAATTAAAATAAGGCATAATTTAATGAATCATTAAGCACAGGTTATTGATAGATGAGTTCACTCCTGCAGCTGCTGCCCTATTTCGAAGCCGTCGCACGCCTGGGCAACTTTACCCGCGCGGCCAGCCAGCTCGGCGTCACGCCGCCGGCGGTGTCGCAAAACATTCAGGCGCTGGAGAATCAGCTGGGAGTGCGGCTATTTCACCGCACCAGCCGCTCGGTGCGCCTCAGCGACGAGGGCCGGTTGTTCTATCAGAAGGTGTCGCCGGCGATGAGCCAGATCGACGTGGCGGCGGACGACGTGCGCGCCCTGGGCGCACAACCGGCGGGCCTGCTGCGCATCACGCTGCCGCAGCTGGCCGCCTCGCTGCTGGTGATGCCGCACCTGGCGGAATTTCAACGGCGCTATCCCGACGTGCAGCTGGAGCTGTTTACCGAAGACCGCTTTTCCGATCTGGTGCTGGGCAGTTTCGATGCCGGCATTCGCATGCACGCCATGCTGCAAAAAGACATGATCGCCGTGCCGATCGACAACGGCCAGCGCCGGGTGCTGGTCGCCTCTCCCGACTATCTGGCGCGTTGCGGCGTTCCGGCCACGCCGGACGATCTGCCTGCTCACCACTGCCTGCGCTACCGTTTCCCCGGCAGCGGCAAACTGGAACCCTGGTATTTTAGCCTGGGCGACGATGAACGCGCGCTGGACGTCAGCGGCAGTTTGATTTTTAACGAAGATCGGCTGATCAAGGATGCCGCGTTGGCGGGCCTGGGTATCGCACAGCGTTTTCAGGGCACGGTGTTGCAGGAGCTGGCGCAGGGGCAACTGGTGGAAGTGCTGCCGGGTTACGCCAGCGAAGCGTCGGGCTTTTTCATCTACTTTCCCGCCGGCAAGCATCTGCCGCTCAAGCTGCGCGCCTTTATCGATTTCATGCGCGAGCGGCGTGAACGGCAGCACCGGTGGTAGGGGCGCCTCGCCGGCGCCCCTGACCGTCAGCGCTTCTCCAGCGCCTGGATGATATGGTAAGCCGCTTCGACGCGATCGTCGTTCGGGAACCACTTGTTGGCCAGCATCACCACGGCGATATTCTTCGCCGGGATAAATACCGCGTAGGTGGAGAAACCGCCGGTGGAGCCGGTTTTGTTATACCAGCCGGCGCGCAATTCCGGCTGCGGCGGCGTGATGGCGGTGGCCGGCGTGCCGTTCATGATCATCCCGGCGTTGTTGCCTTCAATCAAACGCGACAGTTTCACCGGATACGGGTAGTTCTCCCACATCAGATCCTGCGTGAACGCGCCCGCCTTGTAATAACCGACGTGCGTCGCGGCCAGCGCGTCGCGCCACGGCTGCGCTACCTTCACCTGCTGCAGGTTGGCGTCCAGATAGCGAATCAGATCGCGGGCGTTGGACTTGATGCCGTAAGACTCGGCGTCCAGCGGGCCAGGATTGACCCGCACCGGCTTATCGTCCTTGCTGTAACCCTGCGCATAGTTGGCCATCTGCGCCGCCGGCACCTGCACGTAGGTGTGGCTCATGCCCAATGCCGGCAGCATCCCCTGTTCCATCGCCTGGATAAACGGCTGGTCGAGGCTCTTGGCGGCGATCATGCCCAGCATGCCGATGCCGAGGTTGGAATAGACGCGGTAGCTGCCCGCCGGGTGTTTCGGCTGCCAGGCCCGGTAATAGGCCATCAGCTGGGCGTTGTTGGTCACGTCGTCCGGCACAAACAGCGGCAGGCCGGAGGTGTGGGTCGCCAGATTCAGCAGGCTGACGCCGTCGAAGGCGCTGCCGCGCAGCTCGGGCAGATAGTGGCTGGCCGGGTCTTTAAACGACAGTTTGCCCTGCTGCTGCGCATAGACCGCCAGCGTCGCGGTGAAGGTTTTGCTCAGCGAGCCCACTTCAAACAGCGTCTGCTCGGTGATCGGTTTACCGGTCTGCTTCGAGGCGACGCCATACGGGTAAATCTGCTGTTTGCCGTCGACCGACACGGCGATCGCCATGCCCGGCACGCCGTATTTTTTCATCAGCGGCTGAATAACGGCGTCGATATCCTGCTGCTGTGCGGCGTGCGCGGTCGGCAGGATCAGTGCGGCGATCAGCGCGGCCGCCAGGCGGTTCATTTTCGTCATGATAGAAGCTCTTAGGTTGCAGGGCATCGGCCGCGGCCAAAAGTTTTTATTGGCGTTATATACGGCGCTTTCCCTGATTGATGATGTCATTCCTTTACGGCTGCCGTGACACTCTGAGCAGCCGCGCCAAATATCGGATTTTGCCGCCGGGTTGACAAGCGATAATAATTTCAGCCAGCATAAAGAAAAACTTATGGCTATCGACAATGCGCAATCGACTTCCCCTCAACGCCCTGCGGGCGTTCGAATCCTCCGCTCGTCACCTGAACTTCACCCGCGCCGGTCTGGAGCTGCGCGTCACCCAGGCCGCCGTCAGCCAGCAGGTGCGCATGCTGGAAGAACAGCTGGGCATTCAGCTGTTCCGCCGCCTGCCGCGCGGGCTGGATCTGACCGAAGAGGGCCAGGCGCTGCTGCCGGTATTGAGCGACGCCTTCGACCGCATCGAGGCGGTGCTGCAGCAGTTCGAAGGCGGGCATTTCCACGAGGTGCTGACGGTGGCGGTGGTCGGCACCTTCGCCGTCGGCTGGCTGATGCCGCGGCTGGCGGCGTTCCGCACGGCGCACCCGTTTATCGATCTGCGGGTGCTCACCCACAACAACCTGGTCAATCTGTCGGCCGACGGCATGGATTTCGCCATCCGCTTCGGCGAAGGGCTCTGGCCCGCCACCTGCAATATCAAGCTGTTCGACGCGCCGCTGACAGTGCTCTGCCCGCCGGCGGTCGCCGCGCGCCTGCGCACGCCGCAGGATCTGCAGCACGAGCAGCTGATGCGCACCTACCGCAAGGATGAATGGGAGCGCTGGTTCGCGGCGGCACAGGTGACGCCGTGGCGGATCAACGGCCCGGTGTTCGACTCGTCAAGGCTGATGGTGGAAGGCGCTATCCAGTGCGACGGCGTGGCGCTGGCGCCGGTCAGCATGTTCCGCCGCGAACTGGCCGCCGGCGCGCTGCAGCGGCCGTTTGCCGCCGAGGCCGCGCTCGGCGCCTATTGGCTGACCCATTTGAAATCGCGGGATCTGACGCCGGCGATGAAAACCTTTATCGGCTGGATCCGCCGGGAGGCGGAAGAGGAACAGCGGCAGGGCTAGGCGGAACCGCGCCGGATCAGCGTCGGCGGCAGAATGACGTTCTGCGCCGGCAGGTCGGCGTCACCGATGCGCTGCAGCAGGCGCGCGGCGGCGCTGCGCCCCACTTCCCGCGCCGAGCTGGAGACGAAGGTCAGCGGCGGCTCGGTCAGTTCGGCCTCCGGCACGTCACCGAAGCCGATCAGCGCCACCTGCCGCCCGTAGTAGGCGTCTACCCCGTCCGAACCGATGCTGCGGCCGCTGCGCGCCAGGCCAAAATAGGCGCCGAGCGCCACCGACGCCTTGTGGCAGACGATGGCGGTAATGTTCGGGTAATGGCGCAGCAGTTGCTCCGCCGCTTCCGCCGCCTGGCGCTGCCGGCAATCGCACTCGACGATCCATTCGCTGCGAAACGGCAGGCCGTACTGCACCAGGGTGGCGCAAAAGCCGCCCAGCCGCTCGGCGCGCGTCAATGAATCGCTCTGGCCGCCGAGGTAGGCGATTTGGCTGTGGCCGCGCTTGATCAAAAATTCGGTGGCCAGCTTGGCGGCCTGCATGTTGTCCGGCCGCACCACGTCCACGCCATCGAGACCGCTGGAGCGCGCCACGCAGACCAGCGGTACGCCCTGCTCGGCCGCCTTCTCCTTCAGGCCCGCCGCCGCGCGAATGCCGCCCGCCAGCACGATGCCGTCGACGCCCTGCGCCAGCAGCGCGTCAAACGCCCGCTGCTGGCCCTGGCCGTCGCGCCCGCTCTGCGTCAAAAACAGCAGCTTGTCGTGCGCCTCCAGCGCTTCGCTCAGCCCGGCGGTCATTTCGGCATAGAAGGGTTCGCAGATGTCGCGCAGAATAAGGCCAATCACTCCGGACTCCCCGCCGCGCAGCGTCGCCGCCTGGCGATTGCGCACGTAGCCCAGCAGCTCTATCGCCTGATTGACCTTCTCGACGGTGGTCGGCGAAATGCGCCCCTTGCCGCTCAACACCAGGGAAACCGTGGTGACCGACACGCCCGCCTGCTGCGCCACATCGGTGATGGTGATTTTTTTGATGCTCATAGTCTCTGCGAACCCGTTCCTGGGCAACCCGCCGTAATGATCAAGGGTATACCGAATCCGTTAGCTCAGTAAAACGTTTTACTGCCTGCCGCATTGTCGCCAAAAACCGGGCGGCAGATTTGTGATTGGCGGCGCATTTTTGCTAGGTAAAACGTTTTATCTTCTTTTTACCTAATCAGAAGTCCCCTTTTTGCTCGTCTTTTCGCCAGGAGAAGTCGGTTATGTCAGCAGCCAACAAACCAAAAATCACCCTCTGGGAGTTCTTCCAGAGCCTGGGCAAAACCTTCATGTTGCCCGTCGCCTTGCTCTCTTTCTGCGGCATCATGCTGGGGATCGGCAGCTCGCTGAGCAGCCGCGACGTGATCACCCTGATGCCGTTTATCGGCCACCCGATCTTCCAGCTGATCTTTACCTGGATGAGCAAGGTCGGTTCCTTCGCCTTCAGCTTCCTGCCGGTGATGTTCGCCATCGCCATTCCGCTGGGCATGGCGCGTGAGAACAAGGGCGTCGCCGCCTTCTCCGGCTTCGTCGGCTTCGCCGTGCTGAATCTGGGCACCAATTTCTACCTGACCGCCGCCGGCGTGCTGCCCACCAGCGATCCGCTGGTGCTGAAAGCCAACAACATCCAGAACATTCTCGGCATTCAGTCGATCGATACCGGCATCCTCGGCGCGGTGATCGTCGGCATCATCGTCTATCGCCTGCATGAACGTTTCCACACCATCCGCCTGCCGGACGCGCTGGCGTTCTTCGGCGGCACGCGCTTCGTGCCGATCGTCACCACCGTGGTGCTGGGCCTGTGCGGCCTGGTGATCCCGCTGATCTGGCCGTGGTTCGCCGCCGGCATCACCGGGCTGGGCTGGGTGATCAACAGCGCCGGCGCCTTTGGCCCGATGCTGTTCGGCACCGGCGAACGTTTGCTGCTGCCGTTCGGCCTGCAGCACATTCTGGTGGCGCTGATCCGCTTTACCGAGGCGGGCGGTACGATGGAAGTGTGCGGCCACAGCGTCAGCGGCGCCCTGACCATCTTCCAGGCGCAGCTCTCCTGCCCAACCACCACCGGCTTCGCCGAGAGCGCCACTCGCTTCCTGTCGCAGGGTAAAATGCCGGCGTTCCTCGGCGGGCTGCCGGGCGCGGCGCTGGCGATGTATCACTGCGCCAAACCTGAGAACCGCCATAAAATCAAAGGGCTGTTGATTTCCGGCGTGGTGGCCTGCGTGGTCGGCGGCACCACCGAGCCGATCGAGTTCCTGTTCCTGTTCGTCGCGCCGTTCCTCTACCTGATCCACGCGCTGCTCACCGGGTTGGGCTTTACCGTGATGGCGCTGCTGGGCGTGACCATCGGCAATACCGACGGCAATATCATCGACTTCGTGGTGTTCGGCATTCTGCACGGCACCGCCACCAAGTGGTATCTGGTGCCGGTGGTGGCCGCCGTCTGGTTTGTCGGCTATTACGCCATTTTCCGCTTCGCCATCCAGCGCTTTAACATCAAAACGCCGGGCCGCGAAAGCGACAGCGCCGTCAGCCAGAGCGCGCCGGCCGGCACGGTGGGCAAATCCGGCTACAACGTGCCGGCGATTTTGGCGGCGCTCGGCGGCCCGGACAACATCATCACGCTGGACAACTGCATCACCCGCCTGCGCCTGTCGGTCAACGACATGAGCCGGGTGGACGACGCGGCGCTGAAGGCCAACCGCGCCATCGGCGTAGTGCATCTCAACGAGCATAATCTGCAGGTGGTGATCGGCCCACAGGTGCAATCGGTGAAGGATGAATTAGACTCACTGATAGCCACGGCGCAACCTGCCGCGGCGCTGCAGGGAGCCACCCATGTTTGATTTCGCCACCCCGATCGACCGCCACGGCACCTGGTGCACCCAGTGGGACTATATCGCCGATCGCTTCGGCAGCGCCGATCTGCTGCCGTTCACCATCTCCGATATGGATTTCGCCACCGCGCCGTGCATTCTCGAGGCGTTGCAGCAGCGCCTGCAGCACGGCGTGCTGGGCTACAGCCGCTGGCAGCACGAGGATTTTCTCGGCGCGCTGCGCCACTGGTATCAGCAACGTTTCAACGCCGCCATCGACACCGCAACGGCGGTGTACGGCCCTTCCGTTATCTACATGGCGGCGCAGCTGATCCGCCAATGGTCCGTACCGGGCGACTACGTGGTGACCCATACTCCGGCCTACGACGCCTTCTACAAGGTGATCCTCGCCAACCAGCGCCAGCTGTTGGCCTGCCCGCTGCAAAAAGCCGGCGACGACTGGCGCTGCGACATGGCGCACCTTGAGGCCTTGCTGGCGCGGCCGCAGACCAAGATCCTGCTGCTGTGCAGCCCGCATAACCCCACCGGCAAAGTGTGGCGCCGCGACGAGCTGCAGCAGATGGCCGAACTGTGCGAGCGCCACGACGTGCGCGTCATCAGCGATGAGATCCACATGGACATGGTCTGGGGGGAACACCGCCATACGCCGTGGAGCCAGGTGGCGACCGGCGGCTGGGCCCTGCTGACCTCCGGCTCCAAGAGTTTCAATATCCCGGCGCTGACCGGCGCCTACGGCTTCATCAGCGACGACGCCAGCCGCGAAGCCTACTTCCAGCAGCTCAAAGCCCGCGACGGCCTCTCCTCGCCGGCGGTGCTGGCGGTGGCGGCGCACGTGGCCGCCTATCGCCACGGCGAACCCTGGCTGGACGCCCTGCGCGACTACCTGCAGGATAATCTGACCTACGTCGCCGAGCGGCTGGAGCAGGCGTTTCCCGCGCTGGGCTGGCGCCCGCCGCAGGCCACCTACCTGGCCTGGATCGATCTGCGGCCGCTGGCCGTTGACGATCGGGCGCTGCAGCAGGTGCTGATCGAGCGTGAAAAGGTGGCGATCATGCCGGGCTTTACCTACGGCGAGGAAGGCCGCGGGTTCCTGCGCCTCAACGTCGGCTGCCCGCGCAGCAAGCTGGAGGCCGGCATGGACAAGCTGATCGCCGGATTGCGACTGGTGCTGGGCACCGAGTAGCCACTAAACCATGCACAATAATGCGGCGCCAGTCGCATTATTTGTGATTCAAGTCACTTTTTTATGCAACAAGATAGCAAGTTTCATTCATTTGTTTTTATACTGTTCTGCACTTTACCTACGATAAATTAGCGAGTGCCCAGCATGATCGATCCCCGCCTACCGCTTACCGATATTCACCGCCATCTCGACGGCAACATCCGCGCGCAGACCATTCTCGACCTCGGTCGTCAGTTCAACCTCGCCCTGCCGGCCAACGATTTGGAGAGCCTGCGCCCGCACGTGCAGATCACCCACGCCGAACCGGATCTGGTCAGCTTCCTGCAGAAACTGGACTGGGGTGTGGCGGTGCTGGGCGATCTGGACGCCTGCCGCCGCGTGGCTTACGAAAACGTCGAAGACGCGGCCAACGCCGGCCTGCACTACGCCGAGCTGCGTTTTTCCCCTTACTACATGGCGATGAAGCATCAGCTGCCGGTCGCCGGCGTGGTGGAAGCGGTGATCGACGGGATCCGTTCGGGCTGCCGCGATCGCGACATCGACATTCGCCTGATCGGCATCATGAGCCGCACCTTTGGCGAGGCCGCCTGTCTGCAGGAATTGGAAGGGTTACTGGCGCACCGCGACGGCATTACCGCGCTGGATTTGGCGGGCGATGAGCTGGGCTTCCCCGGCAGCCTGTTCCTCAGCCACTTCAACCGCGCGCGCGACGCCGGCCTGCGCATCACCGTGCACGCGGGCGAAGCCGCCGGCCCGGAAAGCATCTGGCAGGCGATCCGCGAGCTGGGCGCCGAGCGTATCGGCCACGGGGTAAAAGCGGTCGAAGATCCGGCGCTGATGGATTTCCTGGCGGAACACGGCATCGGCATCGAGTCCTGCCTGACCTCCAACATCCAGACCAGCACCGTGCCGTCACTGGCGCAGCATCCGCTGGCCACCTTCCTGCGCCACGGCGTGCTGGCATCGATCAACACCGACGATCCGGCGGTTCAGGGTATCGAGATCGAGCACGAATACCGCGTCGCCGCGCCGCAGGCTGGGCTGACGCCGGAGGAAATCCGCACCGCGCAGGAAAATGGCCTGAAGCTGGCTTTCCTCAGCGAGCAGGAAAAACAGGCGCTGCGCGCCAAAGTTCAGGGCTAAATCCCCCAAGGCGCCAAACGGCGCCTTCTTCTCATCCCCCGTTTTCTTCCGCCTGCTCGTCTTTATCGCTGTTTTCACCCCATGACTCTGCTGCAAGAGAGGAATGCCGTATGTCTGACAAACTGCGCCGCATCGTGCTGACCGGCGGCCCGGATTCGGGCCAACGCACGCTCATCCGATACGGTGTTCATCGCCCCGCCGTGGCGAGCGATTTATGCGCAGGACAGCGAGAGCAAACAATCTTTCGCCGAAGCCGAACAGACCTATCGCCGTTATGGCTATCGGCTGCAAGAGCTGCCGCGCGCTTCACCCGACGAGCGCGCCGAGTTTCTGCTCGACGCGCTGGGCTGCGGTTAGCGGCCTATTTGGCCACCAGCGTCTCCGCCTCGGCCCGCTGTTTGGCGGTTTTACGCGCATAGCGCTGCGCCAGCACCGCGCACACCATCAGCTGCACCTGGTGGAAGATCATCAGCGGCAGCACCATGGCGCCCACCGCCGCGGCCGGGAACAGCACGTTGGCCATCGGTATGCCGTTCGCCAGGCTCTTTTTCGAGCCGCAGAAGACGATGGTGATCTCATCGGCGGTGTTGAAGCCCAGCCAGCGTGCCGCATAGGTGTTGATCACCAGCACCACCGTCAGCAACACCAGCGACATCACCAGGATAGTCAGCAGCGACCAGCCGTCGATGCGATGCCAAATCCCTTCCACCACCGCCGCGCTGAACGCGGTATATACCACCAGCAGGATCGACGAACGGTCGGTCAGGTTGATCAGTTTGCGATGGCGGTCGATCCACTTGCCGATCAGCGGCCGCGCCAGGTGACCGACCACAAATGGCACCATCAATTGCAGAATGATCGAACCGATGGCGTGCAATACGTCGGTATTGCCGCCCTGGGTATGCATCAACGCCCCCACCAGCAGCGGCGACAGGAACACGCCGAGAATGCTTGACGCCGAGGCGCTGCAGATCGCCGCCGCCACGTTGCCGCCCGCCGCAGAGGTAAAGGCGATGGCCGATTGCACCGTGGCCGGCAGCGCGCACAGATAGAGGAAGCCGAGATAGACCGTCGGCGTCATGATGCCCGGCACCAGCAGGTTCATCGCCAGCCCGAGCAGCGGGAACAGCGCAAAGGTGCTGAGGAACACCAGCAGATGCAGCTTCCAGTGGCTCATGCCGGCGACGATCGCCTCGCGCGACAGCTTGGCGCCGTGCATAAAGAACAGCAGCGCGATGGCGGCGGTGGTCAAGTGCTCAAAGAAGGTTTTCCAGATGCCTTCACAGGGGAATAGCGAGGCGACGATCACCACCAAAATCAGGACCAGCAAAAATTTATCAATGCGCAAACGCTGCAACCAGGACATGAAACGGATTTCCTTGCACGTAAAGTCGTAAAAAGGCCCGACGTGGCGCCGGGCACAGAGAAATAAACGGGATCAGACCACCGGCAGCGCCTGCTGCAGCCGGGCCGATTCCAACCCCAGTTCGATCAATGCCATCACCGCAATGGCGTCGGCGGCCGGCACCGGGTTTTCGCCTGTGCCGGCGATCGCGTCGCGCACCGCGGCGTAATAGGCCGGGTAATTGCCGGGAATGTTGAGCAGCGGTTGCTCCGCCAGCAGATCGCCACGTGACAGCGTCACTACGCCGTCGCGCATGTCATAGCCCCAGTCGGCCTGAGGCAGGCGCTCGCCGGCCTTCAGCCGGTCTTCCTGCGGGTCCAGGCCGTATTTGATATAGCTGCCGCGGGTGCCGTGCACCACGTAGCGCGGGCTCTCCGCCGCCGCCAGCATGCTGGCGTGCAGCACCACGCGGCGATTGCCATAGCTCAGCAGCGCGTGGAAATAGTCCACCGCCTGCGCGCCCGGCCGCAGCTCCCCCAAATCGACGAACAGCCGGTCGGGCTTGCCGAATAACTGCAACGCCTGATCGAGCAGATGCGGCCCTAAATCGTACCAGATTCCGCTGCCGACGCCGCCTTGTTCGCGCCAGCGCTGGCGCACCTGCGGCCGGTAGCGATCGAAATGCGACTCGAAATAGACCACCTCGCCCAGCGCACCCTCATTCAGCAGCGCTTTCAGGGTAAGGAAGTCGCTGTCCCAGCGGCGGTTGTGAAATACCGACAGCAGCAAACCGCTCTGCTGCGCCTGCTGTTGCAGCGCCTGCGCTTGTGACAATGTCACGGTAAACGGTTTATCCACCACCACATGCTTGCCCGCGGCCAGCGCCTGCTGCGCCAGCGGGAAATGGGTATCGTTGGGGGTAGGAATCACGATCAGATCGAGGGCCGGATCGGCGAACAGCGCCTGCGCATCGCCCACCACCGCCATCGACGGCCAGTCGGCGTGCACTTTGCCGGCATCGCTGCTGGCGACGGCGGCCAGCTCGAGCCCCGGCGTACCGGCGATCAGCGGCGCATGAAAGGTTTTGCCGGCGTAGCCGTAACCGACCAGCCCGACACGAATTTTTTCAGCCATGGGATTTCCTCTTGCAGGCTCACGACAGACCTTTCGATTTGACACTATGCGGCCGGATGGAACAAGAAGTAAATGAGATGTTAATTTGAAGCAGGCTCAATACGGCGTCGAGTAGCCAAACGTGCTGCCACGCGCCGCGATGCCGAGCTATCCGGTTGATAGAGATGACGAAGCCGGTATTACCCGCTAAGCTATGCCGCCTGTGATCCCCGTTTCAATCAGGAAGCCTTTATGTCTCAAGCTGAATACTCTCGTATCGGCGGTTGGTTGCTGGCCCCGATGGCCTATCTGATCGTCACCCTGCTCAGCGCCAGCCTGATGCTGCTCCTGTACGCCATGGCGATCTTTATGCCCGAGTCGCGCGACTACCTGCTGACCAACGCCCAGGCGTTTACCCTGCAATGGTACTTTTCGGTGCTGACCACGCTCTTGATGTGGTGCTTCACCCTGTGGCTGCTGTGGCTGTTTTGCCAGCGCTCGCAGCGCTTCCCCAAGCTGTTCTTGCTGTGGCTGCTGATCACGGTGATCCTGGCGGTGAAAGCCTTCGCCTTCGCGCCGGTGCCGGATGAAGTGGCGGTGCGCAGCCTCGGCTGGCCGCTGCTGATGGCGGCGTTGCTGGTGCCTTACATCAAGCGCTCGCAGCGGGTCAAAGGGACCTTTACCGAACGTTAAAGGCGCTTGCAGCACGTTTTATTGGGTGATTTGTGTAAATTTTCACCAAAAAAGGCAATACCCCTGCGATTCATATGTTGTCGTCCGGCCGCCGATTCCCGATAATAGGCGGCTTTTATTTTTTTAGGCATCGCAATGACCGAATACCTGCTCCTGTTTGTCGGCACCGTACTGGTGAACAACTTCGTTCTGGTGAAGTTTCTTGGCCTGTGCCCGTTCCTCGGCGTTTCCAAGAAGCTGGAAAGCGCCATCGGCATGGGAATGGCCACCACCTTCGTTATGACGCTGGCCTCCGTCAGCGCCTGGGTGATCAACACCTTTATTCTGGTTCCGCTGGATCTGGTGTACCTGCGCACGCTCTCCTTCATTCTGGTGATCGCCGTCGTCGTGCAGTTCACCGAGATGGTGGTGCGCAAAACCAGCCCGGCGCTCTACCGCCTGCTGGGCATCTTCCTGCCGCTGATCACCACCAATTGCGCGGTGCTGGGTGTGGCGTTGCTTAACGTTAACCTCGGCTACAACTTCCTGCAGTCCGCCGTTTACGGCTTCAGCGCCGCCGCCGGTTTCTCGCTGGTCATGGTGCTATTCGCCGCCATTCGCGAACGCCTGGCGGTCGCCGATGTGCCGGCGCCGTTCCGCGGCTCCTCGATCGCGCTGATCACCGCCGGGCTGATGTCGCTGGCCTTTATGGGCTTTACCGGGCTGGTGAAATTCTAATGACTGCGTTGTGGATAGCTATCGCGGCTTTAAGCGCGCTCGGCCTGCTGTTCGGACTGGTGCTGGGCTACGCCGCGCGCCGTTTTGAGGTGGAAGAGGATCCGGTCGCCGAGCAGGTCGACGCGATCCTGCCGCAGAGCCAGTGCGGCCAGTGCGGCTACCCCGGTTGCCGCCCCTACGCCGAGGCGGTGGCCAACGGCGAGATGATCAACAAATGCGCGCCGGGCGGCGAACAGGTGATGCTGAAACTGGCGGAGCTGCTCAACGTCGAGCCGCAGCCGCTGGGCAGCGAAGCCGCAGCCGAGCCGGAGCGTAAAGTGGCCTATATCGACGAGGCCAACTGTATCGGCTGCACCAAGTGCATTCAGGCCTGCCCGGTGGACGCCATCGTCGGCGCCACCCGCGCCATGCACACCGTCATCACCGACCTCTGCACCGGCTGCGATCTGTGCGTCGCCCCTTGCCCTACCGACTGTATTGAAATGAGACCGGTCGCCACCACCACCGCCAACTGGAAGTGGGACATGAAGACGATCCCGGTGCAAGTGATCCACGTGGAGCAACATGCTTAATCTGTTCGCCGCCTTTAAAAAAGACCGGATCTGGGATTTCGACGGCGGGATCCATCCACCGGAAATGAAAACGCAGTCCAGCGGTGCGCCGCTGCGTGTCGCTCCCCTGCCCAAGACCTTTATCATTCCGCTGCAGCAGCATCTGGGGCCGGAAGGCGAGCTGTGCGTCAACGCCGGCGATCGGGTGTTGAAAGGCCAGCCGCTGACCGTCGGCCGTGGCCGCACCGTGCCGGTACACGCCCCAACCTCGGGCACCGTCAGCGCCATCACGCCGCACATCACCGCTCACCCTTCCGGGCTGACGGAACTGTGCGTGATTATCGAGGCGGACGGGGAAGACCGCTGGTGCGAGCGCGATCCGGTGGCGGACTATCGCCAGGCGCCGGCCGCAGAGCTGATTCAACGTATTCATCAGGCCGGCATCGCCGGTCTGGGCGGCGCCGGTTTCCCGACCGCCAGCAAACTGCAGGGCGGCATGAGCGGCGTGGAAACGCTGATCCTCAACGCCGCCGAGTGCGAGCCTTACATTACCGCCGACGACCGCCTGATGCAGGAACATGCCGACCAGATCATCGAAGGCACGCAGATCCTGCAACACATTCTGCAGCCCAAGGTCACGCTGATCGGCATCGAAGACAATAAACCGGAGGCGATCGCGGCGCTGAAGCAGGCGCTGCGCGGCCAGTCCGGCATTGGGCTGCGCGTTATCCCCACCAAATACCCGTCCGGCGGCGCCAAGCAGCTGACCAAGATCCTGACCGGCAAGGAAGTGCCGCACGGCAAGCACTCCTCCGCCATCGGCGTGCTGATGCAGAACGTCGGCACCGCCTTCGCCATCAAACGAGCGATCGTCGACGGCGAACCACTGATTGAGCGCGTGGTGACCCTGACCGGCGAGGCTATCGAGCGCCCAGGCAACCTGTGGGCGCGCATCGGCACGCCGGTGCAGCACCTGCTCGACTTCGCCGGTTTCCGCCCGCAGGCGCAGCAGATGGTAGTCATGGGCGGCCCGCTGATGGGCTTCACCCTGCCCGCGCTGAATGTACCGATCGTCAAGATCAGCAACTGCATTCTGGCGCCGACGGTCGATGAAATGACGCCGCAGGAGCCGGAGCAGTCCTGCATCCGCTGCGGCCTGTGCGTAGACGCTTGCCCTGCCGGGCTGCTGCCGCAGCAGCTGTACTGGTTCAGCCGCGGACAAGAGCACGACAAGGCGCGCAACCATAACCTGTTCGACTGCATCGAATGCGGCGCCTGCGCGTTCGTCTGCCCCAGCAACATCCCGCTGGTGCAGTACTACCGTCAGGAAAAGGCCGAGATCAAGGCTATCGATCTGGAGGCGGCGCGCACCGCCGAGGCCAAGGCGCGTTACGAAGCCAAACTGGCCCGTCTGGAACGCGAGAAGCTGGCGCGCGAAGAGCGGCACAAAAAAGCCGCCGTCAAACTGACCGACGACGATCAGGGCGCGGTGCAGGCCGCGTTGGCGCGCGTGCGCAGCAAAAATGCCGAAGCGGCGGTCACGCCGGTCGACGGCCAGCAGCCGGATAACAGCGAGATGATCGCCGCCCGCGAAGCGCGTAAAGCGCAGGCGCGCGAACGCCGAGCCCAGTTGGCTGCCGAAGCAGAGCAAGCCTCACCGGCCGTTTCCGGCGACGACGCGCGCAAAGCCGCCGTGGCCGCAGCGCTGGCCCGTGTGAAAGCACGCAAAGAAGCGCCGGCCGCAGATGGCACTGCTCCTGCCGTAACAGAGGACGATCCGCGTAAGGCGGCGGTCGCTGCCGCCCTGGCGCGCGTCAAAGCCAAAAAAGCAGAGCAGCAGGCGGACGCTCCTGCTCCAGCGGAAACGACGCCAGCAACCGCCGAGGAAGACCCGCGCAAGGCCGCGGTCGCTGCCGCTCTGGCGCGTGTAAAGGCCAAGAAAGCGGCACAGCAGGCGGACGTTCCTGCTCCAGCGGAAACGACGCCGGCAACCGCCGAGGAAGACCCGCGCAAGGCGGCGGTGGCAGCGGCTATCGCGCGCGCCAAAGCCAAGAAAGCGGCGCAGCAGGCGGACGCCCCTGCATCGGCGGAAACGGCGCCAGCAACCGCCGAGGAAGATCCGCGCAAGGCGGCGGTGGCAGCGGCTATCGCGCGCGCTAAAGCCAAGAAAGCGGCGCAGCAGGCGGACGCCCCTGCACCGGCGGAAACGACGCCGACAACCACTGAGGAAGACCCGCGTAAAGCGGCGGTGGCGGCGGCTATCGCCCGCGCCAAAGC
>NZ_JBBBDV010000019.1:0-98790 GCF_037137105.1 Serratia sp. TMDUHS_CL
CCGGCTGAACTGCCGCAGCGCCTGCGTCAGCTCGGCGTCGATCGCGATCGGCACCTCTCCGCCGCTGAAAGACTGCACCGTCGGACGCGGCCGGTCGGTCGGCAGCGTCAGCAGCGCCGGCGCACCGCTCAGCGTTTCGCGCCAGTATTGCGCCTGCGCCGCCAGCCGCTCCGGCGTCAGATAGCGACGCTGCCAGGCGGCGTAATCCGGGTATTGCAGCGTCGGCAGCGGCAGTGGATCGGCATCGCCGCGACGGAAAGCGCCGTACAACGCCCCCAGTTCACGCAGCAAAATGCCGGTCGACCAACCGTCGGAGACGATGTGATGACAGGTGAGCAGGAACAGGTGCTCCTCATCCGCCAGGCGGATCAGCGCGGCGCGCACCAGCGGCCCCTGCGTCAAATCGAACGGTTGAGTGGCCGCCTGACGGCACAGCGTGTCGGCTTGCGCGGGGTGACGTCGCAGATCGTGGAACGCAAGCGGCAGCCCGTTTGCCGGCAAAATCTGCACCTGTGGCCGATCTTCCCGGGTGATGAACCGGCTACGCAGTGATTCGTGACGCGCATAGAGCGCATCCAGACTATGTTGCAGCGCCTGCCGGTCCAACCGGCCGTGCAGCCGCAGCGCCAGGGGGATATGGTAGGTTTCGCTCATCCCCTCCAACTGGGTCAGGAACCACAGGCGTTGCTGGGCGAACGACAGGGGCAATTCGCCGTCGCGCGCCACCGGCAGTATCGGCAGCGGTTCCTGAGCCGGCGCAACTTCCAGCGCCTGCGCCAACACGTGCAGTACCGGGCTGGCGAACAGCGCCTGCAACGGTAACTGCCATCCGGCCTGTTGCACGCGGTTAGCCAGGCGCACCGCCATCAGCGAATGCCCACCCAGTTCGAAGAAGTGGTCATAGCGACCGACGCGCTCTACGCCCAGCAGCTCGCGCCAGATAGCCGCCAGCAGGTTTTCCGCCTCGCCCTGCGGCGGCGCATAGGCTTCACGCACATAGGCGTCGACCTGCGGTACCGGCAGAGCCCGCTTGTCCAATTTGCCGTTGCCGGTCAGCGGCAACGCCTCCAGCCAAACGTAAGCCACCGGCACCATATAATCCGGCAGCCGCGCCTGCAGATGCTGACGCAGCCCGGTCGCCAGCGTAGCGCGTTCGGCTTCCGGTGCCGGAACCACCCACGCCACCAGTCGCTTGCCCCCGTCGCCATCGTCAATCGCGTCCACGGCTACGCTGCGCACGCGCGGATCGGTACTCAGTTGTGCCTCCACCTCGCCGCATTCGATACGGAAACCGCGGATTTTTACCTGCTGGTCATTGCGCCCCAGGTATTCGATATCGCCACCCGGCAGATAGCGCGCCAGATCGCCGGTACGATACATGCGCGCACCCGGCGCCCGGTTGAAAGGATCATCGAGAAAGCGTTCCGCCGTCAATTCGGGCCGGTTCAGGTAACCCCGCGCCACCCCTTCGCCACCGACGTACAGTTCGCCGATCGCCCCCATCGGCACCGGTTCGCCGTCGGCGCCCAGCAGATACAAGCGCAAATCCGGGATGCGGCTGCCGATCGGACTGGTGGTGATCGCCGTGTCCTGCGCCGACAGCGGCCGATAAGTCACATGCACCGTGGTCTCGGTGATACCGTACATGTTGATCAACCGTGTCTGCCGGTTCTCTGGACGAGCAAACCACGGCGCAAGATCGGAAGGCTTCAGCATTTCGCCACCGAACACGATCTCGCGTAGCTGCTGGCGCGCTTCGCTGTGCACCTGAGCCTGGATAAAGGCTTTGAAGGCGCTCGGCGTCTGGTTCAATACCGTGATGCCGCTGCGGCAGACGAAATGATAAAAATCCGGCGCCGAGCGGGCGATCGCCTGCGGTACGATGAACAGCTGGCCGCCATACAGCCAGGCGCCCCAGATCTCCCAGACGGAGAAGTCGAAGGCGAATGAGTGGAACAGGCACCACCTGTCGGCGGCGCTGAAGTTGAACCAGGCGTTCGTCGCGCTGAACAACCGCGCGACCTGCCGGTGCTCCACCATCACCCCTTTGGGTTTGCCGGTCGAACCGGAGGTATAAATCACATACGCCAGGTGCGCCGGGCGCACCCCGACGTCCTGCAGATCGTCGCTTTCCCCCGTCAGTGGCTGTTCCAGCGCCAGCACCGGCACCTCGCAGTCACCCAGCGCTTGTCGGCCGAGCTCATCCGCCAACAGCAGCACCGGCGCTGAGTCCGCCAGGATGTACTGTAGCCGCTCGCCGCTATAGGCGGGATCCAGCGGCACATAGGCGCCGCCGGCTTTGAGGATCCCCAGCAGCCCGACCAGCATAGGCAGCCCGCGCCCGGCGCACAGCGCCACCAGGCTGTCCGGCTGCACGCCAAGCTGTACCAGCCGATGGGCCCAACGGTTCGCCTGGGTATTCAATTCCGCGTAGGTCAGGCTGTCATCGCCATACGTCACCGCGATCGCCTCCGGCGTCCGTCTGACCTGTGCTTCGAACAACCGGTGCAGACAAACCGCCGGCGAGTGTGAAGCGACGGTATGGTTGAGGCCCTGCAGCAACTGCGCGCGCTCTTCCTCGGAAACCAGACTGAGTTCGCCGACGGTGCGACGATGAGAACCCGCCCTCACCGCATCGTTGAGCAGCATCAGCAGATGTTGCGTCGCACGCAACATCTGTTCGTCAGCCACGGAGGCGGCGTCGTAGACCCAACGGAAAGCGCCGTCAGCCTTGCAGATTTGCAATACCGCGCGCGAGCCGGAAGCCATGATGGCGGCAACCCCCTCGTCTTCAGGCTGCAACCCCTGCGCCGAGCGCCGGCTGACGATCGATACCGCCGTCGGCCAAGTCTGAGGCGCTCGCAGGTCCGCATCGCGCATCAGCAACGCGGGATGATAATCGGCATGAGCGCGCAGCTGGCTATATTCCTGTTCCAGCGCGGCCAACGCCTGCTGGAAATTGCTGGTGTGATCAACAGAGACCTGCAGCGGCAGCACGCGCGCGCTCAGGTGAGCCCAACGTCCCCAATTCCGATCGTCCGGGGTGATCCACCCCAGCTGAAAATCGGTTTCATTGCACATGCGCGCCAGATAAAGGGTTGCTGCCGCCAGCACCTGCTCGCCGGCAATTTTTTCCAGGCGCTGCCAGGCTGTCGCCTGCCAGCGTGCGGGAAGATCCGCCTGGCGGCCAGGCCCCGGCGGGAACGGCGCCGGATAATAACGCGTCAGACGCGGTTGCCAAAAAGCGGCGCTATCGGCGCTGGCGCCATACGCCGCGCCTAACAGCGAGGCTTCGGCAGCGTTAATCGTCGGCAAGACCGAGCCGACAGACAAGCCGCAGGCCTGCGCCAGCGCATCGCCTGGCTGAACCGATCCGTCGGCGCGCAAGAACGGCCCGACGCGCACCACGCCGGGGTTCGCGGCAATCACCCAGCCGTCGGCCTCGACGTGCAGCAGGGTACCGGGTTCGGCCTGCCGCTCATCGCTCACCGCCTGCAGCGCCGTCACGCCCAACACGCGCTCCGCCAGCAGCATCTTCGCCGCGCATCCCGCGCCATGGCTCAGCGAGCTCACCAGGCGCTGCAGCGCCTCAGCCGGGCGATCCCAACGAATGATGCCGCCGGCAGGCGGTTGCCGACGGTTGGTGTAAAAGCTGCCGCCGGCCTCGGCATCCGCCAGCGCCGCCACTTGCCGATCCAACGCCTCGATCGTCCCCGCCGTTGATGCGTTCAGCGCCCGTAAAATAAACTGGAAACGGCGCTGCAAAACATCCAGATCGCCTAATGAATTTGCATAAGCGGCGTCAGAAAAAGTGACGTCCAGCTCATTCGCCTGCTGGTCTTCATACAGCATAATCTGTAGATCGCCGGACGGAATATTCCCGCCATAATACCAACGGGTGCGGCATCCCCAGAAAGGATCGCCGTGGTCGAAAGAAACAATGTTAATTGAAGGGCCAAACCAGGCGGAATCCGTCGCGCCATTGTCACGCCGAATGTCCTCCCCACGATATAATTGATGGCGAACCACTTTTGCTATTTCGGCCGCAACCCTTTGGATAAATTCGGCCAGGCTCAGCTGGGGTTCAACCTTGATAATCAAAGGGACAACGTTAGAGGTCATACCAATACTGTTTCGTTCTCTCGTTCCGGTCACCGGCATGCTGAAATTAAGATATTCACTGCCGGTCAGGCTGTAGAAACATAATGCTACGGCGGCGGCCAATATATGTGCGCGGTGTACGCCGATATTGTCAGCTTGTTGCTGCAGCTGATCCAATGCCTCTTTTTCCAGCAGCTGCGTGTTGCGGTTCATCGCGGCGTCCGGGGTCAATATGGCTCTACGCGACAAACTCTGCGGCGCAGCGGCAGTATATTCCCGCCAAAAAGCCTGATCGGAAGAAAAGCGTGAGGAGTCGCGGTATTTGATGTCGTTTTCATAAAGCAGAGAGAAATTGCAGTTGGCGAATTCAGGGATGACGCCGCCGGACGCCAGCGCGTTATAGTAAGCCGCGATGCGCCGCATCACTTCCTCGGCACTGCGGCCGTCGGTGATCATATGGTGGAAACGCCGATAGAGGACATAGCGCTGCGGGGCGAGCGTAATCACATAAAAACTAAAAGGTTCCTCTCCCGTGGCGCGGCGCGGCAGCGCCGCATCCGCCACCATCCAGCGTCTGGCCGCCTGCAGGGGATCGGGTTCCTTACTGAGATCGAGTGTGAACAGCGGCTCATGGGTGCGTGGCGCGCGGTATTGATAAAGCTCACCGTCTTTTTCCACAAAATGCGCTTGCAGAGCCGGCGTTTCTTCCACGATTGCATCGATGGCTTGCCGCAGCAGCTTAACGTCGAGAGGCCCGTCAACCTGCCCATAGCCCCAGATATTGAACGACAACTCTTTGGAAATGTTTTCCCCCAGCCAGAGTTCACGCTGGGCGATAGTCATTTCATGCAGTTCGACTTTCTCCGCCGCAGCCTGAGCACCGGTACGGAATTCCCCACTCTTCACATCAGTTTGTTTGTTCATAATATTCTCTAGCACGTTTTCATTACGTTAATGAAAGGGACCGTCCGGATTTAGGCAAAGCCTGGCCGTCCGACAGTTCAAGTCAGAATAAAAAACCGTAGAAAAGCTGGGTCTCCCCCCAACTAAGAAAGAATGAAATGGTTAATCCAGAGGTTCCCCCCTGTGCCTCAATTTGTAGAGCTGTGAAGTATAGGAGAGGATATTTTTTTTGGCGAAATGTGCGAAAGGGAATAAATGACCATTTTATTTCCCCGATATTACTCAGGGATGACGAGCGTATTCCGTTTGTATTAATCCGATATAATTAGAGAGAAACTCATATTCTTTTGTATTATTCAGCACAGTTAATGTGCAACAATACTTACGATAAGAGCCTCTCCATATCAATAAGTTATACTTTATTGTTTTAATGATAATAATTTATTTCTTAATTAATTCATTACCATTAAAAATGAACGGCAATTTTGCCCGCGGCGCATCTATCGTTTTTTGTTATAACAATGGGAAAAATTATGCTGAAAAATTTCTTCGTTTTTTCGGGCGCTCATCGACGGCACCGTTCCCAACGACAGACAATGTAAAATGGGGCGGCAGAGCCCGCCCCGAGAGGTCTTACCACATCAGCCGGCCGATCAGCGGCGCGGCCACCACCGTGATAATGCCGGCCAGCATCATCACCAGGCTCGACACCACGCCCTCCTGCGGACCCAGCTCATAAGCGCGGGCGGTGCCGGCGCCGTGCGACGAGGCGCCAAACCCGGCTCCCTTCGCCAGGCGGCTGCGCACCGCCAGCCGCAGAAACAGAATGTCGCCCACCGCCATGCCGAACACCCCGGTGATCACCACGAACAGCGCCACCAGATCCGGCTGCCCGCCCATCTGTTTGGCGGCCTCCAGCGCGAACGGCGTGGTAATCGAACGCACCGCCAGGCTGCGCTGCACCTCTTCCGGCAGCGTCAGCAGGCGCGCCAGCCACACCGAGCTGTACACCGCCACCAGCACCGCCGTCGTTACCCCGGCGGTCAGCGACAGCCAGTGGCGGCGGATGATGTGCAAATTCTCGTACACCGGCACCGCAAAGGCGATGGTCGCCGGCCCCAGCAGCCACAGCAGCCAGTGGGTTTCACCGATATAGTCCTGATAGGAGATGTGGGTGACCACCAGCAGCAGCACCAGGATCATCGGCGTCAGCACCAGCGGCATCAGCAGCAACGTGCGGCGGCGGCGGTACAGCTTCTTGTTGGCGAAGTAGAGCGCCAGCGTCGCCAGAAAGCAGGCCAGGCTGAGGATAAAATCATTCATGGCGCTGCTTCCGTCGCTGCAGCCAAATCTCCAGCCGATACACCCTGTCCACCACCAGCCCGGTAGCGCCCAGCGTCAGCATGGTGCTGACCGCAATCACCAGAAAGATCTTCCAGCCCTCGACCATCAGCAGCTGGGCATAGTTGACCACCGCCACCACCGCCGGCACGAAGAACAGCAGCATTTCCGCCAGCAGCCAGCGGGAGCCGGCCTTGACCCAGCTCAGCGGCAGAATGCGCAGCAGGATCAGCGCCAGCAGTATCAGCATACCGACGATATTGGCGGGGAGCGGCAGGTGGAATTGTTGCACCAGGCGATCGGCGATCAGGAACAGCGCCGCATACAACGCCACCTGAATCGGCACCTGCAAACGGGTCAGCAGGGAGGGGGCAACGCGGCGTAACGCCAGAGACATGGAAGATGACCTCAAACAATAATTGACGGCCTACAGTATACGCAGCCGGGAAACCACGCCTGAAATGAATTAAAATTATCGACATCATGCCGTCCGGGAATAGTTTCCCGCCGGTAGCGCCCTCAAGGAGAACCCTAACGTGGATGTCCGCACCCTGCGCTACTTCGTTGAAGTGGTGCGCCAGCAAAGCTTCACCCGCGCGGCGGAAAAACTGTTCGTCACCCAGCCCACCATCAGCAAGATGCTGCGGCATCTGGAAGAGGAGCTGGAATGCACGCTGCTGATCCGCGAAGGCCGCAAGCTGCGCCTGACCGACAGCGGCCAGGCGGTGTATCAGCGCGGCCTGACGATCCTCGACGAATTCCGCCAGCTGGAGGCGGAGCTGGAAGACATCAGCTCGGTGAAAAAGGGCGTGCTGCGGCTGGGCATTCCGCCGATGGTGGGCAGGCAGATCGCCGATCTGATCCGCCGCTTTCGCCAGACCTACCCCGGCATCGAATTAAAAATTTCCGAACTGGGCGGGCTGTCGGTCGAACAGGCGGTGATGTCCGGCGAACTGGATCTGGCGATGACGGTGCTGCCCTTCGATTCGGAACAGCCGCTGACCTTTCTGCCGCTGCTGGGCCATCCGATGTGCGTGGTGGCGCCGCGCACGCCGCAGTGGCTTAACCGCACCCGCATCAATATCGCCGAACTGGCCGACAGCCCGATCCTGATTTATAACGAAGACTTTGCGCTGTACAAGATGCTGATGAAAGCGTTTCGCCAGGCCGGTTTTGAACCGCAAATCGCGGTGCGCAGCGGCCAGTGGGATTTCCTCGCCTCGATGGTGCAGGCCGGCGTGGGCATCGCCATGCTGCCGGAGCCGGTCTGCCGCTGGCTGGACAAGGAAAACCTGGTCTGGCTGCCGCTGGAACCGCGCATGGAGTGGAAAATCGGGCTGATCTGGCGCCAGGGCAGCTACCTGTCGCACAGCGCGCAGGCCTGGATCGCCTGCTGCCGCGACTACTGGCCGCCGCTCAAGTAGCCAAAAAACAAGGGCCGCACAGGCGGCCCTTCGGGGCGGAAATAAGAGGAAAAACGTTTATTCCTCGTCTGAAGTTTACCCTTCGCGCTCGATCAGCAGCGCTTCGAGCAAGTCGAGATCGTGCAGCAGTTTTTGCAGCGTCTCGTTGCTGATTTTCTGCGTGGCGCGCAGGTGGTACAGCTCGCCGCGCTCGGCGCGCAGCGCCGTCAGGCGGAAACGCCGCTCGAGGTTTTCCATCGCCAGCGCATTCTCGATGTCGTCTTTCGAGGCGATGCGCCGCCGCAGCATGCCCGTCACCCGCGAGCTGACCTCTTTCAACACCTGCGGATCGAGGTTCTCTTCGGTATCGGCGACCAGACGCTCTTCCATTTTATTCACGCTCTCGATCGCCACTTCGGCCGCCATGGCGATCGCCATGCGCTCTTCGTGCTTGCTGGCGCTCTTGTCGGCCACCTGCACGCCGCGCAGCAGCAGCGGCAATGCCAGCACGCCGACGATCAACGACAGCAGGATCACCCCGGCGGCGATAAACACCAGCTGATAGCGCGCCGGGAAGGCGGTGCCGTCGCTCAGCAACAGCGGTATCGACAGCACACCGGCCAGGGTAATCGCCCCGCGCACCCCGGCGAACGACGCCACCCACAGCTCACGCGTGCTGTAGTCGCCGAACTGCAGCGGGCGCTTTTTCATAAAGCGGTTGCTGGCCTTCTTCATCACCCACAGCCAGGTGAAACGCAGCACCAGCAGCGCGGCGTAGATGGTGGCCACGTCGGCGAACAGGTACCAGGTCTGGATGGTCGGATCCAGCTCCGCCTGCAGGATAGAGGTTTCAAGAATGCCCGGCAGCTGCAGGCCCAACATGATGAACACCATGCCGTTGAACACGAACTCCAGCATCGCCCATACGCTGTTGGCGCGCAGGCGCATCGCCAGCGGCGCGTTGCGGATCACGCCGGATTGGCTGATGGTCATCCCCGCCGCCACCGCCGCCAGGATGCCGGAAACGCCGATATGTTCGGCGATCAGGTAGGAGGCGAACGGCAGCAGCAGCAGGAATACGATCTGGGTCGCCGGATCGTCGCCGCTCCAGCGGCTCATCACCCGCAGCGATTTACTGTAGGTCCAGGTGACCGCCACGCCGGCCAGCAGGCCGCCGATCGCCACTTTGAGGAACTCGAGGGTTGCGCCGCCCACGGTGAACACCATGGTGCCCATCGCCACCGCGATGGCGAACTTGAGCGACACCAGGCCGGACGCATCGTTCATCAGCGCCTCACCTTCGAGCACGCCCATGATCGGCTTGGGAATGCGCCCTTTGCCGACGATGCCGGACAGCGCCACGGCATCGGTCGGCGACAGCACCGCCGCCAACGCGAAGGCCGCCACCAGCGGAATGCCCGGCACCATGGCGTAGATCAGATAGCCGACGCCGACCACGGTGATCAGCACCAGCACCAGCGCCAGGCCGAGAATTTCACGCCCGTGGTGCAGGAATTCGCGCGTCGGCGTTTTCCAGCCGTCGGCGAACAGCAGCGGCGGGATGAACAGCACCAGGAACAGTTCGGGATCAAAGTCGACGTGCAGCCCGAAATGCGGCCAGGCCAACAGGGCCCCGATGGCGATTTGCATCAGCGGCAGCGGCACCTGGAACGGCAACATGCGCGTCACCACCCCGGACAGGGAGACCACCAGGATCAAAATGAGGATTGTAAAAAAGATTTCCATGCTTTCCTTAGACTCTACGATTCAGACGACATCGGCTCAGGGCCTGCGTTGGTCCCGATAGTAGATCACTTTTTTTACAGCCGTTAAAGCTTGTTGTGCCTTTCAAAACGCGGTGCAGAGCAGAAGAAGACTTATCTTAAGAAGGGAAATGCCGTGACAGTTTCCCTCACCCGCCGGGCGAGGGAAACCTGAGGGTCTTAAATCGCCCAGCCGCCGGCGTAGAACGCCACCAGCGCCACGGCGATCAGCACGGTGCCGATGTTCAGCTTACGCCATTCGCCGGAGAAGATGCGGCCGATGACCAGCGAGCTGAAGCCCAGCATGATGCCGGTAACGATGTTGCAGGTCAGTACGATGAACACCGCGCACAGCAGGCCGGCCATCGCGTCGACGAAGTCGTTGAAGTCCAGCTTGGTGACGTTGCTCAGCATCAGCAGGCCGACGTACATCAGCGCCGGTGCGGTGGCATAGACCGGCACCAGATAGGCCAGCGGCGACAGGAACAGGATCAGCAGGAACAGAATGCCGACCACGGTGGCGGTCAGGCCGGTTTTGCCGCCCGCGGCGGTGCCGGCGGCGGATTCGATGTAGACCGCGGCGGGCGCGGCGCCCACCAGGCCGGAGAAGATGCTGCTCAGGGAATCCGAGGTCAGCGCCTTGCCGCCGCTGATGATCTGCCCGTCTTTATCCAGCAGGTTGGCCTGCCCGGCCACCGCGCGGATGGTGCCGGTGGCGTCGAACACCGCGGTCATCACCAGCGCCAGCACGCTCGGCAACACCACCGGCTGCAATGCGCCCATGATATCCAGGCTGAAGATCAACGATTTGCCGTCAGCGTCCGCCAGGCTCGGCATGGCGAACAGCCCCTGGTATTTCACCGCCGGGTCGAAGATCAGGCCGATGATGGAAATGGCGATGATCACCAGCAAAATGCCGCCGGGCACGCGCAGTTTTTCCAGGCCGAAGATCACCGCCAGGCCGACCAGCGTCATCACCACCGGGAAGGAGGTGAACGCGCCGAGCGCCACCGGCAGGCCATCCAGCGGGTTCTTCACCACCAGGCCGACGCCGTTGGCGGCGATCAGCAGCAGGAACAGACCGATACCGATGCCGGTGCCGTGCGCCACGCCCATCGGCAGGTTGCGCAGGATCCAGGCGCGGATGCCGGTGATCGAGATAATGGTAAACAGTACGCCCATCAGGAACACCGCACCCAGCGCCACCGGAATGCTGATGTGCTGGCCCAGCACCAGGCTGAAGGCGGTGAAGGCGGTCAACGAGATCGCACAGCCGATCGCCATCGGCAGGTTAGCCCACAGCCCCATCAGCAGCGAGCCCAGCCCGGCCACCAGGCAGGTGGAGACAAACACCGCCGCCGGCGGGAAGCCCGCTTTGCCCAGCATGCTCGGCACCACGATCACCGAGTACACCATCGCCAGGAAGGTGGTTAGCCCCGCCACCACCTCCTGGCGCACGCTGCTGCCGCGCGCGGAAATTTTAAAATAGCCATCAAGCCCGCCGGTTGGTTTTGCGGCGTGGTTCGCTTGAGAGTTCGACATAGGTTACTTCCCCTGTGTTTCATGAATCGGCCCGTCGCAGCAGGCCTGTAATCTCGCCCGCGCCCGATCGTCACGTAATCGTTTACGTCACGTTCCGCATCCTTGCCCTTCTGTCGCAGCGCCAACGGCGATGCGCACCAAGGCAAACGTTTAACTCGCAGCGCGCGGTACGGGTGATTTATGGTGGTTTATTCAAGGCAAACGATTATCCTGCCTTCCATAGCGTCTAATCAACTAAAGATCGCGGCAATTTATGCAGAAAGCGGTGGGAATGACGCCTGTACGATAAAACCGGGGCGACGGGCGCCCCGGCGAACGCCGTCGCGGCAGGGTTATTGCGTCTGCACCGCAGCGGGATCCATATACATCAATTCCCAGATATGGCCATCCAGATCCTGAAAACCGTGGCCGTACATCACGCCGTAGTCCCGCGGCGGGTGGTAGGTGTTGCCGCCGCCGGCGACCGCCTTACGCACCAGTTCGTCCACCGCCGCCCGGCTGGGTTGCGACAGGCATACCAGCACTTCGGTGGCCTGCTTGGCGTCGCCGATCGGGTTCGGGGTAAACATCCTGAATTTGTCGTGGGTCAGCAACATCACGTAAATCGTGTCGCTGACCACCATGCACGCGGCGGTGTCATCGGTGAATTGCGGATTGAAAGTGAAACCCAGGTGGGTGAAGAACGCCATCGAGGCGGGCAGATCGCTGACGGGCAGGTTAACGAAGATTTGCGTAGCCATGGGCTACCTCCGATGAAGAATGACCCCATCGAGTATAGCCCATCCGGTTAGCTCAGCAGGTCGTAAGGGCCACCCTGCTCCAACGCCCGCTGGTAGGCGGGCCGGGCGTGAATGCGCTGCAGAAAACCGCGCAGTTTCGGGCAATCATCCAACGCGCCGCGCGCCGCCATCGCCTCCAGCGGGAAGCTCATCTGAATGTCCGCCGCGCTGAAGTCGTTGCCGACAAACCAGCTGCCCTTGTTCAGGTGCTGTTCGAGGAATTCGCAGTGCGGCGCGATCTGCTTGTCGAGATATTCGCGCTGCACGCCCTTGCCGATCGCGCCGGCCACCGGCCGCAGCAGCCAGGGGATCGGCGGCTGGCCGAGCCGGCTGAACACCAGTTTCATCACCAACAGCGGCATCAGCGATCCTTCGGCGTAGTGCAGCCAGTAGCGGTATTGCTGGCGCGCGTGGAAGTCGGTCGGCATGAACATCCCTTGCGCGTCATAGGCTTCCTGCAGGTATTCGATGATGGCGCCGGATTCCGCCAGCGTCAGATCGCCGTCGACGATCACCGGCGATTTGCCCAGCGGGTGGATCTTTTTCAGCGCCGCCGGCGCCAGCATAGTCTGCGGATCGCGTTCGTAGCGTTGCACCTGATAGGGCACGCCCAGCTCTTCCAGAAACCACAGAATGCGCTGCGACCGCGAGTGATTGAGATGATGAACAATGATCATAAAGAAGCTCCTGTCCGCTGCCACACCAGTTCGCCCACCTGCACGCCGTTGCCGAGCTGCAAGGGCACCGTGCGCAACGTCAGCCGATCGCCGCTGAAAGCGTAAAAACGCACCTGACGGCTGCCTACCCAGTTGGGGAACGAACAGCCTTCGACCTGATGCACCACCCGCTGTTCGCTTTCCTCCACCTGATAGCGGCCGAAGTAGCAAATCATATTGATGAAGGCCGCGCGGATCTCCCGCTCGGACCCCTGCGCCAAATCGTCGGCGGCGAAACGCGGCCGCACGGCGCTGTACAGCTGCGCCGCCATCGTGCCGTTGGCCTCATAGTGGATGCACCCCAGCACCTGCTCACCCAGCGGGTAATTCAGCTCGCCGTCCTGGTTCTCAAATGCCGAGGACACCAGCGCCCAACTGCCGATAAATGCGTTTACCGTCATTACGCTTCTCCGGTTAAGGATCGTCTGTAAAGGGTAGTGGCGATTTTTACCGCGCGCCAGCGGGTTAAAAAACAATCAATTTATTTGACAGAGATACTCAAAACTCTCCGATTTTTTATTCCGCCCCGTCGCACTATTATTTAACACATCGAGAGACAACGGGCTCTCATCCAATCAATACGCTGAGGAACACATCATGAAAAACGTCAAAATTTTTGCTACCGCTGCACTGCTGGCTACCGCTTCTTTTGCTACCTTCGCCGCTGACCTGCCATCCAGCCAACCCGCTGCAGACGCCCAGAAAATCGGCGTAGTCTCCGTTAGCGGCGCCACCAACCTGAGCGCGCTGGAAAGCGAACTGGCCAGCAAAGCCGCCGCGTCGGGCGCCAGCTCATACCGCATCGTCGCCGCCGGCGGCCAGAACAAACTGTACGGCACCGCAGAAATCTTCAACTGATCGTCGAACAGCCAACCGACGGAAGAAAGAAGCCCCGCAAGGGGCTTTTCTCGTTTTAGCGGGCGTCGAAGCGTGTCGCCAGCTTCTGCAGGCGAAACTGCTCGGTGATGAAATCGACAAAAACCCGGGTTTTGGTCGGTAAGAATTTGGTGGTAGGAAAATAAAGGTGCATGCTGCCGCGATCGACATACCAACCCGGCAACACCCGCACCAGGCGGCCGTTTTCCAGATAGGGCACCGCATTCGGCATGGCGATCAAGGCAATGCCCAAGCCCATTTCCGCCGCCCGCGCCGCCGCCTCCGGCTCGTTTACCGTCATGCCGATCGCCATCGCCGGCGCATGCTGCTCGTTTTCCGCATTGCGCAGCGGCTGATGGCGGATGCGCCCGGTCTGCGGCGAACGGATGAAAATCCCGGTGTGTTGCGCCAGCTGTTCCGGCTGCCGCAGCGGCGGCCGTTGCCGCAGATAATCCGCCGAAGCCACCAACACGCCGTGTGCGGGCGCCAGCTCGCGCGCAATCATCCCCTGAGCCAGTTCGATGCCGCCGCCCAACGCGGCGTCGAAGTGCTCGCCGATCAGATCCACCTGGCGATTATCGAAATGCCAGTCCGGCACGATCGCCGGATAACGCGCCAAAAAATCCGGCAACATCGGCAACACGAAATTCAGACCGAAAGCGGTGCCCATGCTGATCCTCAGGCTGCCGGCCGCCACGCCGCCGCTGCTGCTCAGGCCCTTCAACGCGCACTGAATCGACTGCAGGCCACCGCTGACTTCCTGCAAAAAACGCTCGCCCTCTTCGGTCAGGATCAGCTGGCGAGTGTTGCGCTGGAACAGGCGCACGCCAACCAGCGTCTCCAGCCGGGTGACGTTTTTGCCCACCGCCGCCGGGCTGAGGCCCAGCTTGCGGCCGGCGGCGGAAAAGCTGCCGTTTTCCGCGCTGCTGACGAAGCATTCCAGGTGTCCCAGCATACTTTTCCTCTATGGATTTCAAACTAATGGTTTGAACTGATTATAGCTCTTTGTGGCTAGTGGCCGTGCCGACGATCTCCGATACTGAATGCCGGCACTTTACTTTACCCTCACCCACTTTGGAGAAATAACATGACCACAGCACACCCTCTGCAAGGCAAAGTCGCGTTCGTTCAAGGCGGTTCACGCGGCATCGGCGCCGCCATCGTTAAACGGTTGGCGAGTGAAGGCGCCGCCGTCGCCTTTACCTACGCCGCCTCGGCCGATCGCGCCGAAGCGGTGGCAAGCGCCATCACCGCCGCCGGCGGCAAAGCCCTCGCCATCAAGGCCGACAGCGCCGATGCGGCGGCGCTGCAGCAGGCGGTGCGCCAGGCGGTCAGCCAGTTCGGCAATCTGGATATTCTGGTGAACAACGCCGGGGTGTTTACGCTGGGCAGCACCGAGGAACTGGCGTTGGAAGACCTGGATCGCATGCTGGCGGTCAACGTGCGCAGCGTGTTCGTCGCCAGCCAGGAGGCGGCGCGCCACATGAACGACGGTGGCCGCATCATCCACATCGGCAGCACCAACGCCGAGCGCGTGCCGTTCGGCGGCGCGGCGGTGTATGCGATGAGCAAATCGGCGCTGGTCGGCCTGACCAAAGGCATGGCGCGCGATCTCGGCCCGCGCGGCATCACCGTCAATAACGTGCAGCCCGGCCCGGTGGACACCGAAATGAACCCGGACGCCGGCGAGTTCGCCGATCGGCTCAAGCAGCTGATGGCGATCGGCCGCTACGGCAAAGATGAAGAGATCGCCGGCTTCGTCGCCTACCTCGCCGGTCCGCAGGCGGGTTATATCACCGGCGCCAGCCTGAGCATCGACGGCGGCTTCTCGGCGTGACGTCCCCTGAAATACAAAAAGCCCCGTGAAGGGGCTTTTTTATAGAAATAACATGATTAAATAAGGAAGTATTATTTGAGTTAATCATATTAACGCCGCACTCGATACCTTTTTTGAATCGACAACTTTGAAATTCTCTTGTCATTACAGCCAATGCCATACTGCCCAGTCACCCTATGGAGAAGTTAATATGAAAGAAAGAACGCTAGGCAATGGCTTAACCGTATCGGCTATGGGTTTTGGCGCGATGGGATTGAGTGAGTTTTATGGCGATACCGATGATAATACATCGCTGGCGGTATTAAAAACGGTGATTGACACTGGCATCAATTTTATTGACACCGCCAACTTGTATGGTAGAGGACATAATGAAAGGCTATTAGGGCATTTCCTTGCCACCCTGGGTCACGCCCAACGAAACAAAATAAAAATTGCCACAAAATGCGGTATCGATCGGGCCGATGACAATGCCTATGCGCGCCGCATCAATAATCAGCCTGATTACATTCGCCGTTGCTGCCATGAGTCACTGCAGCGTTTGGGAGTCGAGCGTATCGATCTCTATTACCTGCATCGCGTCGATCCCCAGGCGGATATTGAGGAGAGCATGGACTGCCTGTCACAGCTGGTGAAAGAAGGCAAGATCGCGCAGGTGGGCTTATGCGAAGTCTCAGCTGCCACATTGGAAAAAGCGCACCGCATTCATCCGATCAGCGCCTTGCAAACCGAATATTCACTCTGGACACGTGATATCGAAGAAAGCGTGCTGCCGGCAGCCATTCGTCTGGGCGTCGGCGTTGTGCCTTACTCTCCGTTAGGCAGGGGATTCCTGACCGGAAAATACCTTAGCAATCAGGCCTTCGCCGATAATGATTTCCGCAAAAACAATGAACGCTTCATCCAGAGCAATATCGAACATAATGCTGAAATTCTGCAGGCTATCGCACCGCTGGCGGAAAAGTATCAATGTACTCCAGGACAAATTTCGTTAGCCTGGTTATTAGCGCAATATGAGAGAATCGTTCCCATCCCTGGCACCAAGAACAGTCATTACGCTATCGAAAATGCTCAGGCAGAAAACATTATACTGGCTGAAGAAGATTTAACTTTACTTAATACATTAAAGGAAAAGATAACGATTATGGGAGAGCGTTATAGCCCTGAGGGAATGAAAGGCGTAAACGCCTGATAATATCAATACAGAGAGGGCTGAAATATCAGCCCTCTTTTATGCTCAATTTATTTTCTCATTACGCTGAGGGCAACCCCCTCGCCGCCCCCCACGCATAAAGCTGCGATGCCTTTATTCAATCCGTTACGCTTCATATGATGAATTAGCGTAACCAGAATACGACAACCGGAGGCGCCGATCGCGTGCCCCAAGGCGATCGCACCACCGTGTGGGTTCACCCGCTGCGGATCGATACCCGAAGCCGACATAACGGCCAATGCCTGCGCCGCGAACGCTTCATTAGATTCGAGCGCCTCCACCTCTTCCGCATGCCAATTCTGTCTATTCATGCACTGACGAATTGCCTCTATCGGCGCCGCCCCCATGATTTCCGGTTCAATACCGGAGTTGCTGAAATGCCCCAGCACCGCCAGAGGCTCCAGCCCCAAACTCTCCGCTTTCTCCCGGCTACAGAGCAGCACCGCCGCCGCCCCATCATTGAGCGATGAAGCATTGCCCGCCGTCACCGTCCCCGCTTTTTGAAACACCGGCTTCAGCAACGACAGCTTCTCGCAGTTCGTTTCACGCGGCCCTTCATCCTGCTCGAAGCGTGTTATCTCTCCTTTGCGGCTGACCGACTCGATCGCGACAATCTCATCGCGGAAGAGGCCATTCTGCTGCGCCGCCAGAGCTCGCTGATGCGACAGTGCGGCGTATTCGTCCTGCTGCGCCCGCGAAATATTAAATTGCCTGGCCACGTTCTCCGCCGTCACGCCCATATGGAAATCGTGGAAAGCATCCCATAAACCATCATGCACCAACGAATCCTTCAGTTCGCCGTGCCCCAACCGCTGACCTTTACGCGAATTGCCGATAAGGTGCGGCGCCAACGACATGTTTTCCTGCCCCCCGGCGATCACCATCTCCGCTTCTCCGCTTTGGATAGCCTGCATCGCCAGATGCACCGCCTTGAGCCCCGAGCCACAGACCTTATTGATCGTCAGCGCCTGGACCGTCACCGGCAATCCCGCCAACAGCGCCGTTTGTCGGGCGGGGTTCTGGCCGCATCCGGCGGTCAACACCTGCCCCATGATCACCTGCTCAACCTCTTGCGCCGCTACCCCGCTTTCAGCCAACAACGCCTTCACTACGGCGCCCCCCAACGCCGTCGCCGGTTTGTCGGATAGCGCTCCTTGAAAACTGCCTGTCGCCGTACGCTTTGCCGCCACTACCACCACGTCTCTCATCACAATCGTCCTTATTCTTCTGGCTGCGCAGCGTGCTGAGCGACGGCGGCGCGATAAACGGTAAGCGCGTTCATGCAGGCGGGAACCCCGGCATAGATCGCCATTTGAATCACAATTTCCAGCAGTTCCCGTTGCGTCACCCCTACATTCAGCGCCGCACGCATATGGAGTTCCAGCTGGCCGGACGCATTGCCCAAGGTGATAAGCGATGCGACGGTGATCATCTCCCGGTTCTTGAGATCCAAACCTTCACGCCCAACCACCGCGCCAAACGCATAGTCGGTGATCAAACGCGGCAGGTCATCGTCCAACTCCCGCAGACGGCAGGTCACCTTATCGGCCAAGCCCGTTTCGAGCAGCTCCATAATCGCACGCCCGTGCTGCGTCAACGCTTCCCCGCTTCTCATGACGCCTCTCCCGCCAGCGCCGCCGCCTGTTCGGCTTTAACCGGAATCATCGCAATCAACAGCAACGAGAGCGCAATGGCGATACCCGCAATCATCAATAGCGCCGGAATGCTGTACAGCGACACCAGCCATGCCCCCGCCAACGCGCCGCAGCCGATGGCGCCATTAAAGAAGGAGACGTAAATCGCTGAAGCAGGGAACGCATTTTCACCGGCCAGACGCAGCACCCAGGTTTGGAAACCGACGAAGATGCCGGAAACGGCCAGACCCCAGACGATCACCAACGCCAGGATTTCAGCGCTCGTCAGGCTGTTGCCCATCTGCCCCAGGGTCAGCAGCGTTGCGGCGATCAGCACGACAGACAACACCACCATCGGTTTCAACCATTTATCGATAAACATGCCGGTGACAAAGTTGCCCGCCAAGCCGGCGATACCGAAGACGAAAAGCATCACCGGGATCATGCTGGAAGTCACTGCCCCAACGCTGTGCAACCAGGGTTCAATAAAGGTGAATGCAGCGAAATGCGCCGTGATGGCCAGCAAGGTCGCGCCGTAGATGCGCCACAATGCGCCTGAACGTAATACGCGAGCCAATGCCTCGAAACCCAGGGAGCTACTGGCTTTCACCTTCGGCACCACCAAAGCAATCCCCACCAATGCGATCACACTCAGCAAAGACATCAACCAAAAAGCCGGCCGCCACCCGACGTTCAGCCCGATATAATTCGACAGCGGCACGCCGAATACGCTGGCCGCAGAGACGCCGCCGAAGACGATGGACGTGGCCAGCCCGATGAATCTTACCGGCACCAGCGATACTGCCGTTGCGCCGATCATCGCCCAGAATGCGCCGTGCGCCAAAGCGCCGATCACGCGGGCAGCCAGTAGCCAGTGGTAATTTTCAACCATGGCGCACAGACTGTTGGAGACCAGGATGATCAGCGTCAACGTCAGCAACAGCAGCTTCTTAGGCAAGTTACCCAGAAACAGAGAGGACAACAGCGCGCTGATCGCGCCAACCCACGCATAGAGCGTGACCGTCAGGCCGATCATCGACTCTGACTGCTGCAGGCCTTCGGCCATCGGCGTCAACAGGCCGATCGGGGCTAATTCGGTGGTAACAATGGTAAAAGTGGACAAGGCTAAGATTACCAATGCCAACCAGGTTTTAATGCTTAATGGCTGATTATCACTTGATAAATTTTTCATCATATTCTCAACTAATTGGTGGCATTTTCTGCAAGCATGTTCCAATTATTCCGGCGCGCATATTCCGCCAGGTTTGAATGCTCACCTACGCAAACCGGATTGCCCGTCGCGGCTAGCATCGGAATATCGGACAGGTCGTCGCCATAGGCGAAGCTTTTGGCCAAATCAATATGATGACTTTGGCTAAATGACAATAATGCCCGCTGCTTACCCTGCCCAATGGTTTGCGGTTCGCCGATTTCCCCGGTCAATTTCCCTTTCGCATCCAACAGCAACTGGGTACAAAGAATGGCATCAGCACCAAGCCTCTGCCCCAATGGCTTTAATAACGGCAACATGGAACCGGAAATAAAAACGGTGAGATGGCCACTGATTTTGTGTCGCTGAAAGCGATCGACAGCAGAAGCGATGTAAGCCTCTTTCTCGTGCAGGTATTTATGGAACCAGTCCTCTGCGACCTGATAAACGTCATCGATATCTATGCCGGAAAACTGTCGGTAATACATGCGATTGAGCACTTCTCGCGGCACGCCCTCTGCAACCGCCTGTTGAAAGCGTTTAATAAACTCCTCATAGGCTTTCTGATTGCCACGCACATTGCTCCAATAATGATAAAAATGGAACATGCTCTTCATTTTTATCAGGGTTTCATCCACATCGAAAAATGCCGCGACAGACGTCACGCTTCCTCCTCATAAGTCTTGCGACGGCTTTTCACCGGAAAATCGGTATCGTTACCCAATACACCGGCATCCGCCCAACGCGATGGCGAAATTTCACTGATGACGACAGAAATCTTGTCCAACGGTGCCCCACAATGCAAATGGACCGAGTGCGTAATTTCTTCGATGAGGTTTTTTACTTTATTCTCATCATTCATTTTCCAGGTAGTAACTTGAACAACTGGCATAGAAAACCTTATTCCACAGTGGTAAATTCGCTAAAAGATAATGCAGGCAATTTCAAATGCGCATGAATATCGCCACCCAGTCCATAAAGGCCTATCGCGCCGCCAAAGCTCTGACGACAGCTCATAAATAAAACCACGACATTAATCACCCGGTTGCTATTTTCGCTCGCGGCCGGGAAAGGGTTGGGCAATTCGGCCCAAAATTCGGCGTGGCCCTGCGCATCCGTCACGAACACGTTGGGGATCCCCAATGGGCCCGGCCGGGTTGGCGCAAGTGGTGACAGATCACGCTCTCGCAAGCTCATCACGGTATAAACGCTGTTCGGTACCAGATGACGAAAGCGGAACTCGAAACGGGCTGTGCGCCGATCTTCGCTGAGGCTAACGACGAGGTCGCCTTGCGCCGTCATCCAGTCGGCCAAAGTAATCGCCGGCAGTCGGCGCGGGCCGTCAGCGGTTCGCATGTCGGCGATATAGCCTTCATGCAGCGGCACGCTTGGCCTGCGATCGTTAGCGGCCTCCGGACGTTGATCCGGTGCAAACGTCATCGGGTAGTTATTCAGCGGCAGCGGCAACGGCAGCGTGTATAGGGTGATATCCGCCAATTGTTCGGCCGTCAATGTCTGCAGCTCATCGATGACGGTATAGGGTAAAACCTGGCCAAAAGCGGGCAGTGGACTGTTTTTATCGACTATTGCGCCCCCCCACTCAATGCCGTTTTGGCGCGGGATCTGCCCGATGACCACAAAGTTTCCCTCGGCATCCACAACCTCCGCAGGGGGGTAAAGCGGCCCCTGCGTGGTCACGGCCAGGGAGTAGCGCTGGCCGTTAGTCTCAAGCATGCACGCCCCCGCTCTCACTCGGGACGCCGAGACCGGCATGCTGCAAAAGGGTATGCGTCATCTCTGTCGCCAACGCCGCTTCTTTTTCACCGATAACCGAAGCCGGGTAAACAGTGAACGATACCGACATGCTTGCGCACAGCGTGGTGTGCTGAGAGACGCGGATATCCGCTTTGAAGCGCGCACGACGTTCATTCACGTTCTGCTCCACCAGCTCATAGTGGACAATCGCCGGCAACGGGAACAGGAAGTTTTCAAACTTGATGTTCATATCATTGATGACATAGTAGGATTTTCCGGCACTGTCAGGCAGGTAGAATTCTTCAGTGACAGCAATAAAGGTTTGGCGACACGCCTCAACCAAAATCATTCCCTGAATATGTTGCCCCGTCTGGTGGTCGGCCATAAGTTCACAGCGTTCATCAATCAGTAAAGGCAGCGCAAACAAATTATCCTTAACTTTCTCTGCGGCGCCGATCAGTGTGTTGTGATTTATTTTTTTATGCGAATAGGCGTTTCTTGCTGTCGCCGTCAGCTTCTCCAACTCGGTCAGATCTAATTTATTGTCATGACTTCTGTTGCGATGCTGGTTTTCCAGCACTTTCCCGGCATAATCATCGCGCACGCCCTGGCCAACGATAAATTGGCTGTTAGTATCTATAATATGAGCAGGGATTTGGGTGATAAGCTCTAACTGGCTAATGGTTACAACGTCTTTACCGTTAGAGAACTCGCTAAATTTATCACCGACGACCACGATTTTCTTCGACATTGCTTGATTTTTCATTACAACCTCAAGTTATCAACAACAAGAAACTGAACGATAAATACGGGTATAAAGACCATCGTTACCGCCAGTAATATAGCTGTCACCGGCTTGCTGAATAATGGTCTGATAACGGGCGTTGGTGAAGGCTTCTTTGTAGGCCTCTTTATTTCCATTGAAAGCCGAGATAAACATGACGCCGGGTTGGCCGCTGATCAGTGAGTGATAGGCGCCGAAGCTGGTGATTTTATCTTTATTGTCACGAACGACGTTGAAAATAGTTTCTTCACGCCAGTGACGATATTGGCTGTAATTTTCTGCCGGAACCTCCACATGACGCAGTTGAACATATTCGGTGGCTGGAATATCGTCAGCGGAATCAATAGGTGCTTCAACGAACTTAACCAGCTCACGACGAACATCACCGGCCAGGACTGCAGAGAACGAATGGAATGCAGACTCCAACTCACTTTCCTGAGCAGCAATTTCCTCGACGGAGGCAAATGCGCGTAATTCGAGCAATTCGTTAATATTTTGCTCATCCGAAACAAAGTATTTTCCCGTATTGCTATTCGCCAGTGATTTGAATTGTGACTTATCAATATTGTCTTTCAGTGGGAAGCGGGTAATGAGTACGTATTTTGCCGACATAAATAAACCTCTGTAGGTGTGTGTGTTCAGAGGCGTCACAATAACAAGTCCATAACATTAGAGAATTGTTAGTTTTGTAATATAACTTTTGTATCAATAATGTTATGGAAATATAACAACCATTCAGGTAACCTGATACAAAAAATAGAATACCGCTGTACCCGACGTGTTGATTCTGGATTTTATTTGCTATCGCCCACCTTTCGCCAGCCAGCGACAGGCCGAATGACGTCGGAGCCCGTAATTGACGATTTTCAATGAAAAACTACCCACAATTAAGCAGTTGCAGTGCTTTCTCGCCGTCGCGCACGAGCTGAATTTTCGCCGGGCAGCCGAAAGAATGCGGATGACGCAACCGCCGTTGACCCGGCAAATCCAGTGCCTTGAGGACGTGATTGGCTGCCCGCTGTTTACTCGCGATACCCATCAGGTACATTTAACTGAGGCGGGGATCAAACTGGAAGAACAGGCTAAGCAACTCATTAACCAGCTTTCTCATTTGGTTCAACGGCTCAATGTCGAGAGTGACACGGTGAAAATCGGCGTCACGCGTACGCTGGACTTCAGTCTGATTCCCACCATCAATGCCCATTTGGAAAAGCTCATCGATGCCGATGAGATCTCCGCTCACCAACTGACGTCAAAGCAATTGCTGCAGATCTTGGCTCGGGGGAATCTGGATATTGCACTCGTCGGCGAGAAAGCGCCTAACGGCGAAGATGCCTTTGAATTTCGTTGGTTGTATCGAGAACCGCTCATGTTGGCGCTGCCTTCGTCGCATCCCGCCAGTATTCAAGATACCGTATCGCTGCGCGACGTTGTCGATCTGCCGCTCTACTGGTTCTCCCGCAGCGCAAACCCGGGTTTTTATGACAAGTGCGAAAATGTCCTTCAATCACTGCCTTTTGTACTGAAGCGCAAAGCGGAACCCGACGATTCGCTGATCATGCTGGCCAGCATCGCCCGGGGAAAAGGCATGGCGCTAATGCCGCAATCGATGTGCGTCTCCACCCGGGCGGGCTTGTGCTATCGCCATCTGGATGCACAAATGAATGAAAGATTGAACATCGACGTCTATCTGGTGATGCAAAAAAACGAAAAGCGGGTCAACGTATTGAATGCAGCCCGACAATTGTTGGCCTCATCGCCAGAACTCTGATGCTGCAAAAACAAAAAAGCCCCGTGAAGGGGCTTTTTTGTTGGCTGTAAACGGCCGGATATCAGAACGGGATATCGTCGTCGAAATCCATTGGCGGTTCGTTGCTGGTCGCCGGAGCGCTGTTCTGCGCTGGGCGAGACTGCTGCTGGCCGCCGCTGAACTGGTTGCCGCCCTGTGGCTGCTGAGGCTGGCCCCAACCGCCCTGGCCGCCGGCAGATTGACCGGCCGGTGCGCCGCCGCCCTGACGGCCGCCCAGCATCTGCATGGTGCCGCCGACGTTAACCACGATCTCGGTGGTGTAGCGATCCTGGCCGCTCTGATCCTGCCATTTACGGGTCTGCAGGGAGCCTTCGATGTAGACCTGAGAGCCTTTACGCAGGTATTCGCCCGCCACTTCGGCCAGTTTGCCGAACAGCACGACGCGGTGCCACTCGGTCTTCTCTTTCTGTTCGCCGGTCGCCTTGTCACGCCAGCTTTCGGAGGTCGCCAGGGTAATGTTGGCCACTGCGCCGCCGTTCGGCATGTAACGGACTTCTGGATCCTGACCCAGATTCCCGACCAGAATTACTTTGTTTACGCCTCTGCTGGCCATGAGCACTTCTCCCGATGATTGATTTCTACACAGTATAAACGCGTCAGTTTACCACGCTGAGTGCGAAACCACACCCGTGTTGATAAGTGCGAATTGCATTCCAGAATTGTCTTTTCGATCGACCTTGTTGCATTCGCATACTGGATATTCATTCAGGTTTTTTTGTGTCATAATTATGCGTTTCGACCAGGCTGTGCCGGTTTTTTGCGAGATCCATCACAAAATCCCCCGCAAAAATCGCGACAGGCGCGGTGTATCATCAAGACGGGAAGTGTAAATGGACAATATCGAAGTTCGTGGTGCTCGAACCCATAATCTGAAAAACATCAACCTGATCATCCCGCGTGACAAACTGATCGTCGTCACCGGCCTGTCCGGTTCCGGCAAGTCATCGCTGGCTTTCGATACGCTGTATGCCGAAGGGCAGCGCCGCTACGTCGAATCGCTCTCCGCCTATGCGCGCCAGTTCCTGTCGCTGATGGAAAAGCCGGACGTCGATCATATCGAAGGCCTGTCGCCGGCGATCTCCATCGAGCAGAAATCCACCTCGCATAACCCGCGATCCACGGTCGGCACCATCACCGAGATCCACGACTACCTGCGCCTGCTGTTCGCCCGCGTCGGCGAACCGCGCTGCCCGGATCACCATGTGCCGCTGGCGGCGCAAACCGTCAGCCAGATGGTCGATAACGTGCTGAGCCAGCCGGAAGGCAAACGCCTGATGCTGCTGGCGCCGGTGGTGAAAGACCGCAAGGGCGAGCACACCAAAACGCTGGAAAACCTGGCCGCCCAGGGCTACATCCGCGCGCGCATCGACGGCGAAGTGTGCGATCTGTCCGATCCGCCGAAGCTGGAGCTGCAGAAGAAACACACCATCGAAGTGGTGGTCGATCGCTTCAAGGTGCGCGACGACATGGCGCAGCGCCTGGCCGAATCGTTCGAAACCGCGCTGGAATTGTCCGGTGGCACTGCGGTGGTGGCGGACATGGACGACGAGAAAGCGGACGAGCTGCTGTTTTCCGCCAACTTCGCCTGCCCGATCTGCGGCTACAGCATGCGCGAGCTGGAACCGCGCCTGTTTTCCTTCAACAACCCGGCCGGCGCCTGCCCGACCTGCGACGGCCTGGGCGTGCAGCAGTTCTTCGATCCGGATCGCGTGGTGCAAAACCCCGAGCTGTCGCTGGCCGGCGGCGCGATCCGCGGCTGGGATCGCCGTAACTTCTATTACTTCCAGATGCTGCGCTCGCTGGCGGAGCATTATGAGTTCGACGTAGAGGCGCCGTTCAACACCCTGAGCGCCAACGTGCAGAAGGCGGTGCTGAGCGGTTCCGGCAAAGAGTCGATCGAATTCAAATACATCAACGATCGCGGTGACACCACCGTGCGCCGCCATCCGTTCGAAGGCGTGCTGCACAACATGGAGCGACGCTACAAAGAGACCGAATCCAGCGCGGTGCGCGAAGAGCTGGCGAAGTTCATCAGCAACCGCCCTTGCGCTTCGTGCCACGGCACCCGCCTGCGCGAAGAAGCGCGCAACGTGTTCGTCGAAGACACCACGCTGCCGGAGATCTCCGATTTGAGCATCGGCCATGCGATGACCTTCTTCCAGAACATGAAGCTCAGCGGCCAACGCGCCAAGATCGCCGAAAAAGTGCTGAAAGAGATCGGCGATCGCCTGAAATTCCTGGTGAACGTCGGCCTGAACTACCTGTCACTGTCCCGCTCGGCGGAGACGCTCTCCGGCGGCGAAGCGCAGCGTATCCGTTTGGCCAGCCAGATCGGCGCCGGCCTGGTGGGCGTGATGTACGTGCTGGATGAGCCGTCGATCGGCCTGCACCAACGCGACAACGAGCGCCTGCTGGAAACGCTGATCCACCTGCGCAACCTCGGCAACACGGTGATCGTGGTGGAGCATGACGAAGACGCCATCCGCGCCGCCGACCACGTGATCGACATCGGCCCCGGCGCCGGCGTGCACGGCGGCCAGGTGGTGGCGGAAGGCACCGTCGACGACATTATGGCGCAGCCGGACTCGCTGACCGGCCAGTTCCTCAGCGGCAAGCGCGAAATCGCCATTCCGGCGCAGCGCGTGCAGGCCGATCCGACCAAGGTGCTGAAGCTGAGCGGCGCGCGCGGCAACAACCTGAAGGACGTGACGCTGACGCTGCCGGTCGGGCTGTTTACCTGCATCACCGGCGTTTCCGGCTCCGGCAAATCGACGCTGATCAACGATACGCTGTTCCCGATCGCTCAGCGCCAGCTCAACGGCGCCACCATCGCCGAACCGGCGCCGTTCCGCGAAGTGACCGGCCTGGAACATTTCGACAAGGTGATCGACATCGATCAGAGTCCGATCGGCCGCACGCCGCGCTCCAACCCTGCCACCTACACCGGCATTTTTACCCCGGTCCGCGAGCTGTTCGCCGGCGTGCCGGAATCGCGCAGCCGTGGTTATACGCCGGGCCGTTTCAGCTTCAACGTCAAGGGCGGGCGCTGTGAAGCCTGCCAGGGCGACGGGGTGATCAAGGTCGAGATGCACTTCCTGCCGGACATCTACGTGCCGTGCGACCAGTGCAAGGGCAAGCGCTATAACCGCGAAACGCTGGAAGTGAAGTACAAGGGCAAGAGCATCCACGAAGTGCTGGAGATGACCATCGAAGAAGCGCGTGAGTTCTTCGACGCGGTGCCGGCGCTGGCGCGCAAGCTGCAGACCCTGATGGATGTCGGCCTGTCGTACATCCGTCTCGGCCAGTCGGCCACCACGCTCTCCGGCGGTGAGGCGCAGCGCGTCAAGCTGGCGCGCGAGCTGTCGAAACGCGGCACCGGCCAGACGCTATATATCCTCGACGAACCGACCACCGGTCTGCACTTCGCCGATATCCAGCAGCTGTTGGCGGTGCTGCATCAGCTGCGCGATCAGGGCAATACCATCGTAGTCATCGAGCATAACCTGGACGTGATCAAGACCGCCGACTGGATCGTCGATCTGGGGCCGGAAGGCGGCAGCGGCGGCGGCGAGATCCTGGTGGCCGGCACGCCGGAAACCGTGGCCGAGTGTGAAAAATCGCACACCGCGCGCTTCCTGAAACCGCTGCTGAACAAGTAATGTGCACTCCGCGGGCCGTCATCAGGCGGCCCGCACGCTGATCCGCTGCGCGTCAATCGAGCAGAAACAGGCAAGATTTCGACATTTTCAGGCATTTCCCTCCACGCCGCCCGCTTTTATCATCAATGTTCCCTCGGCGGCCCCCTGTCTGATTCAGGCCGCATCCCACCGGCACTCCGCTGCCGGCCAAGCGTTGTCCCCCCGACATTGATAACTGGAGCGACTATGAACATTACCCATGCCTATGCCGCGCATGACGCGAAGTCTGCGCTGGTGCCTTTCGATTACCAGCCGCGCACCCTGCGTGACCACGACGTGCAAATTCAGGTGCTGTTCTGCGGCGTCTGCCACTCGGACCTGCACCAGGCGCGCAACGAATGGAGCAATACGATGTATCCGGTGGTGCCGGGCCACGAAATCGTCGGCCGTGTCAGCGCCGTCGGCGGCCATGTCTCGCGTTACCGGATCGGCGATCTGGTCGGCGTCGGCTGTATGGTGGATTCCTGCCGCAGCTGCCCGAGCTGCGATGAGGGACTGGAGCAGTATTGCGAGAACGGCTTTACCGGCACCTATAACGGCCAGGATCGCCAGACCGGTGCCGTGACCTACGGCGGCTACTCCACCGATCTGGTGGTGGATCAGGACTTCGTGCTGCGAGTGCCGGAAAACCTCGATCCGGCCGGCGTAGCGCCGCTGCTGTGCGCCGGCATCACCACCTACTCGCCGCTGCGCCAATGGGGCACGGGGCCGGGCAAAAAGGTCGGCATCGTCGGCCTTGGCGGGCTGGGGCATATGGGGGTTAAACTGGCGCGGGCGATGGGCGCGTACGTGGTGCTGTTCACCACCTCGCCGTCGAAAATCGAAGACGCCAAACGGCTCGGCGCCCATGAGGTGGTGATTTCCCGCAACCCGGAAGAGATGGCGCAGCACGTCAACAGCTTCGACTTCATCCTCAACACGGTGGCGGCCCAGCACGATCTGAATCCGTTCCTCACCCTGCTGCGCCGCGACGGCACCCTGACGCTGGTCGGCGCGCCGGAGCACGATCACCCGTCGCCGCAGGTGTTCAACCTGATTATGAAACGCCGCCGCATCGCCGGCTCACTGATCGGCGGCATCGCGGAAACGCAAGAGATGCTGGACTTCTGCGGCCAACACGGCATCACCTCAGATATCGAGCTGATCCCGATGCAGCAGATTAATGAAGCGTATGAACGTATGCTGAAAAGCGACGTGAAGTACCGCTTCGTGGTGGATATCGACTCGCTACGAGCCTGATGAAAATGGGCGCCCGCGGCGCCCGTTTTTTTATAGGTGCTTGATGACCCTGGCCGGGTTGCCGCCCACCACGCAGTTGGCGGGCACGTCTTTGGTCACCACCGCGCCGGAGGCCACGACCGCATTGTCGCCGATGGTCACGCCCGGATTGATCACCGCGCGCCCGCCGATCCACACGTTATCGCCAATCCTGACCGGCTTACCGAACTCCGCGCCGCCGACGCGGGTCTCAGCGTCCAGCGGATGGGTCGCGGTGTAAATATGCACGCCCGGCGCCAGCAGGCAGTTGTCGCCGATATGCACCTCGCACACGTCGAGGATCACGCAGTCGAAATTGGCGTAGAAGTTCTTGCCGAGATAAATATTATAGCCGTAGTCGCAGCGGAAGGTCGGCTCGATGGTGCCGCCCTGATAGCCGCCCAGCAGCTCACCCAGCCACTGTTTGCGCAGCTCGCCCTCTTCCGGCGAGGAGTGGTTATAGCGATGCGTCAGCTGGCGCGCGCGCCGACGCTCGCTGCGCAGCAGGTCATCGCCGGCGTCGTACAGCTCCCCGGCGATCATCTTGCGCTTTTCTTCGCTGATGGCCATGTCGGCCTCCTTATGTTATCCGCGTTTCTTGAATGCCCAAGCGTAGCCGCTTTTGCCTGATGACAAAAAGGGAACGTTCCCAATTTAAAATCACGATCACGCTTTGACACGAAAAAACAGGAGAAAAACGGGCGGCGCCGCCGCCCGGCAATCAGGCGCGCAGTTCCTGGCGCACGTGTTCGGGCAGGCCTTCCACCACCAGCTGATAGGAGCTGTCGATCAGCGTGTAAAACTGCGAGTTCGGCAGGTTGCCGTCGAGAAACACCGTGTTCCAGTGCGCCTTGTTCAGGCCGGCGCAGGCGACGATCTCAGGATGGTGTTCACGCAGGCTTTCCGCCAGCTCCGGGCTGGACTTGACCGCCAGCGCCGGCCGCCCTTCGACCTCGCACACCATGGCGAACATCACGTCGCCTACCTTGATCTGACTGGCCTGCCACTGGTTTTGGTCGCTTTGCTCCGCGCCCGGCTTCGCCATGCAGTACTCCAGCAATGCGCTGTTATTCATTGGGTTACTCCCCCTGTAATGTGGCCACAATACGGCGTGCTCCGCCGTGGATGCGGTGCTCCCCCAGCCAGATGCCCTGCCATGTGCCCAACATCAGCCGCCCGTGCCTGACGGGCAGCGTCAAGGACGCGCCCAGCAGCGAGGATTTGATGTGCGCCGGCATGTCGTCCGGCCCTTCGTAGTCATGCTGATAGGGTGCGTTTTCCGGCACCTGACGCAGGAAATGCTGCTCCATATCGGCTCGCACCGTGGGATCGCAGTTCTCGTTGAGCGTCAGCGAGGCCGAGGTATGCTGCAGCAACAGATGCAGCAGGCCGGTTTGAAGGCGGTGTAAGTGGGTTAACTGGTTGACGATCTCGTCGGTAACCAGATGAAAGCCACGCGCTTTTGCGCTGAGGATTAGCGTTTGCTGATGCCACATGAGTGAGCGCCCCTCAATCAGTATATTCTCTCTCCGGTTTGCGGCAACTTCGGCGGCGCGCCGGAAATAAAAAAGGAGCGATATCGCTATCGCTCCCCGATGAACGTCCGTTCAGGCTAACAGACGTTACTGCACCGCGGCAAACGCCTCGGCCACCTGACGCACGTTGTTGTGGTTCAGGCCAGCCACGCACATGCGGCCGCTGTGGATCAGGTAGACGCCGAACTCTTCACGCAGGCGATCGACCTGCGCCGCGCTGAAGCCGGTATAGCTGAACATGCCGCGCTGCGCCAGCAGGTAATCGAAGTTGCGCTGCGGCAGCGCGCTCTTCAGGGTGTCCACCAGCGCGTGACGCATCTCGAGAATGCGGGTGCGCATGCTCTCCACTTCGTCCAGCCATTGGGTTTTTAACTGGGTGTCGTTCAGCACCTTGGCCACCAGCTGCGCGCCGAAATTCGGCGGGCTCGAGTAGTTGCGGCGCACGGTGGCCTTCAGCTGGCCCAGCACGCGCCCGGCCGCCTCTTCGCTTTCGCACACCACCGACAGGCCGCCGACGCGCTCGCCGTACAGCGAGAAGATCTTCGAGAACGAGTTGCTCACCAGGCACGGCAGGCCGGCCGCCGCGATGGCGCGAATGGCGTAGGCGTCCTGCTCCATGCCGCCGCCGAAGCCCTGGTAGGCGATGTCGAGGAACGGAATGATTTCACGCTCGGCGATCACCTTGACCACCTCATCCCACTGGGCAGGAGTCAGGTCGGAACCGGTCGGGTTGTGGCAGCACGGGTGCAGCAGCGCGATGCTGTGCTTCGGCAGCTGTTTCAGCGCGGCGAGCATGGCGTCGAACTTCACGCCCAGGCTTTCGCTGTCGAAATACGGGTAGGTATTCACCTTGAAACCGGCGCCGCTGAAGATGGCGACGTGGTTTTCCCAGGTCGGATCGCTGACCCACACCTGCGAATCCGGGAAGTAGCTTTTCAGGAAATCGGCGCCCACTTTCAACGCGCCGGAACCGCCGACGGTCTGAATGGTGGCGATGCGCCCCTGCTGCAGCATCGGGTGCTGCGCGCCGAACAGCAGATGCTGGATGGCGGAACGGTAGGGTTGCAGCCCTTCCATCGGCAGGTATACCGAGGCGCCGTGCTCGACGCTGTTCAACTGCGCCTCCGCCGCGGCGACCGCCCGCATCTGCGGAATGATGCCCTGCGCATCGTAGTACAGGCCGATACTCAGGTTCACCTTGTGCGCGCGCGGGTCTTGTTTGAATTTTTCCATCAGCGACAGAATGGGATCGCCGGCATAGGCGTCAACGTTCTGGAACACGGGGTTTTTCTCCTGGTTTATTTATTGTGGTTTGGGCACAGCGTTACGTTCCTAATATAGACGGAAAACCGCGTTAGGTTTTAGCTTTCTCGCGCCACCGGCAATAAACCGTTTTCCTTGATGCGATTGAGCACCACCGCCGTTTTGATATGCGCCACGCTTTTGTGCGGCGACAGCGTCTGGCTGATGAATTCGCTCAGCGCTGGCAGGTCCGCCACCGCCACTTTCAGCAGGTAATCGGCGTCGCCGGTGGTCTTGTAAGCGTCGAGGATCGCATCCACCTCCTCCAGCATCTGATGAAAGCTGTCGATCTGCTCTTGGGCGTGCGTGATCAGGCTGACTTCGATCAGCCCCACCAGCCCCAGGCCGACCGCCTCCGGCGCCAGCCGCGCGTGGTAGCCGCGGATCAGCTGCGCCTGCTCCAGGCTGATGCGCCGCCGCGAACACTGGGAGGCGGAGAGCCCCACCAGCTCGCTAAGCTCCTGATTGGTCAGCCGGCCGTTGGCCTGTAACAGCGTCAGGATTTTCATATCAAAATCGTCAATGTTGTACATAGCCACCTGTAAACTGTGTTAATAAATGTTGACGTTACAGCCTACCAGTTTTTTTACCGTTGCCGACGTCACACCCTGGCGCTTAAATCGCGTACAGCAGCAAAGCCCGGCGTTTTCGCCGGTAAGCGGCATAAAAAACGGCTAACTCATGCAGGCAAACGACAATTAACGGCGAAGTAACGCATAAAACCACGAATGTATAAAAAGGACGCCAGATGAAAAAGTTACTCCCTCTCGCGCTGCTGCTCGCCGCCGGCAGCGCCGGCGCGCAATCCCACCTGGATAAGGTGCTGCAGCAAAAGACCCTGGAGGTCTGCACCACCGGCGACTACAAGCCCTATACCTTCCTCAAGGAAGACGGCAGCTATGAAGGCATCGATATCGACATGGCGGAATCGCTGGCCAAGAGCCTGGGCGCGAAAGTGAAGTGGGTGAAGACCAGTTGGAAAACCCTGACGCCGGACTTCACCTCCGGCAAGTGCGACATTGCGATGGGCGGTATCTCCGTCACGCTGGAACGGCAAAAACAGGTGTTCTTCGCCGACAAGCTGGATACCGACGGCAAAATCCCGCTGGTGCGCTGCACCGACGTGAAGAAATACCGCACTCTCGAGCAGATCAACAAACCGTCGGTGCGTCTGTTGGAGCCGGCGGGCGGCACCAATGAAGCCTTCGTGCACGCCTATCTGCCAAAGGCCAAACTGACGCTGACGCACGACAACATGAGCATTTTCCAACAGCTGGTGGAGCGCAAGGCAGACGTGATGATCACCGACGCCTCCGAGGCGCTGTACCAGCAGAAGCGCTATCCGAAGCTGTGCGCGGTGAATCCGACCAAACCGATGCAGTACGGCGAGAAGGCTTACATGCTGCCGCGCGACGATCTGAGCTGGAAACTGTATGTGGATCAGTGGCTGCACCTAGCCAAAGCGACCGGCGAGTATCAGAAGATTATCGATAAGTGGTTGGCGGTAAAGAAGTAACCCGCTGAGAAACGGGGCCGACGCGCGTCGGCCCCTGCGGCGTTTCAGTCGCCGATGTATTCCATCGCCACGCGCTGCGTGAGCTTGGTGATCAGCTCGTAAGCGCTGATGCCGGTGCAGACGGCGATGCGCTCGACCGGCAGCGCCGGCCCCCACAGCACCGCTTCATCCCCCACCTTATCGGCGGTGGCCGGCCCGAGATCGACCGAAATCATGTCCATCGACACCCGGCCGACGATCGGCACTTCGCGGCCGTTGATCAGGATCGGCGTACCGGTCGGCGCGCTGCGCGGGTAGCCGTCGCCGTACCCCATCGCCACCACGCCCAGCCGGGTATCGCGCGGGCTGACCCAAGTGCCGCCGTAGCCGACCGCTTCGCCGGCCTTGTGCTCGCGCACCGCGATCAGGCTGGACTTCAGCGTCATCGCCGGCTGCAGCCCATGCTCGGCGCCGCTGCCGTTATCCAGCGGCGACACGCCGTACAAAATAATGCCGGGGCGTACCCACTCGTTGTGGGCATCAGGCCACAGCAGCGTGCCGCCGGAGGCGGCGACCGAGCGCTGGCCCGGTTTGCCGCGCGCGAACTGCTCGAAGCAGGCGATCTGTTTCAACGTGGTGTCGGATTCCGGCTCGTCGGCGCGGCTGAAGTGACTCATGATATTGACCGGCTGCGCCACATTGCGGCAGGCGCACAGGCGCTGATAAAACGCCTCCGCGTGTTCGGGGCGCACCCCCAGCCGATGCATGCCGGTATCGAGCTTCATCCACACCGGCACCGGACGCGCCAGCTCAGCCTGCTCCAGCGCTTCGAGCTGTTCGATGCTGTGCACCGCGGTTTCGATGTTGTTCGCCACCAGCACCGGCAGATCTTCGGCACTGAAGAAGCCTTCCAGCAGCAGGATCGGTTTGACGATGCCGCCGGAACGCAGCATCAGCGCTTCGCCGATGCGCGCCACGCCGTAGCAGTCGGCGTCTTGCAGGGTGTGTGCTGTTTCCAGCAGGCCATGTCCATAAGCGTTTGCTTTCACAACGGCAATCAGGCGGCTTTGCGGCGCCTGGCGGCGCACCTGTTGCAGATTATGTCGCAGAGCGCGGCGGTCGATTACAGCGGTTGCCGCTTTCATTTCAGTTCCTTAGCTGATTATTCGTCATCGTATTGTGGCCCCGCGTAGTTGTCGAAACGCGACCACTGGCCGTTAAAGGTAAGGCGCACGGTGCCGATCGGGCCGTTACGCTGCTTACCGATAATAATTTCCGCGATCCCTTTCAGATCGCTGTTCTCGTGATACACCTCATCACGATAGATGAACATAATCAGGTCAGCATCCTGCTCGATAGAGCCGGATTCACGCAGGTCGGAGTTGACCGGGCGCTTATCGGCGCGCTGCTCCAGGCTTCGGTTCAGCTGCGACAGCGCCACCACCGGCACCTGCAGCTCTTTCGCCAGCGCCTTCAGCGAGCGCGAAATCTCGGCGATCTCCAGCGTACGGTTGTCGGACAGGGCCGGCACGCGCATCAGCTGCAGGTAGTCGATCATGATGAGGCTAAGCCCGTCGTGCTCGCGGAAAATGCGCCGCGCGCGCGAGCGCACTTCGGTCGGCGTCAGGCCGGAGGAGTCGTCGATGTACATGTTGCGCTTCTCCAGCAGGATACCCATGGTGCTGGAAATGCGCGCCCAGTCCTCGTCGTCGAGCTGGCCGGTACGGATGCGCGTCTGATCCACGCGCGACAGCGACGCCAGCATACGCATCATGATCTGTTCGCCGGGCATCTCCAGGCTGAAGATCAGCACCGGTTTTTCCTGGGTCATCGCGGCGTTTTCGCACAGGTTCATGGCGAAGGTGGTTTTCCCCATCGATGGACGGGCGGCGACGATGATCAGATCGGACTTTTGCATGCCCGCAGTTTTCTTGTTGAGGTCCTGATAGCCGGTATCGACCCCGGTCACGCCGTCGTGCGGCTGCTGATACAGCTGCTCGATACGCGATACGGTGTCTTCCAGGATGCGCTCGATGCCCTTCGGGCCTTCGTCTTTGCTGGCGCGGTTCTCGGCGATTTGGAACACGCGGGATTCCGCCAGATCGAGCAGGTCTTCGCTGCTGCGCCCCTGCGGATCGTAGCCGGCGTCGGCGATCTCGTTAGCCACCGAGATCATCTCACGCACCACCGCGCGCTCGCGCACAATGTCGGCGTAGGCGCCGATGTTGGCGGCGCTCGGGGTGTTTTTCGACAGCTCGGCCAGGTAGGCGAAGCCGCCGACCGAGTCCAGCTCGCCTTTCTGCTCCAGCGATTCGGACAGGGTGATGAGGTCGATAGGCTTGCTCATCTCCAGCAGACGCTGCATCTCGGTAAAGATCAGGCGATGCGGGCGGCTGAAGAAGTCGTTGGCGACCACGCGCTCCGCCACGTTGTCCCAGCGCTCGTTATCCAGCATCAAACCGCCCAACACCGACTGCTCGGCCTCCAGCGAGTGCGGCGGCATCTTCAGCCCTTCCATCTGACGATCTCTGGAACGCTCTCTGGTTTCGTCCGCGTTTGTTTTGTTGGTTGGTTTTTTTCCTGCCATGAAACGTAGTCTTTATCCGGTTGCGAATGAAGGATCTTGACGCGAGAGTATACGTGATTTTTGCGTCATAACCGATGCAAAAAAGGTATTGAATCCCGCACGGGTGAACTGGATCTCCGATACTAAAAAGAATAGGGTGAAATCAGACACTCAAACGAGGTAACGATATGGCCAAGCGCATTCAGTTTTCCGCCACCGGCGGGCCGGAAGTCTTGCAATACGTTGATTTTACACCGCTCGATCCCGCCGCCGGCGAAGTGCAGATCGAGAACAAGGCGATCGGCATCAACTACATCGACACCTATGTGCGCAGCGGGCTGTACGCCCCGGCGAGCCTGCCGAGCGGCCTCGGCACCGAGGCGGCCGGCGTGGTGGTCAAGGTTGGCGCCGGCGTCAGCGCGATCAAACCGGGCGACCGGGTGGTGTATGCGCAGTCATCGCTCGGCGCCTACAGCGAAGTCCACAACGTGCCGGAAGAAAAAGTGGCGCTGCTGCCGCACAACCTCAGCTTTGAGCAGGGCGCCGCTTCTTTCCTCAAAGGGTTGACGGTGCACTACCTGCTGCGCCAGACCCACGACGTGCAGCCGGGTGAAGTGTTCCTGTTCCATGCCGCCGCCGGCGGGGTTGGGCTGATCGCCTGCCAATGGGCCAAAGCGCTGGGCGCGCGCCTGATCGGCAGCGTCGGCTCCGACGAAAAGGCCGCGCTGGCGAAACAGGCCGGCGCCTGGGCCACCATCAACTACCACAAAGAGGATATCGCCCAGCGGGTGGCAGAACTGACGCACGGCGAGAAGGTCGGCGTGGTGTACGATTCGGTGGGGCAAAGCACCTGGCAGGCCTCGCTCAACAGCCTGAAACGGCGCGGCCTGATGGTCAGCTTCGGCAACGCCTCCGGCCCGGTGACCGGCGTCGATCTGGCGCTGCTGAATCAGAAGGGCTCACTGTACGTCACCCGCCCTTCCCTTAACGGCTACATCACCAACCGCGCCGAGCTGCAGTACGCCAGCAACGAGCTGTTCTCGCTGATCGGCAGCGGCGCCATTCGGGTGGAGGTGAAAGACGAGCAGAAATTTGCGCTGGCCGACGCCCAGCGGGCGCACCAAGTGCTGGAAAGCCGCGGCACCAGCGGCTCCAGCCTGCTGATCCCCTAATTGCCGCAAAAGAAAAGGGCTCCTTACGGAGCCCTTTCTGTTACTGCGTTTTGTAGGGGTAGAGCAGAGTCCGCCAGAGACAGGGGGTTGCTTCAGCAACACGAATTTTGGTTGTCTCTCACGGTGATGAAATCGGTCGCATCACTGCATCGACAAACATCCTAACAGCCCCGTCCGGCAAAAAACACGCTTTATGTGCCACATCGCGCGGCAAAACTGCCAAGCTGTGATCGCTGCCGCATTAGCGGGGCGGCAAGTTGTGCAAGTTTCATCGCGACTGACTGATTATTCAGCAAAAAATCAGTAACGTCTGGCCTGCGGTTTCTGCATCGACCGGTAAATCCATACCCCGACGACCGCCAAAATCAGCCACGGCAGCAGCTTGATGACCACCGCGAACAACCCGCCCAACAGCATGAACGCCGCCGCCACCAACAGCGCAGCGAAGATCCCCAGCAGCGAGATGCCGGTCACCATCAGCATCACCACAAAGCCAATGAGAAAGAAGATTTCCAACATGATTGCTCCTTTGCAATACAACGTATCTGCTGAGGGAATTACAAGAAGCGTGCCAGAATGGCGGAAGGGCTAACCTATTGAAAAGATGGGGCAGGCATCCGGCAACGCGCCGAATGCCTGGCGAAAAAGACTAACTGTTAGTCAAAATTTTTGTGGGTTACGCCATTTCCACACGCGGCTGACGCACCAGCGCCAGCGCCTGCTCCACCACCCGCGCATCGGCGCCCGGCTTGTGGGCGTTCTCGCTCAGGTGGCGACGCCACTGGCGCGCGCCCGGCACGCCCTGGAACAAACCGAGGATGTGGCGGGTGATGTGGCCGAGATAGGTGCCGTTGGACAGCTCGCGCTCGATGTACGGATACAGCGCTTCGACGATCGCCACGCTGTCCGGCACTGCGGTCTGCGCGCCGAACAGTTCGCTGTCGACCCGTGCCAGAATGCCCGGATTCTGGTACGCCTCGCGCCCCATCATCACGCCGTCCAGATGCTGCAGATGCTGCTGCGCCTCTTCCAGCGTTTTCACCCCGCCGTTGATGGCGATGGTCAGCGCCGGGAAATCCCGCTTCAGCTGATAAACGCGCGGGTAGTCCAGCGGCGGCACTTCGCGGTTCTCTTTCGGGCTGAGGCCGGAGAGCCAGGCCTTGCGCGCGTGGATGGTGAACATGTCGCACTCGCCGCGCCCGGCGACGGTTTGGATAAAGTCGCACAGGAAGGCATAGCTGTCCTGATCGTCGATGCCGATGCGGGTCTTCACCGTCACCGGGATCGACACCACGTCGCGCATCGCCTTGATGCAGTCGGCGACCAGCGTCGCCTGCCCCATCAAACAGGCACCGAACATGCCGTTTTGCACGCGATCGGACGGGCAGCCGACGTTGAGGTTAATCTCGTCGTAACCGCGCTGCTCCGCCAGTTTGGCGCAGTGCGCCAACGCGGCCGGATCGCTGCCGCCCAGCTGCAGCGCCACCGGATGCTCTTCTTCGCTGTAGGCCAGGTAGTCGCCCTTGCCGTGAATGATCGCGCCGGTGGTCACCATTTCGGTGTACAGCAGCGTTTCCTTGGTCAGCAGGCGGTGGAAGTAACGGCAATGACGATCGGTCCAGTCGAGCATCGGCGCGATGGAGAAACGATTGGCGGCGTAGGTTGGGGCGTGGTTGTCTTTCGTCATGCTGAGTTACTGGCTACCTGAGTCTGTCTGGGTTTAACGAACGGCGCGCGGCCGCAAACGGCTATTATAACGGCAATCGGCGCCGTTGGGAAAATCGCCTTCGTTTCCCCCCTATTCCAACGTGCGGATAACCCGGCACGGCTGCCCCAGCGCCAGCACATTGGCCGGGATGTCGCCGGTCACGATGCTGCCCGCGCCGATAGTCGTGCCGTCGCCGATGGTCACTCCCGGCAAGATCACCACGTTACCGCCGATCCATACGTTGCTGCCGATGGACACCGGCTGCGCCGAGGTGCGGAAAGGAAAGGCCGGGTCGCCGGTAAAGCGTTCGCCGGCCTTCAGCGGGTGGCTCGGCGTGTAGATTTGCACGCTGGGGCCGATCAGCGTGTTGTCGCCGATGGTGATGGTATTGCAGTCGAGGAACACCGCATTGGCGTTGATAAAACAGTTTTTACCGATGCGGACATGTTGCCCGTAGTCGCACCAGAACGGCGTTTCGATCCAGCTCGCCTCACCCCAGGCACCGAACAGTTCGCCGAGCAGGCGGTTTTTCTCGTCCGCCTGATGCGAATCCAGCGTCCCCAGGCTTTTGGTCAACGCCCTGGCCCGATGGTACATCGCAATCAGTTCTTCATCGCGGCTGTTGTACTCCAGGCCGCTTAACAGCTTCTCTCTTTCCGTCATCACACAAGGCTCCTGTTCGTCACGCGGGTGAAGCGCGTTATACCGCTCTCGCCAGCGGCTCTCCAGCGCTAAAATCGGCAACGTTGATTTGCCGCCCGGTGGAGGGAAAAAGTTGTGATGCATCTCTCTTTTAGCGCACTCAGCGCGCCTTTCCCTGCGCAATCCTCAGGGGAAAAGGGGGCAACTCTCGGCGATTCGCCGTAATCATGGTAAAATCGGCTTTTTTACGTACCGGGATATTTGCGATGAACTCAACCACCCAGGAAAAGCTGCTGGCGCAGGCGGAACGCCTCTGCCAACAACGCAATGTGCGATTGACGCCGCAACGGCTGGAAGTGCTGCGTCTGATGACTCAGCAACCCGGTGCAATCAGCGCTTATGACCTGCTCGATCTGCTGCGCGTCGCCGAACCGCAGGCCAAGCCGCCGACGGTCTATCGCGCGCTGGATTTTCTGCTGGAGCAAGGGTTTATCCATAGAGTGGAATCCGCCAACAGCTACGTGCTGTGCCACCACTTCGAACAGCCGATGCACACGTCCGCACTGTTTATCTGCGACCGCTGCGGCCAGGTGACCGAACGCACTACCGAAGGCGTAGAGGAAACGCTGCAGAAGCTGGCGCAGGAGGCCGGATTTGCGCTGCGTCACAGCGTGGTGGAAGCGCACGGCCTGTGCGCCGGCTGCGTGGAGGTTGAGGCGTGCGACAGCAAGCATGACTGCGCCGAACACGATCACAGCATCGCCATCAAGAAGAAGTAAGACGAAGTCAGGTACCTCCCTGTACCTGCGGCCGGGACGCCAGAGGATGAGAGCGACGCCGGCCTGCGCTGGGCAAGCCGCCTTCAATGGCGGCCCTGCAAATTACCAGCGGTGTTTGGTGTGATCTTCCCAGGCTTTCACCTCTTTCTCGGCCGCCTCTTTCTGGTAACCGTAGCGCTCCTGGATTTTACCGACCAGCTGTTCGCGTTTCCCTTCGATGACCGTCAGATCGTCATCGGTCAGCTTGCCCCATTTTTCCTTCACTTTGCCTTTAAGCTGCTTCCAGTTACCGTCGGCTTGATCTTTATTCATAGTCTCTCCGTTAACCTGTGGTGAATCAGTGATCCCTGTCGCCGGCCGGGGTTAACCAGAAATTTTTCTGGCCGATACGCCCTTCACCTTAAGGAATATCGCTCCCATTCATTCGCCAGCCACATGATTCATTCTAGTTAAACATGGAAATAAAAAAGCCATATGACAGAATAAAAAACCATTAAGAAATGAAATAAACATAAAAAACGCCAATAAACAACGAACTAAGCCGGGCAAAACCAGGCTGAAAACATGTAAGCAAATATGAATAAAAACATAAGAAAAATCAATAATTAACCCAACAAAGCGCGCGGTTTAGCGTGCGGCAAACCAGCTGCCGCGCACCTGATGGCGGTGCCAAATCCAGCCCAGTGCCAGACCGCGCAGCGCCAGAAACACCGCCAGCGCCAGCCAGAGCCCGTGGTTGCCAAGCAGCGGCACGCTGAACAGCGCCAGACCGTATCCCGCCGCAGCCACCGCCATGCTGTTGCGCATCTCGGCACCGCGCGTGGCGCCGATAAACATGCCGTCCAGCAAATAGCACCACACCCCGACCAGCGGCAGGATGACCTGCCACGGTAAATAGTGGGCGGCCAACGCACGCAGCTCCGGCAAGGAGGTCAACGCCGCCACGATCTGCTGGCCGGTAACGGCATACGCCAGGGCGAAGGCCAGCGCGACCAGCCCTGCCTGCTTGCAGGCCGCGTGCCACACCTTGCGCAGCTGGCTGTCGTCCCGGGCACCGTAGGCGTGGCCCGAATGGGCTTCCACCGCATAAGCGAAGCCGTCGAGCGCATAGGCGGTGAACGTCAGCAGATTCATCAATACCGCGTTGACCGCCACCACGTCGCTTCCCAGGCGAGCGCCGAAGATGGTCAGCGATGCAAAGCACAGCTGCAGCAGCAATGAACGCAACATGATGTCGCGGTTAAGCGCCAGCAGCCGACGCAGATCGCCACGCCAGGCCTGGCGCAGCATCGGCAGGGTGATACCGCGCAGGCGCATCACCCGCCACGCCAGCCACAGGCCGAGCAGCAGCGTGGCGTATTCGGCGATGGCGGTTGCCGCCGCCGCCCCTCGCACGTTCCAGCCCAGGCCCATCACCAGCCAGATATCCAGCACGATGTTCAGCAGGTTGCCGACGATCAGCAGGATCACCGGCGCACGCACATACTGCACGCCGAGCAGCCAGCCCAGCAGCACCAGATTAGCCAGCGCCGCCGGCGCGCTCAGCCAACGAATCTCAAGAAAACGCCGCGCCTGTTCCAGCACCTCGCCATTGCCACCGACGATCCGCAGCGCCAGTTCGATCAGCGGATAGCGCAACAGGACGATCGCCACCCCGGCCAGCAGCGCCAGCAGAAGCGGCTGCATAAAGGCGCGCGCCAGCGCCTGCGGGTTCTGTGCCCCCAGCGCCTGCGCCGCCAGGCCGGTGGTGCTCATGCGCAGGAACAACAGCAGCATGAACAGGAAGCTGGTCGCCACCGCGCCGATCGCGACGCCCCCCAGGTAGATCGGGCTGTCGAGGTGGCCGATCACCGCGGTGTCCACCAGCCCGAGCAGCGGTACGGTGATATTGGAGAAAATCATCGGCAGAGCCAGGCGCCACAGGGCTTTATCGGTGTCGCTGGTGAAGGCGGAAATCAAGCGCATGATGAGATGTTCCCGTAGCAGTGGCGAAGGGCAAGGTCAGAAACAAAAACGCCCCAGAACAGGGGCGATTGATACAAGAGGCGGCACTGAGAGTGCGACGATTAAATCCAGTCACCGTTGCGGATCACGCCGACCGCCAGCCCTTCGATAGTGAAATTCTGCTGGCGCAGATCGACCACGATCGGTTGGAATTCGTTGTTCTCCGGCAGCAGCTCGACCACGTTGCCGTGTTTTTTCAGGCGCTTGACCGTCACTTCGTCTTCGATGCGCGCCACCACGACCTGGCCGTTGCGCACGTCTTGCGTTTTGTGCACCGCCAGCAGATCGCCGTCCAGAATGCCGATGTCGCGCATCGACATGCCGTTCACCCGCAGCAGGAAATCGGCGCTCGGTTTAAACAGGGAAGGATCCACCTGGTAGTGCCCTTCGATGTGCTGCTGCGCCAGCAGCGGCTCGCCGGCGGCGACGCGGCCAATCAGCGGCAGCCCTTCTTCTTCTTCCATCAACAGGCGGATACCGCGCGAGGCACCGGAGACGATTTCTATCACGCCTTTGCGTGCCAGCGCCTTCAGGTGTTCTTCGGCGGCGTTAGGCGAGCGGAACCCCAGACGCATCGCGATCTCGGCACGCGTTGGCGGCATGCCCGTTTGCGAAATATGATCGCGAATCAGATCGTAGACCTCTTGCTGTCTGGTAGTTAGTGCTTTCATTCCGCCCCCTGTTTGTTTATACAGTCTTGCTGTGAGTATATACAGGTAAGCGCGGATTGGGAACCGAAGAATAAATAAAAATCAGTCAGTAGGCGCCTTTCGTCAGCCAAAATGCTGCCATAAGACCGTGCCCCAAACGAACAGCGCCAGCACGATCGCCAGCGACACCGCCGCCGATCCCATGTCCTTGGCCCGGCCGGACAGTTCGTGATGTTCGCTGCCGATGCGATCCACCACCGCCTCGATCGCGCTGTTCAGGATCTCGACGATCATCACCAGCGCTACCGATCCGATCAATAAAATGCGCGCTATCGCACCCACATCCAGCCAGACAGCCAGTATGATAGCCAGCAGGGTGACCACCAGTTCCTGGCGGAAAGCCGCTTCGTGCTGCCAGGCGGCGGAAAGCCCTTTATAGGAATAGCCGGCGGCCTTGATGATGCGGGTCAGTCCGGTTGCTTGGTTTGCCATGTTTTCGTGCCTTTCTCAGAGGTCGGTCATAATAAAAAGAGTCTAGAACAGTCCGCGCTGACGGCTCTCGGTTTTCGAACACCACAGATCTGCTACCCGGTTTCTGGTATGCTTGCGGCGCATTGCTAACAAGAGGCTTCACGTTGTTTATGTCAGGTTGGCGTAAAATTTATTATAAAATATTGAATTTACCACTTAAATTGTTGGTAAGAAGTAAGGTCATCCCTTCAGATCCGGTTACCGAGTTAGGGTTGGATCCCTCACGGCCGATTTTGTATGTTTTACCTTACAATTCCAAGGCGGATTTGCTGACGCTGCGCACCCAGTGCCTGGCGCAGGATCTGCCCGATCCGCTCAACTCGCTGGAGATCGACGGCACCGTGCTGCCGAGCTACGTGTTCATTCACGACGGCCCGCGCGTGTTCCGCTACTACACCCCGAAAGAAGAGTCGGTAAAGCTGTTCCACGACTATCTGGATCTGCACCGCAGCAATCCGGATCTCGACATTCAGATGCTGCCGGTTTCGGTGATGTTCGGCCGCTCGCCGGGCCGCGAAGGCCACGGCACGCCGCACCTGCGTCTGTTGAACGGCGTGCAGAAATTCTTCGCCGTGCTGTGGCTCGGCCGCGACAGCTTCGTGCGTTTCTCCAACACCGTTTCGCTGCGCCGCATGGCCACCGAGCACGGCACGGATAAAACCATCGCGCAGAAACTGGCGCGCGTGGCACGCATGCACTTCTCGCGTCAGCGCCTGGCCGCGGTAGGCCCGAGCCTGCCGGCCCGTCAGGATCTGTTCAACAAGCTGTTGGCGTCCAAAGCGATCGAAAAAGCGGTCGAGGACGAAGCGCGCAGCAAGAAGATCTCGCACGAGAAGGCCCAACAGAACGCCATCGCGCTGATGGAAGAGATCGCCGCCGATTTCTCCTACGAAACCGTGCGCCTGTCCGACCGCGTGCTGAGCTGGACCTGGAACCGGCTGTATCAGGGCATCAACGTCACCAACGCCGAACGCGTGCGCCAGCTGGCGCAGGACGGCCACGAGATCGTCTACGTGCCCTGCCACCGCAGCCACATGGATTATCTGCTGCTGTCCTACGTGCTGTATCACCAGGGCCTGGTGCCGCCGCACATCGCCGCCGGCATCAACCTCAACTTCTGGCCGGCGGGTCCGATCTTCCGCCGCCTGGGCGCGTTCTTCATCCGCCGCACCTTCAAGGGCAACAAGCTCTACTCGACGGTGTTCCGCGAATACCTCGGCGAGCTGTTCACCCGCGGTTACTCGGTGGAATACTTCGTGGAAGGCGGCCGTTCCCGCACCGGGCGTCTGCTGGAGCCGAAGACCGGCACCCTGTCGATGACCATTCAGGCGATGCTGCGCGGCGGTGCCCGTCCGATCACGCTGGTGCCGATCTACATCGGCTACGAGCACGTGATGGAAGTGGGCACCTATGCCAAAGAGCTGCGTGGCGCCACCAAGGAAAAAGAGAGCCTGTTGCAGATGCTGCGCGGCCTGCGCAAGCTGCGCAATCTGGGCCAGGGTTATGTCAACTTTGGCGAGCCGCTGCCGTTGACCGCTTACCTCAACCAGCACGTGCCGCAGTGGCGCGAGTCTATCGATCCGATCGAGGCTCAGCGCCCAAGCTGGCTGACGCCGACGGTCAACGATCTGGCCGGCCAGATCATGGTGCGCATCAACAACGCCGCCGCGGCCAACGCCATGAACCTGTGCTCCACCGCGCTGCTGGCCTCGCGCCAGCGTTCGCTGACCCGCGAACAATTGCTCGAGCAGCTCGAGTGCTACCTGCAGCTGATGCGCAACGCGCCTTACGCGCATGACGTCACCGTACCGACGCAAACGCCGGACGAGCTGCTGGATCACGCGCTGAACATGAACAAGTTCGAGGTGGAAAAGGACAACATCGGCGACATCATCATCCTGCCGCGCGAGCAGGCGGTGCTGATGACCTATTACCGCAACAACATCCACCACCTGCTGGTGCTGCCGTCTCTGATCGCCAGCATCGTGATGCATCATCGCCGGGTATCGCGCGCCGAACTGCTGCGTCAAATCGGCATGATCTACCCGATGCTGAAAGCCGAGCTGTTCCTGCATAACGACAAGGAACAGCTGCCGGAGGTGCTGCAGCCGGTGATCGACGAGCTGATCCGCCAACAGCTGATCTGCGACAAAGGCGACGAGCTGGTGCTGAACCCGGCGCGCATTCGCCCGCTGCAGCTGCTGGCCGCCGGGGTGCGCGAAACCCTGCAACGCTACGCCATCACCATGTCGATCCTCAGCGCCAACCCGAGCATCAACCGCGGCGCGCTGGAGAAAGAGAGCCGCATCATGGCGCAGCGTCTGTCGGTGCTGCACGGCATCAACGCGCCGGAGTTCTTCGACAAGGCGGTGTTCTCCACCCTGGTGGCGACGCTGCGCGAAGAAGGCTATATCAACGATAGCGGGGATGCGATCCGCGAGCACACCCTTGAGGTGTACAACATGCTGAGCGATCTGATCACGCCGGAAATCAAGCTGACCATCGAAAGCGTCAACATGCCGGCAGAGACCAACGCCCTGCCGCAAGCCGACGCGGAAGAAGAGCAGGACGAGTGATGTCGTCCGGCACCGAAACACAAAAGGCACCCCCTGGGGTGCCTTTTTTCTTGCTTTGCGAAACCGTTACGCCGGCAGATAGCTCAGCGCGATGCCGATAAATACCACCAAACCGACATAGTTGTTCTGCAGGAAGGCCTTGAAGCAGGCTTCGCGCTCGCGGCCGGCGATCTGTTTTTGCTGGTGAATGAACAGCGCGCCCGCCAGCAACAGCGACCAGTAAAACGCCCCGCCGAGCTGCGCCAGATAACCGACCCACACCAGCAGCAGCAGCGTCGCGAACTGCAGCAGCCCGACGATCAGCTTGTCATAACGGCCGAACAGGATAGCGGTGGATTTGATGCCGATCTTCAAGTCATCGTCGCGATCGACCATCGCATACAGCGTGTCGTAGGCCACCGTCCAGCAGATGTTGGCCAGCAGCAGCAGCCAGCAGCTGAGCGGCAGCGATTCGCTGACCGCCGCATACCCCATCGGAATGCCCCAGCCGAACGCGGCGCCCAGCACGAACTGCGGCAGGTTGGTCACCCGCTTCATGAACGGATACACCCAGGCCAGCGCCAGCGCCGCCAGCGACAGCCAGATGGTCATCGCATTGAGCGTCAACACCAGGCAGAACGAGATCAGCACCAGCACCGCAAACAGCACCTTGGCCTCTTTCGCGCTCACCCGACCGCTCGGCATCGGCCGCCCGGCGGTGCGTTTCACGTAGCCGTCCACCGCGCGATCGGCGTAGTCATTCACCACGCAGCCGGCGGCGCGCATCAGGAACACGCCGAGCACGAACACCAGCAAAATCGACAGCGGCGGCACGCCTTTCCCGGCCAGCCACAGCGCCCACAGCGTCGGCCACAGCAGCAACAGCGTGCCGATCGGTTTATCAATGCGCATCAAATGGCTGTAAGCCCGCCATTTACTTTGAGTCACGCTTCCCTCCAAGGTCTTGCTCTCCTCTCTTATGCAGGAACCGCTGAATACAGCGGCGAAGCCGGTAAAAACAATTCGGTCAGCAACAGCGGTTTGCCCGCCAGCCGCAGCCGTGAACGGCGCGCCCACAGCGCATCCTGTCGGCCGATATGGATATAGTCGCGGGTCAGATTGCCGCTGCTGAACAGGTAGCGCCCCAGCGGCAGCGTGCCCAGATCCACCAGCGCCTGGTCGGGGCCGGTCAGCGTATTTTCCGGGATCACCGTGCGCCCCAGCAGCCAGGGCTGGTCGTCGCCCAGCAGCACCACTTCGCGCAGCCAGTAGCGCGGGCTGTCGGGCAGGTGGTTCGCCTCGTCGCCCAGCGCCTCGCGCGTGACGAAGCATTCGCGCTGCGGTTCGACGCGCACCTGGGCGCAATGGCGTTCAAATCGGCGGGTCATGGAGCCTAACTCCATCAGCCAGTCGCTGACGGCGGCGGGCGCCGGAGGATCCTGTTCGGACAACCACTCCAGCGGCGGCAGGATGGAATCCCTGATGCCAGACATTGCTTTACTCCTCGCCTGAACCGCGGCCGGTACGGCGCGCCAGACGATACAAACTGTTAACAGGCCCCCATTGTAGCGCAGAAATACGAAAGCGGCAGGCTGATTCGTGGCGAAAACGGCGGTGGCTTCCGCCGGAAAAACCGGGCTTCTGTCATCTTTTTGCCATCCGCGTTCTCTATCTTCGTTCCCCGGCACGATGACGATTCTGTGATCGCCTGCAAAGTTTCATCTTTGTCGCGTTGTTTTATCTACGCGCGTAGATACTCTGACACCGCAGCGTTGAATCGCCATGCGTCCGACATCATTGGTCGGCACACCTTTGTTGCCGGCACCAGGGAAACCATCTTTAACCGCGCCCCTCCAGGTGCAGAACAAAAGAGGATAGCACTGCCATGAGCGAAACAACGCTTGCCCCTTCACAGACCGCCGACGCCGCGCTGGCGGCCGATGAACGCCTGGCGACCAAAGAGGGGCGCAGCCAATTTTGGCGCGCCACCTTCTCCTGCTGGCTCGGCACCGCGATGGAATACGTCGATTTTGCGCTGTACGGCCTGGCGGCCGGCATGGTGTTCGGCGACGTGTTCTTCCCCGAGGCCACGCCGCTGGTCGCCCTGCTGGCCAGCTTCGCCACCTACTCCGTCGGCTTCGTCGCACGGCCGATCGGTGCGCTGGTGTTCGGCTGGATCGGCGATCGCAAAGGCCGCCGCGTGGTGCTGATCACCACCGTGGCGCTGATGGGCCTCTCCACCACGCTGATCGGCCTGATCCCGTCCTATGCGCAAATCGGCGTCTGGGCACCCACCTGCCTGGTGATCCTGCGCTTCGCGCAGGGGTTCGGCGCCGGTGCGGAACTGTCCGGCGGCGCGGTGATGCTGGCGGAATACGCGCCGGCCAAGCGGCGCGGGCTGGTGGCGTCGATCATCGCCATCGGCTCCAACAGCGGCACCCTGCTGGCGTCGCTGGTGTGGCTGCTGGTGCTGCAGCTCGACAAGGAAGACCTGATGAGCTGGGGCTGGCGCATTCCGTTCCTCGCCAGCATTCTGATCGCCGGCGTGGCGCTGTACCTGCGCCGCCACGTGCGGGAAACGCCGGTCTTCGAGCGCGAGCTGCAGCAAAACCACCAGCGCATGCTGGACGCCGCCCAGGCCGCACCGGATACGCGCAGCTACCTGCAGCGCACCAAGGCGTTCTGGGTGATGCTCGGCCTGCGCATCGGCGAAAACGGCCCTTCCTACCTGTGCCAGGGCTTTATCGTCGGCTACGTCGCGAAGGTGCTGATGGTCGATAAATCGGTGCCGGCGCTGGCGGTGCTGATCGCCTCGCTGTGTGGTTTTCTGGTGATCCCGCTGGCCGGCTGGCTGTCCGATCGCTTCGGCCGCCGCGTCACCTACCGGTGGTTCTGCCTGCTGCTGGTGCTGTACGCCTTCCCGGCGTTCTGGCTGCTCGACAGCCGTGAACCGGCGATCGTCATCTCGGTGATCGTGGTCGGCATGTGCATCGCGTCGCTGGGGATCTTCGGCGTGCAGGCTGCCTACGGCGTCGAACTGTTCGGCGTGAAGAACCGCTACTCCAAAATGGCGTTCGCCAAGGAGCTCGGTTCAATCCTCTCCGGCGGTACTGCGCCGCTGATCGCCACCGCACTGCTGTCCGGTTTCGGTCACTGGTGGCCTGTCGCCTGCTATTTTGTTGTAATGGCGGCCATCGGCTTAATCACCACCTTCTTTGCTCCCGAAACCCGCGGCCGCGATCTCAACCTGCCGCAGGATGCCGCGTAGCGAGAAGGCGAACAGGATCCCAATTTGGATAATCACTCCGCGCGACGCGTTACCCGCGCCGACGTGGCCCGCCTAGCGGGCACCTCCGTCGCCGTGGTCAGCTATGTGATCAACAACGGCCCGCGCCCGGTGGCGGAAGCCACCCGGCTGCGCGTGCTGGCGGCGATCGAGCAGACCGGCTACCGGCCGAACGACATCGCGCGGGCGCTGGCCTCCGGCAGCACACAAACCTACGGGCTGGTGGTGCCGGATATTTCCAACCCGTTCTTCGCCACCCTGGCGCGGGCGCTGCAGCAGGAAGCCTTCAGCCGCGGCCGCGTGCTGCTGCTGGGCGATGCCGGCGACGATCGTCAGCGCGAGTATGAACTTATCAACAACCTGCTGCGCCGCCAGGTCGACGGCCTGCTGTACACCAGCGTCGATCGCCATCCGTGGTTCGATCTGATCCGCGCTTCCGGCACGCCCTGCGTAATGATAGACACCATCGACAGCCAGGCCGGCGTCTGCGCCATTCGCGTCGACGAGCGCGACGCCGCCTGCCAGGCAACCCGCCATCTGCTGCAACACGGCTACCGCGATATCGGCATTTTTATCGGCCCGCTGACCATGCTCAACGCGCAGGATCGCCTGAACGGCTGGCGCGATGCGCTGCTGGAGGCGGGCATCGCGCCACGCGACGAGTGGATTTTCGAAGTGCCCTACACCCGCCAAGGCGGTTACCAGGCCACCCAGCGCCTGGTGCAAGGCCCACGCCCGCGCGCCGTTTTCACCTCTAACGAGCAACAGGCGCTCGGCTGCCTGTCGGCGTTGGCGGAGCATGGGCTGCGCGCGCCGGACGATCTGGCGCTGATCTGTTTTAACGGCACGCAGCAATCCGAATTCAGCGTGCCGCCGCTCAGCGCGGTCGAGCAGCCGATCGACGCCATGGCCAAGCGGGCCATCGCCATGCTGGCCGCCGGTGCCTCGCCCGCCGAGCTGCATGAATTCGCTTTTCAACTGCGCATCCGCCGCTCCTGCGGCTGTTAGCGGTTTTTCAGGACACCTTATATATATGCGTTTAATCATTGATTGCGATCCCGGCAACGGCGTGCCCGGCGCCAACGTCGACGACGGCCTGGCGCTGGCCCTGGCGCTGGCGGCCAAACCGCAGCTGCAGCTGGAGCTGATCAGCATCGTGGCTGGCAACACCCCGCGAGAAGTGGGCTTCGCCGTCGCCACCGATCTGCTGGCGCAGAGCGGCTATCAGGTGCCGGTCGCCCTCGGCGCGGCGCGCGCCCTGAGCGAGCCGCCGGAGCCGTGGCGCGCACATCTGGACCGCCCGATCGCCGATCCGAAGCTGGCGGCGCTGTGGCGTGACCTGCCCGCGCCCTCGCTGGCCAACGCGCCCGCACCGGACGCCGCCATCGCCATCGGCGAGCTGATCTGCCGGCATCCCGGCGAGATCACGCTGGCGGCGATCGGCCCGCTGACCAACGTTGCGCACGCCATGCAGCTTTACCCGCAGATGGCGCAGGCGGTGAAAGAGATTGTGATCATGGGGGGCGTATTCAACGTCGACGGGTACATCAAGGACACCAATTTCGGTTTGGATCCGGAAGCGGCGCGGCTGGTGTTGAACAGCGGCGCCACCATCACGCTGGCACCGCTGGATGTCACCACCCAGACCATGCTGACCCAGGCGGATCTGGCCGCGTTGACCCAGCCGGATACCCCGCTGTGCCGCTATTTACGCGCCACCACGCGGCCGTGGATCGACTATTCGCGCCATACGCGGCACCTGCCGGGCTGCTGGATCCATGATGCGTTAGTGATCGCCTGGCTGCTGGCGCCGCAGCTGGTCACCACCGAGATGTTCCATGTGGATGTGGCGCTGGAAGGGGCGTTGACGCGCGGCAGCTCACGCCGCTGGCGGCCGGACAGTCTGCGCCTGACGGTCAGCATGCCGCCGCCGCAGGGCAAGCCGGTGCGTGTCATGCAGCAGGTAGACAACGCCCGTCTGTTGGCGTTGATCGGCGCAACGCTGGCCCGCGGATGAAAAAAGGTGCGCCAAAGCGCACCAATCATCGAGCCAGCATCGGCAGCGCCGGGTGTTACCCCTTGCCTTTAACGCTGCTGATAAACGTTTTACGCGCGGTGGTCGAGCCCAGTTTCTCGGCCTCATTCATCAGTTTCAGCGCCTTGTCGATATCGCCCGCCTTCACCGCCTGTTTGATGCCGTTATTGAAGTAGCTTTCGGTATCGTTGAGCATCGGCTCCGCCGGTTTCTCCGGCGCCGGTGCCGGTGCCGCCACGGCGGCAGGGGCGGTCGAGCCCACCACCACCGGCGCCACGGTCGGCGCAGGCTGCAGCATGCCGATCATCACGTTGCCGGTGCCCTGTTCAGCGGTGACCTTAAGCTTCAGCGTGCCGGTCGTCGCGTGGCCGGCGATCGGATCCGGGATATCCGGTACCGCGTTGCCCACGCCCTGCGCATAGGCCTTGGCCGGGTTGGTCAACTGAGTGGTTTTCGCCAAGTCCTGGCGGGTGGTGTACACCAGCAGGTAAATCTGTTTTTGGCCGAGCGCCGGCGTCAGTTTCAGCGTGCCTTCGAGGCGATCGGAGGACATAGCCCCCGGCGGCTGATACGGGAAGTAGCTGCTCGGGTAATACGCCGCCGGGCGCAGATGCTCGTCCAGCACCAGCACGCTCGGCGCATAAAGCGAATTGTTTTTGGCAAGGCTGCTCAGCGTCACTTCCAGCGAACCGCGATCGGCCGGCAGCGTATAGGCGGCGATCGCCCCCTGAATCTCGCCCTGATTGAGCTGCGGGCTGACGGCGTCGAGCTTCACCTCTTGCGACACCGGCGGCTGCAGCGGCTGCCACGGCAGGCTTTGCAGCGTGGCGGCGCTGATGGCCGGCGCGACGGAAACGTTGGCCGGCGTCTCGGCGTTGGCCGCCAAAGGCGCGCCGACGGTCAGCGCCAGCGACAGGCAGAGTGACAGCAGATTCTTTTTCATCGTTATATCCTCTTTCAGCGCTGCGGCGGATCAGGCAAGAGATCCGGCCGCGGCGAATGCGGTTGGGGGAGAGCCGCTGGCCCTCCCCGCCCTGTCGTCGTTACCACCAAATTTCCATCTGGGCGCCGAAGGTGACTTCGTCATCCTTGCCGCGGCTGAAGGTATGCATGCTGGTGTCGTTGTAAGCGGTGCCGGCGTTATACCCGGTGTCGTCACCGGTGGCGTAGCCCCACTTCTCATCCCACTTGGCGTAGGTGGCGAACAGACGGATGGCCGGACGCGACCAGATGCTGTTGCCCGCCTGCCACTGCTGCGCCAGGGTCACTTTATACTGGCCGTTGCGATCGCCGGTGCGCTGGGATTTGACGTTGTCGTAGCCCGCTTCCAGCAGGGTGCTCATGATCGGCGTCCATTTGTACATCGGGCGCACGCCCACGGTGTACCAGGTGGTGCCGTTGTTGTTGTCGCGGTCGATGTCCTGGAACATGGCGACGTACATCAACGCCCATTGATCGTTGAAGTCGATGGCGCCGTGATCCAGCACGCGGATCATCTTGCCGTTGTTATCGATGGTGGCGCCTTCGTTGCGGCCGTTGTTCTGCGAGGTCATCGAGTCGGTGGCGTACTGCACCACAAACTTGTTGTAACCGTTCAGGATGCTTTGGGTGTGTTCTGCGGTGAACATCCAGCCGTCTTTGCTCGCGCCGTCGGCCAGGTGGTAGTGGTCCTGCGCATTGGCGCGGCCGTAGTCCACGCCCAGCTCCAGGGTGCCGCCCGGGTTCAGCTCCAGGCCGGCCAAGCGCACGTCGAAGGTGTCGTTGACGGTCGGACGCTGTTTCCATTCGTTATCCAGGTAGCCGTAAGAGCCGCCGGACTCCGAGTTGCGGGTCACGGCAGCGGAAAGCTTGCCGAAGCCCAGATCGATGTTTTCCAGACCGGCGCCCGGGCCGGAGATATCCCAGTAGTAGAAGTCGATCATGTGAACGTCATGACGCTGATAGAAGCGCTTACCGGCCCACAGCGTGGAGCCCGGCAGCCAGTCGATCAGGTTTTTACCCTGCACGTTGACTTCGCGGAAGCCCGGGGTCACGTCTTCCCAGTCGGAACGTTGCGAGACCGAATAGGCCAGGTTGGTGTCGAAGTAGAAGCTCTTGTCGCCTTCTTTCCACACTTCCTGCCCCAGTTTCAGCTCGGCGTAGGTTTCGCATTCGTTGCCGAGACGGTATTTGCTCGCGGCGCCGGTGGCCTTGAAGCACTGTTGCTCACCGCCGCTGCCGGTCCAGCCGATGCCGGAACGGGCGTAACCGTGGAAATCCACGGCCAGCGCCTGGGTAGAGAGAACACCGGCGGCGACAGCCAGTGCCAGAGGAAGTTTGCGCAGAGTAGTCATCATTATTCTCCTGTTATACCGACTTTGATGCTTTAAACGCCCGGCTCCTGGTGCAGCCGTTTACATGCCGTACCGTCTTCACGGAACAGGTGGCAGCGGTGAGGCGGCAGGCCGATGGCGAATGTGGCACCTTCTTCTACCAGCACCACGTCATTCTGGCGGTACACCAGGTTTTGACGGATAGCCGGGATTTGGATGTGGATTTGCGTCTCGTTGCCGAGTTGCTCCACCACCTGTACGTCGCCGGTAAGCCGCACTTCAGAGGCTTCGCCGGGCAGCAGATGTTCAGGGCGAATGCCCAGTGACAGGTTGGCGCCGGGCTGAACGCCCGCGCCTTCCACCGGCAGCCAGACCAGCTGGCGGTTGGGCAGCTCGACCTGCACCTGTTGCGGCTGCGCCGCGGTCACCTTGACCGGCAGGAAGTTCATCTTCGGCGAGCCGATAAACCCGGCGACGAAGCGGTTGGCCGGGTAGTGGTACAGTTCCAGCGGCTTGCCAACCTGCGCCACGCGACCGGCGTCGAGCACCACGATCTTGTCGGCCAGCGTCATCGCTTCGACCTGATCGTGGGTGACGTAAATCATGGTGCGCTGCAGGCGCTTGTGCAGACGGGAGATCTCGATGCGCATCTGCACCCGCAGCGCGGCGTCGAGGTTGGACAGCGGTTCGTCGAGCAGGAACACGTCTGGCTCAGCCACCAGCGTGCGGCCGATCGCCACGCGCTGACGCTGCCCGCCGGACAGCGCCTTCGGCCGCCGATCGAGCAGGTGCGCCAGCTGCAGCACCTCGGAGACCTGGTTCACCCGTTGATTGATTTCCGCTTTCCTGGCGCCGGCCAGCTTCAGGCCGAACGACATGTTGTCCGCCACTGACAGGTGCGGATACAGCGCATAGGATTGGAACACCATGCCGATGCCGCGCTCGGAAGGCGGCACCTCATTCATACGTTTCTCGCCGATCAGCAGCTCGCCGGAGGTGATGTCCTCCAGCCCGGCGATCATGCGCAGCAGCGTCGATTTACCGCAGCCCGACGGCCCGACAAACACCACAAACTCGCCGTCTTCGATGGTCAGATTGACGTCTTTGGAAATCACGGCCTCACCGAAGGCCTTATAAACGCTGCGCAGTGTGACGCTAGCCATGCGTTACTCCCCTGCTTTCGCAGTTAACATGTCGTGTGAAAATGGCGGAGGCAAAGCCCGCCAAAACCCATTGATGACCCTCTTGCTGCGCGCCGTGCTGCCATGCCAACGGCAAGGTCGCCTCAGACGGCGCGGCCGCCTGAGTATAAGGCTGCAGGTTTATCAGCGCTTCAAGGCATTGATCCTGATGGGTAATAAGTAAGCGCACCACGCCGTCTCGCTGGCTGACCGCGCTCAGCTCGCCGCGCTGGATGAGCGGCGAACGGCGCAGGGCCAACAGCGCCTGGCAGTAACGTAAGGTGGAGTGGCTGTCGTGCTGTTGGCGGCTGATGGCCAACGCGCGGTGTTCGATCGCCACCTGCTGATACCAGCTGATTTCGCCGGCGGTGACCTGTTCGGGGGCCTCATGCCACGGCATCGGCGTTTGCGCGCCGCGCGGATCCTGCAGGCCGGCGGCGTGCGGCAGCCCCAGCTCTTCGCCCTGATACAGGCAGATCGGCGCCGGCAACATCGCCAGCAGCGTCAGAAAGGCGGCGGCGGAGCGCAAATCGCCCTGCCCCCAGCGGCTGACCACTCGGGGCTGATCCGCGTCGCCGGTGCTCCACAGGCTGTCCGCCAACGAGGCGCGGCGGGCATGCAGCACCGCCACCAGCTTCTCCGCGCTGAACGGCATCACGTCCAGCGCCAATGCGCCGTGGGCGAACCGCTGCGGCGCGGCCGCATTGCGAACGCGGTTGGCTTCATCGGCGTACCACAGCGTCAGCCCTTCGCCCGTCACCGTCGCCTCGGTCTCCGGCGCCAGCGTCTGCGGCAGCAACAGGCCGTCGATCGACAGCGCTTTCAGGTACGGCAGCGCCGCCAGCATGCCGTGCGCGTCGCCCACGCCGTCCCCGTTTCCGTCACGGAAACTGGCCGGATGGATCCGGTACAGGGTGGGCTGGGTGGCGATAGGCATTGACGACATAAATCCGGTATCCCTGCTGCGCGTGGCGTTGAAAATCAATGGGCCGATAGTGCGGGAGTCGCCGGAAAGGGTAATCATCCGTAACAGGATTTTTCATGGGGGAGGAGACGGGAGGATGAGAGAACGACCACAGCGATGAGAAGTTCCGCGCTTAAGGCAAATCTGTGATCCGGCTGGCAAAAATCGCCCCCCTATTTTGTGCCTGACGCCACAGAATAGAGCGCAACGTTAACTGGATCACACTCCTCATCACAGGGGCGTAGAGGGGGGGAGGATGAGAATATGTCGCGTTGTGACCCACTATTACCGCGAAACGTCTCTCCTTGATTTATGTGCCCACAAAAAGAAGGACTGGATTATGACTCGCAGCATTACCCTCGCCCGCACGCTGGCGCTCTCGGCACTGGCCACCCTGGTGCTCTCTTCTTCCGCCTTCGCCAAGATCGAGGAAGGTAAACTGGTCATCTGGATCAACGGCGACAAGGGCTATAACGGCCTGGCCGAAGTCGGCAAGAAATTCGAAAAAGACACCGGCATCAAGGTCACCGTCGAGCACCCGGACAAGCTGGAAGAAAAATACCCGCAGGTGGCCGCCACCGGCGACGGCCCGGACATCATCTTCTGGGCCCACGACCGTTTCGGCGGCTATGCGCAGTCCGGCCTGCTGGCCGAAATCCACCCGTCCAAAGCCTTCCAGGACAAGCTGTTCCCGTTCACCTGGGACGCCGTGCGCTATGACGGCAAGCTAATCGGCTACCCGATCGCCGTCGAAGCGCTGTCGCTGATTTACAACAAAGACCTGGTCAAACAGCCGCCGAAGACCTGGGAAGAGATCCCGGCGCTGGACAAGCAGCTGCGCGCCAGCGGCAAAAGCGCCATCATGTGGAACCTGCAGGAACCCTACTTCACCTGGCCTATCATCGCCGCCGACGGCGGTTATGCCTTCAAGTATGAAAACGGCAAATACAACATCAAGGATGTCGGCGTCGCCAATGCCGGTTCGCAGGCCGGTCTGCAGTTCATCGTCGATCTGGTGAAAAACAAGCACATCAACGCCGATACCGACTACTCGATCGCCGAAGCCGCGTTCAACAAAGGCCAGACCGCGATGACCATCAACGGGCCGTGGGCCTGGAACAACATCGAGCAGAGCAAAATCAACTACGGCGTGACGCTGCTGCCAACCTTCAAAGGCAAACCGTCCAAGCCGTTCGTCGGCGTGCTAACCGCCGGCATCAACGCCGCCAGCCCGAATAAAGAGCTGGCGACCGAGTTCCTCGAGAACTACCTGCTGACCAACGAAGGGCTGGCGGACGTCAACAAAGACAAGCCGCTGGGCGCGGTGGCGCTGAAGTCCTATCAGGAAGCGCTGGCCAAAGATCCGAAGATAGCGGCCACCATGCAGAACTCGCAAAACGGGGAAATCATGCCGAACATCCCGCAGATGAGCGCCTTCTGGTACGCCGAACGCAGCGCGGTGATCAACGCCGTCAGCGGCCGTCAGACGGTGAAAGCCGCGCTGGACGACGTGCAGACCCGTATCACCAAGTAACGACGTCGTGCGGGATTAACATCCCCGAAATAATTGGAGTTACACCGCGACGGCAAGTACGCACATCCCCGGGAGCATAGATAACTATGTGACCGGGGTGAGCGGACGCAGCCAACAAAGGTGTAGCTTCAAGTATGAAGGGGACAAGTGCCCCGCCGTTGCTTCACAGAAAGGAACGCCCTATGCAATTCGCTCACGCCGGGACGCCTGCGCGTAAAAAATCGAAGTGGTGGCAAAGCGACGCGCTGAAATGGCTGGTGGTCGGCCTGTTCAGCCTGGTGACCTGCTACCTGATTGTGTTGATGTATGCACAGGGTGAATACCTGTTCGCCATCCTGACGCTGATCCTGGTCAGCGCCGGGCTTTACGTCTTCGCCAACCGCCGCGCCTATGCCTGGCGCTATGTGTATCCCGGCGTCGCCGGCATGGGGCTGTTCGTCCTGTTCCCGCTGATCTGCACCATCGCCATCGCCTTTACCAACTACAGCAGCACCAACCAGCTGACTTTTGAACGCGCGCAATCGGTGCTGATGCAGCGCCAATTCCAGAGCGGCAACACCTTTACCTTCGGCCTCTACCCGGCGGAAAACCAGCAGTGGCGCCTGCAGCTGACGCCACCGGACAGCGAACAGCCGCTGATTTCCGAACCTTTCCGCCTCGACGCCGCCGCGCCGCAAACCCTGAAGCTGACGGCGCAGAGCGCCGCGCCGCAGGGCGAACGCGCCACGCTGCGGGTGATCACCCAGAACCGGCAAGCGCTGAGCCAACTGGTGGCGCAACTGCCCGACGGCGGGGAATTGCGCATGAGCTCCCTGCGCCAGTTCTCCGGCACCCGCCCGCTGTATGCGCTGGACAAAGACGGCAGCACGCTGACCAATAACCAGACTCAGGTGCGCTACCGGCCGAACGGCGACACCGGCTTCTATCAGGCGATCAACGCCGACGGCGGCTGGGCGCAGGAAACACTGAGCCCAGGCTATACCGTCACCACCGGCTGGAAAAACTTCCTGCGGGTGCTGCAGGACGAGGGCATCAAGAAACCGTTCGTGTCTATCTTCATCTGGACCATCGTGTTCTCGGTGATGACGGTGATCCTCACCGTGGCGGTCGGCATGGTGTTGGCCTGCGTGGTGCAGTGGGAGGCGCTGAAAGGCAAGGCGATCTACCGCGTGCTGCTGATCCTGCCCTATGCGGTGCCGTCATTCATCTCGATCCTGATCTTCAAAGGTTTGTTCAACCAGAGCTTCGGCGAGATCAACATGATGCTCAGCCATCTGTTCGGCATCAAACCGGCCTGGTTCAGCGATCCGCTCACCGCCAAGAGCATGATCCTGATCGTCAACACCTGGCTCGGCTACCCGTACATGATGATCCTGTGCATGGGGCTGCTGAAGGCCATCCCGGACGATCTGTACGAGGCCTCGGCGATGGACGGCGCCAACCCGTGGCAAAACTTCTTCCGCATCACCTTACCGCTGCTGATCAAGCCGCTGACGCCGCTGATGATCGCCAGCTTCGCCTTCAACTTTAACAACTTCGTGCTGATCCAGCTGCTGACCAACGGCGGCCCGGACATGATCGGCACCACTACGCCGGCCGGCTATACCGATCTGCTGGTCAGCTACACCTACCGCATCGCCTTCGAAGGCGGCGGCGGGCAAGACTTCGGGCTGGCGGCCGCCATCGCCACGCTGATCTTCCTGTTGGTGGGCGCGCTGGCGATCCTGAATTTGAAAGCCAGCAAGATGAACTTCGATTAGGGAGAATAACGATGGCCATGGTTCAACCCAAGTCCCAGCGCCTGCGCCTGTGGATCACCCATATTTTGATGCTGTGTTTTATCGCCCTGATCATGTTCCCGCTGCTGATGGTGATCGCCATCTCGCTGCGCTCCGGCAACTTCGCCACCGGCAGCCTGATACCGGAAACCCTCTCCTGGGATCACTGGCGGCTGGCGCTCGGCTTCAGCGTCACCCACGCCGACGGCAGCGTGACGCCGCCGCCGTTCCCGGTGCTGCTGTGGCTGTGGAACTCCATCAAGATAGCGGCGATCACCGCCATCGGCATCGTGACGCTATCCACCACCTGCGCCTACGCCTTCGCCCGCATGCGTTTTCGCGGCAAGAGCACGCTGCTGAAGAGCATGCTGATATTCCAGATGTTCCCGGCGGTGCTGTCGCTGGTGGCGCTGTATGCGCTGTTCGATCGCCTGGGCCAGTACATTCCGTTTATCGGCCTGAACACCCACGGCGGCGTGATCTTCGCCTACATGGGCGGCATCGCGCTGCACGTCTGGACCATCAAGGGCTATTTCGAAACCATCGACAACTCGCTGGAAGAGGCGGCGGCGCTGGACGGCGCCACGCCGTGGCAGGCATTCCGTCTGGTGCTGCTGCCGCTGTCGGTGCCGATTCTGGCGGTGGTGTTCATTCTGTCGTTTATCGCCGCCATCACCGAAGTGCCAGTAGCGTCGCTGCTGCTGCGCGATGTGAACAGCTACACGCTGGCGGTGGGGATGCAGCAATATCTCAACCCGCAGAACTACCTGTGGGGCGACTTCGCCGCCGCCGCGGTGCTGTCGGCGATACCGATTACCGCCGTGTTCCTGCTGGCGCAGCGCTGGCTGGTGGGCGGCCTGACGGCCGGCGGCGTGAAGGGGTAATTTGTGCCACTGCAGTGCGTTTGATGTCTTTCCTTATCTTTTACCCTATGGATTTCGAGTTACAGCGAGTGCAGTCAACAACGCTGTAGCTTGAAAGACGACGGGTAATTATATCCTGTGTCTTTGGCGGCCATTGGCCGCCATTTTTATCTCCGCTATTCCCGTTTCAGCCGATCGGTGTTGGCCAGATAGAGCGTCACCACCAGCACCAATATCGCCGCGGCGTAGATCAGGGTATCGATGGGATTCTTGTGGTCCACGATAATCAAACGAATAATCGCGGTAATGCCGATATAAATAAAATAGCGCAGCGGGAAATGATAACCCGACTCAAAATACTTGACGATCAAGGCGATAAATTCAAAGTACAAAAAATAAATCACGATGCCTTCAATCAACAGGTATGAAGAAGACTCTTCGTTGTTGATAAATAACACCTTCGCCAGGTGGAGGGTCTCCTTGACCAGAAACACCACCAGAATTGCCGCCAGCAGCAGCAAACCTACGTTCAGTACCCGCTGCAGCCCTTTCGCTATCATGATCGAACGCGACGTTTTTGCCATAAAACCTCTCTCTGAATACCGCTAATATGATTCAACCGTGCCAATATAGGCATTGTCTTAAAAATTATGCCCCGCGCGAAAGCACTTTAAACCCCATTTAATTCATAAAGTTATAATAAGATGTTTCTGGCTTATAGATTTGTAGCAAATCGAAATGTCAACTATCATGGGTCACAGAGATCTTTACATAAAACTAATAACCTCGAATTAACAAGGGAATTCTTTATGCGCGCTAAACTTAACGGACTGGTCGCTGCGGGCCTGTTTACCTGTGCATTGTCCGGCCACGCCGCCGGCCTGGTAACCCCTGACAACGATCTGCGTAACGATCTCGCCTGGTTGTCTGACCGCGGCGTTATCAACGTCAGCCTGTCCACCTGGCCGCTGAGCCAGGAAGAGATCAGTTCCGTTATCGCGCAGGCCAAGCCGGTCACCAATACCGAGAAAAACGTCATCGACCGCGTGCAGCGCCGTGTCGATGCCTTGAAAGCCAACATCCGCGTCAGCGGTTACGCGTCGACGGATAAACCCGGTACCCCGCAGGGCTTCGGCCAAAATGAGTACGCCGACGATCGCCTGACCATCGGCGCCGGCGCCAACGGCGAGTTCTGGGACGTACGTCTGCAGGGTTCGGTGGAAGGCGATCAGCGCGTCAGCGATGGCTCCAAATTCAATATGAACGGCTCCTACGGCGCGGTGAAAATCTGGAACCAGTGGCTCTCCTTCGGCGAAGTTTCCCAATGGTGGGGCCCTGGTTACGACGGCAGCCTGATCCGCTCCGATGCCGCACGCCCGGTCGCGGGCTTTATGCTGCAGCGCGCAGACCAATCGCCGTTTGAAACCCCGTGGCTGTCGTGGATCGGCCGCTGGCAATACCAGCTGAGCGCCGGCCAGCTCTCGCAGTACAGTTCCGTCCCGCACACCAAATTGATCGGTGCCCGCTTCACCATGATGCCGACCGATTTCCTGGAGTTGGGTGCGTCGCGCGTCATGCAGTGGGGTGGTGAGGGCCGACCACAGTCCTGGAGTTCGTTCTGGAAAGGCGTTAGCGGCCGTGATAATGATGATTCCGGCAGAGGTGATGATCCGGGCAACCAGCTCGCCGGTTTCGATTTCAAACTGAAAATGCAGCCGCTGATCGGTATGCCGGTTAGCCTGTATGGTCAATTGGTGGGTGAAGATGAGGCAGGCTATCTGCCATCGCAAAACACCTATCTGCTCGGTTTGGAAGGCCACCCTGAATGGGGCCCGACGACCATCAACTGGTATATCGAAGGGTCAGATACCCGTTCTGATATGAGTCGTAAAAACTACGTCTACAATCACTACGTTTACAGAGGCGGTTATTATCAGCAGGGTTACCCGCTGGGCCATGCCATGGGTGGCGACGGCCAGATGCTGTCCGGCCGCGTAGAGCTGGTGCTGGACGACAGCCAGCGCTGGAGTACCCGCCTGGTATACGCCAAGGTGAACCCGCTGAGCCAAAGCATCAACCAGGCGTTCCCGAAATCCGATACGCTGAAGGGCATTCAGGTCGGCTGGGGTTACACCTTCCCGTCTCAGGTTAAGTTCGATACCAGCCTGTGGTACACCGATAACGATCACAGCACCGCCGATGACGTGGGCGCGGGCGTCAGCTTCGAAGTACCGATCAATCTGTAATTTGTTACAGACGTAAAAAAACCCGCCGCGGCGGGTTTTTTTATTGGCTTCAGCTCAGGCGATTAGCGCCATTCCTTGAAGCGGTTGATCAGCGCATTGGTCGAGCTGTCGTGGCTGCTGATTTTCTCGCTGCCCGCCAGCTCAGGCAGGATGCGGTTAGCCAGCTGTTTGCCCAGCTCCACGCCCCACTGATCGAAGGTGAAGATGTTCAGGATCGCGCCCTGAGTGAAGATTTTGTGCTCGTACAGCGCGATCAGGCTGCCCAGGCTGAACGGGGTGATTTCGCGCAGCAGGATCGAGTTGGTCGGACGGTTGCCTTCAAACACTTTGAACGGCGCCACGTGCTTGACCTGCTCAGGAGTTTTACCCTGCGCCGCGAACTCGGCCTCCACCACTTCCAGCGACTTGCCGAACGCCAGCGCTTCGGTCTGGGCGAAGAAGTTGGACAGCAGTTTGGCGTGGTGATCGCCCAGCGGGTTATGGCTGATGGCCGGCGCGATGAAATCGCACGGCACCAGCTTGGTGCCCTGATGGATCAGCTGGTAGAACGCATGCTGGCCGTTGGTGCCCGGCTCCCCCCAGATGATAGGGCCGGTCTGGTAATCCACCGGATTGCCGTTGCGATCGACGTACTTGCCGTTGGATTCCATGTTGCCTTGCTGGAAGTAAGCGGCAAAACGGTGCATGTACTGATCGTACGGCAGAATGGCTTCGGTTTCGGCGCCGAAGAAGTTGTTGTACCAGATACCGATCAGCGCCAGCAGCACCGGCAGGTTTTTCTCCGCCGGCGTTTCGGCGAAGTGCTTATCCATGGCGTGCGCGCCGCTCAGCAGCTGCTCGAAGTTGTCATAACCGATGGACAGCGCGATCGACAGACCGATCGCCGACCACAGGGAGTAACGGCCCCCTACCCAGTCCCAGAACTCGAACATGTTGTCGGTATCGATGCCGAATTCGGCCACCGCTTTGCCGTTGGTGGACAGCGCGGCGAAGTGCTTGGCTACGTGCTGTTGATCGGCGGCGCTGCTCAGGAACCAGTCGCGCGCGCTGTGGGCGTTGGTCATGGTTTCCTGCGTGGTGAAGGTTTTGGAGGCCACCAGGAACAGCGTGGTTTCCGGGTTCAGCGGCTGCAGCGTTTCGGCGATATGGGTGCCGTCGACGTTGGAGACGAAGTGCATGTTCAGGTGATTTTTATAAGGGCGCAGCGCTTCGGTCACCATGTAAGGGCCGAGATCCGAACCGCCGATGCCGATGTTCACCACGTCGGTGATCGGCTTGCCGGTGTAGCCTTTCCACTCGCCGCCGATGACGCGCGCGCAGAACTGTTTGATCTTGGCCAATACCGCGTTCACTTCCGGCATCACGTCTTTGCCGTCGACCAGGATCGGGCTGTTGCTGCGGTTGCGCAGGGCAATGTGCAGCACCGCGCGATCTTCGGTGCGGTTGATTTTCTCACCGGCGAACATCGATTTGATGGCGCCTTGCAGATCGGTTTCTTTCGCCAGCGCCTGCAGCTTCTCCAGGGTTTCCTGCGTGATACGGTTCTTGGAATAGTCCACCAACATTTGGTCGTTGAAGGTCGCGGAGAACCGGGAGAAACGATCGCTGTCCTGGGCGAACAGGTCGGCGATCCGTACGTCTTTCATCTGTGCATAATGTTGCTGCAGGGCTTGCCAAGCAGCGGTTTGACTAGGATTGATATTTTTCATAGCAACACTCTTAGGCTTGAGAATAAAAATGACGCGTTTGTCCGATTGTAGCCTGTTCGACTGTGATTATGATCTCTTTTCTTGCGATAGGCGCTAACTGTCAACGCATTGCCGCCTCGTTTCAGCTTTCACTCTATACTTTGGGCTAACGGCCTGTTATCGGGGTTGCCGAATTGTCATCAGGCTGTGTCATCGTTGCTTATTTCGTCATTTGAAAGGGATCTCGCTTATGGAATTATCCGCCCCGCTCATGTTGGTGCTTATCGGCCTGGCGTCGCTGCTGGCGCAGTGGCTGGCCTGGCTGCTGCGCCTGCCGGCCATTTTGCCGCTGTTGCTGTTCGGCATCGTGCTCGGCCCGACGGTGCATCTGGTGCAGCCGGATCTGCTGTTCGGCGATCTGCTGTTTCCGCTGGTGTCGCTGTCGGTGGCGATCATCCTGTTCGAGGGGGCGTTGACGCTGCGTTTCGAGGAGATACGCGGCCTCGGCGGCGTGGTACGCAATCTGGTCACCGTCGGCATGCTGGTTACCTTTCTGGTCATCAGCCTCGCCAGCTGGTGGCTGCTGGATTTCCCGCCGGAGCTGGCGACGCTGATCGGCGCGGTGACGGTGGTGACCGGGCCGACGGTGATCGCCCCGCTGATGCGCGTGGTGCGGCCGAACGCCAACATTAACCAGGTGCTGCGCTGGGAAGGGATCGTCATCGATCCGGTCGGCGCCATCTTCACCCTGCTGGTGTTCGAATTCATCGTGCTGAAACAGAATGCGGAGTCCTATACCCACCTGTTTTGGACGCTGGGCGTGACCGCCGCCGTCGGCCTGATCGCCGGCGCGCTGTTCGGCTACCTGCTCGGCCTGGCGCTGCGCCGCGTCTGGCTACCGCGCTACCTGCAGAACCTGGCGGTGCTGGCGATCATGCTGGCCGCCTTCGGCGTTTCCAACGCCATCGCCGACGAATCCGGCCTGCTGACCGTCACGGTGATGGGCATCTGGCTGGCCAACATGCGCGACGTCGATACCAGCGATATTCTGGCGTTCAAAGAGGAGCTGTCGGCGATCCTGATCTCGGCGCTGTTCATCATTCTGGCGGCGCGGCTCGACATCCAGGCGCTGTGGAACATGGGCTGGCCGCTGCTCCTGCTGCTGCTGGCGGTGCAGTTCATCGCCCGGCCGCTGTGCATCGCGGTATCGACCTGGCGCTCTTCCCTGCACTGGCGCGATCGGCTGCTGCTGTGCTGGATCGCCCCGCGCGGCATCGTCGCCGCGGCGGTCAGCTCGCTGTTCGCGCTGACGCTGCAGCGCAGCGGCTATCAGGGCGCGGACCGGCTGGTCACAGTGGTGTTCGCCATCATCATCGGCACCGTGGTGCTACAAAGCCTGACCAGCGGCATGATGGCGCGCTGGCTGCGGGTACAGCAGCAAAAGCCGCGCGGCGTGCTGATCGTCGGCGCCAACAGCGTGGCGCGCATGCTGGCGCAGGCGCTGATCAAGCTGAACGTGCCGGTGATCGTCACCGACAGCAGTTGGGAATACTACCGCCAGGCGCGCATGGACGGCATTCCGGCCTACTATGGCCACGCCTACTCCGAACACGCCGAGAACTATCTCGACCTGAGCAATATCGCCCAGGTGTTGGCGCTGTCGCCCAATCGCCACCAGAACGCGCTGGCGGTCTACCACTTCGGCCATCTCTTCGGTGAGGATCACGTGTTTGCCATCCGTTCGGGGGCGCCGCTGAAAGGGCGCGGCGCCAGCGCGGAAAGTTCGCGTTTCCGCCGACATGAAATTTTATTTAATCAGGAAGCCACCTACGGCCGCCTGAGCAGCCTGCTCGCCAGGGGGGCCACCATCAAGGCGACCAAATTGAACGAAAATTTCGGTTGGCTGGAGTATTTGGAGAAACATCAGGGCGTTATCCCGTTATTCAGCCAAAAGGAAGACGGTTCTCTGCAACCGATTGGCGCCGGTTCCACGCCCGCGATGCCCTGTACGCTTATCGCGCTGGTACAAGATGAAAATCCCTCACCGTCTGTACGTTGACAGAATGGCGATAACCGGCTATTTCTAACAGCCTACTTGCGCACCCGGTGCGCAAGCCAGAAGAGGCGCGTCGCCCAGGTAGAGTGTCAGAGGAGCCGTTTCTCCGTTGACGGCACCCGAGGGGGAGCGACGCCGAGGTACGATAATGGCCGGCCATTATCGTATCGACTACAGGGGCTGAATCCCCTGGGTTGTCACCAGGGGATCGCCCACAGGGCGATCGACAAGGTGGGGCGCTTCTGGGTGTATCGTAGCCTGACCTCTACGCCTGCCCCCTGTTTACCGCTCTCCCCTTGTGCCAAGGCTATGGAATTACAGTGCCCCCAAACGGGCATCCCTGACACGAGGTTTCTAGATGAACCAAGCAGCACCCCAGAATTCCACCGTGGTAGCCAAGTTCGGCGGCACCAGCGTCGCCGACTTTGAAGCCATGAACCGCAGCGCCGACGTCGTGCTGGCCAACCCGCAGGTCCGCCTGGTGGTGTTGTCCGCTTCGGCGAGCGTCACCAACCTGTTGGTCGCCCTGGCCGAGGGTTGCGAGGCCGACAAGCGCAATTACCAGCTTGATGAAATTCGCCGCATCCAGTACGCCATCCTCGATCGCCTCACGGCGCCGGCGGTGATCCGCGAAGAGATCGACCGGCTGCTGGAAAACATCGCCATGCTGTCGGAGGCCGCGTCGCTGGCCACCTCGACGGCGTTGACCGACGAGCTGGTCAGCCATGGGGAGCTGATGTCCACCCTGCTGTTCGTTGAAATCCTGCGCGCCCGCAACGTGCAGGCCGAATGGTTCGACGTGCGCAAAGTGATGCGCACCGACGATCACTTCGGCCGCGCCGTGCCGGACAGCGCCGCGCTCAGCGAACTGGCCCGAGCGCAGTTGCAGCCGCGCCTGCAGGAAGCGCTGGTGGTCACCCAGGGCTTTATCGGCAGCGAGCCGAAAGGCCGCACCACCACGCTCGGCCGCGGCGGCAGCGACTATACCGCCGCGCTGCTCGGCGAGGCGCTCGGCGTTGGCCGGGTGGATATCTGGACCGACGTGCCGGGCATTTACACCACCGATCCGCGCGTGGTGCCGGCGGCCAAGCGCATCGACAAAATCGGTTTCGAAGAGGCGGCGGAAATGGCCACCTTCGGCGCCAAAGTCCTGCACCCCGCCACCCTGCTGCCGGCGGTGCGCAGCGACATTCCGGTATTCGTCGGCTCCAGCAAGGATCCGGCGGCCGGCGGCACGCTGGTGTGCAACACCACCGAAAACCCGCCGCTGTTCCGTGCGCTGGCGCTGCGCCGCAAGCAAACGCTGCTGACGCTGCACAGCCTGAACATGCTGCACGCGCGCGGTTTCCTGGCCGAGGTGTTCAATATTCTGGCGCGCCACAACATCTCCGTCGATCTGATCACCACCTCGGAGGTCAGCATTGCGCTGACCATGGACACCACCGGTGCCACCTCCGTCGGCGGCAGCCTGCTGACCACCTCGCTGCTGACCGAGCTGTCGTCGCTGTGCCGGGTGGAAGTGGAAGAAAACCTGGCGCTGGTGGCGATCATCGGCAACCAGCTGTCGCGCGCCTGCGGCGTAGGCAAAGAGGTGTTCGGCGTGCTCGATCCGTTCAATATCCGCATGATCTGCTACGGTGCCAGCAGCTATAACCTGTGCTTCCTGGTACCGGGCGAAGAAGCCGAGCAGGTGGTGCGCGCCCTGCACCACAACCTGTTCGAATAAGTCATTATCCCTGATTGCGGGCGCAGCACGCTGCGCCCCTGCGTCTAAAAAATTCGTTCAAAACCTGCAGGGGTTCAGCATGTTGAACCCGCAAAAAACACAACCACACCCACCGTTCTCAATCTGGCTAAGGAAAACCTGCATGTTGGCACTCTTCACGCGCTTATTCCCCCTGTGGGCGATACTGCTGTCCGTCACCGCCTATTACACGCCGACCTCCTTTACCGGCATCGGCCCCTACGTCAGCCCGCTGCTGATGCTGATCATGTTCGCCATGGGCGTCACGCTGCGGCTGGACGACTTCAAACGCGTGCTGGCGCGCCCCGGACCGGTGGCGGCCGGCATCTTCCTGCACTATCTGATCATGCCGCTGGCGGCCTGGATCCTGGCGATGCTGTTCCGCATGCCGCCGGATCTGTCCGCCGGCATGGTGCTGGTGGGCAGCGTGGCCAGCGGTACCGCGTCCAACGTAATGATCTACCTGGCCAAGGGTGACGTGGCGCTGTCGGTGACCATCTCAGCGGTCTCGACGCTGGTCGGAGTGTTCGCCACGCCCCTGCTGACCCGCCTGTATGTCGACGCCAAGATCAGCGTCGATATCATGGGCATGCTGCTGAGCATTCTGCAGATCGTGGTGATCCCGATCGGCCTGGGCCTGATCGTCCACCACACCCTGACCAAGGCGGTGAAACGCATTGAGCCGCTGCTGCCGGCGCTGTCGATGGTGTGTATCCTTGCGATCATCAGCGCGGTGGTGGCGGGCAGTCAAAGCCATATCGCCTCGGTCGGTTTGGTGGTGATCGTCGCGGTGATCCTGCACAACGGCATCGGTTTGCTCAGCGGCTACTGGGGCGGCAAGCTGTTCGGCTTCGACGAATCCACCTGCCGCACGCTGGCGATCGAAGTCGGCATGCAGAACTCCGGGCTGGCAGCCACGCTGGGTAAAATCTACTTCTCACCGCTGGCCGCTCTGCCGGGCGCGCTGTTCTCGGTCTGGCACAACCTCTCCGGTTCGCTGCTGGCGGGGTATTGGTCCGGCCGCCCTATCAAGAAAAAATAAACCGCCTGTAGGGACGCAAACAATTGCGTCCCCGTTCTTCTCTGCGAAATTTCGTATTTCCCACTGGTCGGATTGTCATAATTCCTCTCATCCCCTATCATCCGTGAAAAATAAAAATTCAGATTCTTCCTAACCATGCCGATAATGTTGGCAAGAGGAAGAGACGTTCTACTTTTTTTAATTAATTAAGTCACCAGGGTTGCCCACCATAAAAGAAGCAGCCTAATTATTATTTAGATCTATACCCACCGTCTTATTTGCCGCGGCAAATCAAGATACCTCGCAATGTGCATGTCGCTCATTATTTCGGGCCGGCCGTCGGCCGCCCGTGGTTAACCTCATGGATTGGGCGGGCTGCCCCGGCGGCCTCTCATAATGGATTACAATGATAAAAAAAATAACCGCCTTGACGCTGTTGGTCAGCACGGCCCTTTCCGCCGAAACCCTGCCGGACGCCCACATGATGCGGGATATGTCGATGGGGGAGTCGCGCCGTGCGTTGCAAGACAGCACGCGTGAAGTCAACCAGTTGATTGAGCAACGCCGCTACCAGCAGCTGAAGCAGCAACGCTTGCTGGCGGAGCCGGAACCGCCCGCGCCCGCCCTGCCGCAGTCCGCGCAGTGCCTGCCAATCGCCGGCGTTTATCTGCAGGGCGTCACCCTGCTCTCGCCGACCGATTTATCCGCCCTGAGAGCGCTGCCGGAAAACTGCATCAGCAGCAATGATATCAATCGCCTGACCCGCGAATTAACGCGCCTTTATGTGCAAAAAGGCTATATCACCGCGCGCGTGCAAATTGTTCGCCCTAATTCACAGGGAGAATTGGGGTTAAGCGTCACCGAAGGATTTATCGAGAAAATAGAAGGCGGCGATCGCTGGGTCAACAGCCGTTTATTATTTCCGGGGCTGGAAGGCAAGCCGTTGAAATTAACCGAGCTCGACCAGGGATTGGATCAGGCCAACCGTTTGCAATCGAATACCACCAAGCTGGATATATTGCCCGGCCACCAGGTTGGCGGTTCGGTCATTCGTTTGCGCAATCAACATGCCAAGCCCTGGCTGATTACCGCCGGCACGGATAATTACGGCCAAAAAAGCACCGGCCAGTGGCTGGCGCGCACCACCGCCACGCTGGACAGCCCGTTCGGCCTGTCGGACTTCGTCAGCCTGAACGCCAGCAGCACGCTGGAAAACCCGGCTCACCGCTATAACCGCGCCTATACCCTGCTCTATTCGCTGCCGTACGGCGCGTTCACCTTCAGCGGGTTCGCCAGCTTCTCGTCCTATGAGAACCACCAGCAACTGCCGCACAACGTGGTCAAACTGCACGGCCAGACCCAACAGTACGGGCTGCGCAGCGACTATGTGTTTTACCGCGATCACGATCAGATAGACAGCCTGAGCGGCCAGTTGACCTACAAGCGCATCGACAACTACTTCGAAAGCGTGCGCCTCGAAGTCAGCAGCCCCACGCTGACCCTGGCCGAGCTGAGCGCCAGCCACCTGCAGATTCTGCCCAACGGGGTGTTCAGCGCCAACCTCAGCGTCGAACAGGGTCTGCCGTGGTTGGGGGCCGATCGCCACCCGAGCTCGGTGCACCTCGACAGCCAGTTCACCAAGGGCAAGCTGTTCGCCAACCTCAGCCAGCGCCTTCACCTGGGCGAGGCGACCTATCAGCTCAACAACCTGTTCTATGGCCAGTACAGCCGCGACCCGCTGCCCGGCGTGGAATGGCTGAGCCTTACCGATCGCAGCGCCGTGCGCGGCTTTAGCCGCAGCACCCAGTCCGGCGACAACGGCTGGTATCTGCAGAACACGCTGTCGCGCAGCTTCAATCTGGGCGCCACCACGCTGACGCCGCGCCTCGGCGCCGACGTCGGCCGCATTTTGCCGCGCCAGGACAACTCGGGGTGGCGCAGCAGCGCCGGACTGAGCAGCGGCGCCACGTTGCGCTATCGGCAGGCGCTGGTCGATCTCGAGGTCAGCCGCGGCTGGATCTTGTCAAATCACGCCACGCCGGAAGATCCCGTTCAGGTACTGGCGCGCTTTTCTTACACCTTTTAATTAATCAGCAGTTTTGCAGGACCCCACGGCAATATACGGAGAGACATGAATGAAAAATAATAACTTCAGGCTTTCAGCAGCGGGCAAACTGGCCGCCGCGCTGGCGATTATTCTCGCCGCTTCCGCCGGCGCCTATGCCGCGGAGATCGTGGCGGCCAACGGCGCCAACGGCCCCGGCGTTTCCACCGCCGCAACCGGCGCGCAGGTGGTCGATATCGTCGCGCCGAACGGCAACGGGCTGTCGCACAACCAGTATCAGGACTTCAACGTCAACCAGCCCGGCGCGGTGCTGAACAACTCCCGCGAGGCAGGGCTGTCGCAGCTGGCCGGCCAACTGGGCGCCAACCCCAATCTGGGCGGGCGCGAAGCCAGCGTCATCCTCAACGAAGTGATCGGCCGTAACCCTTCTCTGCTGCACGGCCAGCAAGAGATCTTCGGCATGGCGGCCGACTACGTGCTGGCCAACCCGAACGGCATCAGCTGCCAGGGCTGCGGGTTCATCAACACCAGCCGCTCCTCACTGGTGGTCGGCAACCCGCTGGTGGAGAACGGCCTGCTGCAGGGCTACAGCACCCTGGATAACCGCAATACCCTGAGCCTCAACGGTACCCTGAACGCCGGCGGCGTGCTGGATCTGATCGCACCGAAGATAGACAGCCGCGGTGACGTGATCGTACAAGACTTCACCCACCGCAACGGCAGCGTAACCCCGGCGGCGATCAACGCCATCAGCGGCCATAACCGCGTGGCGCGCGACGGCAAGGTGCTGGCCAGCGTGCAGCCGACCACCGCGCTGGACAGCTACTACCTCGGCAGCATGCAGGCCGGGCGCATCAACATCATCAACACCGCGCAGGGCAGCGGCGTGAAGCTGGCGGGCACGCTGGCCGCCCGCGACGATCTCAAGGTGAAGGCCTACGATATTCGCAGCGAAAGCCGCGTTGACGACGCCAGCAGCAACCGCAACGGCGGCGACAACTACCAGAACTACCGCGGCGGCATCTACGTCAACGACCGCAGCAGCAGCCAGAAGCTGACCCGCACCGAGCTGAAAGGCAAGAACATCAGCCTGGTGGCGGATAACCACGCGCACCTCACCGCTACCGATATTCGCGGCGAAGACATCACGCTGCAGGGCGGCAAGCTGACGCTCGACGGCCAGCAGCTGAAACAGACCCAGGGCCACACCGACGACCGCTGGTTCTACTCCTGGCAATACGACGTCACCCGTGAGCGCGAGCAGCAGCAGCAGGCAGGCAGCACCGTCGCCGCCAGCGGCAGCGCCAAACTCGTCAGTACCCGGGAAGACGTGAACCTGTTGGGCGCCAACGTCAGCGCCGATCGGGCGCTGAGCGTCAAGGCGGCGCGCAACGTGCACCTCGCCGGACTGGTGGAGAAGGATAAGTCCACCGAACGCGGCTACCAGCGCAATCACACTTCCAGCCTGCGCACCGGCAGCTGGAGCAGCAGCGACGAAAGCGAAAGCCTGAAGGCCAGCGAACTGCGCAGCCAGGGAGCGCTGACGCTGGAGGCCGGCAACAACGTCGCGACCCAGGGCGCCAAGCTGCACGCCGGCCGCGATTTGACGGTCAATGCCGGCAACCAAATCCAGATCGGGGTGCAGAAAACCGCCAACGCCAAAGCGGTGCGCGATGACAAAACCTCCTGGGGCGGCATCGGCGGCGGCGACAACAAAAACAACAGCAACCGTCGCGAGGTCAGCCACGCCTCCGAACTGACCAGCGACGGCACCCTGCGCCTGAACGGCCAGCAGGGCGTCACCATCACCGGCAGCAAGGCGCGCGGCAAGGAAGGCGGCCTGGTCACCGCCACGCAAGGTGGCCTGCGCATCGACAACGCGCTGAGCACCACCGTGGACAAAATCGACGCGCGCACCGGCACCGCCTTCAACATCACCAGCAGTTCACACAAGGCCGACAACAGCTACCAGAGCAGCACCGCCAGCGAGCTGAAGTCTGATACCAACCTGAAGCTGGTCAGCCGTAAGGATACCGACGTCATCGGCAGCCAGGTCACCAGCGGCGGTGAGCTGAGCGTGACGTCGCAGACCGGCAACATCAACGTCAAGGCCGCCGAACAGCAGCAAAAAATCGATGAGCAGAAGACCGCGCTGACCGTCAATGGCTACGCCAAAGAAGCCGGCGACAAGCAATACCGTGCCGGTTTGCGCATCGAACACACCCGCGACAGCGAAAAAACCACCCGCACCGAAAACCGCGCCTCGACCCTCAGCGGCGGTAGCGTGAAGCTCGAGGCGGAGAAGGACGTGACCTTCAGCGGCTCCAAACTGGTCGCCGACAAAGGCGACGCCAGCGTCAGCGGCAACAAGGTCTCGTTCCTGGCGGCCGACGATAAAACCACCTCGAACACCGAGCAGACCAAGATCGGCGGCGGTTTCTACTACACCGGCGGCATCGACAAGCTCGGCAGCGGCGTGGAAGCCGGCTACGAGAACAGCAAAACGCAGGCGCAGAGCAGCAAGGCGGTCACCTCCGGCAGCGACGTCAAAGGCAACCTGACTGTCAACGCCCGCGACAAGCTGACCCAGCAAGGCGCGCAGCACAGCGTCGGCGGCACCTACCAAGAGAACGCCGCCGGCGTCGATCATTTGGCCGCCGCCGACACCGCCAGCAGCACCACCACCAAAACCGACGTCGGCGTGAACATCGGCGCCAACGTCGATTACAGCGCCGTGACCCGCCCGGTCGAGCGCGCGGTCGGCAAGGCGGCCAAGCTGGACGCCACCGGCGTCATCAACGACATCGGCGGCATCGGCGCGCCTAACGTCGGCCTGGATATCGGCGCACAGGGCGGCAGCAGCGAAAAACGCAGCAGCAGCTCGCAGGCGGTGGTCAGCTCGGTGAAAGCCGGCAGCATCGACATCAACGCCAAAGGCGAAGTGCGCGATCAGGGCACGCAATATCAGGCAAGCAAAGGCGCGGTCACGCTGACGGCGGACAGCCACCGCAGCGAAGCTGCAACGAACCGCCAGGAAGAGCAGAACCGCGATACCCGCGGCAGCGCCGGCGTGCGCGTCTACACCTCCACCGGCAGCGATCTGACCGTAGACGCCAAGGGCGAAGGCGGCACCCAGCGCAGCAACAGCAGCGCCAGCCAGGCGGTGACCGGCTCGATCGACGCGGCCAACGGCATCAACGTCAACGTGAAAAAAGACGCGGTCTATCAGGGTACCGCGCTGAACGGCGGCAGCGGTAAAACCACCGTCGACGCCGGCGGCGATATCCGCTTTGATCAGGCCAGCGACAAACAGAGTGAGAACCACAGCGGCTTTAACGTCAAGGCCTCGGCGAAGGGCGGCTTCACCGCCGACAGTAAAAACTTCGGCGCCGGCTTCGGCGGCGGTACCAACAAAGGCGAAAGCAGCGGCAGTACCGCACAGGTCGGCAACGTCAGCGGCCAACAGGGCGTTGAACTGAAGGCGGGCCGCGATCTGACGCTTAAAGGCACCGACGTCAAAAGCCAGGGCGACATCACCCTGAGCGCGGGCAACAAGGTCGCGCTGCAGGCGGCGGAATCGACCCAAACGCGCAAGGAAAGCCAGCTGTCCGGCAATCTCGATCTGGGCGCCGGCAGCAGCGACAGCAAGGAAAAAACCGGTGGCAGTCTCTCCGCCGGCGGCGCGTTCGACATCGCCAAGGTGAATGAGTCCGCGACCGAACGCCAGGGCGCTAAGCTCGCCTCAGACGGCAAGGTCACCCTGTCCGCCGGCGGCAAAGGCGATGACGCGCTGCATCTGCAGGGCGCCAAGGTCAGCGGCGGCAGCGCCGCGCTCGAGGCGAAAAACGGCGGTATCCTGCTGGAGTCCGCCAAGAACGAGCAGCATAAGGACAACTGGAGCCTGGGCATTAAAGCCAACGCCAAAGGCGGCCAAACGTTCAACAAGGACGCCGCCGGCAAGGTCGATCCGAACACCGGCAAAGACACCCATACGCTGGGCGCCGGTCTGAAGGTCGGCGTGGAACAGCAGGATAAAACCACCCACGCCAACACCGGCATCACCGCGGGCGATGTGGCGCTCAACAGCGGCAAGGACACCCGCCTCGCCGGGGCGCGCGTCGATGCCGACAGCGTACAGGGCAAGGTGGGCGGCGATCTGCACGTTGAAAGCCGCAAAGACGTCGAGAAAGGCGTGAAGGTGGATGTGGATGCCGGTCTGAGCCACAGCAACGATCCGGGCAGCAGTATCACCTCCAAGCTGTCGAAGGTGGGCACGCCGCGCTACGCCGGGAAAGTGAAAGAGAAACTGGACGCCGGGGTGAACAAAGTGGCCGACGCCACCACCGACAAATACAACAGCGTGGCGCGTCGCCTCGATCCGCAGCAGGACACCACCGGCGCGGTCAGCTTCAGCAAAGCCGACGGTAAAGTGACGCTGCCGGAAACGCCGGCCGGCGAGAAACCGCAGGGCCCGCTGTGGGATCGCGGTGCACGCACCGTCGGCGGCGCGGTGAAAGACAGCGTCACCGGGCCGGCGGGCCGCCAGGGGCAGCTCAAGGTCAATGCCGAGGTGGTGAACAACAATGCGGTCGGCGAGCAATCGGCGATTGCCGGTAAGCACGGCGTGGCGCTGCAGGTCGGCGGCCAAACCCAACTCACCGGCGGCGAGATCCGCAGCCAGCAGGGCAAGGTGGAACTGGGCGGTAGCCAGGTCAGCCAGCAGGACGTCAGCGGCCAACGTTATCAGGGCGGCGGCCGCGTCGATGTGGCGGCCACGGTAGGCGGCCTGGCCGCCGGTGCGGCGAAACAGGGCGTTGACGGCAACGTGCCGTTCGCCAGCGGCCATGCCTCAACGAAACAGGCGGACGCCAAAGCCGGCGTGTTCAGCGGCAAATAACGCGCCTCTCCTAGGCAATGCCCCCGGTGAAAACCGGGGGCATTTTTTTACAGCGTGCTTGGGGTGTCTTCCCAGTCGCGATCGTCGTCCTTCGCATCCTGATCCAACACGTTGTAAGCCACCGCGCAAAACAGCGAGTTCAGGCGCTTCATGTCCCCCAACAACCCCAAATGCAGCGAACTGGTCTCGATGCTCTGCACGTTTTGCTGGTGCAGGCGATCGACGTGCGCGTGCGCGTAGCGGCGATCCAGAATGCGGAAGCGGTGCTTGGAACGGCGCAGGCGCTTGGCGCTGGTAACGTCGCCGGACAGGAACACCGACAGCCCCAGACGCAGGTTGCCGATCAGCCGCTCGTGCAGCCCATCCAGCTCCGCCAGCCCTTCCGTCGAGAAGGCCCGGCGCGCGGCGTGCGACTTGGCGCCCACGTCGCCGGCCATGCGTTCGATAATGTCGCCCGCCTGTTCCAGGTTGAGCGCCATTTCGATGATCTCCGCCCAGCGGCGCGAATCTTCCTCGCCCAGATCCTCCTTCTGGATCTGCGCCAGATACAGCTTGATGGCGGTGTACAGCACGTCGACGTCGTCGTCCAGACGCCGCACCTCTTTATCCACCCCTTGCTTGCCGTGCAGCACTTCGCGCTGCAGGATCATCATGTGTTCCACCACGTCGCCCATCCGCAGCGTTTCGCGCGCCGCGTTGGCCAGCGCCAGCGTCGGCGTGTCCAGCGCGCTGGCGTCCAGATGGCGCGGCCTCATGCGCGGATCGTCGGCCGCCACGTCGACGATCAGCCGCTCGCACAGCGTCGCCATCGGCCCGGCCAGCGGGATCATCACCAGGCAGCGGATCAGGTTGTAGAACACGTGGAAATAGATCACCAGTTCTTCGCTGCCGCCAGGCAACTGAGCCATCACATCCGCCAGATAGGCGACGAACGGCAGCACCAGCACGCACCCCACCAGCTTGAACAGCAGGCTGCCGAGCGCTACGCGCCGTCCGGCGGCGTTCTGGCCGCTGGCGTTGATCATCGCCAGCAGGCCGCTGCCGAGGTTGGCGCCGATCACCAGGCAGAGCGCCACCTTCAGCGAAATCACGCCGGACGCGGTCAGGGTGGCGGTCAGCAGCACCGCCGCCAGGCTGGAATAACTGACGATGGCGAACAGCGCGCCAGTCAGGGCGTCCAGCATCACGTCGCCGGTCAGCGACGAGAACAGCACTTTGACCCCGGCCGCCTGGGTGATCGGCGTGGCGGCGGCCACGATCAGCTCCAGCGCCAACACGATCAGCCCAAGGCCGATCAGGACGCGCCCGATCTGGCCGATCCGCATCTGTTTGCGGCTGAGGAACAGGAAGACGCCGACCAGGATCAGCAGCGGCGACAGCCAGGAAAGATCGAAGGTCAGCACGCGCGCCATCAGCGCGGTGCCGACGTCGGCGCCGAGCATGATCACCAGCGCAGGCGCCAGCCCCACCAGCCCCTGAGCGACGAAAGAGGTCACCAGCAGCGCCGTGGCGTTGCTGCTTTGCACCAGCGCGGTCACGCCAATGCCGGAAACGAACGCCAGCGGCTTTTTCTCAACGCTGTCGCTCAACACGCGCCGCAGATTGGCGCCGTAAACCCGCATGATCCCGGTGCGCACGATGTGGGTACCCCACACCAACAGCGCCACGGAGGAAAGCAGGTGAAGAAGGGTCAGCACGGAAGATACGCTCCATTAACGCCCGGCCAAAGGAGGCTGATACCCGATGCCTGTCAGGCGGTGCGGACGGACGGAACGGTTCTGTTCGCCTTAGCCGCAGCCGGTGGGCCAAAAGATGACGGATACAGCGCGCGGTCCCGCCTGCCGGGCGTAGGTCTGGCAGGACAGCGGGCGGGCGGCAGACCGCAGAAAAGAAGGGTTAATGCGGCGGCGGAAAGGCCCCGGCGCCGCGCTGCGAAGTCATGCAACTTCCCGCAATACAACAGGTTCCAAGTGTAGCCCAATTTCCGCGCCGTCGGGCCGCAGGTCGGCCACCGACCGGTTGAGCACGTCAACCAGCAATTCTACACCGCGAACCTGAATCCGATAGCGTACCACATTCCCGAGCAAACTGTGGCCCAGGATCACCCCGCCGATCCCCTGCCCGGCCGGCAACAGGCCGATAGACTCGGGCCGGATCGCCACCTTGCCGGCATAGCTGCGCCCGGTCAGCTGGGCGGCCTGTTCGGCGGTCAGCAGGTTATAGTTGCCGATAAACCCGGCGGCGAAGGCGTCCGCCGGCTGGGTATACAGGGTTTCCGCATCGCCGCTCTGCACGATCTGCCCCTGGTTCATCAGCACGATGCGATCCGACAGGGTCAACGCCTCTTCCTGATCGTGGGTGACGAAGATCGCCGTCAGGTTCAGCTCGCGTTGAATGCGCCGGATCTGCTCGCGCAGGTGTTTGCGGATACGCGCGTCCAGCGCCGACAGCGGTTCGTCGAGCAGCAGCAGCCGCGGGCGGGTGACCAGCGATCGCGCCAGCGCCACGCGCTGACACTGGCCGCCCGACAGCTGATGCGGATAGCGCTTCGCCAGATCGCTCAGCTCCACCAGCGCCAGCACCTCCTGCACCCGCTGGCCGATCTGCCCGGCCGCCAGCTTCTGCATTTTCAACCCGAAGGCCACGTTGCCTTCCACCGTCATATTGGGAAACAGCGCATAGCTTTGGAACACCATGCCGATGCCGCGCTTTTGCGGCGCCAGCGGCACCAGATCCTGGCCCTGCAGCAAAATGTGCCCGCTGTCGACCGGGGTCAGGCCGGCCAGGCAGCGCAGCAGCGTCGATTTGCCGCAGCCGCTCGGCCCCAGCAGGGTGACGAACTCCCCCTCTTCGGCGGTGAAATCGATATCCTGAAACACCTGGGTCTGGCCATAGTGTTTGTTCAGGCGGGTGACGTTGAGATAAGCCATCGGGTTAACCCTTGTTTTTATTCAGCAGGTTCGCCAGCCAGGTGACGAGCAGCACCACGGCGAAATAGGAGATGACCAGCGCGCTGGTGAAATGCCCGCTGCCGTTGCGCATGTTGAACAGGTAGACCTGCAGCGTTTCATACTGGCTGCCCACCAGCAGGTTGGCGAACACGAACTCGCCGATCAGAAACGAGAACGACAGCAGCACGGCGATCGTTCCGCCCTTGCGCAGGTTCGGCAGCACCACCAGCAGCGCCGCCTGCCAGGTGCTGGCGCCGAGCAGGTGCGCGGCGTCCATCAGATCGCGCAGGTTGATCGCCTGCATGTTATTGCTGATGGCGCGGTAGATAAACGGCAGCGCGATGGTGAAATAGCAGCCCACCAAAATCCACGGAGTGCCGAGCAGCGGCAGCGGATCGGCGGCGAACAGCTGCATCAGCCCCACCGCCGACACCACCGGCGGCACGGCGAACGGCAGCAGAATCAGCACGTTCATCACCGCGTCCAGCTTGGGAAAGTAGTAAGCGATCACAAACATCGCCGGCAGGATCACCACCACCGACAGCAGCAGCGTGCCGAAGCAGATCAACAGCGAGTGCCACAGCGCCTGCAAAAAGCGCGGGTCGCTCCACAGCGCCGTCAGCCACTTCAGGGTAAAACCGTCCGGCAAAATGGTGGCGCCCCACTGGGTGGCCAGCGCATAAATCAGCGTCGCCGCCAGCGGCAACAGCAGGATCAGCAGCAGCAGGCCGGTCACCGTGCGATGGTACAAGCGTTCAGCACGCGACATGAGCATTCTCCATCCGATTATGAGCGCGCATTGAGGTAGCTCCTGCGCAGCATCCATTGGTGGATCACCGTGATAAACGCCATCATCACCACCAGTAGCATCGCCAGCGCGCTGGCCAGGTTCGGATCGAGGGAGATGTCCCCCGCCACCAGCGCCGAGATACGGATCGGGATCACGTTGAAGTTGCCGGTGGTCAGCGCGTAGACCGTAGCGTAGGCGCCCAGCGCGTTAGCCAGCAGAATGACGAAGGTGCCCATCAGCGCCGGCGCCAGCACCGGCAGGCCGATATGCCGCCAGTAGCGCCAGGGGCCGGCGCCGAGCAGCGCCGCCGACTCGCGCCAATCGGCGCGCAGCGCGTCGAACGCCGGATACAGCAACAGCACCCCCAGTGGGATCTGGAAGTAGGTATACAGCACGATCAGGCCGCTCTTCGAATAGAGGTTGAAACTCTCCATCAGACCGTATTTGCGCAGCAGCAGCGTCAGGCAACCGTTCAGCCCCAGCAGGATGACGAAGGCAAACGCCAGCGGCACCCCGGCGAAGTTGCTGGTCATGTTGGTGAACGACATCACGAAGTCATGAAATCGGGTCTGGCCGAGCTGGCGCAGCGAGTAACTGCCCACTAACGCAATCAGCAAGCCGTAGACGCTCGACCACAGCGAGATCTCCAGCGAGAACTGAAAGGCCTGCAGGTAGAACGGCGAGGTGAGGATATCGACATAGTTGCCCCATCCCCAGCCGCTGCTCTCACTGAAAAAGCTGTGAACGGCGATCCACACCAGCGGGGCGATCTGAAACGCGCCGAACAGCACGATAAACGGCAGCAGGCACAACGCGGCGATCCATTTGGTTTTGCCGTTCATCGCGCATCCTGCGCCAGCAGCGCCCGGCAGCGCGGCTTGTCGTGCGGTGCCTGCAGCAGATCGCAAATCGTGCCGCACAGCTCGGTTTGCTGCGGATCGGCGTCGTCCAGGCTGAAGCCCGTGCCGAACACGAACAGCGGCACCTGGCGCTCTTCCGGCAACACACCGCCGTGGCTGCGATCGTCGTTCATGCCATGGTCGGCAGTGACCAGCACCTGATAACCGGCGGCCAGCCACTCGGGCAGATAGCGCGACAGCGAACCGTCGGCGCGGCGTGCCGCATTGCGGTACTGCGGCGAAGAGAGGCCGAAGCGGTGCCCGGCATCGTCGATGTTCATCGGATGGACCAGCAGAAAGTCCGGCTGATGACGCAGGCGCAAGCTTTCGGCGTCGTCGAACAGATGGCTGTCGGGATAGCCGTCGTCGTAATAGAAATGCCCGTGCTGGATCGGCAGCTCAGGCGCGTCGGTATGGCGGTCGCGCGCGGCGTCGAACGGCGTGCGGTTATACAATTCGCTGAACCAATGATACGCGGCGGCGGCGGTGGTCAGCCCGGCGGCGCGCGCGTAATGAAACACGCTTTGTTGATGAGAAAGGCGCGAGACGTGGTTGTGCACCACGCCGCTCTCCACCGGCGTGACGCCGGTGAGGATGCATTCATACAGCGGCCGGGAGAGCGAGGGCAGCTCGCTCTCCAGCAGGTACAACCGTCCGCGTCCCGCCGCGCATTCGGCCTGCAGATAGCCCATGGCGTCGTGCGCCACCCGGTAGTTGAGGCCGTCCAGCAGCACGAGGATCGTTTTCATGGTGCGTTAACTCACTGCTGCATAAACATAATGACGTTTTCCTGCCACAGACGCGGCAGCGCTTTGGCGCTCTGTTCCCAGGCCGCCGGATCGGCGATCGGGTGCGCGTTCTTGTACTGCTCGGCCGGCAGCAGCTTGGCTTTGACGTCGTCCGGCAGCGTCAGATGTTCGGCGCGGATCGGGCGGGCATAGCCGCGCGCCAGGTTGATCTGGCCAGCGTCGGAGAAGATGTATTCGCGCGCCAGCTTGGCGGCGTTCGGGTGCTTGGCGTATTTGTTGATGATGGTGGTGTAGCCGGAGGTGATCGAGCCGTCCGACGGGATCAGCACTTCAAAGCGGGTTTTGTCGATCTGGTCGCGGTAGTTCAGGCCGTTGAAGTCCCACACCACGCCGACCTGCACTTCCCCTTTCTCCAGCGATGCGATCACCGGGTTACTCAGGCTCAGGCGGCCGGCCTTGGCCAGCTTGCCGAAGAATTCCAGGCCCGGCTTGAGGTTTTTCTCGTTACCGCCCATGGCGTAGGTGGCCGCCAGCACGCCGCTGGCCGCCTGCGACGCAGTGCCGACGTCGCCGATGGTGACCTGATAGCTGCCCTTCAGCAGATCGGCCCAGCTGTGCGGGATATCTTTCACCTGCTGTTTATTGATGATGAAGGCGATGGTGCCGGTGTAAGCCAGCGCCCAGTGGCCGTCTTTGTCTTTCGCCCAGTCCGGCACCTGATCCCAGGTGGAGGGTTTGTACGGCTGCGTTACGCCCTTCTGCACCGCCACCGGGCCGAAGGCCGCGCCGACGTCACCGATGTCCGCCGTGGCGTTGTTCTTTTCCGCATCGAATTTGGCGATCTCCTGTGCGGAGCTCATGTCGGTATCGACATGCTTCAGGCCGTATTTGCTCAACAGATCTTGCCAGGTGCCTTTCCAGTTGGCCCAGCTGTCCGGCATGCCGACGCTGTTGACTTCGCCTTCTTTTTTAGCGGCCTGCTCCAGCGCCGCCAGATCGGTATCCGCGGCCCAGCTCATCTGGCTGGATAACACGATGGCACTGGTTAACACAGAAGCGCACAAACGTTTCATAACTGATGCTCCAGGTGGTAGTGTGGGGATGGCTGGACTAGTCCAGCAAGGACCAAACCAATCTAACGGACGAATGTGATAATTATATGTCAGCTTAAAAAAGCGACAGTTTTATCACCCATTGCAACGGCGAAAACGCGACGCTGGTCTACCTTAAGGGAGGCCAAACGCACTGAAACGGGACACCCGCTGTATGAGTGAAGCACCGACGACCGTAGCGACCATCTGCCAAACGCTGAACGCCCGCATCACCGCAGGCGAGTTTGCCGTGGGCGGCAAGCTGCCCTCCGAACGCGCCCTGAGCGAACAGTTCGCCACCACCCGCATTACCTTGCAGGAGGCGCTCGGTCAGCTGGAGGCGCAGGGCGTCATCTACCGCCAGGTGCGGCGCGGCTGGTTCATCTCGCCCCCGCGTCTTATCTACAACCCGCTGCAGCGCAGCCATTTTCACGCCATGGCGCAGCAGCAGGGGCGCGCCGCCCATACCGAGGCGATCGACAGCGCGCTAGTCACGCTCGACGCGCCGCTGGCCGGCCGCCTGGCGCTGCCCCCCGGCGCCGAGGCCTATCGCATTCGCCGGCTGCGCTATATCGACGGGCGCGCGGTGCTGTACTGCGAGCACTACCTCAACCCGGCCTATTTCCCCGGCATTCTGGAGGAAGACCTGACCCAGTCGCTGACCGCGCTGTACGCCGCGCGCTACGGCATCCACTACGGGCGGGTGCGTTTCGACATGCTGCCCACCCTGCTGCCGCAGCAGGCCGCCGCCATGCTGAAGGTGACCTACGGCAGCCCGGCGCTGTTCATTACGCGGGTGAACCGCGATCAGCACGACCGGGTGATCGATTGCGACCTGGAGTATTGGCGTTACGATGCGCTGCACATCGACGTGGAAGCGCAGTAAATGACAAGGGCGCATCGCTGCGCCCTTAAAGAGGAAATCAGTCGGCGTCGTAGCCGAGGTTAGGCGCCAGCCAGCGTTCGACCTCGCTCACGCTCATCCCTTTACGCACCGCGTAGTCTTCCACCTGATCGCGCTGGATCTGCGCCACCGCGAAGTACTTGCTTTCAGGATGGCTGAAGTACCACCCGGACACCGCCGCCCCCGGCCACATGGCGAAGGACTCCGTCAGCTCCATGCCGGTGTGGCGGTTGACGTCCAGCAGCTGCCAGATGGTCGCTTTTTCGGTGTGCTCCGGGCAGGCCGGGTAACCCGGTGCCGGCCGGATGCCCTGATAGTTTTCGCGGATCAGCTCTTCGTTGCTCAGGCTCTCGTCGGCGGCATAGCCCCAGTGCAGCTTGCGCACCTGCTCATGCAGGTATTCGGCGAAGGCCTCCGCCAAGCGATCCGCCAGCGCTTTGGCCATGATTTTGTTGTAATCGTCGTGCTGCGCGTCGTAGGCCGCCGCCAACGCGTCCTCCTCCAGCCCGCCGGTCACCGCGAAGGCGCCGAAGTAGTCGGCCTTGCCGCTGCTTTTCGGCGCCACGAAGTCCGCCAGGCAGTAGTTCGGGAAGTCGGTTTTTTCCGTCTGCTGGCGCAGATGGCGGCTCACCGCCAGCACCTCGTCACGCCGTTCGTCGCGGTATACTTCCACGTCGTCGCCGACGCGGTTGGCCGGGAACAGGCCGTAAACGCCGCGCGGGTTGAGGCTGCGCTCGGCGGCCAGCCGATCCAGCATCTGATTGGCGTCGTGGAACAGGCGCTTGGCCTCTTCCCCCACCACCTCGTCTTCCAGGATGCGCGGGTATTTGCCCGCCAGCGACCAGGTCATGAAGAACGGCGTCCAGTCGATGTAGTGGCGCAGCGTCTCGATGCCGGCCGCCACCGGGAACACGCCGAGCTGCCGCGGCGCCGGCGGCTGATAATCGGCCCAGTCCAGCGCCATGGCGTTGGCACGCGCCTTCTGCAAATCGACCGGCGGCGTGCGCGGCTTTTTACGCGCATGCTGAATGCGCACCGTTTCATACTCTTTGCGGGTGCGCGCCACAAACTCGTCGCGCTGGGTGGCGGACAGCAGCGCCGACACCACGCCCACGGTGCGCGAGGCGTTTTGCACGTAGGTGGTCGGGCCGCTGTAGTTCTGCTCGATTTTCACCGCGGTGTGCGCCTTGGAGGTGGTGGCGCCGCCGATCAGCAGCGGCAACGTAAAGCCCTGGCGCTCCATCTCTTTCGCCACGTTGACCATCTCGTCGAGCGACGGCGTGATCAGCCCAGACAGGCCGATGATGTCCACGTTCTCCTCGCGCGCGGTGCGCAGGATTTTCTCCGTCGGCACCATCACGCCGAGATCGACGATTTCATAGTTGTTGCACTGCAGCACCACGCCGACGATGTTCTTGCCGATGTCATGCACGTCGCCCTTCACCGTCGCCAACAGGATTTTCCCCGCAGAGGTGCCCTGTTGCTTGCTGGCCTCGATGTACGGTTCCAGGTAGGCCACCGCCTGCTTCATCACGCGGGCGGATTTCACCACCTGCGGCAGGAACATCTTGCCCTCGCCGAACAGATCGCCGACCACGTTCATCCCCGCCATCAGCGGCCCTTCGATCACTTCGATCGGGCGTTCGGCCTGCTGCCGCGCTTCTTCGGTGTCCAGCTCGATAAACTCGGTGATACCCTTCACCAGCGAATACTCGAGCCGTTTCTCCACCGGCCAGCCGCGCCACTCCGCCTGCTGTACCGCCGCTTCGCCGTCTTTGCTGCCGCGGTACTTTTCCGCCAGCTCCAGCAGGCGTTCGGTGCCGTCTTCGCGACGGTTGAGGATCACGTCCTCTACCGCCTCGCGCAGCTCGGTAGGCAGATCGTCATAAATCGCCAGTTGCCCGGCGTTGACGATGCCCATGTCCATGCCGTTGCGAATGGCGTGATACAGGAACACCGCGTGGATCGCTTCACGCACCGGATCGTTGCCGCGGAACGAGAACGACACGTTAGACACACCGCCGGAGATCATCGCGTGCGGCAGGTGGGTTTTGATGTCGGCGCAGGCTTCGATAAAGTCGACGGCGTAGTTGTTGTGCTCTTCGATGCCGGTAGCGACGGCGAAAATGTTCGGGTCGAAAATGATGTCTTCCGGCGGGAAGCCGACGCGCTCGGTCAGAATGTTATAGGCGCGGCGGCAGATCTCGAACTTGCGCTCGCGGGTGTCCGCCTGCCCCACTTCGTCGAACGCCATCACTACCACCGCGGCACCGTAGCGGCGCACCAGTTTGGCGTGATGGATAAAGGCCTCTTCGCCCTCCTTCATCGAGATCGAGTTGACGATGCCCTTGCCCTGAATGCACTTCAGGCCTTTCTCGATAACGGACCACTTGGAGGAGTCGATCATGATCGGCACCCGGGCGATATCCGGCTCGCCGGCGATCAGGTTAAGGAAGCGCACCATCGCCGCTTCGGCGTCGAGCATCCCCTCATCCATGTTGATGTCGATGATCTGCGCGCCGCTCTCGACCTGCTGGCGCGCCACGTCGAGCGCCTCGCTGTATTTCTCTTCTTTGATCAGGCGTTTGAATCGCGCCGAACCGGTGACGTTGGTGCGCTCGCCGACGTTGACGAACAGGGTGTTGGCGTCGATGGTCAGCGGCTCCAGGCCCGCCAGGCGGCAGGCGACCGGGATCTCCGGCAGCCGGCGCGGCAGCACGCCCTCCACCGCGTTGGCCATCGCGGCGATATGTTCCGGCGTGGTGCCGCAGCAGCCGCCGATGATATTGAGGAAGCCGGCCTGCGCCCACTCCCCGACCTGGCGCGCCATCTCGGCCGCATCCAGATCGTACTCGCCGAAGGCGTTCGGCAAACCGGCGTTCGGGTGCGCGGTGACGTAGGTCTCCGAAATGCGCGCCAGCTCGGCGACGTACTGACGCAGTTCGTCCGGGCCCAGGGCGCAGTTCAGGCCGAAGGTCAGCGGCTTAACGTGGCGCAGCGAATTGTAAAACGCTTCGGTCGTCTGGCCGGACAAGGTGCGGCCGGAGGCGTCGGTGATGGTGCCGGAAATCATGATCGGCAGTTCCACCCCCAGCGCTTCGAATTCGGTTTCCACCGCAAAAGCGGCGGCCTTGGCATTCAGGGTGTCGAAGATGGTTTCGATCATGATCAGATCGACGCCGCCCTCCACCAGCGCGCGGGTCGATTCGCGGTAAGCCGCCACCAGCTCATCGAACGAGATGTTGCGGAACGCCGGATCGTTGACGTTCGGCGAGATGGACGCGGTGCGGTTGGTCGGCCCCAGCACCCCGGCGACGTAGCGCGGTTTTTCCGGCGTGCGCGCCGTCCACTCATCGGCGCAGGCGCGCGCCAGACAGGCGGCCTGATAGTTAATCTCGGCGGACAGCGACTCCATGTGGTAGTCGGCCATGGCGATGGAGGTGGAGTTGAAAGTATTGGTCTCAAGGATATCGGCGCCCGCCTCGAGATAGGCGTAATGAATGGCGGTGATCACTTCCGGCTTGGTCAGCACCAGCAGATCGTTATTGCCTTTCAGATCGCTGCGCCAGTCGGCGAAACGCTCACCGCGGAAATCGCGCTCGTCCAGACGGTAGCTCTGGATCATGGTACCCATGCCGCCGTCCAACACCAAAATGCGCTGCGCTAACTGGCGGCGCAGTTGTTCTACTCGATTCGTCACTGTAACCCCTTCCATTGCCATCCAGCCCATCGCTCAACTGCCGCAAAAACCAACGAGTCATCCTAGCACAGCTTGTAGGGACAAAGGGCCGGGCGACAATTGAGAGTTTTTCAGGTTGTGCGCCAACACCTCCGATGAGCTGGCGGCGACTTGCAATTCATCGACAAAAAACGAAAATGAATTCCATCATACGGAAAAAGGAATCTCACCCATGGCCACCCCTGCTCCCGCCAAACGCGGCAAGAAGCCCCGCGCAGCAGCCCCGGCCGCCAGTGCGGCGACCGGCCAGGTACAATCGTTGACCCGTGGCCTGAAGCTGTTGGAATACATTTCGGAAGCCCAGGGCAACGTGGCGCTGACCGATCTGGCGCAGCAGGCCGGCCTGCCGAATTCCACCACTCACCGCCTGCTCACCACCATGCAGCAGCAGGGATTCGTGCGCCAGGTCGGCGATCTCGGCCTGTGGACCATCGGCTCGCACGCCTTTGTGGTCGGCAGCAGCTTCCTGCAAAGCCGCAACCTGCTGGCGATGGTGCATCCGACGCTGCGGCGCCTGATGGAAGAGTCCGGCGAAACCGTCAACCTGGCGGTGCTGGATACCAGCGAGTACCAGGCAATCATCATCGATCAGGTGCAGTGTACGGCGCTGATGCGCATGTCGGCGCCGATCGGCGGTAAACTGCCGATGCACGCCTCCGGCGCCGGCAAGGCGTTCCTCGCCACCCTGCCGGACGATCAGGTGACCAAACTGCTGCACAAGAAAGGCATGCATACCTACACGCCGCACACCCTGACGCCGCACAACCTGAAAGAGGGGCTGGCGCAGATCCGCAAACAGGGCTTCTCCTTTGACGACGAAGAGCACGCGCTCGGCTTGCGCTGCGTGGCGGCCTGCATCTTCGACGAGCACCGCGAAGCTTTCGCCGCCATTTCCATCTCCGGCCCGGTGTCGCGCATCACCGACGATCGCGTGATCGAGCTGGGCGCGCTGGTGATCCACGCGGCGAAAGAGATCAGCCTGGCCTACGGCGGCGTGCGCTAATTCGTTCATCCGAGCGGCGCCGCAGCGCGCCCTCGCTCACTTCCCTGCTCTGTTGTCAGCATGTAACAGGCTGTCGGCATCCTGTTTAGCACACAGGCAAAAAGCTTGAAGCCGATCACAGTTAACGATCCTCACGGCGAAAGCCCATTGCAACCGCTCACACTTCCTTCGACAATGTTACCGATAACATGTTACCGGTAACAACCAAGTTTAACGAAGGTAACGTCACCCGGTATTTTGGAGCCAAGCCATGACCAACAATCAAAATCGCATTTACGTCGTTATGGGCGTTTCCGGCAGCGGCAAATCCGCCGTCGCCGCCGCGGCGGCCCGCCAACTCTCCGCCGGCTTCCTCGACGGCGACTTCCTGCACCCGCGCAGCAATATCCTGAAAATGGCCGCCGGGGAAGCGTTGAACGATGACGATCGCGCCCCGTGGCTGGCCGCGCTCAACGACGCCGCCTTCGCCATGCAGCGCACCCACAGCGTGTCGATCATCGTCTGCTCGGCGTTGAAAAAGCAGTACCGCGACCGTCTGCGCGCCGGCAACGGCAACCTGTCATTCATCTATCTGCACGGTGAGTTCCCGGTGATCGAATCCCGCCTGGCGGCGCGCAACGGCCACTTCTTCAAGCCGCAGATGCTGGTCACCCAGTTCGCCGCGCTGGAGCAGCCGGGCGCCGACGAGAACGACGTGATGGCGATCGACATCAATCAGCCGCTGGACGCGGTGATCGCCGATACCGTGCGCCATATCCAGAGCTTCCTGCCGCAGGACGTGTGCGCGTGAGTACCGTTACGCTGGTCGGTACCGCAGTCGGCTCGGTTTTACTGCTGTTATTCCTGGTGATGAAGGCGCGCATGCACGCCTTCGTCGCGCTGATGCTGGTGTCCATCGCCGCCGGCATCTTCTCCGGCATGCCGCTGGAACACATCGCCGACACCATGCAAAAAGGCATGGGCGACACGCTGGGCTTCCTGGCGATCGTGGTGGCGCTCGGGGCGATGTTCGGCAAGATCCTGCATGAGGTCGGCGCGCTCGATCAAATTGCGGCGCAATTGCTGAAACGATTCGGACAAAGCAAGGCGCACTACGCGCTCGGCATCGCCGGGCTGATCTGCGCGCTGCCGCTGTTCTTCGACGTGGCGGTGGTGCTGCTGATCGGCATCGTGTTCGCCGTGGCGCGCCGCACCGACGGCAATATCGTCAAGCTGGCCATCCCGCTGTTCGCCGGCGTGGCCGCCGCCGCGTCCTTCCTGCTGCCGGGGCCGGTGCCGATGCTGCTGGCGTCGCAGATGAAGGCCGATTTCGGCTGGATGATCGCCATCGGGCTGGCGGCGGCGGTGATCGGCATGCTGATCGCCGGCCCGCTTTACGGCAGCTTTATCAGCCGTTTCGTCAACTGGCCGATGCCGCCGGAAGAGAACGAGCCGACGCTGACCAAAGGCAATCTGCCGTCGTTCGGCTTTAGCCTGGCGCTGGTGCTGTGCCCGCTGGTGCTGGTCGGCATGAAAACCATCGGCGCACGGCTGGTCACTCCCGGTTCGCAGCTGCAGCAGTGGCTGGAATTTATCGGCCACCCGTTCACCGCCATCCTGCTGGCCTGCCTGATCGTGATTTACGGTTTGGCCAAGCCGCGCGGCATGAGCAACGAACAGACGCTCGCCATCTGCTCCGCTGCGGTGCAGCCGGCCGGGATCATTCTGCTGATGACCGGCGCCGGCGGGGTGTTCAAACAGATTCTGGTGGATTCCGGCGTTGGACCGGCGCTGGGTGACGCCATGATCGGCGCCGGCCTGCCGATCGCCGTGGCCGCCTTCGCGCTGTCCGCCATGGTGCGGGTGATTCAGGGCTCGGCCACCGTCGCCTGCCTGACCACCGTCGGCCTGGTGCTGCCGGTCACCAGCCAGCTCGGACTCAGCGGCGGACAACTGGCTGCGCTGGCTATCTGCATCGCCGGCGGCTCCATCGTGCTGAGCCACGTCAACGACGCCGGCTTCTGGCTGTTCGGCAAATTCACCGGCGCCAACGAACTGCAAACGCTGAAAACCTGGACGGTGATGGAAACCATTCTGGGCAGCGTCGGCGGCGCCATCGGCATGATTGCATTCACGATGTTTTAAATCCTAAATCGCCCCCGGCCTTGCACACCAGGGTTGCAAATCACCACCGGGGGCACCGCCACAGGCGGCGACTATAACAACAGCAATGTGAGGAAGGCATGATTAATCCAACCTTGTCCCGTGTCACACAGCGCATCATCGACCGTTCCCAGGCCAGCCGTGCCGCCTATCTGGCACGTATCGAAGCGGCCCGTTCCCAAACCGTCCACCGCGCGCAGCTGGCCTGCGGCAACCTGGCCCACGGCTTCGCCGCCTGTCAGCCCGATGACAAGACGGCGCTGAAAAACATGGTGCGCAGCGATATCGCCATCATCACCGCCTATAACGACATGCTGTCGGCCCACCAGCCGTACGAACACTACCCGCAGCGGCTGAAGCAGGCGCTGCAGGCGGTGGGCGCCGTGGGCCAGGTAGCCGGCGGCGTGCCGGCGATGTGCGACGGCGTGACGCAGGGGCAGGACGGCATGGAGCTGTCGCTGATGAGCCGTGACGTGATCGCCATGTCGGCCGCCGTCGGCCTGTCGCACAACATGTTCGACGGCGCGCTGTTCCTCGGCATCTGCGACAAGATCGTGCCCGGGCTGGTGATGGCCGCCCTCTCCTTCGGCCACCTGCCCGCGCTGTTCGTGCCGGCCGGCCCGATGAGCAGCGGTTTACCCAACAAGGAAAAGGTACGCGTGCGCCAGCTGTACGCCGAGGGCAAGGCCGATCGCCTGGCGCTGCTGGAAGCCGAGGCCGCGTCCTATCACGGCATCGGCACCTGCACCTTCTACGGCACCGCCAACACCAACCAGATGGTGATGGAAGTGATGGGCCTGCACCTGCCGGGCGCCTCTTTCGTACATCCGGACACGCCGCTGCGCGACGCGCTGAACGACGCCGCCGCGCGCCAGGTGACGCGACTGACCGACACCGCCGGCAACTACCTGCCGATCGGCCGCCTGGTGGACGAGAAAGTGGTGGTAAACGGCATCGTCTCGCTGCTGGCCACCGGCGGCTCCACCAACCTGACCATGCATCTGGTGGCGATGGCGCGCGCAGCAGGCATCATCATTACCTGGGACGATTTCTCGGAGCTGTCGGAGGCGGTGCCGCTGCTGTGCCGCATCTATCCGAACGGCCCGGCCGACATCAACCAGTTCCAGGCCGCCGGCGGCGTGCCGCTGGTGGTGCGCGAGCTGCTGCAACACGGGCTGCTGCACGAAGACGTGCACACCGTGGCCGGTTTCGGCCTGCACCGCTACACCCAGGAACCCTGGCTGGATAATGGCCAGCTGGTGTGGCGTGAAGGCGTGGCCGGCTCGCTCGACGCCAGCGTGATCGCCAGCGTCGCTCAGCCGTTTGAGCATCACGGCGGCACCAAAGTGATGGCCGGCAATCTGGGCCGTGCGGTGATGAAAACCTCGGCGGTGCCCGCCGACAACCAGATTATCGAAGCGCCGGCGGTGGTGTTCGACAGCCAGCACGACATCGTGCCGGCGTTCGAAGCCGGCAAGCTGGATCGCGATTGCGTGGTGGTGGTGCGCTTCCAGGGGCCACAAGCCAACGGCATGCCGGAGCTGCACAAGCTGATGCCGCCGCTGGGCGTGCTGATGGATCGCGGCTTCAAAGTGGCGCTGGTGACCGACGGCCGCCTGTCAGGCGCCTCCGGCAAGGTGCCTTCCGCCATCCACGTCACCCCGGAAGCCTATACCGGCGGCCTGCTGGCGAAAGTGCGCGACGGCGATCCGATCCGCGTCAACGGCCGCAGCGGCGAGCTGCAGGTGCTGGTCGACGCCGACGAACTGGCCCAGCGCGCGCCATGCCAGCCCGATCTGAGCGCAGAACACATCGGCTGCGGCCGCGAGCTGTTCGGCGCGCTGCGCAGCCAGCTGTCCGGCGCCGAGCAGGGCGCCTGCTGCATCAAATTTTAATCGATAGCCTGGCCGCATCGCCGCCTGGCGGCGGCCACAGAGGAGAACGTCATCATGAACCAATGGAAAACAAGCGCCGAGCAGATCCTGACGGCGGGGCCGGTGGTGCCGGTCATCGTGATCAACAAGCTGGAACATGCGGTACCGCTGGCGAAAGCGCTGGTCGCCGGCGGCGTGCGGGTGCTGGAAGTGACGCTGCGCACCGCCTGCGCCATGGACGCCATTCGCGCCATCGCCCAAGAAGTGCCGGAAGCGATCATCGGCGCCGGTACCGTGATCAATCCCCAGCAGCTGCGTGAAGTGACCGAGGCCGGTGCGCAGTTCGCCATCAGCCCGGGGCTGACCGACGAGCTGCTCAAGGCGGCCACCGCCGGGTCCATTCCGCTTATTCCGGGCATCAGCACCGTTTCCGAGCTGATGCTGGGCATGGATTACGGCCTGCGCGAGTTTAAATTCTTCCCGGCGGAAGCCAACGGCGGCGTAAAAGCACTGCAGGCGATCGGCGGCCCGTTCCCGCAGGTGCGCTTCTGCCCGACCGGCGGCATCTCACCGGACAATTACCGCAGCTATCTGGCGCTGAAAAGCGTACTGTGCATCGGCGGCTCCTGGCTGGTGCCGGCGGACGCGCTGGAAAGCGGCGACTACGCCCGCATCACCGAACTGGCGCGCGCCGCCGTCGCGGGCGCCCAGTCCTGATTTACATCGCAGCGGTGGCGGCCGGCAGCGCCGCCCCGCTGCGCTGGCTGAACCGCTGCTTCTTGCGGTAAGCGAACACGTCTTCCACGTGCCCCTCGCGGATGCGCTGCTGCAACCCGCGCCAATACTCAGCGGTAAACAGATCGCTGTGCAACTCCTCAAACACCTGCCGAATGCGCCGATCGCCGCACAGGAAGTGGCGGAACTCCTCCGGGAACACGTCATTGGGCGCGATGCTGTACCACGGCTCACTGGCCAGCTCGTCCTCCGGATAACGCGGCGGCGGAATGTCGCGGAAGTTAACCTCGGTCATGTAGCAAATTTCGTCGTAGTCGTAGAACACCACCCGCCCGTGGCGCGTCACACCAAAGTTCTTGAACAGCATGTCGCCGGGGAAGATATTGGCGGCGGCCAGCTGCTTGATGGCATTGCCGTACTCTTCGATCGCATCGCGCATCTGCTGATCGTTGGCCTGCTCCAGATACAGGTTCAGCGGCGTCATGCGCCGTTCCATATACAGGTGCTTGATCACGATGCGATCGCCGAGATCTTCCAGTTTGCCCGGCACTTCGCGCTGCAGTTCCGCCAACAGCGCCGGGCTGAGGCGCGCCTTGTCGACGACGAAATTCTCGTACTCTTGGGTATCCGCCATGCGCCCGACGCGATCGTGCTCTTTCACCAGCTGATAGCAGGCCATCACCTGCGCCTGCGTCACCTCTTTTTGCGGGGCGAACTCGTCCTTGATCACTTTGAATACCCGGTCGAAAGACGGCAAGGTGAACACCAGCATCACCATGCCCTTCACCCCCGGCGCGATGATAAATTGCTCCTGCGACTGCGCCATAAAGGTCAGGTATTCGCGATAGCATTCGGTTTTGCCATGCTTCTGGCAGCCGATCGCCATGTACAGCTCGGCGGTGGTTTTGCCCGGCAGGATCTCACGCAGCCACTCCACCATCGCCGCCGGCAGCGGCGCGTAGACCATGAAATAAGAACGGGCGAAGCCGAAGACGATGCTGGCCTCAGCCTTACCGGTCAGGCAGGCGTCGATAAACAGCGCGCCCGATTCGCTGTGGTGGATAGGCAGCAAGAACGGATAAACGCCGTCGGCCAGGCGCAGCTTGCCGACCAGCCAGGCGGCCTTGTTGCGGTAGAACAGTTCGTTGGCGATCTGGAAGGTTGCCCCCGCCAGCTGCTGTGCGCTGAAGGCGCGTTGCAGCGCCTGAGTGATGTAGCGAATATCGCGCGTCAAATCCTCCCACGGCAGCCGCAGCGGCAGATCGCTCAGTACGCTGCGCAGCATCGCCGGCAGATCGCTATTGGGCGTGAAATCGCGCGCCAGCGGACGCGGAATATCGCGAAAGCGCCGCTCCGGCTGCGAACTGAAGACGAACAGCTTGTCCGGCGTCAGATCGCGGTGCTTGAACAGCCGGCAGTAGACCGAGTTAAAGAAGCTTTCGGCGATTTCGAAACGCGGATAGTCCGGTAGCAGGTCGATATAGACCGCTTTGACCCGGCTGGGGAAGTCGGCGTCGAAATATTTCTGCCCGGTGATGCATTTGAGCTGCTCCACCACCAGGCCGACGTGATGGTCGTACAGATGGATGCGCTTTTTCATCGCCTGCTGCACCGCCGGCCAGTCCGCCTGCTCGAAGCGCTGCTGCGCGCCGGCGGTCACTTCCAGAAAACGGCCGTACTGCGCATCGAAGCCTTGCAGGATCGTCTGTGCGATCAACAACTCCAGTTTTGCCGCCATCCTTACCCCCCGCCAGAAAAAGAAGCCTGCGCATGCAGGCTCCGGTGAAACGTCTTCAAGCTTGCCGCATCAGAACTGCTGTTCTTCCGTCGAACCGGTCAGCGCGGTGACCGAAGAAGCGCCGCCCTGAATGATGGTGGTGACTTTGTCGAAGTAGCCGGTGCCCACCTCTTGCTGGTGCGACGCGAAGGTGTAACCGCGATCCACCGCGGCGAACTCCGCCTGCTGCACCTTCTCGACGTAGTGTTTCATCCCTTCGCCCTGCGCATAGGCGTGCGCCAGGTCGAACATGTTGAACCACATGCTGTGGATCCCCGCCAGCGTGATGAACTGATACTTGTAGCCCATGTCCGACAGCGCCTGCTGGAAGCGGGCGATGGTCTGGTCGTCGAGGTTTTTCTTCCAGTTGAACGACGGCGAGCAGTTGTAGGCTAGCAGCTTGCCCGGGTATTTGGCGTGAATGGCGTCGGCGAAGCGCTGAGCGGCATCCAGATCCGGCGTTGAGGTTTCGCACCACACCATATCGGCGTAAGGGGCATAAGCCAGGCCGCGGCTGATCGCCTGTTCGACGCCGGCATGGGTGCGGAAGAAGCCTTCCGCCGTGCGCTCGCCGGTAACGAAGGCGCTGTCATACGGATCGCAATCGGACGTCAGCAGGTCGGCCGCATCGGCGTCGGTACGGGCGATCACCAGCGTCGGCACGCCGAGCACGTCGGCCGCCAGGCGCGCGGCGACCAGTTTCTGGATCGCTTCCTGCGTCGGCACCAGCACTTTGCCGCCCATATGGCCGCATTTCTTCACCGCCGCCAGCTGGTCTTCAAAGTGCACCCCGGCGGCGCCGGCGGTGATCATCGCTTTCATCAGCTCGAAGGCGTTCAGCACGCCGCCGAAGCCGGCTTCCGCATCGGCGACGATCGGCAGGAAATAATCGGTGTAGCCTTTGCTGCCCGGCTCAATCTGGTTAGCCCATTGGATCTGATCGGCGCGGCGGAAGGTATTGTTGATGCGCTCGACGACCTTCGGCACCGAGTCCACCGGATACAGCGACTGGTCAGGGTACATGGCCGCCGCGCTGTTGGCGTCCGCCGCCACCTGCCAACCGGACAGGTAGATAGCCTCGACGCCGGCTTTGGCCTGCTGCAGCGCCTGGCCGCCGGTCAGCGCGCCCAGGCAGTTCACGTAGCCTTTGCGCGCCTTGCCGTTCAACAATGCCCACAGTTTGGCGGCGCCGTTTTGCGCCAGGGTGCATTCCGGGTTGACCGAACCGCGCAGGTTGATCACGTCTTCGGCGCTGTAAGGGCGGGTAATGCCGTCCCAACGGGCCGATTTCCATTCCTGTTCCAGCTGCTGGATCTGTTGAGAGCGAGAGGTAGACATAATTTTTATCCTTTCAGTCGTGTAGGGTTAATTGGGAAAACTCAGGCCAGCAGCTCATAGCCGGGCAGCGTCAGGAAATCGATTAATTCATCTTGCGTGGTGATGCGCTCCATCAGGCGCGCCGCCTCTTCGAACCGGCCGGCGTTAAAGCGCGCTTCCCCCACTTCTTCACGCACCACCAACATCTCTTCTTGCAGCATCTGGCGGAACAGCGCCTTGGTGACCGGACGCCCGTCGCTCAGGCTCTTCTCGTGGTGGATCCACTGCCAGATTGACGTACGGGAGATTTCCGCCGTCGCCGCATCTTCCATCAAACCGTAAATCGGCACGCAACCGTTGCCGGAGATCCAGGCTTCGATGTACTGTACCGCCACGCGGATATTGGCGCGCATCCCCGCCTCGGTGCGTTCGCCGTCGCACGGTGCCAGCAGCTGTGCGGCGCTGATCGGCGCGTCTTGCTCACGCAGCACCTCCAGCTGGTTTTGGCGATCGCCCAATGCTTTGCCAAATACCTCCATCACCGTATCCGCCAGCCCCGGGTGCGCCACCCAGGTGCCGTCGTGGCCGTTGCTGGCCTCCAGCTCTTTGTCCGCCCGTACTTTATTCAACACCCAGTCATTTTTCTCGGCGTCTTTGCTCGGGATAAACGCCGCCATACCGCCCATGGCGAACGCGCCGCGCTTGTGACAGGTTTTGATCAACAGACGCGAATAGGCGCTGAGGAAAGGTTTCTCCATGGTCACCGACTGACGATCCGGCAGCACGCGATCGCCATGATTCTTCAGCGTTTTGATGTAGCTGAAGATGTAATCCCAGCGGCCGCAGTTCAGGCCGACGATGTGGTCGCGCAGGTGGTAGAGAATTTCGTCCATCTGGAACACCGCCGGCAGGGTTTCGATCAGCACGGTCGCTTTGATGGTGCCGCGCGGCAGATCGAAACGATCCTCGGTAAAGCTGAAGACATCACTCCACCAGGCCGCCTCTTCCCAGGACTGGGTTTTCGGCAGATAGAAATACGGGCCGCTGCCCTTGGCCAGCAGCTGGCGATAGTTGTGGTAGAAGTACAGCGCGAAATCGAACAGGCCGCCGGGAATGGCTTCATCACGCCACAGCACGTGTTTTTCCGGCAAATGCAGGCCGCGCACGCGAGCGATCAATACCGCCGGGTTCGGTTTCAGCTGGTAGATTTTGCCGGCTTCATTGGTGTAGGAAATGGTGCCGTTAACCGCATCGTGCAGGTTAATTTGGCCGTCGATGACTTTGTCCCAGCTTGGCGCCAGCGAGTCTTCGAAGTCCGCCATGAATACTTTTACGTTGGCATTAAGCGCATTGATCACCATCTTGCGCTCAACCGGCCCGGTGATCTCGACCCGGCGGTCACGCAAATCTTGTGGAATGCCGCGGATCTGCCAGTCACCTTCACGAATGGAAGTGGTTTCCGAAATAAATCCCGGCAGTTCGCCGCGATCGATATTTTGCTGCCAGCGGACACGCGCCGCCAGCAGCTCGTTGCGCCGCGGCGTGAATTTCCCCACCAGTTCCGCCAGGAATTCAACCGCTTCATCGGTCAACACCTGGCGCTCCGCTGCGGCGAAACCCTGCGTAAACCTTAACTCCGTGCCTGCTATCTGTTGTGTCATGACCTTGCTCCTTCCCATCGTTGCGCTCGCGCGACCGGCGCATTTTCATCAGAAATCACTGTGGATCAGGGTGGATGAAACGATCCTCAACTGGTCAGATCTCATCCCGATAGCTCTAAGAATACTCAACAAAAAATAAAAATCAAAAACCATTTCCATTTTATTATTAAATATTTTATTAACACTTTATTATCAATTGGTTAGATAAAATAACAATAATGACAGGTAAGGAAATCGCTTCCATCAGAGTGATAAAGATGCGCTAACGCCTTGTTTAACAATGGACTTTAAGGAGGTGTGACGGAGAAAAAGAGGATCGTTCAGAGGATCAACGGCGCGGCGGCCTCGATTCAGCCGCCGGCGAGCAGAAAAAATCAGTCGAGCGTCGGATTCATATGGCGCAGATCATACGGCGTGATCTGGTAGACGTAATAGTTGAGCCAGTTGGAGAACAGCAGATGGCCATGGCTGCGCCAGGTGGCTTTCGGTGTCAGTGCGGGGTTGTCATCGGGGAAGTAGTTGAGTGGAACGGCGGGATCGAGGCCGGCTTCGTTATCGCGACAATACTCTCCTGCCAGGGTCAGCGTATCGTATTCCGGATGGCCGGTGACAAACGCCAGGCGCTTGTCCTTGCTGGCAAACAGGTAGGCGCCGGCCTGCTCGGATTCGGCCAGAACATCCAGGTCGGTATATTGACGAATCACCTCGGTCGGGAAATCGGCATAGCGTGAATGCGGCGCCAGGAAGCTTTCGTCGAAGCCGCGTGTCAGCAACGCATGCTGCTGCAGCGTTTGGTGCGGATAAACGCCGGAGAGCTTCACCTCGCGCGTCATCTTGGGAATGCCATACAGAATATTCAACGCCGCCTGTACCGCCCAGCACACGAACAGCGTGGAGGTAACGTGGTGCTTGGCCCAGTCGATCACGCGCTCGATCTGCGGCCAGTAGGCAACATCGCAGAAATCGACCAGCCCCAACGGCGCGCCGGTAACGATCAAACCATCGAAGTTCTCGTTCTGGATATCCTCGAAGTCGCAGTAGAAGTTATTCAGATGCTCGGCCGGCGTGTTCTTCGATTCGCGGCTATCGATACGCAGCAGCTGGATATCAATCTGCAGCGGCGAGTTGGACAGCAGGCGCAAAAACTGGTTTTCCGTTTCGATCTTCTTTGGCATCAGGTTGAGGATCAGCACTTTCAGTGGCCTGATTTCCTGTGTTTTTGCCCGCGAGGATGTCATCACGAAGACATTCTCACCGCGCAAGAAATTGACCGCAGGTAACTCATCAGGAACACGAATCGGCATTGCTTAACCCTCACACATCCATTTATACGTTTAGACTTCTAGATGCCCGAAGATAGCGTTTTTTTCCGTCGATGTCGAGCATTCGGCGGAAAGGTGAAAATGTTTCATTGCGCGCTCTGCGCCAAGATATGAGGAGGGGGAGTAAAGGGACTGAAAAGCAAAAAGGCCATCCTTTCGGATGGCCTCTTGGCTTATTTGATGCTTGGCAGTGTCCTACAGTATTCGTCTCATCCTGAGACTCTCCCCTGCGGGGCCGCCGCACGCGGCGTTAAGGCCCGTTCCCGACGGGCCTTTCGCATGCCCATGCTCGAGCAGAACACCAAATAACAGACAAAACAAAAAGCCCCATGCTTTCGCATGAGGCTTGTTGTTTTATTTGATGCTTGGCAGTGTCCTACTCTCGCATGGGGAGACCCCACACTACCATCGGCGCTACGGCGTTTCACTTCTGAGTTCGGCATGGGGTCAGGTGGGACCACCGCGCTATTGCCGCCAAGCAAATTCTTTTTTCTGCCGAACTTCTAAACCCACTTTAAATAAAGTGGTGCTGATACCCAGAGTCGAACTGGGGACCTCACCCTTACCAAGGGTGCGCTCTACCAACTGAGCCATATCAGCACGCTTAA
>NZ_JBBBDV010000020.1:0-51263 GCF_037137105.1 Serratia sp. TMDUHS_CL
ATTGATAAGCCCTGAGTCTCTGACTCAGGGCTTTTTCATATGCAAAATTCACGGAATATCGTCGAAATTGCCACCGCTCCTGCCGCTTTTCCTCAATATTGTTGCCTGTTGATCAAAAGTCTTATGCCGAACCTGGCGTTTTTGCTCACTAAAAATATTGCCATACTCTCTCGCATTGCTATTTATCCACTAATGAGAGAGTAAAAATTGTGAGCATTCCTGCATTTGGTTTAGGTACTTTCCGCCTTCAGGATCAGGTCGTTATCGACTCGGTGAGTACGGCGCTGGAACTGGGCTATCGGGCTATCGATACCGCACAGATCTATGAAAACGAAGCGGCCGTCGGCCAGGCTATCGCAGCCAGCGGTGTGCCGCGTGACGAGCTGTTCATCACGACCAAAATTTGGATCGCGAATCTGGCCAAGGGGTCATTAATTCCCAGCCTGCGAGACAGCTTGGTCAAACTGCAGACCTCGTATGTCGATCTGACATTGATTCACTGGCCATCGCCAAATGATGAAGTGTCGGTCGCCGAGTTTATGGCTGAATTGCTGGAAGCCAAGCGATTGGGGCTAACCCGTCAGATAGGGGTATCCAATTTCACGGTCGATCTGATGCAGCAGGCGATTGACGCGGTCGGTGCCGATCAGATCGCAACCAACCAGATCGAACTGTCGCCGTTCTTGCAGAATGAGAAAGTGGTGGCGTTCGCACGGCAGCATGGCATTGCCATCACCTCTTATATGACGCTGGCGTATGGCAAAGCGTTGCAGGAGGAGACGATCAAGCGTATCGCGGCGCGGCACAAGGCGACGCCGGCACAGGTGGTCCTGGCCTGGGCGCTGAAGCTCGGCTACGCGGTGATCCCTTCCTCGACCAAGCGTGAAAACCTGGAAAGCAACCTGCTAGCGCAGCAGCTGCAGCTGAGTGATGAAGATATGGCACAGATTGCCGCGCTGGAAAGCAACGGCCGGTTGGTCAGCCCGGAAGGTCTGGCACCCGACTGGGACTAATCTTCAGATATGATGACCTCAGGCGCTCGAGAGAGCGCCTTTTTTATCACTTTAACCGCTCGCTGATAAAATCGATAAAGCTGCGCAGGCGGTTACTGACGGCGCTATCGCTGTAGTACACCGCGTTGATCGGCATTTCGAGTGGCAGCGTGTCCCCCACCAGAAGGGGGACCAGATCCCCGCGTTTGACGTCTTCATCACTCATAAAGTCCGACAGGCAGGCGATGCCGTTGCCGTGCAGGCACAGGTGGCGCTGGGTTTCGCCGCTGTTGGTGGTCAGCCCTGGAACGATCTCCAGTTGGCGACCATCGGCACAGGCCAGCGGCCAGCGGTTTAGGTTAGGCAGGTCGTTAAAGCCGATGCAGCAATGGTGTTCCAGATCGGCCACCGTCTTTGGCGCGCCATACTGCGCCAGGTAGGCGGGGGAGGCCAGGATGCGCCGATAGCTGGCCATTAGCTTGCGCGCTTTCAGCGTAGAGTCCGTCAGCTCGCCGACGCGGATTGCGATATCCACTTTCCGTTCGATCAAATTGATGAAGTTTTCCGAAGAGACTAACGATAGCGACATTTCCGGATAGCGTTCACGAAACTCGGCGACCAGCGGCGTCAACAGATGCAAGACGACCGGCGTTGCGGCATCGACGCGCAGCAGCCCCTGCGGGCGTTGGCGGCTTTCCAGCAACGCATTTTCCGCTGCGGCCATATCGCTCAACACCTTTTGCACCTGCCGAAAGTAGTTTTCGCCTTCCTGTGTCAGGCTGATTTGGCGTGTCGTACGGTTGAGCAGGGTCACGCCCAGCTTGCTCTCCAGTTTTTTTACCGTACGGCTAACCACGGAGTTGGCCTGCTGCAGGCGCTCTGCCGCCCGGCTGAAGCTGCCGCTCTCCACTACGGTGACGAAGGTGATAAGCTCGTCCGAATTCGCTTTCATTTTTGCTCCACGGGCAAACATCGTTTGAAATTTTGAGCGATTTCGTCATTTAATCACGTCGGAGCATCGCCGTCACCCACTTGAGCGCGAACCTGTACATTCCGATATCCCGTGCGCATTTTGCTGGCCTTTTCGCATTTTTCGCCTCTGATGCGTCACCTTTACACAGCTATACCCTCAGAATATTGAAATCACCGCAGACGGCCCCTATAACTGAAAAGGTTATGCCTGTAAAAGCCATGCCCTCTGTGCGGGGCAGGCGTATAATCAATTCACCGTTGGCGAAGTCTTCATCGCCAGTTTCATGCTAATGGGTAATAGGCGAATCGCGTGCCGAAACGAACTTATGCAATGAGGTATGTTGCAGGGCAGCCAGTTGAACGAATTTTTCCTGGCGCCGTTAACCAGCCGTTGCCGCCAGGGGCTGCGCTGCCGACGACCGGCGCTTTGCGCGTCATGGTATGGAATATTTTCAAACAGCAACGAGCCGACTGGCTTTCGGTGTTGAAAAATCATGGCAAAGATGCGCAGCTGGTGTTGTTGCAAGAGGCGCAAACCACGCCGGAGCTGGTGAGCTACGCTACCGCCAACTATCTGGCGGCCGATCAGGTGCCGGCTTTTGTGTTGCCGCAACATCCTTCCGGCGTGATGACGCTGGCAGCCGCTCATCCGGTTTACTGCTGCCCGCTGCGTGAGCGTGAGCCGCTGCTGCGGCTGTCCAAATCGGCCTTGATCACCGTTTACCCGCTGTACAATGGCGAGCTGTTGATGGTGGTGAATATCCATGCGGTGAACTTCAGCCTGGGAGTCGACGTCTACAGCAAGCAGCTGGGGCCGATTGGCGAGCAGATCGCCAGCCATCGGGGGCCGGTGATCATGGCGGGGGACTTCAACGCCTGGAGCCGTAAACGTATCAACGCGCTGTATGACTTTGCTGGCGAAATGGCGCTGCGCGAGGTTAGCTTCACCGACGATCATCGTCGCAAGGCCTTTGGTCGCCCGCTGGACTTCGTGTTTTACCGTAACCTGGGTGTTGTTGAGGCCTCGGTGCTGGTGACCAGCGCGTCGGATCACAATCCGTTGTTGGTGGAGTTCCACCCGGAAAAAGACTCCCCCGTCTGGTGAATCGCAGGTAATAAAAAAGCACCCTAAGGGGTGCTTTTTTTGTGCCGGAAACTTAGGTATCCGGCGTTAGCTTGTTGCCGACAAACAGGGTCAACTTCAGACCGGGTTGCAGACTGCCTTTACCGAGCGTTGAATTCCAACGCATCACGTCGTTAATATCGACGCCGTGACGACGTGCAATACTGGCGAGCGAATCACCTTTGCGAACCTGATAGGTGATACTGCTGTTACTGCCCGTATTGCTGGCCACTTGCAGGGTTTGCCCAACTTTTAAGGCGCTCTTGGCGCGCAAGTTGTTCCAACTCTGCAAATCGCTGGTCTTAACGTTCAGCCGCTTGGCAATGCCCGATAAAGTGTCGCCGGAGCGTACTTTATACGAACTGCCACCGGACAAACCGCTGTTCTTCGCCAACTGCGTCGTTGGCTGAGTCACGGCGATCTGGCCATCGGCCAGCGAGTCTTTCAGCTGATCGGCATGCCCTTTGGGAACCATGATGTAATGGGGCCCGTTAGGTGCCGTAACGCCTTTTTTGTAGCCTGGGTTATACGCTTTCATCTTGGTGACCGAAAGCCCTGCCATCTCAGCCGCCTGAGTCAGCTGGATCTGCTGTCCGACATCGATACGCGCCAGCGCACGGGTTTCATCCGTTTTCGGGAGTTTCACGCCGTACTTCTTGCTGTTCTTGATGATGTCACTCAGCGCCAGCATTTTCGGGACATAGATTGACGTTTCACGCGGAAGCGACAGTGCCCAGAAATTGGTTGGCTTACCCTGGCGTTTGTTTGCCTTCACCGCTTGCATCACGCGGCCTTCACCACTGTTATAGGCGGCTACGGTCAGTAACCAGTCGCCGTTAAACATGCGGTTCAAGCGTTGCATCATGTTAAGCGCAGCGGTTGTCGAGGCGACGACATCGCGTCGACCGTCATACCACTGATTGTTTTTCAAACCATAATTGCGACCCGTTTGCGGCACGATTTGCCATAGCCCTGCGGCGTTGGCACTTGACGTGGCGTGTGGGTCAAAAGCGCTCTCCACTATGGGTAGCAGTACCAGTTCCATCGGCATATTACGTTTCTTAATCTGCCCGACTATCCAGTACATGTACGGCTCTGCCCGTAATGTTACATCGTGGAGATAGCTCTTACTTTTTAAGTACTTTCTTTTCTGATCACGGATCCGGGAATTTTCCGGAACCTCCATCTTCAGCTCGTCGCTAATGAAGTTCCACAGGTCCTGTTGCGCGGCGGGACTGTTGTTATCCAACCACCGCGCCGAGCTCGCTCGGCCATTTGCTGTGTACTCTCCTGCTTCACCATCTTGACCAGCCGAAGACAAACTCTGTGCATGCTGTTCTGGCGCCGGTGCGTCCTGCCTGGACGACTGGCAACCCACTAGCAAGACTGAGGCGAGAAATATCGCTTTAGCCTTCATGTGTGTGTCAATGTAGTTGCTTAAAAGACGAGCAATAATACTTTGCTTCGCCAAATAACACAACTAAAAGCTTAGAAGTTATCTTTCCGCAGGCGTAATTCGGAAAAAACTGAATGAAGGCTTTCTGGTGGTGAATTAAAGCCTAATTTCTTTTGTAAATCAGCGTCATGGCAACGTAAAAACAGGTTAATTTTGCGCTCTAATTGCAACGTGGTCGGCACGCTGGCTTGGCCTTTTGCCCTTAACGCTTCAACATGTTGTTGATATGTTTCAATCTCTCGATCTTCCGGCAAAATAGCCCGCGCAAACTTAAGATTTGAAAGAGTATATTCATGCGCGCAGCAAATTAAGGTGTTATCGGGAAGTTGCGCGAGTTGTTGAAATGAGTCGTACATTTGTTTGGCGGTGCCTTCAAACAGCCTGCCGCAGCCGGCAGAGAACATTGTGTCGCCACAGAACAGATAAGGGGCACTATAGAATGCCACATGGCCTAACGTATGGCCGGGGACGGCGAACGTCCTGTACTGGCGCCCATCGACGTTAAAGGTGTCGCCGTCGCGGACGATGTGATTGGCGCCTTTGTCTGCGGTTTCTTGCGGCCCATAGACGGCCAGGCCGGGATACTGGGCCACGATCTGCGCCACGCCGCCGACGTGATCGTGATGGTGGTGGGTCAGCAGGATCGCCGCCGGCACCAGCTGCAGGCGCTGCAGCGCTTTGAGCACCGGTTGCGCCTCACCCGGATCGACGATAATGCAGCGTCCCTGCCGGTCATCCAATAACCAAATGTAATTGTCCTGGAAGGCGGGAATGCTGATAAGATTCATGGTGTACCTCTCGTTGGCAACGGCTTGAAAGAAGATAATAAATCATGAAACCAGCCCATACTCTACAAAAGCTCACCGGCCCGCAGTCCTGGGCGGAGCTGCCGTGGGGGGAGTACTATCGTGAAGCGCTCGAGCGGCAGTTGCAACCCTGGTGGCCGAAGCTGTTCGGTTTCCATCTGCTGAAGATGGGCATGCTCAGCGCCGAGCTGGCCACGGACAAATGCGCGATTTCCCATCAGGTCAACGTAGGGCTGGAGGGCGAAGGGCTGCAGGTGATCGCCGATGCTTATCAACTGCCGTTTGCCGCCAAGTCGGTGGATGCCTGCCTGTTGGCGCATACGCTGTCCTACGCGGACGATCCGCACCGCATGTTGCGCGAGGTGGACAGGGTATTGATCGACGACGGCTGGTTGGTTATCAGCAGCTTCAATCCGTTCAGCCTGTTGGGACTGGGCAAGCTGGTGCCCGGACTGCGTCGCCGCCAACCCTATGTCAGCCGCATGTTTACCCAGATGCGGCTGCTGGATTGGCTTAGCCTGCTGAATTATGAGGTGCTGCACCAGGCGCGTTTTCACGTGCTGCCGTGGCATCGCCAGGGTGGAAAATTTTTATGCACCCATTTGCCGGCGCTGGGCTGCATGAGCGTGATTGTGGCGCGCAAACGTACCTTGCCGCTGACGCCCACGCCGATGAAACTGGGGGCGAGAAAACCGTCTCTCAGCCGCGCGGTGGGCGCGACCAAGAGCTACCGCAAACTGCCTTAGGCTTCCGGTTGATAACCGACGTCTTCCTGCGTCGGCTTGCCGGCCGCTTCGCGCGCCAGCACGTCACAACGTTCGTTCTCCGGGTGGCCGGCGTGGCCCTTGACCCATTCCCATTTTACCTCGTGGCGCTGAATGGCCAAATCCAACCGCTGCCACAGATCGACATTCTTGACCGGCTTTTTGTCGGCGGTTTTCCAGCCGCGCTTCTTCCAGTTATGGATCCAACTGGTGATGCCCTGGCGCACATACTGGCTGTCAGTGCTGAGCGTCACGGCGCAGGGTACGGTCAGCGCTTCCAGCGCCACGATCGCCGCCATCATTTCCATGCGGTTATTGGTGGTCAGACGAAAACCCTCGCTGAAAGTTTTTTCCGTCTGCTTATAGCGTAATATCGCACCGTAACCCCCGGGGCCGGGATTGCCAAGGCAGGAGCCATCGGTGAAAATTTCTACCTGTTTGAGCATCTCTGGTAGACTCTTCCTATCAGTTTTATAAAAGCCAAGTCTGACATAAACGAGCGCTGTGAGCACTGCAATATGATCTCTACAACCACCAGACAGATTGTCCTCGATACCGAAACCACCGGTATGAACAAGCTTGGGGTGCACTACGAAGGGCACCGCATCATCGAAATCGGTGCGGTGGAGGTGATTAACCGCCGCCTGACCGGGCGTAACTTCCACGTTTACATCAAGCCGGATCGGCTGGTGGATCCGGAAGCTTACGGCGTACACGGCATCAGCGACGATTTCCTGGCCGACAAGCCGACCTTCGATCAGGTTGCCGACGAATTCCTCGACTTTATCCGCGGCGGCGAGTTGGTGATCCATAACGCGGCGTTCGATATCGGCTTTATGGATCACGAATTCCGCATGTTGCAGCAGGGCATCCCGAAGACCGAGACCTTCTGCACCATCACCGACAGCCTGCTGATGGCGCGCCGCCTGTTCCCAGGCAAGCGCAACAACCTCGATGCCTTGTGCAGCCGCTATGAGATAGACAACAGCAAGCGTACGCTGCACGGCGCATTGCTCGATGCCGAGATCCTGGCTGAAGTCTATCTGGCGATGACCGGCGGTCAGACCTCGATAGCGTTCCAGATGGAGGGTGATACCCAGCAAAACGACGCCGCGCAAGAAATTCAGCGCATTGTCCGCCCGGCGACCGCGATGAAAGTGGTCTACGCCAGCGACGAAGAAGTGAAGGCGCACGAGGCGCGTCTGGATCTGGTGGCGAAAAAGGGCGGCAGCTGCCTGTGGCGCGGTGCGCCGGCCGAGTAACGGCATTGTTGCACGAAAAAAACGCACCGGATGAACCTTCGTTGAAAAACTGTGCAAACGGTTCATTTGGTGAGAAAAAGGCGTTGACGGAACCGAGAGGCGTCCGTAATATGCGCCTCGTTCCCCCGCAAGAGGGAATGGCGCGGAGCGGTAGTTCAGTTGGTTAGAATACCTGCCTGTCACGCAGGGGGTCGCGGGTTCGAGCCCCGTCCGTTCCGCCACTATTCAGAAGCCCTGAGTTAGCGATAACTCAGGGCTTCGTCGTTTCTGCTCTCTGAAAAACGGTGCGGTCCAATAAACGGGGCCGGCAGACCGGCCCCTTATTCCTCAGAACAACACCGAGTAGTTCAAGCCGAAGGTGCGTCCGCGGCCTTTATAACTGTACAGCTCAGGCGAGCCGTAGGTCGGGCTGTACAGGATCGGCGCGCGTTGGCCCCAAACGGTGGTGTACTCTTTGTCCAGCAGGTTTTCCACGCTGAAGCTGATTTTCCCCACCGGCAGGGTATAGCTGCCGAGGAAGTCGAGGGTGTTGTAGCCATCGATCTTGCGGCCCTGGGTGGAATTGGCCTTGGTGTAATCACCGTCGTCCGACACGTCGAAGGTTTGCTGCGACTGTAAGCGCAGATTCCAGTCGCCCGGCGCCCAGCCGACATAAGCGGTGACTTTCGATGGGCTGGCGGTATCCACCACCAGCTTCTTCCATTCGCCGTTGACCTTGGTTTCGGAACGGATAACGTTGAAGTTGGTGCCGGCGCTCCAGTCGCTGTCTTCAAAGAAATAATCCACCGCGCCTTCCACTCCGTAGATGCGGCGCTTGTCCGCATTGACGTTGATGGTCATGTCGGTTTTGTTGATGGCGATGCTCTTGTCGGACAGCGAATAGTAGGCGGCGATTTGCGTGCGCAGGTTATCGCCGGTATAGCGCCAACCCAGCTCGTAGGCATTGACCTTGATGCCTTCCAGCTTGGAATCGCCGACGTTGACGCTCTTCAGCAGCCGGTAATGGCCGCCATTCAACGCGTAGGTGCCGTTGCCGTAATACTTGCCCGGGTCCGGGATCTCGAAGCCCTGAGAGAAGTTGAACCAGGTTTGCTGGCGATCGGTCAGGTGCGCCAACAGGCCGGCGTTGAACAGCGCGTTGTTGTAGTCGGTTTTCCCTCCCGGTATCGCGTCGGCGGACGTCGCGGCGCCGGTGGCGATCGCCTGCTGTTGGTTATAGCCGACGAAGTCGTCAATCTTGTTTTCGGTGTACTGGTAACGCAGGCCACCGCTCAGGGTGAAGATCGGGTTGATGTCGTAGCTGGCCTGCAGGAACGACGCCAGGTTGCTGGTGGTATAGCTCGGGTAGCGGCCGGTATTGTAGGCGTTCTCCAGCGTCATGCCGCCGGACTGTTGCGCCTTCGCCAGGTTGAAGAACTGTTGGTTGGCGTTGAAGCTCTCATGCTCGGCGTCGAGGCCGTAAGTCAGCGTCAGCGCATCGACAGGCTTGCTGTTTAACGTCAGCTTGCCGCCGTAGAAATCGGTTTTTTGCTGCGAAGCGCCAATGCTGCTGACGTAATAGTTCGGCGCTTTGCCCGCCAGCGTCGGGAACGGGTAGAAGGTCAGGGTTTCGTCGCGGTAGTAGACCTGTGCCACCAAGTCCTGGCCGAGGAAATCGGTGTTGGAATACTGCAGGTTAATCAGATGGCGTTCGGTGCCGGGGATACGGTCGGAATTTAAGTTGCCGCTGTTGTATGCCTTGGCGTTGCCGGTCACCGCCGCAAAGTTCTCTCCCAGGAATAGGCCGTGATCGCCGTCGGATTGGCTTTTATAGTATTGGGTGGTCAGCTGCAGCTGTTGGTGTTCGTCGATGTTGAGGGTGCCGGTGCCCATGACGTCGAGGCGATCGGAATACTGCAGGCCGGTTTGGGTATTGTCGATCAGCACCTCGTTGCCTTTGCCGTCGTACCAGCCACCGTAGCGTTGGTAAGAAACGGACAGGCGTCCCGAGGCGTTGTCGTTGCCACCGCTGACCGCCGCCGCCACGTTTTCGTCGTGATCGTTATGGCCGCCAAAGCCGGTTTTACTGCCGATCTGTAATTCGACCTGCTGTTCTCGTTGCCCCTTTTTGGTGACGATGTTGATCAGGCCGCCGGTGCTGCCGCCGCCGTACAGCGAGGTCGCGCCGGAAATCACCTCAATATGATCGATATTGAACGGATCGATCGAATCCAATTGGCGGCTGTCGCTGCGCGATGAATTCAGGCGTACGCCGTCGATCATCACCATCATCGAACGGCCGCGCATATTCATGCCATAGTTGGTGCGGCCCTGGCCGCTGACGTCCATGCCGGGGATCAGCTGCGCCAACATGTCCTTGATCTCTTTACCGCCCTGAACCTGCTGTTCGATCTCCTGGCTTTCAATGATCCAGGTCGTTTGCGCCATTTCCGCCGCGCTACGGTGCGAACGGCTGGCGGAGACCACCAACTGCTCTTCGTTGCCGGCTTTCTGATCCTCTGCCCAAGCCGCCGGCGCAAGCATTGCCAGCAGACAAGGGTTCAATACCCAAAGGTGTTTGCGTTTCATCGTTATTTCCCAGGTGATATTGTTATTACGTTATTTTTGAGAATGATTCTTTTATCAATAACGTTTCTTGTTATCAATAAAATCATGATATGATTTTTTGCGATACATTAACGTAATTAATTAGTTTTATTAACATTTTACCCGCTGCACGATCGCGCACTCCACGCCGTCAAACGGTAGCCGATCGGCCATACGTATAAGCGACAGCCGTTGCCGGAGAATCGAGAACATGTCCGCCAGCTACAGAATTTTTGATATCACCTTGAAAAGCAAAACGCTGATTTCACCTTCGCTGGTGCGCTGCGTGTTTGAAGGTGCGGATATTCATCGGATGAAGCTGGAAGCGCCGGATCAGCGCATCAAACTGTTGTTCCCGGCGGAGGACGGCAAGATCCCGCAGTTGGTCAACGGCCCGGACTGGTACGGCGATTACATGGCGATCCCCAAAGAACAGCGTCCGGTGATGCGCACCTATACGCTGCGTGCGCTGCGCTGTGAGCAGAATCAGATGGACGTCGAATTCGTGCTGCATGGCGTGAACGGCCCGGCCTCCGCTTGGGCGACCCACGCCGAGCCGGGTGACGCCCTTCAGACGGTCGCTCCCAACGCTGACTTCGACGGCGACAGCGGCGGCTACGAATGGGTGCCGCCGGCGCAGTTGCAGCAGGCGCTGTTGATCGCCGATGAGACGGCGGTGCCGGCGGCGATGGGTATTCTGGAGCAGCTGGCGCAGCAGGCCAATCCGCCGCGAGTGCAGGCATTTTTTGAGGTGCCGGTGGCGGGGGATTGCCTGGATTTGGCCCGTTTCCCGTTCGCCGAGGTTTACTGGCTGCCGCGTGACGTGGGCCACCAAATGGCGCATGGCACGCTGCTGGCGGAGGCGGTGCGCCAGCGGGTCGTTATCCCCGCGTCGGCGTGTGCGCAGGCGCAGTCCCTGGCGGAAAGCAGCCTGAGCGATGAGGTGTTGTGGGAGCGTGCGGCCGGCGGTAACGCTTTTTATGCCTGGGTGGCGGCCGAGTCTTCCACGGTGAAAACGCTGCGGCGTTATCTGATCGGCGAACGCGATCTGGATCGCGCTACCGTCAACTTCATGGCCTATTGGTGCTGAACGCGCGGCCCTTTTCCGGCATTGATGCGGGAGAAGGGCATGCCGCTGCCATTTCCTACCAACGAATAATCACTTGCCAGCGGGTAGTTCGACCGTGTTATGTTCCGCTGAAACGAAGGTTACAGCGAGAACGATAATGCAACGGTTCGACGAACGCCTGCGCCGCGACTACCCACAGTTGACGCCACAGGAGCAGCGGGTGGCCGACTTCATTTTCGATCACTATGACGATTTGATCGGTTACAACAGCGCCGAGCTGGCGCGTCTGAGCGGCGTTTCCAAAGCCACGGTCAGCCGCTTGTTCAAACGGCTGGGCTACCCCAACTACCGCGCCATGCGCGATGAGCTGCGCACCCTGCGCCAAAGTGGCATGCCGCTGACCGACAGCCGCGATGCGGTGCAGGGCGATACGCTGCTGGCGCGGCACTGTAAGCAGGAAATGGCCAATCTCACCCGCTGGGTAAAGCAGATCGATGCGGTGCAGTTCAGCGCGGCGATCGCCGCACTGGCGCAGGCGCGAGGCGTAATGCTGCTGGGGCTGCGCAACAGCTATCCGGTGGCGATGCACCTGCGCCAGCAGCTGATGCAGGTGCGTGAACAGGTGCTGCTGGCGCCGCAGCCGGGGCAGACGCTGGCGGAAGATCTGGCGGGGCTGACGCCGCAGGACGTGGCGGTGGTGGTGGCGTTCCGTCGCCGGCCGCGCCAGATAAAGGCAGTGCTGGCGCTGTTGCAAAGCCGCGGGGTACCGACGCTGTTGATCTGTGAACCGCAGGCGCAGGCGTTGTTCCCGTTGGCCAACTGGCACTTGACCGTACCGCTCGACAGCGTGTCGGCCTTTGACAGCTATGCTGCCGCCATGAGCCTGGCCAGCCTGCTCAGCAATGCGTTGCTGCATGAGAGGCTGGCGCAGGGGCGGCAGCGCATTCATCACGTCGCCGAACTGTTCCAGGCGCTGGACGAACTGGAGCTGCGTTAAGCACGGCAGTTCATTTCCCTTCCTTCACCTTCCGCCGTTTAAGGCGGATCGGTCACCTCATTTTGTTACTTTGGTTTCATTAATTGATCATAAGAATCTTTTGTTTCAACTGAATCCCTATCGGGAGTAGGCTGTTGGGCAGCAAACAAACGTCATGTCGACGCTGACGGCATAACTCAATAACTTACTAAGCTGACAGGGAATGAACATGTTGGATATTTCGCAATTCGATCAGATTAACCCGCCGGCGCGCCTGCTGATGGGGCCGGGGCCGATCAACGCCGATCCGCGCGTGCTGCGCGCCATGTCGAGTCAGCTGATCGGCCAGTACGATCCGGCGATGACCGGTTACATGAATCAGGTCATGGCGCTGTACCGCGCGCTGTTCCGCACCGAAAACCGCTGGACGATGCTGGTGGACGGCACCTCGCGCGCCGGCATCGAGGCACTGCTGGTTTCCGCCATTCGACCGGGCGATAAGGTGCTGGTGCCGGTCTTCGGCCGTTTCGGGCATCTGCTGTGCGAGATTGCCCGCCGCTGCCGTGCCGAGGTACACACGATCGAGGTACCGTGGGGCGAAGTGTTCAGCGCCGATCGCATCGAAGACGCGATTAAGCGAGTGCGCCCGCGCCTGCTGCTGACGGTGCAGGGCGACACGTCCACCACCATGCTGCAGCCGCTGCATGAGCTGGGCGATATCTGCCGCCGCCACGGCGTGCTGTTCTATACCGACGCGACGGCTTCCTTCGGCGGTAACCCGCTGGAGACCGATGCCTGGGGGCTGGATGCGGTCTCCGCCGGGCTGCAGAAGTGCCTGGGCGGCCCCTCCGGCAGCTCGCCGGTCACTCTCAGCCCGCAGTTTGAAGAGATTGTGCGCCGCCGTAAATGCGTGGAGGAGGGGATCCGCACCGCCGAGCACGCCGATGGCGACGACGAGATGATCTACTCCAACTATTTCGACATCGGCATGATCATGGATTATTGGGGGCCGGAGCGCCTCAATCACCATACCGAAGCCACCAGCATGCTGTTCGCGGCGCGGGAATGCGCGCGGGTGATCCTCGAAGAAGGGCTGGATCATGCCATCGCCCGCCACCGGCTGCACGGCGCGGCGATGCTGGCGGGCATCCGGGGCATGGGGCTGGCAGTGTTCGGCGATCTTGAGCACCGCATGAACAACGTGCTTGGCGTGATGATCCCGCCGCAGGTACAGGGTGAACAGGTGCGGCAGATGATGCTGAACGACTTTGGCATTGAAATCGGCACCTCGTTTGGCCCGCTGCAGGGCAAGATCTGGCGCATTGGCACCATGGGTTACAACGCGCGCAAAGATTGCGTGCTGCAAACCCTGGCGGCGCTGGAGGCGGTGCTGAACCGCCTCGGTTTCGCCAGCAAGCAGGGCGAGGCGTTGCAGGCCGCCTGGAACGTTTATGACACAGGCAAGCGTGGATGACGCCGCTGGAGGCACAGCAGGCCGCCGCACGGGTGATGGCGCGCTGTGACGAGCTGGCGGCGATCAGCGCAGAGCCCGATCGGCTGACGCGTCTTTATCTCTCCGCCGAACATCGGCGCGCCAATCACCGAGTCGGGGAGTGGATGCGTGAGAGCGGCATGCAGGTTTGGCAGGACAGCGTCGGCAATATCTGCGGCCGCTATGAAGGGCACACGCCCGGCGCCCCCGCGCTGCTGCTCGGTTCGCATTTGGACACGGTGCGTAACGCCGGGCGCTATGACGGCATGCTCGGCGTGCTCACGGCGCTGGAAACGGTGGCGCACTATCACCGCCAGGAGCATCGATTACCGCTGGCGCTGGAGGTGATCGGCTTTGCCGACGAGGAGGGCGCGCGCTTTGGCGTCACGCTGCTCGGCAGCCGCGGCCTGACCGGCCAGTGGCCCGCAGAGTGGCTGGCGCGCACCGACGCCGACGGCGTGAGCATAGCGCAGGCGATGCGCGACTTTGGGCTGGATCCGGCGGCGATCGCGCACCAAACGAAATTCGCGCCTATCTCGAATTACATATCGAACAGGGCCCATGTCTGGAGGCGGCCGATTTGGCGCTGGGCGTGGTGACGGCGATCAATGGCGCGCGCCGGCTTAACTGCACTTTCAGCGGCGAGGCGGGCCACGCTGGCACGGTGCCGATGGGGCAGCGCAAAGATGCGCTGGCGGCCGCAGCAGAATGGATCACGGCGGTCGAAACGCTGACCTGCGCCGCCGATTCGCCACTGGTGGCCACCGTCGGCTGCATCGAGAGTCTGCCGGGCGCGGTCAATGTGATCCCCGGTGAGGTGAAATTGACGCTCGATGTGCGCGGCCCGCAGGATGCGCCGCTGGCGGCGCTATTGACGGCGTTGCTGGCGCAGGCGCAGGCGATCTGCGCGCGGCGTGGAATGCGCTTCGCCAGCGAGGCGTTTTATTGCATCGATGCCACCGCCTGCGACGTGGACCTGCAGCGCCGCTGGCAGGCGGCTGTCGCACAAGTGCAGGGCCGTAGCCTGGCGTTGCCGAGCGGCGCTGGGCATGACGCCATCGCCGTGGCGGCGCAATGGCCGGTCGGCATGCTGTTCGTGCGTTGCGCCGGCGGCGTCAGCCATCATCCGGACGAAGCGGTGCGGCAGGCGGACGTGGCGCTGGCGATCCAGGCCTATTGCCTGATGATCGCCGGCTGGGAGAAGGAGGAATCAGTCTAAACGCAGAAAGCTGTCGGCATCGCGCCAGGCCGGGAAGGCGCTGCGGTAACTCTGCAGGGTTTCCAGCGACAGCTCGGCGTCCAGCTGCGTGGCCGCGCCGGGCTCCGCATTCGCCAGGATCTCGCCCTGTGGGCTGATGATCAGGCTGTCTCCGCTGTAGCTCAGGCCGTTGGGATCTTCGCCCACCCGGTTGCAGCCCGCCACGTACACCTGGTTTTCAATCGCCCGCGCCGCCAGCAGCGTTTGCCAATGGCTGCTGCGCGGCGCCGGCCAGTTGGCGACGTACAGCGCCAGATCGTAATCCTGCTGATAGCGCGCCCAGACCGGGAAACGCAGGTCGTAGCAGATCTGCGGCAGGATGCGCCAGCCGCGCCATTCGAAGATTTCACGCCGGTTGCCGGCTTGGTAGTGCAGATGTTCGCCGGCCATGCGGAACAGGTGGCGTTTGTCATAGGCGTGCACCTGGCCGCCCGGCTCGACCAGCAGGAAGCGGTTGACCGCACCTTCGTCAGTTTTCAACGCCACGCTGCCGCCGATTAACGCGTGGCTTTTCACCGCCCAACCGTGCAGCCAGTCGATCACCTGCTGTTCGGGCAGGGCGCTCTCGCCGGCATCCATGGCGAAACCGGTGGTGAACATCTCCGGCAAGACGATGAGATCTCGGCCAACGATCGGCGCCAGCAACGCATCGAAAGCCGCCAGGTTGGCGGGGCCGTCGCGCCAGACCAGCGGTTGCTGCAACAGGGTAATTTTTAAAGTCGACATAACCGCTCCGCAGCTGCATCCAGCGTGGCGTCCTGTTTAGCGAAGCACAGCCGGATCAATTTATGGGGGAAAGGATCGGCACAGAAGACCGACAGCGGAATGGCCGCCACGCCCACGTGCTCGGTTAACCAATGGCAGAATGCCACATCGTCCAGATCGGAGATGGCGCTGTAGTCCGCCAGCAAGAAGTATGTACCCGCGCAGGGTAAAATTTCCAGTCGGCTGCTCGTCAGCGCCTGCACAAAGCGGTCGCGTTTGGCGCGATAGAACGCCGGCAGCTGTCGCCAGTGCTCCGGCTCGGCGCGCAGGCTATCCGCAAGCGCCAGCTGGGCCGGGGTATTGACCGAAAAGGTCAGGTATTGATGCACCTTGCGCACCTCGGCGCTCAGCGCGGCGGGTGCCACGCAATAGCCCACTTTCCAGCCGGTCATGTGGAAGGTTTTGCCGAAAGAGGACACCGCGATCGCGCGTTGGCGCAGCTGCGGGTGGGCCAGCACGCTGGCGTGCCCGCCTTTGGCAAAGCAGATGTGTTCGTAAACCTCGTCGCTGAGCACGTAGATTTCGCGTTCGGCGATAGCGTGCCACAGCTGCTGCATGTCTTCCGCCTGCCAGGCGGTGGCGGACGGGTTGTGCGGCGTGTTGACGATCACCAGGCGGGTGCGCGGCGACAGCGCGGCGGCGAACCCTGGCCAATCCACGGCAAACGCGGGCGGCTGAAGGGCGATGCGTTTGAGTATGCCGCCGGCCAACGTGACCGCCGGCGCATAGCTGTCATAGCTGGGATCGAAGCAGACCACTTCGTCGCCGGGGCGCACCAGCGCACTGATGGCGGCGAACAGCGCTTCGGTGGCGCCGGCGGTGACAGTCACTTCGGCGGTGGCGTCCGGTTGCCAGCCATACAGCTCGGCGGTTTTGTCGGCGATGGCTTCGCGCAGCGGCGCCACGCCGGTCATTGGCGCATACTGGTTGGCGCCCTGGGCGACGTGCCAGGCCAGACGTTCTTTCAGGTAGTCCGGGCCGTCGAAATCGGGGAAGCCCTGCGACAGGTTGATCGCCTGATGCTGCTGCGCCAGCGCGCTCATCTGGGTAAAGATGGTGGTGCCCAGGGCAGGCAGTTTACTTTCGGGAATCAATGCGGAAGTGCTCATAGCAGGTGAATACTCCAGGCGCTTATATTGCCGTCAATATAACACGATGCTAGTATTTGGCAATCAAGACGCTTAGATGGCTAAATGCGAAAAAGTGCTTAGCCCGCCACGCGGCAGGCAACGTTTCATCTGCCGACCGCCTTACCGAACGGGAAACGATAATAATGACGGAGAATCCGCAACTTACCGCATTGCTGGCGGCCTGCCACTGGATTGGCGACAAAGGCTGGTGCCCGGCGACCGGCGGCAACATGTCGCTGCGCCTGGACGAACGTCAGTGCCTGGTCACCGAGTCCGGCAAAGACAAGGGTAGCCTCAGCGCCACCGATTTTCTGCGGGTGGATATCGCCGACAATCATGTGCCGAGCGGCCGCACGCCATCGGCGGAGACTGGGCTGCATACGCTGCTCTACCGCCTGTCTGCGCACATCGGCGCGGTGCTGCATACCCATTCCGTCAACGCTACCGTCCTGTCACGGGTGGAGCGCGGCGATGCGCTGGTGCTGCAGGGGTACGAAATGCAGAAGTCGCTGGCCGGCCAGCGCAGCCACCTGGACAGCGTGGCGATCCCCATTTTCGATAACGATCAGGACATCCCCCGGCTGGCGGCGCGCGTGGCGGCCTATGCCGAGGCCACGCCGCTGCAATACGGCTTTCTGGTACGCGGCCACGGCCTGTATTGCTGGGGGAGCCAGGTGGCGGAAGCCCGCCGCCATCTCGAAGGGCTGGAATTCCTGTTCCAGTGTGAACTGCAACGCCGCTTACTGGAGGCGAAATGATCCGCGCTATCGTGACCGATATTGAAGGTACCACCAGCGATATTCGCTTTGTGCATCAGGTACTGTTTCCTTACGCCCGCGAACGGCTGGCGGATTTTGTGCGCCGCCATGCCGCTGAGAGCGAAGTCGCCGCGCCGCTGGCGGCGCTGCGCGCTGAAATTGACCAGCCGCAGGCAGATCTCGACGCGCTGATCGCCGCGCTGTACCGCTTTATGGATGAAGACCGTAAATCTACCGCGCTCAAGGCGTTGCAGGGCATCATTTGGCGCAGCGGTTACCGCGAAGGCGACTTTCGCGGGCATCTTTATCCGGAGGTCGCCGGGCAGTTGGCCGCCTGGCAGCGGCTGGGGGTGAAGCTTTACGTCTATTCTTCCGGTTCGGTGGAAGCGCAGAAACTGCTGTTCGGCCACAGCGATGCGGGCGATCTGCAGCCGTTGTTCAGCGGCTATTTCGATACGCACGTCGGCGCCAAGCGTGAAACCGCGTCGTACCGCAATATCGCGCAGGCTATCGGCATCGCGCCCGACGAGCTGCTGTTTTTGTCCGACATCCGCCAGGAGCTGGATGCGGCGCAGGCCGCCGGCTGGCATACCTGCCAGCTGATCCGTGATGACGCGGACGAGCAGAGCCGGCATCCGCAGGTTAACCGTTTTGATCGTATCGATTTAGGGGAGTTCGTCTCATGAGTGGATTGACCATTTTCAGCGATACAGCGCCGCAGCAACCGCTGTGGCAGAGCCGCGATGCGCAGGAGATCAAGCGGCAGTTGGCGCAGATCGGCGTGCGCTTTGAGCGCTGGCAAGCGGATCGCGAGCTGGGCGATAACCCGCAGCCGGAGGCGGTGATCGCCGCCTACCAGCATGAGATAGACCGGCTGGTGGCGGAAAAGGGTTACCAGAGCTGGGATGTGATCAGCATGCGGCCGGACCATGAGCAGCGCCAGGCGCTGCGTGAAAAATTCCTGTCCGAACATACGCACGGCGAAGATGAAGTACGCTTTTTCGTCGAAGGCGCAGGGCTGTTTTGCCTGCATCTGGACGGCAAGATCTTCCAGATCCTGTGCGAAAAGAACGATCTGATCTCGGTGCCGGCCAACACCCGGCACTGGTTCGATATGGGATCGGCCCCACATTTCACCGCGATCCGGGTGTTCGACAACCCGGAAGGCTGGGTGGCGCATTTCACCGGCGACAAGATCGCCGATGACTATCCACGTCTGGACTGAGCGTCAATCCGCGGGCGTTACCCCAGCGCCCGCCGGAAAATCCCCGCTTCAACCTGCTGCGGCGTAATCACGCCGCTGTCGAATACCCAGCCGCTGATAAGCTTGGCCGGCGTAACGTCGAACGCCGGATTGTAGACCGGTGCCTCGTTTGGCGCCCACTGACAGGCGCCGAAGCTGCCTGAAACGCCGGTGACTTCGGCCGCCGCGCGCTGCTCGATCGGAATGGCAGCGCCGTCCGGGCAGTGCGGATCGTGGGTGGTATGCGGGGCGGCCACGTAGAACGGGATGCCGTGGTAGTGCGCCAGCACCGCCAGGCTGTAGGTGCCGATTTTGTTGGCGACGTCGCCGTTGGCGGCGATGCGATCCGCGCCGACCCACACCGCATCGACCTGGCCCTGTGCCATCAGGCTGGCGGCCATCGAATCGCAGATCAGGCGATAGGGAATGCCTAGCTCGCCCAGTTCCCAGGCGGTCAGGCGGCCGCCCTGCAGCAGCGGCCGGGTTTCATCGACCCACACCTGTTGCACCTTGCCTTGCCGGTGAGCGTGCAGCAGCACGCCGATGGCGGTGCCGACGCCGGCGGTGGCCAACCCGCCGGTATTGCAGTGGGTCAGCAGGCGGCTGCCGGGCTTGACCAGCCCAGCGCCGTGATCGGCAATGCGATCGCACAATCGGCGATCTTCTTCCACCAACCGCAGCGCTTCGTTCACCATCGCCGGCACCCAATCAGGCTCCGCCAGCGCCAGCTTCATGCGATCCAGATTATTCATCAGGTTGACCGCCGTCGGGCGGGCGGCGCGCAGCGTGTGCAGCGCCTGCTCCAGCTCGGCGCGCGGCAGACCGCGTTCCGCGAGCAGCGCCAACAGCAGGCTGGCAGACAGCCCGATCAGTGGCGCGCCGCGCACCCGCAGGCTGTGAATGTGCCCGACCAATTCCTCCACGCTGTCGCAGGCGCGCCACCGCTTTTCCTGCGGCAGGGCTTGCTGATCGAGGATCCAAAGGCGGTTGTCCTGCAGGGTCAAACTGGTGGTGTTAAGCGCTTGCATCGGCGGTTAATTCCTTGTTGCGTGGTTATTGCATCTGAAACGCTATTCTGCCAACATGACTTCCAGATGTATAGACGTCCAAATGCTTTTGCGTCTAAATAAACAGAATCGCTGGGATCGGTGAGAGAGAACAGAGGGGTTAGGGAATGTCGCTTTATCGTACGTTTACGGCTACCGACGCCGTTGAATACGCCCGCCAATACGGTCGGGTGTCTGAACCGCAGGCACTGGTCAGCGCTGACGAGATCGGTGACGGCAACCTGAATCTGGTGTTCAAGATCCGCGATCGCGAAGGGGTGAGCCGGGTGATCGTCAAACAGGCGCTGCCTTACGTACGTTGCGTGGGCGAATCCTGGCCGTTGACGCTGGATCGGGCGCGCATCGAAGCGGAAACGCTGCTGGTCCACGGCGGCTTCTGCCCGCGGCATACGGTAAAAGTCTTGCATCACGATCCCGAATTGGCGGTGATGGTGCAGGAAGACCTTTCCGACCATCGCATCTGGCGCAGCGAGCTGGTGCAGGGCAACTATCACCCGCTGGCGGCCGGGCAACTGGCGGAATACCTGGCGCAGACGCTGTTCCACACCTCCGATTTTTATCAGTCGGCGCAGCAGAAGAAGGCGGAAGTCAGCCGTTTCACCAACCCCGAGCTGTGCCAGATCACCGAAGATCTGTTCTTTACCGATCCTTATATCGATCATGAGCGCAATCGCTTCGAGGCGGCGCTGTTGCCGCAGGTGCAGGCGCTGCGTGAGGATACGCCGCTGAAGCTGGCCGTCGCCGGCCTGAAACATCGCTTTCTCAGCAAGGCGGAGGCGCTGCTGCACGGCGATATTCACAGCGGTTCGATCTTCGTGGCGGAAGGACGGTTGAAAGCGATCGACGCCGAATTCGGTTTCTACGGCCCGATCGGTTTCGATATCGGCACCGCATTGGGCAATCTGCTGCTCAACTATTGCGGGCTGCCGGGGCTGTTCGGGCCGCGCGACGCCGCCGCCGGGCGCGAGCAGCGCTTGCAGGATGTGCGCGAGCTGTGGCTGATCTTTGCCGATCGCTTCCTGGCGCTGTGCCATCAGCAAAGCCGGGATGCGGCACTGGCGACGCCGGGTTACGCCGAGCAGTTCCTGCAACAGGTCTGGGCCGATGCGGTCGGGTACTGCGGTACCGAACTGATTCGGCGCACCATCGGCCTGGCGCACGTCGCCGATCTGGACAGCATCGCCGACGCCGACATGCGCCTCGACTGCCAGCGTCATGCGCTGGGACTGGGGCGCACGCTGATCGTCAATGCGCCGCAGATCGAGCATATTGACGCGCTGTTGGCACGCATTCGTCAGCAAGGCTGAATAACTCGGCAATGAGGCAAACCCGGCTGCGGCCGGGTTTTTTATTTTTAAGAACTTATTGGTATCAGCAATAGAATAGATAAATTGTTTTTAACTAAAAATGTATTTTTGTTCGTGCTCTATTTGTAAATTTAATTATATTTTCTGACCGTTGGTTACATGTGTTTAATATTGGTGGTTTGGTGCCTGAGGAGGGTATTTTTCTGGGTTTTATTGAGGTGGTGAAAACAAAGCAGGGTGGGCTGTGCTTTTTTTGATCGTTTTATTGTGGAAACAGAAAGAGAAAAAAAGAAATTTTATCGATAAAAACTATCATGTCACCGTTACTTTTTTATGGCGTGGGATAACTCATGCTCTAACGTGAATAAAGTTGTGGGTTGATCATCTCAATATTACCTCCTAGATTGTTCGAGGGTCAGATAAACGCAAATAAATAACGCAAGGTTATTAACTATTAATCACCTTTGGCCTCGTTTTGTCTGATTATTCCTATCGAGATCGGAGTGCCCCATGCAATTAACGCCAAGAGAAATTGAAAAGTTGATGGTCTATACCCTGGCCGACGTCGCATTAAAGCGAAAGTCCAGAGGGATAAAGCTGAATTACCCCGAGGCGGTGGCGATTATTACCACCGCAGCGCTGGAAGGCGCCCGCGAGGGAAAAACGCTGGAAGAAGTCATGAACGACACGCGGCAGGTATTGAGCCGCGATGACGTGATGGACGGCGTGGCGGATCTGATCCCGCACGTGCAGGTCGAAGCGATATTCAGCGACGGCAGCCGCCTGGTGACGGTGCACGATCCGATTCAGTAAGTGCGGTTTGCGTTCCTGATTGCCACGGATAAACCTTATCAGCACAGGTATTTCGATGAAAAAGCATGACCCAGAAAAGCACGTGCCGCCCGGCGGCTATATCCTGTCCGAAACCCCCATTACCTTCAATGAAGATCGCGAAAGCCTTATTTTAACGGTGCGTAACACCGGCGACAGACCTATTCAGGTCGGTTCGCATTTTCATTTCTTTGAGGCCAACAAAGTCTTGCAATTCGATCGCGCTGCCGCCTTTGGCAAGCGTTTGAATATCACTGCCACGACGGCGATCCGTTTTGAACCCGGTGACGAGATTGAGGTGGCGCTTATTGCCATCGGCGGCAAACAAACGGTCTACGGATTTAATAATCTAGTGGACGGTTGGGCGGGGGACAGCCCGGTTGCGGCCGGTGAAAGAGTAAAGAAAACGATAGATGTAAAGCGAGCTATTGAGCTGGGTTATAAAAACCTCGATCAGGCGCCGACGAAAACGAGCGAGGAATAACGCATGCCAACCCTCTCTAGGCAAGAATATGCCGGGCTGTTCGGCCCAACCACCGGCGATAAAATTCGTTTGGGCGATACGCAACTGTTTATTGAAATAGAGAAAGACCTGCGCGGCTACGGCGAGGAATCGGTCTACGGCGGCGGCAAGTCGCTGCGTGACGGCATGGGCGCCGACAACCGATTAACCAGCGATAACGTGCTGGATCTGGTGATTACCAACGTAACGATTTTGGACGCCCGGCAAGGGGTGATCAAGGCGGACGTCGGCATCAAAAACGGCCTGATCGCCGGCATCGGCAAAAGCGGCAACCCGGCGATGATGAACGGCGTCACGCCCGGGATGGTGGTGGGCGTCAGCACCGACGCTATCTCGGGCGAGCACCTGATCCTGACCGCCGCCGGCATCGATACGCATATCCACTTCATTTCGCCGCAGCAGGCGGCGCATGCGCTTTCCAACGGCGTGACGACGTTCTTCGGCGGTGGCGTCGGGCCGACCGACGGCTCCAACGGCACCACCGTGACCGCCGGGCCCTGGCATATCCACCGCATGCTGCGCGCCTTCGAGACTATGCCGGTCAACGTGGGGATGCTCGGCAAGGGGCACGCTTCGCACGCTGCGCCGCTGGTCGAACAAATCGCCGCCGGCGTGGCGGGGCTGAAAGTGCATGAGGACTGGGGCGCCACCAACTCCGCGCTGCGCCACGCGTTGCGCGTGGCCGACGACATGGATATTCAGGTGGCGGTGCACACCGACAGCCTGAATGAAGGCGGCTACGTCGAGGACACCATCGACGCCTTTGAAGGGCGCACCATCCACACCTTCCACACCGAAGGCGCCGGCGGCGGGCACTCGCCGGATATCATCAAGGTTGCCGCGCAGATGAACGTGTTGCCGAGCTCCACCAACCCCACGCTGCCGTTCGGCATCAACAGCCAGGCCGAATTGTTCGACATGATCATGGTGTGCCACAACCTCAATCCCAATGTGCCGGCCGACGTGGCGTTCTCTGAAAGCCGGGGGCGGCCGGAAACCATCGCGGCGGAAAACGTGCTGCACGACATGGGCGTGCTGTCGATGTTTTCCAGCGATTCCCAGGCGATGGGGCGGGTCGGCGAAAACTGGTTGCGGGTGATGCAGACGGCACATGCGATGAAAGTCGCGCGCGGCAAGCTGCCGGAAGACGCGGCGGAGCACGACAACTTCCGCGTGTTGCGCTACGTGGCGAAGATCACCATCAATCCGGCGATTGCGCAGGGCATCAGCCACGTGCTGGGTTCGGTCGAGGTCGGCAAGATGGCCGATCTGGTGCTGTGGGAGCCGCGCTTCTTCGGCGCCAAGCCGAAGCTGGTGATCAAGGGGGGGATGATCAACTGGGCGGTGATGGGCGATCCCAACGCGTCGTTGCCGACGCCGCAGCCCACGTTCTACCGCCCGATGTTCGGCGCCATGGGCAAATCGCTGCAGGAAACCTGCGTCACCTTCGTCTCCGGCGCCGCGTTGCACGACGGCATCAAAGAGAAACTGGGGCTGGAGCGGCAGGTGATGGCAGTGCATAACTGCCGGGCGATCTCCAAGCAGGACATGGTGCGCAATGCGGAAACGCCGAACATCGAGGTGGATCCCGAAACCTTCGCGGTCAAGGTCAACGGCGAACACGCCACGGTGAAGCCCATCTCCACCGCCGTGCTTAATCAACGCTACTTCTTCAGCTAGGAACCGCCGCCCATGATCGTGATTGAAAAGATACTCGGCAATATCAAACGGGATGCCGACTGGCGCGAACGCTTGCAACACGCCTCGCTGGACGTGCTGGCGCTTTCGCAGTGGGAGGCGCAGAAAAGCCGCTGCCGCAAGACGACTCGCGACGGCCAGGATCTTGGCATCTCCCTCGATCGTCATCAGGTGCTGGCCGACGGCGACGTGTTGCTTTGGGACGAAGCGAACCGCAGCGCGGTGGTGGTGCAGATGAACCTGCGCGACGTGATGGTCATCCATCTTGAGTCGTTGCTGGCGACCGATATGGCGACGGTGCTGAAGACTGCGTTCGAACTGGGGCATGCGCTGGGCAATCAGCACTGGAAATCGGTCATCAAAGGGAATCGCATCTTTATTCCGCTGACGGTGGCGACCAAGGTGATGGATTCGGTGATGAAAACCCACGGTTTCCACGCGTTGCCTTATTCGTTCGTGAAGGGCGAAACCATTTTGCCGCATTTGACCCAGCCCGAAGCGCGCTTGCTGTTCGGTGGCGCGGAGGATTCCGCCACCCATGTGCATGTCGACAGCCCCTTCCTCGGCCAGCATGTGATCAAACTGAAATGAACGCCGTCCAGTTGATTCGCATTCTGCAGTTTGCCGACTCGGTGCTGCCGGTGGGGGCGTTCGCCTTTTCCAACGGCGTCGAGTCGGCGATCCAGGCCGGCATCGTGCGCGATGCCGACACGCTGCAGTCGTTCACCCGCACCGCCTTGCAACAGGCGGCGGGCGGCGACGGCCGAGCGGTGACGGCGGCCTGCCGGGCGCTGCAGGCCGGCGATCGCGAGGCGGCGATGGGCCACGACTGGGCACTGTTCAACCGCAAGCTGAACGAAGAGGGCCGCAACATGGTGGTGCGGATGGGAAAAAAGCTGGCGGAAATGGCGGCGGCCATCTGCGACGAACCTCAGGTGGTCTGGTGGCTTGAGCAGATCAAAACCGGCCGCGCCGCCGGCACCTATCCGGTGACGCAGGCGGTGGTGATGACGGCGCTGGGCGCCGGCCCGCGCGAGGTGGCGGTGATGCATCAGTACGGCGTGGCGATGACCATTCTCAGCGCCGCCATGCGCCTGATGCGCGTCACCCATATCGACACCCAACGCATCCTGTTTCAACTCAACCGGGACATCGACGTTTTTTGTGACGAAGCCGAACGCGGCGGCGTTGAACAAATGGCCTCTTACGCGCCGGTGACCGATGTCCTGGCCGCACTGCACGTCGGCGCATTTACCCGACTGTTCAGCAACTGATAATAAGGAACGAGCAGAGTGAAAAAAATTACCCGCATCGGTATCGGCGGCCCGGTAGGCTCGGGCAAGACCGCGATCATTGAAGTCATCACGCCGCGCTTGATCGAGCGGGGCATCAGCCCGCTGATCATCACCAACGACATCGTCACCACCGAAGACGCCAAACAGGTCAAGCGCACGCTCAAGGGGATCCTGGACGAGGAGAAAATTCTGGGCGTGGAAACCGGCGCTTGCCCGCATACCGCCGTGCGGGAGGATCCGAGCATGAATATCGCGGCGGTAGAGGAGATGGAGGCCCGCTTTCCGGAAAGCGACGTGGTGATGATCGAGAGCGGCGGCGATAATCTGACGCTGACCTTCAGCCCGGCGCTGGCGGACTTTTACATCTATGTCATCGACGTCGCCGAAGGGGAAAAGATCCCGCGTAAAAACGGGCCGGGCCTGGTGCAGGCCGACATCCTGGTGATCAACAAAATCGATCTGGCCCCCTATGTCGGCGCCAGCCTGGCGGTGATGGAACACGACACCCGCGTGGTGCGCGGCGAGCGGCCTTATATTCTCACCAACTGCAAAACCGGCGAAGGCATCGACGAGCTGGTGGACATGATCATGCGTGATTTCCTGTTCACCCATGCGCCGTCGGCGGCGGTATGACTGCGGTCAGCGAAGCCGCGAGGCGCGTCGCGCAGCTTGGCGCCGATGCGCCGGAGCTGGCCGATTATCAGGATGAGCCGCCGCAAATGGCCAGCGGCGGCGTGGGCAAAACCGGCTATCTGCGGCTGGGGTTTGCGCTAAGCGGGCATCGCAGCGTGCTGCGGCAGATGGAGCGGCGCGTACCGTTTCTGGTGCAGCGGGCGCTGTATTGGGATGAAGCGCTGCCGCAGATGCCGTGCGTGTTCGTCATCTCCACCTCGGGGTGCATCTTGCAGGGCGATCGCCTGACGCTCGAGGTGCAGGTCGCTCCCCAGGCCTGCGGGCATGTCACCACCCAGTCGGCGACCAAGATCCACGCCATGGAAAATAATTACGCGGCGCAGATGCAGACGCTGACGCTCGAAGAGGGCAGCTATCTGGAGATGATGCCCGATCCGGTGATCCCCCACTGCGGTTCGCGCTTCATTACCGATACCCGCATTACGCTACACCCGACGGCGACGCTGCTCTACGGCGAGATCCTGATGTCGGGGCGCAAACACCATCAGGCGGATCGCGGGTTCAGATTCGACGTGTACTCCTCGCGCATCAGCGCCTGCCGCCCCGAGGGCAAGACGCTGTTTGTCGAACGCTATGTGCTGGAGCCGCATAAACACCCGCTGAACGGGGTCGGCGTGATGGGGCCGTTCGACGTGTTCGGCAATGTGATCCTGCTGACGCCGCCCGAGCACCATCAGCGGATCCTCGATCGCATCGCGCCCCATTATGACGAGGTTGAGGGGATCGCCAGCGGCGTCAGCCGGTTGCCCAACGAGTGCGGGCTGATCTTTAAGGCCCTGGGCAAAGAGGCGCGCCAGGTGAAGGCGGCCATTCGCGTTTTCTGGCGCGTCGCCCGGGAAGAGATCCTGGGCGTGACGCTGCCGGAGCCCTTTATCTGGCGCTAATCTGCAGCGGGAAGCGGTCATGACGACAAGGTGGAGTTGGGGCGGTCTGTGTGCCCACAGCCGGATAGCGGCGGCGGCGGATGCGGTGCTGCGCGGCTGTTCGCAGGTGATGTTTCAAAATAACCCGTTGACCGGATTGCTGTTTTTTATCGCCATTTTTGTGGGCGCCTATGAGGAAGGGTTGCCGCAGGTGGCCTTCGGCTGTCTGCTGGGCACCGCGTCGGCGACGCTGAGCGCGGCGTGGCTGGTGGACGATCGCACGGCGTTGCGCTCTGGGCTGTATGGCTACAACGGCTGCCTGGTCGGTGCCGCGCTGCCGACCTTTTTACTGCCCTCGGCCTGGCTGTGGATCGGCGTGATGTTCAGCAGCACGATCTCGGTGATCGTCACCGTTGGCCTCAATCGGCTGTTGCGCACCTGGAAGATCGCGGCGCTGACGGCGCCTTTCGTGCTGACCACCTGGACGGTGCTGTTGGCCAGCTACCCGTTCAGCCATCTGCGGCATGTACGGTTGCCGGCGGCGGCCATCCCGGCCGACGGGGCGGTGTTCTACGCGCATCCCGGCGTCGCAGAGATGCTGAGCGGCGCGCTGCACGGCGTTTCTCAGGTCTTTTTGTGCAGCAGCGTGAGCGGTGGCGTACTGCTGTTGCTCGGGCTGGCGGTGTCGTCGCCGCGCGCGATGCTGCTGGGTTTTTTCGGCGCGTTGCTGGCGGTGGCCACATCGCTGGCGATCGGCGCCGATCCGCAGGCGGTTTTCGCCGGGCTATACGCCTTCAGCGCAGTGCTGACGGCGGTGGCGCTGGGATCCGTCTTCAACCCGCCCGGCCGGCGAGTGCTGATCTATACGCTGCTCGGCGTGATTTTTACGGTGCTGGTGCAGGGCGCGTTCAATACCCTGCTGGCCCCGCTGGGCATGCCGTCGTTGACCATGCCGTTCGTGATCGCGTCCTGGCTGTTTTTGAGCGCCAATCCGGCGGTGATCGCGGCGCGGCGCTAATCCATTGATTTGAACATAACGATAAAACAGGAGTGTGGGTATGGCGGTAGTTTCCGAAGGATTGCATGGCGCGGCCCGGCGACGGGCGGTATCCCTGTTGTTGGGGCTGGTGGCGGTCAACGTCATCGTCTGGCTGCTGGCGCTGGCGGTGTTCAAAGACAATGCCGCGCTGATGGGCACCGCCTTGCTGGCCTACAGTTTTGGTCTGCGCCATGCGGTGGATGCCGATCACATCGCCGCGATCGACAACGTGACCCGCAAGCTGATGCAGCAGGGCAAAACGCCGGTGGCGGTCGGTACCTTCTTCTCGCTCGGCCACTCGACCATCGTGGTGCTGGCCTCGGCCGCGATTGCCGCGACGGCGATGATGTTCAGCCGTCAGATGGGCTGGTTTCACGAAACCGGCGGCCTGATCGGCACGCTGGTGTCCTCGTTGTTTTTGCTGACGGTGGCCTTTATCAATCTGCTGGTGCTGATCTCCGTGTGGCGAGCGTTCCGGCAGGTGAAGGCGGGCGAACTGCCTGCGCATCAATCGCTGGATCTGCTGATGAGCGGCGGCGGTGTGCTGGCGCGCTGTTTCCGCCCGCTGTTCAGGCTGGTGAACCAGAGCTGGCACATGTACCTGGTGGGTTTCTTGTTTGGCCTGGGCTTCGACACCGCCACCGAGGTCGGGCTGCTGGGGATTTCGGCCGCCGGTGCGGGCCATGGCATGAATCTGTGGAGCATCATGCTGTTCCCGGCGCTGTTCGCCGCCGGGATGGCGCTGATCGACTCCATCGACAACTTCGTGATGATTGGCGCTTACGGTTGGGCGTTCTCCAAACCGATCCGCAAGCTGTACTACAACATGACCATCACGGCGGCGTCGGTGATCATCGCGGTGTTTATCGGCGGCATCGAAGCGCTCGGGCTTATCGCCGACAAGCTGGCGCTGTCCGGCCCGCTGTGGGACGCCGTCGCACGGCTCAACGATCATCTGGGGGAGATGGGCTATTGGGTGATCGCCGTGTTCATCTTCTGCTGGTTGGTGTCGGTGGTGAATTACCGCCTGCGCGGCTACGACAAACTGACGGTCAGCGGTTGAAAAGACGGGTGCTCGTGGATCCTGCCTGACACCATCGGCCAACGGGCGGGGCGAACCCCGCCGTTGGGTTGCCTTACCGTTCGGATTCGTAAGCCAAAGTGGCCGCAACCTCCGAGCCTCCCAGCCTGATGCGCAGTTCGCACAGCGAACCGCGGGTTAGCCAGATGAACGCGATCAGCGTCATACAGACGATCACCCGTTTAAGTACGACCCGTTTTTGCTGCATTTTTGACCTCCCTATCCTTGCCTTGCGGCGGGTAAGAGGCTAACCTGATGTTGCTAGGCATCAGAGTGGCCTCGGGTTGATAATATCGACTCGGGGCCTTTCTCTTTCTCTCCTTTGCCAAGGCTCCGGACAGAAAGATCCAGAGCACCCGCCGCGCAGTCTACTCGAACTTCCTTCCCGTGAAATCCGCCGTTGCGCCAACCTGCGGCGCGGTGCGCAGTTCGTGATGCAAGAGATGCAAGAAAAGAAAAAGGGGCGATGATGATCGCCCCTTGGATGCGTGAAGCTTGAATTGGCGTTAAGCCGCTTCGGTCTGCTGTTGGCGCTTAGACTGCGCCGCCGGCTTTTCCGGCTTGGCGGCCGCCAGCGCATCCGGCGCAAAGTCGTCCACGTTGATGGAGCGCAGACGGCTCTCTTCGGCTTTCACCAGAATTTTCGCTTCGTCGGCGCTGATCTTGCCTTCTTCCAGCGCGCGTTCCGCCAAACGATCCAGACGGGTGAACGGCAGGTTTTTGCCGACCGCCTTGCACAGACGTTCGTGAATCGGCTCGGCGGCCATCACGTCGGCCAGCGCCGCTTCCAGCAGGCCGATTGGGTTATGTTCGCTCGGCGTCAGGTACTGGCCGCGCCCCAGACGGCTGCGGGTGGCGGAAGGTACCTGCAGGATCTTGGCCAACTGGTGATCCAGACGATCGGACGGTGCGGTATGCACACGGCCGAGCGGGAAGACCACGAAGCGCATCGCGCCGGCGATAAAGCGGTTCGGGAAGTTACGCAGCAGGTCATCCAGCGCCTGTTCGGCTTTATGCAGGCTGTCTTGCACGCCCCAATGCACCAGCGGCAGATCTTCTTTCTGACGGCCTTCGTCGTCAAAGCGTTTCAGCACGGCGGAAGCCAAATACATCTGGCTGAGGATGTCCCCCAGGCGAGCGGAGATGCGCTCGCGGCGCTTCAGGCTACCGCCCAGCACGCCCATGGAAACGTCCGACAGCAACGCCAGGTTGGCGCTCAGGCGGTTCAATTGCTGATAGTAACGACGGGTCGCGTCCTTGGTCGGCGTGGCGCTGGTGCGGCCGTTGGTCAGGCCCAGCCAGAAGCTGCGTACCTTGTTGCTGCCAACGTGGCCCAGATGGCCGAACAGCGATTTATCGAAGGCGTTCAGATCGTTGCTCTGCGCCGCCGCCATTTCATCCAGCACATAAGGATGGCAGCGGATCGCGCCTTGACCGAAGATCATCATGGTGCGGGTCAGGATGTTCGCGCCTTCCACCGTGATGGCGATCGGTGCACCCTGATAGGCGCGAGCCAGGAAGTTGGATTCGCCGAGCATGATGCCTTTACCGCCGGCGATGTCCATGGCGTCAACGATCGACTGCTGGCCGCGGTGCGTACAGTGGTATTTGACGATGGCCGACAGCACGGCCGGCTTCTCGCCCTGCACCAGCGCATAGGTGATCAGCGAAGCGGCGGCGTCCATCACATAGGTGTTGCCGGCGATGCGCGCCAACGGCTCTTCGATCCCTTCCATCTTGCCGATGGAGATCTTGAACTGACGGCGAATGTGCGCGTAGGCACCGGTCGCCAGGGCGATGGATTTCAGGCTGCCGGTAGAGTTGGACGGCAGGGTGATGCCGCGACCGACCGACAGACACTCAACCAGCATGCGCCAGCCCTGGCCGGCCATTTTCGGGCCGCCGATGATGTAATCGATCGGGACGAACACGTCGGTGCCGCGGGTCGGGCCGTTTTGGAACGGCACGTTCAGCGGGAAGTGGCGGTTGCCGATTTCCACGCCCGGCGTGCTGGTCGGGATCAGCGCACAGGTGATGCCCGGGGATTCGTTGTCGCTCAGCAGGCGGTTCGGGTCATGCAATTTGAACGCCAGGCCCAGTACGGTGGCGACCGGCGCCAGCGTGATGTAGCGCTTGTTCCAGGTCAGGCGCATGCCCAGCACCTGTTTGCCCTGCCAGTCGCCCATGCACACGGTGCCGACGTCCGGAATGGCACCGGCATCGGAGCCCGCTTCCGGGCTGGTCAGCGCGAAGCAAGGGATCTCGTCGCCGCGCGCCAGGCCCGGCAGATAGTGGTTTTTCTGTTCTTCGGTGCCGTAGTGCTGCAGCAGTTCGCCCGGGCCGAGGGAGTTCGGCACGCCGACGGTGATCGCCAGGATGCCGGAAACGCCGGCCAGTTTTTGCAGCACCATCGCCTGAGCATAAGGAGAGAATTCCAGACCGCCGTACTCTTTCTTGATGATCATCGCGAAGAAACGGTGTTCTTTCAGGTACGCCCAGAGTTCAGGCGGCAGATCGGCCAGTTCATGGGTGATCTGGAAGTCGTTGGCCATGCGGCAGGCTTCTTCCACCGGGCCGTCGATAAACGCCTGCTCTTCTTCCGTCAGGCGCGGTTTCGGGTAGCTGTGCAGCTTGTTCCAGTCCGGCGCGCCGCGGAACAGATCGCCTTCCCACCAGGTGGTGCCGGCGTCGATCGCCTCCTTCTCGGTGGTGGACATCGGCGGCATCACCTTGCGGAAGGCGCGCAACGCCGGTGCGGAGAGCAGGGAACGGCGCAGGGAGGAAAGGTTCAGCGGCAGCAGCACGATCGCCAGCGGCAGCAACAGCCAGAAGCTCCACAGGCCAATCGCGCCCATGGCGGCGGTGTACGCCACCAGGATCAGGCTGCTGAGGGTAAGGTTCACTCGGTGGTAGAACACCACGCCGAGGAGAGCCAGTAAAACGACAATACTAAGAACCATCATAAGAAGCTCCGAAGTAGTAAGAGGTCTGACCTGTTGTGTGTATGTAATAGGTTTTAGTACAAGGCAGAATTTTTATCAATGCGTTTACAGTTTAATTACAACTCAGGTCACAAACTGACAGCACCAATCATCAAAAACCTCTCCGCTTCCTTAACCGGCGCGCTGTTTGGCTGAGAATGCTTCTCGCTGTTTCCGCGATCCGGTACACTGCGGAGCGGAAGATTTGACGATAACAAGAGGTTCCTCATGTACCACGACCTTATTCGCAGTGAACTGAACGAAGCGGCTGATACCCTGGCGAAATTTATCAATGACGACGCCAACATCGACGCCATCCAACGTGCGGCGGTGCTGCTGGCGGATTCCTTCAAAGCCGGCGGTAAAGTGATTTCCTGCGGCAACGGCGGTTCCCATTGCGACGCGATGCACTTCGCCGAAGAGCTGACCGGCCGCTACCGTGAAAACCGCCCGGGCTACCCGGCGATTGCCATCTCGGACGTGAGCCACCTGTCCTGCGTCAGCAACGACTTCGGCTATGAGTACGTCTTCTCTCGCTATGTGGAAGCGGTAGGCCGCGAAGGCGACGTGCTGCTGGGCATTTCCACCTCCGGCAACTCCGGCAACATCATCAAGGCCATCGACGCGGCGCGCGCCAAGGGGATGAAAGTGATCACCCTGACCGGCAAGGACGGCGGCAAGATGGCGGGTTCCGCCGATGTGGAAATTCGCGTGCCGCACTTCGGCTACGCCGACCGCATTCAGGAAATCCACATCAAAGCGATTCACATCTTGATTCAGCTGATCGAAAAAGAGATGGTTAAGGCTTGATAGCCTGCGGGGAGCTGCGGCTCCCCATGAATAAGACTGCGGGCGCCGCATGGTGCGCCCGCACAGCCTGTGTCAGTGTGGTTAAGGAGTGCTGGCGATGTGTGAACTGCTCGGGATGAGCGCAAACGTACCGACCGATATCTGCTTCAGCTTTACCGGCCTGGTACAGCGCGGCGGCCGCACCGGGCCGCATAAGGATGGCTGGGGCATTACCTTCTATGAAGGGAACGGCTGCCGCACATTCAAGGATCCGCAGCCGAGCTTCAACTCACCGATCGCCCGCCTGGTGCAGGACTACCCGATCAAGTCCTGTGCGGTGGTGTCCCATATTCGCCAGGCTAACCGCGGCGAAGTGGCGCTGGAAAACACCCACCCGTTCACCCGCGAACTGTGGGGCCGCAACTGGACCTACGCGCACAACGGCCAATTGAAAGGCTACCGTCAGCTGGATACCGGCACGTTTCGCCCGGTCGGCCAGACCGACAGCGAATACGCGTTCTGCTGGCTGCTGCATCAGCTGGCGCTGAAATACCCGCGCACCCCGAGCCAGTGGCCGGCGGTTTTCCGCTACATCGGCCTGTTGGCGAGCCAGCTGCGCAAGAAAGGGGTATTCAACATGCTGTTGTCGGACGGGCGCTTCGTGATGGCCTATTGCTCCACCAACCTGTATTGGATCACGCGCCGCGCGCCGTTTGGCAAGGCGACGCTGCTCGATCAGGATGTGGAAATCGATTTTCAGCAGCAGACCACACCGAACGATGTGGTCACGGTGATCGCCACCCAACCGCTGACCGCCAACGAAACCTGGCACAAGATTGAGCCAGGCGAGTTCGCGTTATTTCACTTCGGTGAGCGGCTTGTTCTGAGCGAAGGGGTTGGTGTTGGGCGTCGGGCTGGCTGACGCGTACTGCGTCATCTGGCCGCTGCTCATCAACGGTTGACCCAGCACGTACTGGCCATTGACCACGCCCATTGTCGGCGGCTGGTGGTTCTTCGCGAAGTAATCGTAGCCCGGCTTCAGCTGGCGCCAGAAGGCGATATAGCTGGATGACGCATGGCGCTTGAGGTTTTGCTCGGTCATGCGGAACGGGTAGATGCTGATGTCGACGCGGCTTTGGCCATAGGCGAAGGCGGCTTCGACGTAGCGATAGATTTCATCCATATAGGTGTTGGTCATCGCGTAACAGCCGATCGATTTACATTCACCGTGGATCATCAGATAAGCACCGGAATAGCCCTGCGATTTATCGTAATCATTAGGGAAACCGATATTGATCGCCCGGTAATACTTGCTGTCGGGTTTCAGATGGCGCGCGTCAACGCTATAAAAGCCTTCCGGACTTTTAAAGTCGCCTTCACGACGTTTAGGACCCAGCCCACCGGAGAAATTACAGATCGGGAACGTGTTGACCAGGCGGAATTCATTGCCCATTCTGGCATACAATTCCAGCTTGCGTTCCTCTTTGAAGATCTGAATATAGACCGGCGAACCCAATAATTGCTGTTTAACTACCGGCGTTTCCGGTACCTGCTCGCTGGCGCTGCAGGCCGTGATCATCGGCATAGAAACAAGCATCGCAAACAACAGCGCGATTTTGCTCATTATTATTCCTGCTTATATTTATCTGCCGGCGCAATGACGTTGGTCGGCATGCCACTGATTATTGTTTTTACTGCTGCAAAACACCGCCAGATTACCAGCGCGTTTATTTTTAGCAATACGTGATATGTATAAAAAAACGACAAAGCTCGATAAAAGTGAAATGACCGGCAGATTTTAACGATAAGTAGTGAAAAACAGGCGAAATTTAATTGCGTTTGCTTGACCCAAGTCACGACGGAACGCAGAACAATGTTGCGAACAATGTTAATATTCCCTCTTCAATTTAACGCGCTGTGGCGATTGAAGCGGCAGGGGTTATGGCATATAACCCGGCCGTTTTGATGGTTATTTGGCTACAGGCCGTTAACACATCGACTGTCGAGCAAACAACGGAAAGGGGGAATCAAGGGAATGCGCGTTACCCCGATTTTTCACTGCGAGAAAGTTCATGTTGGGCGTGCCGCCATGCGCACTACCCGGCAATCCTGGCATCGTCAGCACCCGCCTCTGGGGCCGGGCAGACGTGTAAACCAAACTACATCGTATAAATCCTATGATTAAGATCAGAAAAGGGTTAGATCTGCCGATAGCCGGGGCTCCGGTTCAGGCGATCCAAGACGGCCCGAACATTCAGCATGTCGCCCTGCTTGGGGAAGAGTATGTCGGAATGCGTCCCTCCATGCTGGTGCAGGAAGGCGATACCGTTAAGAAAGGCCAGGCGTTGTTCGAAGATAAGAAAAACCCCGGGGTTTTCTTCACGGCTCCCGCCAGCGGCCGCATCGCCGCGATTAACCGCGGCGAACGGCGCGTATTGCAATCGGTGGTGATTGCGCTGGAAAACGGCGGTGACGATCAGCTCGAGTTTGCGCATTACCCGCTGGGTGAGCTGGCCCAGCTGCCGCGCGAACAGGTCGAGAGTGAACTGATCGCCAGCGGCCTGTGGACCGCGCTGCGCACCCGTCCGTTCAGCAAAACGCCGAGCCCCGGCAGCGAAGCGCGCGCCATTTTCGTCACCGCGATGGATACCCAGCCGTTGGCCGCCGATCCGCAGGTGATCATCGCCGAACAGCAGGCGGCGTTCAACGCCGGGCTGCTGGTGTTGGCGCGCCTGACGACGGGCAAGGTACACGTATGCCACGCCGCCGGTGCCTCCGTTGGCCAGCAGAGCAGCCCGCAGATCGCCTACAGCGAATTTGCCGGCCCGCACCCCGCCGGGCTGGTGGGTACGCACATTCACTTCCTGGAACCGGTCAGCCTGAAGAAAACCGTTTGGCACATCGGCTACCAGGACGTCATCGCCATCGGCACGCTGTTCACCACCGGTAAGCTCGATACCCGCCGGGTTGTGGCGCTGGCCGGGCCGCAGGTGGCGCAGCCGGCGCTGCTGCGCACCCGCCTGGGGGCCAGCCTCGAGGAGCTGAACGCCGGCCGCCTGAAAGACGGCGAGAACCGGGTGATCTCCGGTTCGGTGCTGAACGGCATGCACGCCGCCGGCCCGAACGCCTGGCTTGGCCGTTTCCACTCGCAGGTGTCGGTGCTGGAAGAAGGGCGCGACAAAGAGCTGTTCGGTTGGATCGTGCCTTCGCCGAACAAGTTCTCCATTACCCGCACCACGCTGGGCCACTTCCTGAAGAACAAACTGTTCGCCTTCTCGACTACCACTAACGGCGGCGAGCGCGCCATGGTGCCGATCGGCAACTACGAGCGGGTGATGCCGCTGGATATTCTGCCGACGCTGCTGCTGCGCGATCTGCTGGCGGGCGACAGCGACAGCGCGCAGGCGCTGGGCTGCCTGGAGCTGGACGAGGAAGATCTGGCGCTGTGCACCTTCGTTTGCCCCGGCAAGTATGAGTACGCGCCGGTGCTGCGCGAGGTGCTGACCAAGATTGAGCAGGAAGGATAACCGATGGGCCTGAAGAATTATTTTGAGAAGATAGAGCATCACTTCACGCCGGGCGGCAAACTGGAAAAGTGGTACCCGCTGTATGAAGCGACCACCACGGTGTTTTATACCCCCGGCACGGTGACGCGCGGCGCTTCGCACGTGCGCGACGCCATCGATTTGAAACGCATGATGATCCTGGTGTGGCTGGCGGTATTCCCGGCGATGTTCTGGGGCATGTACAACGTCGGCCAGCAGGCAATCCCGGCGCTGCACCATCTGTACAGCGGCGACGAGCTGCAACAGGTGCTGGCGGGCGACTGGCATTATCGCCTGGCGCAGTGGCTCGGCGCCTCGCTGGCGGCCGACGCCGGCTGGGTCAGCAAAATGGTGCTGGGCGCCTGTTACTTCCTGCCGATCTACGCCGTGGTGTTTGTCGTCGGCGGCTTCTGGGAAGTGCTGTTCGCCATTATCCGCAAGCATGAGGTCAACGAAGGCTTCTTCGTCACCTCTATCCTGTTCGCGCTGATCGTGCCGCCGACCCTGCCGCTGTGGCAGGCCGCGCTGGGCATCACCTTCGGCGTGGTGGTGGCCAAAGAGATCTTCGGCGGCACCGGGCGCAACTTCCTCAACCCGGCGTTGGCCGGCCGCGCCTTCCTGTTCTTCGCCTATCCGGCGCAGATCTCCGGCGATCTGGTGTGGACCTCTGCGGACGGTTTCTCCGGCGCGACGCCGCTGGCGCAGTGGAGCGCAGGCGGGGCGCACAGCTTGAGCAACGTGGCCACCGGCCAGTCCATCAGCTGGATGGACGCCTTCCTCGGCAACATTCCCGGCTCCATCGGTGAAGTCTCCACGCTGATGATCCTGATCGGCGGGGCGATTATCCTGTTCGGCCGCGTGGCCTCCTGGCGCATCGTCGCCGGCGTAATGCTCGGCATGGTGGCTTCCGCCCTGTTGTTCAACGCCATCGGTTCCGATACCAACCCGATGTTCGCCATGCCGTGGTACTGGCATCTGGTGCTGGGCGGTTTCGCCTTCGGCATGATCTTTATGGCGACCGACCCGGTTTCCGCCTCCTTCACCAACAAGGGGAAATGGTGGTACGGCATTCTGATCGGCGTGATGTGCGTGCTGATCCGGGTGGTCAACCCCGCCTATCCGGAAGGCATGATGCTGGCGATCCTGTTCGCCAACCTGTTCGCACCGCTGTTCGATTATCTGGTGGTGCAGGCCAACATCAAGCGGAGAAAAGCCCGTGGCGAATGAAGCGAAAAACGACGGCATCGGTAAAACGCTGCTGGTAGTGCTGCTGCTGTGTCTGGTGTGTTCAGTGGTGGTGGCGGGCTCCGCCGTCGGCCTGAAGTCCAAACAGCAGGAGCAAAAGCTGCTCGATAAGCAGCGCAATATTCTCGACGTAGCCGGCCTGTTGCAGCCGAAAATGGAGAGCGAGCAGGTCAAGCGCCTGTACAGCGAACGCATCGAGCCGCGCCTGGTGGATCTGAACAGCGGCGAGTTTGTCGCCGGCAAGGCGGCGGCGTTCGATCTGGGCGCCGCGCTGCGCGACGACGCCAAAAGCGTGGCGCTGGCGGCGGGCGACGATCCGGCCGGCATCAAGCGCCGCAGCAATCAGGCGGAAATCTACCTGGTGCGCGATGAAAGCGGCCAGGTGAACAAGATTGTGCTGCCGGTATACGGCACCGGCCTGTGGTCGATGATGTACGCCTTCGTGGCGCTGGATAACGACGGCAACACGGTCAAGGGCATCACTTACTACGACCAGGGGGAAACCCCGGGGCTGGGTGGCGAGGTCGAGAACCCGTCCTGGCGCCAGCAGTGGGTCGGCAAACAGCTGTTCGACGACAACGGCCAGCCGGCGATCCGCGTGGTGAAAGGCGGCGCGCGTCAGGGGGATGTGCACGGGGTGGACGGCCTGTCCGGCGCCACGCTGACCTCCAACGGCGTGCAGCATACGTTTGATTTCTGGTTGGGCGAGCACGGCTTCGGCCCGTTCCTGAAAAAAGTTCGTGAAGGAGCGCTGAAAAATGGCTGATTCCAAAGAGATAAAGCGGGTCCTGCTGGGGCCGCTGTTCGACAATAACCCGATCGCCCTGCAGGTGCTGGGCGTCTGTTCTGCGTTGGCGGTGACCACCAAGCTGGAGACGGCGGTGGTGATGACCATTGCGGTGACGCTGGTCACGGCGTTCTCCAGCTTCTTCATCTCGCTGATCCGTCACCATATTCCCAACAGCGTGCGCATCATCGTGCAGATGGCGATCATCGCCTCGCTGGTGATCGTGGTCGATCAGCTGTTGCGCGCCTACGCGTTCGAGATCTCCAAGCAGCTGTCGGTGTTCGTCGGCCTTATCATCACCAACTGTATCGTGATGGGGCGCGCCGAGGCTTACGCCATGAAGTCGCCGCCGATCGAGAGCTTTATGGACGGCATCGGCAACGGGCTGGGCTACGGGGTGATCCTGGTGCTGGTCGGTTTCCTGCGCGAGCTGATTGGCTCCGGCAAGCTGTTCGGCGTCCCGGTGCTGGAAACGGTGCAGAACGGCGGCTGGTATCAGCCGAACGGCCTGTTCCTGCTGGCGCCGAGCGCGTTCTTCATCATCGGCCTGCTGATCTGGGTGCTGCGCACCCTGAAGCCGGCGCAGATCGAAAAGGAGTAAAGGCCGATGGAACACTATATCAGCCTGTTTGTGCGCGCGGTGTTCGTCGAGAACATGGCGCTGGCGTTCTTCCTCGGGATGTGTACCTTCCTGGCGGTGTCGAAGAAGGTCTCGACCGCCTTTGGCCTGGGCATCGCGGTGACCATCGTGCTCGGCATTTCGGTGCCGGTGAACAACCTGGTCTACAACCTGATCCTGCGCGACGGCGCGCTGGTGGAAGGCGTCGATCTGAGCTTCCTCAACTTCATCACCTTCATCGGCGTGATCGCGGCGCTGGTGCAGATTTTGGAGATGATCCTCGATCGCTTCTTCCCGTCGCTGTATAACGCGCTCGGCATCTTCCTGCCGCTCATCACCGTGAACTGCGCCATCTTCGGCGGCGTGTCCTTCATGGTGCAGCGCGACTACAACTTCGCCGAATCGGTGGTGTACGGCATCGGCTCCGGCACCGGCTGGATGCTGGCGATCGTCGCCATGGCGGGGATCCGCGAAAAACTCAAGTATGCCAACGTGCCGGCGGGACTGCGCGGCCTGGGCATTACCTTTATCACCACCGGACTGATGGCGCTGGGCTTCATGTCCTTCTCCGGTGTTCAGTTGTAAAGGCGGGAAGAATTTATGGAAATTATTTTAGGCGTAGCAATGTTCACCACCATCGTGATGGTGCTGGTATTGCTGATCCTGTTCGCCAAATCGAAGCTGGTGAACACCGGCGACATCGCGGTGGAGATCAACGGCGATCTGGATAAGAGCTTCCATGCGCCGGCGGGCGACAAGCTGCTCAACGTGCTCTCCAGCCAGGGAATTTTCGTCTCCTCGGCTTGCGGCGGCGGCGGTTCCTGCGGCCAGTGCCGGGTGGTGATCAAAGAGGGCGGCGGTGATATCCTGCCGACCGAGCTCTCGCACATCAACAAGCGCGAAGCAAAAGAGGGTTGCCGCCTGGCGTGCCAGGTGAACGTGAAGCAGAACCTGAAGATCGAGCTGCCGGAAGAGATCTTCGGCGTGAAGAAATGGGAGTGCGAGGTTATCTCCAACGATAACAAAGCCACCTTTATCAAAGAGCTGAAGCTGAAGATCCCCGATGGCGAAGACGTGCCGTTCCGCGCGGGCGGTTTCATCCAGATCGAAGCCCCGGAGCACGACATCAGCTACGCCGACTTCGACGTGCCGCAGGAGTATCGCGGCGACTGGGACAAGTTCAACCTGTTCCGCTACCGCTCGACGGTGAACGACACCACGGTGCGCGCCTACTCGATGGCCAACTACCCGGAAGAGAAGGGCATCATCATGCTCAACGTGCGTATCGCCACGCCGCCGCCAAACAACCCGGACGTGCCGCCGGGCATCATGTCTTCCTATATCTGGTCGTTGAAGGCGGGTGACAAGGTGACGATCTCCGGGCCGTTCGGCGAGTTCTTCGCCAAGGAAACCGACGCCGAAATGATCTTCATCGGCGGTGGCGCGGGCATGGCGCCGATGCGTTCGCACATCTTCGATCAGCTCAAGCGCCTGAACTCGAAGCGCAAGATCACCTTCTGGTACGGCGCGCGTTCGCTGCGCGAGATGTTCTATGAAGACGACTTCAACCAGCTGCAGGCGGAGAACGACAACTTCACCTGGCACGTAGCGCTGTCGGATCCGCAGCCGGAAGATAACTGGACCGGCTACACCGGCTTTATCCATAATGTCCTGCTGGAGAACTACTTGAGGAATCACCCGGCGCCGGAGGACTGCGAGTTTTACATGTGCGGGCCGCCGATGATGAACGCTGCGGTGATCAAGATGCTGAAAGATCTGGGCGTCGAAGACGAAAACATCATGCTGGATGACTTTGGTGGCTAAATGCGCGCATTGGCGATGAAGAACTGGCTGACGGGCGTGGCGCTGAGCGCCACCCTGCTGCTGACCGGCTGCGGGCCGGAACAGGTGGACCTGACGGGTAAAACCATGGGCACCTCGTATTCGATCCGTTATGTGACCGGCGACGATACGCCGTCGGCGCGCGAGATGCAGGCGGAGATCGATAAACGGCTGGAGCAGGTGAACGACCAGATGTCCACCTACCGGCCGGACTCCGAGCTGAGCCGCTTCAACGCCAGCCGCGACATTGACCGGCCATTCCCGGTTTCGCCGGCGACCGCCGAGGTGGTGCGCGAAGCGCTGCGCATCAACCGCGTGACCGATGGCGCGCTGGACGTGACCGTCGGGCCGCTGGTCAACCTGTGGGGCTTCGGCCCGGAAGGGCGGCCGGATAAAGTGCCGAGCGAGGCGGAGCTGGCGCATCGCCGCGCCTGGACCGGCGCCGACAAACTGTCGGTGCAGGGCAGCGCGCTGGTGAAAAGCATCCCCGAGCTGTATGTCGACCTGTCGTCGATCGCCAAAGGATACGGCGTGGACGTGGTGGCGGAATATCTGCAATCGCAACACGTGCAAAATTACATGGTGGATATCGGCGGTGAGGTGCGCACGCGCGGGCGCAACGGCGAGCAAAAGCCGTGGCGCATCGCCATCGAGCGCCCGACCGCCGGTGCGCAGCAGCAGGCGCAGTTGGTGATCCAGCCAGGGGAGATGTCGATCGCCACCTCGGGTGACTATCGCAACTACTTCGAGCAGGACGGGGTGCGCTATTCGCACACCATCGATCCTATCACCGGCCGGCCGATCAACCACCGCCTGGTGTCGATCACCGTACTGAGCCCGACCTGTATGACCGCTGACGGTCTGTCCACCGGCCTGAACGTGATGGGGCCGGAGCGCGGCCTGGCGCTGGCCAATCTGCTCGGTATCCCGGTGTTCATGATCGTGAAAACCGCCGACGGGTTTGAGGAGCGTTATTCGGACGCGTTCAAACCCTACCTGAAAAAGAGTTCGTGAGGTTGCTATGCTGACGGTATTCGCCGCCACCTTCGTGTTGTTCCTGCTGATCGTCGGCGGGATGTCGCTGGGCTACGTGTTCAAACGCAAAAGCCTGCAGGGCAGCTGCGGCGGCATCACCGCATTGGGGATGGAGAAAGTCTGCGACTGCCCGGAACCTTGCGATGCGCGCAAAAAGCGCGAAGCCAAAGCGGCGCAGCGGCGCGAGCAGCTGGACAAGCACCGCATTCTGTAGCTGTAGCGAAAACCCGGCCAAGGCCGGGTTTTTTATTTCGCCTTGCGGAAGCTTTTCGCCTCGGCCGGTGAGTTGACCATCACGCCGTCGGCGCCCAGCGCCAGCGCCTGCTGATACTCCTGCGGCGAGTTGACGCCGAACAGGATGATATGCGCCGGGCCCTGAGAGCGGAAGCAGTCCATCGACTCTTTATCCCAGGTCAGAAACGCCTTCGAACGCCCTTCGCCGAGGGTATATTTCTCCACCACTTCCACCTCGCGTTTCAGCTCCAGCCCGTACCAGCGCGGCTGGCGGTTGTCCGGTTTGACGTCGCACTGGTGCGCCATGGTGATATTGGCCAGCAGCGTGCGGGTTTCGTCGCGGTTTTCGAAGCGCGGGATGGCCGGCGGCAGCGCCTGCAGGTATTTGGCGTCGGTGGAGTAGACGCGGATGCGGTTCAGGCTGTCGGTGCTCTCCAGCGTCGCCAGCAGCGCCTGGCCAAACTGCGCCGGATCGGCGTCCGGGGATTTGATGTCCAGATAGAAGGTGACGTGCGGAAACGCTTTAAGCACGTCGTCCAGCCGCGGAATGCCGATGCCCTGGCCGCGGAACGGGTGCGTATCCCCCCTGGCGAAGGCCCAGCCGGCGTCGGTCTCGGCCAGCTGCGCGGCGGTATAGGCAGAGACCGGGCCCTGCCGGTTGGTCAACGCTTTCAGATCCGAAGGGCGATACAGCACGATGACGCCGTCTTTGGATTCTTGCAGGGTGATCCAGATGGCGTCGGCGCCGTTTTTCAGCGCGGTTTCGATGGCGATGCGGGTGTTCTCCGGCGCATCGGCGGTGCCGCCGCGGTGGGCGACGATCGCCGGCGCGTGACCGGCAGCGCTGGCCGCCAGCGCGCTCAGCGACAGCGCGGAAGCCAGCAGCAAATAAGAAAATCTGATCATGTAGGGTACCTTGTCGTTATCGTTGTGGTGAGCCACACGGGATGGCGGAAATCATACTATTGAAAAATTAAGCTTTTTTAACAACGCGGAAATATCTGGCGGAAACGGTGCTTTCGTTGAACCCTGCGGCCTTGAGCTTTCGGTATCTGACTGTATACTTATACAGTGTTACTGGAGGGTGCGATGCGTAAAATCATTCATGTCGATATGGACTGCTTCTTCGCGGCGGTGGAAATGCGCGACGATCCCAGCCTGCGCGATATCCCGCTGGCGATTGGCGGCAGCGCCGATCGCCGCGGGGTGATCAGCACCGCCAACTACCCGGCGCGGCGCTACGGCGTACACAGCGCCATGTCCACGGCAATGGCGCTCAAGCTGTGCCCGCACCTCACCCTGTTGCCGGGGCGCATGGCGGCCTACAAAGAGGCCTCGCTGCATATCCGCGAAATCTTCGCCCGCTATACTCCGCTGATCGAGCCGCTGTCGCTCGATGAAGCCTACCTCGACGTGACCGACAGCCCGCAATGCAATGGCTCGGCAACGCTGATCGCCCAGGAGATCCGCCAGGCGATCGCCGACGAACTGAACCTCACCGCCTCGGCCGGCGTTGCGCCGATCAAGTTTCTCGCCAAAATCGCCTCCGAGATAAACAAGCCGAACGGGCAATACGTGATCACGCCGGCGCAGGTGCCGGCGTTTTTGCAGCAGCTGCCGCTCAGCAAGATCCCCGGCGTCGGCAAGGTGACCGCCAAGCGGCTGGAAGAGGTGGGGCTTATCACCTGCGCCGACGTGCAGCAATACGATTTGGCGCAGCTGCTCAAGCGCTTCGGCAAATTCGGCCGGGTGCTGTGGGAGCGGTGCCAGGGCATCGATCGGCGCGAAATCTCGGCGGAGCGGCTGCGCAAATCGGTGGGGGTGGAGCGCACGCTGGCGGAAGACATTCACGACTGGGAAGACTGCGAAACGCTGATTATCGACAAACTCTATCCCGAGCTGGAGATGCGACTGCGCAAGGTGAAGCCGGATCTGCACATCGCCCGGCAGGGCGTGAAGCTGAAGTTTCAGGATTTTCAGCAAACCACCCAGGAGCACGTGTTCCCGGTGCTGAACCGGCAGGATTTGCTGGAGGTGGCGCGGCAGGCGTGGCGCGAGCGGCGCGAAGGGCGCGGCGTGCGGCTGGTGGGGCTGCATGTGACGCTGCTCGATCCGCAGCTGGAGCGGCAGCTGGCACTGCCTTGGGAATAAAAAAGCCGGCGGTCGCCGGCTTTTTGCGTTAAGCGCGCAGCTTACGCGCGCTCAGGGATCGCTTTCAGCAGCGAGGTCAGCAGCTTCCAGTACAGACCGACGCTTTCGATATGCACCTGCTCATCCGGCGAGTGCGGGCCGGTGATGGTTGGCCCGATCGATACCATGTCCATGTCTGGATACGGCTTTTTGAACAGACCGCACTCCAGACCGGCGTGGATCACCATGATGTTCGGCGTCTTGTCGAACAGCTCCTGATACAGCTCGCGCACCAGGTGCATCACCGGCGAGTCGGCGTCCGGCTGCCAGCCCGGGTAGCCGCCCTTCGGTGCCACCTTGGCGCCGGCCAGCTGGCCCAGCGCGGTCAGCATCTCGACCACGTAGTCTTTGCCGCTGTCGATCAGGGAGCGGATCAGGCAGATGATTTCCGCTTCGTTTTCGCTGGTGGTGACCACCCCGACGTTCAGCGAGGTTTCCACCACGCCTTTTACCGCGTCGCTCATGCGGATCACGCCGTTCGGCGTGCCGTTCAGCAGCGCCAGGAAACGCTGCTGGCTGTCGGCGCTCAGCGCCTGCGAAGCGCTGGTGGTCGGCTCCAGCAGCACGGTGATGTTCTTCTCTTTGGCGGAGAGTTCGTTCTGCAGCACCGCCAGGAACTCCTGGCTCAGGGCTTTCAGCGCGTCGGCCTTGTCCGCCGGCACCGCAACCACCGCGGAGGCTTCACGCGGGATGGCGTTGCGCAGGGTGCCGCCGTTCAGATCCAGCACGCGCAGGTTCAGCGCCGCCGCATGGGCGAACAGGAAGCGCGCCAGCAGCTTGTTGGCGTTGCCCAGCCCGACGTGGATCTCGGCGCCGGAGTGGCCGCCTTTCAGGCCCTTGAGCGTCAGCTTCAGGGTTTGGTAACCGGCCGGTACCGCTTCGCGCTGCAGCGGCAGGGTGGTGATGAAGTCGATACCGCCGGCGCAACCCATGTAGATTTCGCCTTCCTCTTCGGAATCGGTATTGATCAGGATGTCCGCCTGCAGCCAGTTCGGCTGCAGCCCGAAGGCGCCGTCCATGCCCGCTTCTTCGGTCATGGTCAGCAGCACTTCCAGCGGGCCGTGCTCAACGCTGTCGTCGGCCAGCACCGCCAGGGCGGAGGCCATGCCGATGCCGTTGTCGGCGCCCAGCGTGGTGCCGCGCGCTTTCACCCACTCGCCGGCGATATAAGGCTGGATCGGATCCTTGGCGAAGTCGTGTACGGTGTCGTTATTCTTTTGCGGCACCATGTCCAGGTGCGCCTGCAGCGCGACCGGCTTGCGGTTTTCCATGCCTTTGGTGGCCGGCTTGCGCAGCAGGATATTGCCGACCCGATCGCGCTCTGCGTGCAGGTTCTTTTCTTTGGCCCAGGTGAGGATGTGCTGCGCCAGCGCTTCTTCATGATAAGAAGGGTGTGGGATAGAACAGATCTTGGCGAAAATATCCCACAGCGGCTGTGGCGAAAGCTGAGACAATTCAGACACTATAAGTCTCCTGTGACGGCAGGCTCCGACAGGACGGGCGTGCCGCGCGGTTAAGGTGAGTGGGCATCTGTGCGTCGTGGCACGATCATCAGAGAATATCACTTTATTTCCGGCGGTGCGCGCCCCGTATTGTGCGGTTTAAGCGCTTGATCACACGGCTTCGCTGCGGGAACGTTCGTTTTTTCAGCATCAATCACCGGAAAGCCGCGCGGCGGAAATCGCGAGGTTTTCCTCGGTACAGCTGGAATTCAATGCGGCCAGTCTCTATAATCTCGCGCAACCTTTTTTCCCCTGAACTATAAAATAAGCCGCTTCACCGCCGGCTGGGACACGATTCTATGAGCGAAAAATACGTTGTTACCTGGGATATGCTGCAAATGCACGCACGCAAGCTGGCGCACCGCCTGCTGCCTGCCGACAAATGGACAGGCATCATTGCCGTAAGCCGCGGCGGTCTGGTACCGGCGGGCCTGCTGGCGCGCGAACTGGGCATCCGCTATGTGGATACCGTCTGCATTTCCAGCTATGACCATGACAACCAACGCGAAATGAAAGTGCTCAAGCGCGCCGAAGGCGACGGTGAAGGCTTCATCGTGGTGGATGATCTGGTGGATACCGGCGGCACCGCGAAAGCGATCCGCGACATGTACCCGAAAGCGCATTTCGTCACCATCTTCGCCAAACCGGCGGGCCGCCCGCTGGTGGACGACTACGTGGTCGACATCCCGCAGGACACCTGGATCGAACAGCCGTGGGACATGGGCGTCAGCTTCGTTCCCCCTATCGGCGGCCGCTAAGCCCAGCCCGTTCCAGCCAAACGCCCGGTTATGCCGGGCGTTTGCGTTATCTTGGTTTATCCTGCCAGAGTTAGGTACACTACCTCCAGTTAAGTAGGCCTTTTGCGGCCTATCGCCAGATTTACGGAGGCTGTTGTTACCATGGCACAGGCCAACCTTTCTGAAATTCTTTTCAAGCCTAAATTCAAACACCCTGAAACCTCGACGCTGGTGCTGCGCGCGCGCAACAAAGTGAGCGCCGCCATGCATTCCGCGTTGGAAGGCGACACCACCGGCAGCTGGTACCGCATGCTGAATCCGCTGCTGTGGGCCTGGCGCGGCGTCAGCCCGATCGAAATCCACGAAGTGCTGGCGCGCATCGCCGCCTCGGACGCCGAGCGCAGCAATCCGCAGCGGCTGGATACCGTGGTGGGCTACCGCAACGGCAACTGGATCTACGAGTGGATCCATCAGGGCATGCAGTGGCAGCAGCGGGCGACGGAGCAGCAGGATCCGCTGCTCGGCGGCGAATACTGGCTGAAGGCCGCGAGCCTGTACAGCATCGCCGGTTACCCGCACCTGAAGGGCGACGAGCTGGCCGAACAGGCGGAGATGCTCGCCAACCGCGCTTACGAAGAGGCGGCGCTGCTGCTGCCGTATCAGCTGAAAGAGCTGGAGTTTCGCATCGAGGGCGGCGGCAGCGTCACCGGTTTCCTGCACATGCCGGAGAAGGGCGAAGCGCCGTTCCCGACGGTGCTGATGTGCGGCAGCCTCGACACGCTGCAGACCGACTACCACCGCCTGTTCCGCGATTACCTGGCGCCGCACGGCATCGCCATGCTGACGCTCGACATGCCGTCGATCGGCTCCTCCTGCAAATGGAAGCTGACGCAGGACTCCAGCTACCTGCACCAACAGGTGCTGATCCAGCTGGCCTCGGTGCCGTGGGTGGACCATCAGCGGGTGAGCGCCTTTGGCTTCCGCTTCGGCGCCAACGTGGCGGTGAGATTGGCCTACCTGGAGCCGCAGCGGCTGCGCGGCGTGGCCTGCCTGGGGCCGGTGGTGCATCGCCTGCTGTGTGACAGCAGCACCCAGCTGAACGTGCCGGACATGTATATGGACGTGCTGGCCAGCCGCATGGGCATGGCTAACGCCTCGGACAACGTGCTGAAGGTGGAGCTGAACAGCTACTCGCTGAAAATGCAGGGGCTGCTGGGGCGCCGCTGCCCGACGCCGATGATCTCCGGCTACTGGGAGCGCGATACGCTCAGCCCAAAAGAAGAGTCGCAGCTGATCGTCACCTCCTCGGTGAGCGGCAAGCTGGTCGCCATCCCGCGCACCCCGGTTTACGACAGCTTCCACCGGGCGTTGCTGCAGATGTCCGGTTGGCTGAGGGACAAAATGCGTTAATTAGTTGCTAAATTTTAACAGTTTGTTAAAAAGAGTGGTCTACATTGAGGAGGTTAGAGAATGACGTTACCGAGTGGTCACCCTAAAAGCCGACTAATGAAACGTTTTGCCAGCTTGGGGCCGTACCTGCGTGAAGGGCAATGTGAGAACGACCGGTTTTTCTTTGATTGTTTGGCCGTCTGCGTCAATGTAAAGCCCGCTCCGGAAAAGCGTGAGTTCTGGGGCTGGTGGATGGAGCTGCAGGCGGAAGAGGCGCGCTTCACCTATTCGTACCAATTCGGCCTGTTCGACAAGGAAGGCGACTGGACGGCGCAAAACATTAAGGATGATGAAGTGAACGCCAAGCTGGAAGACACCCTGCGCGACTTCCATCGCCGCTTGGGCGAGCTGCTGGCGACCATGGAACTGGGGCTGGAACCCGCCGACGATTTCAAAGAAAAACTGATCAAACTCTCCGCCTGACCCCGTTTGACCACGTATTGTGCTGATTTCGCGTTGTGCCTGTTGGCATAACGCGTCTCTCCTGTTACAAAGACCCTTGCACTCTTCTTCTCATCATTACACACGGCAGAAATACTATGAACGGCAGCCAGACATTGGTTGTGAAATTGGGCACCAGCGTGTTGACCGGCGGATCGCTGCGTCTGAACCGCGCCCACATCGTCGAATTGGTGCGCCAGTGCGCGCAGCAACACGCCGCGGGCCACCGCATCGTCATCGTCACCTCCGGCGCCATCGCCGCCGGGCGCGAACACCTGGGCTACCCCGAACTGCCCGCCACTATCGCTTCCAAGCAGCTGCTGGCAGCGGTGGGGCAGAGCCGGCTGATCCAGCTGTGGGAACAGCTGTTCTCCATTTACGGCATCCACGTCGGGCAGATGCTGCTGACGCGCGCCGATCTGGAAGACCGCGAGCGCTTCCTCAACGCGCGCGACACCATGACGGCGCTGCTGGACAACCGCATCGTGCCGGTAATCAATGAGAACGACGCCGTCGCCACCGCCGAAATCAAGGTGGGCGACAACGATAACCTATCGGCGCTGGCGGCCATTCTGGCCGGGGCCGATAAACTGCTGCTGCTGACCGATCAGCAGGGCCTCTACACCGCCGATCCGCGCAACAACCCGCAGGCCGAACTGATCCGTGAAGTGCACGGTATCGACGACGCGCTGCGTGCCATCGCCGGCGACAGCGTCTCCGGCCTGGGCACCGGCGGCATGGGCACCAAGCTGCAGGCGGCCGACGTGGCCTGCCGCGCCGGCATCGACGTGGTGATCGCCGCGGGCAGCAAGCCGGGCGTGGTGGCGGACGTGATCGAAGGCAAACCGGTGGGCACCCGTTTCCACGCGCTGGAAACCCCGCTGGAAAACCGCAAGCGCTGGATCTTCGGTGCGCCGCCGGCCGGTGAGATCACCGTCGACGATGGCGCGGTGGAAGCGATGATGGCGCGCGGCAGCTCGCTGCTGCCGAAGGGCATTCGCGAAGTGAAGGGCGACTTCTCGCGCGGCGAAGTGATCCGCATTCGCAACCTGGCGGGGCGCGATCTGGCGCACGGCGTCAGCCGCTACAATAGCGACGCGATGCGCATGATCGCCGGGCACCACTCGCAGGAAATCAGCGAAATCCTCGGTTATGAATACGGTCCGGTGGCAGTGCACCGCGACGATATGATTGTCAGTTAAGGAGTGAGCATGCTGGAGCAGATGGGGAAGGCCGCCAAGCAGGCCTCCTGGCAGCTGGCGGTGCTGAGCACGGCGAAGAAGAATCAGGTGCTGTCGGTGATGGCCGACAGGCTGGAAGCCAACAGCGAAGCGATCCTGCTGGCGAACGAACAAGACATGGCGCAGGCGCGCGCCACCGGCATGAGCGAAGCGCTGCTCGATCGCCTGCTGCTGACTCCGGCGCGGCTGGCGGCGATCGCCAACGACGTGCGCCAGGTGTGCCGCCTGAACGATCCGGTCGGCCACGTGCTGGACGGCAACCTGCTGGACAGCGGGCTAAAGCTGGAGCGCCGCCGGGTGCCGCTCGGCGTGATCGGCGTGATTTACGAGGCGCGGCCGAACGTCACCATCGACGTCGCCAGCCTGTGCCTGAAAACCGGCAACGCGGTGATCCTGCGCGGCGGTAAAGAGACGCACAATACCAACCAGGCAACGGTGAAAGTGATCCAGCAGGCGCTGGAACAGTGCGGCCTGCCGGCGGCGGCGGTACAGGCGATCGACAGCCCGGATCGCGCGCTGGTGAACGAACTGCTGCGCCTGGATCGCTATGTCGACATGCTGATCCCGCGCGGCGGCGCCGGCCTGCACAAGCTGTGCCGCGAGCAATCGACCATCCCGGTGATTACCGGCGGCATCGGCGTGTGCCACACCTACGTGGATGCCGACGTCGATTTCGACAAGGCGCTGACGGTGATTGAGAACGCCAAGATCCAGCGCCCGAGCGCCTGTAACTCGCTGGAGACGCTGCTGGTGAACCGCAGCATCGCCACCGAGTTCCTGCCGGCGCTGAGCGCCAAAATGGCGGCGGCGGGCGTGACGCTGCACGCGGCGGAAAACGCGCTGCCGCTGCTGCAGGGCGGCCCTGCGACGGTGGTGCCGGTGAACGCGGAAGATTACGACGACGAATGGCTGTCGCTGGATCTGAACGTGTTGCTGGTGGACGATATCGATCAGGCCATCGACCACATCCGCACCCACGGCACCAACCACTCCGACGCGATCCTTACCCGCTCGCTGAGCAGCGCCGAGCACTTCGTGCGCGCGGTGGACTCCTCGGCGGTGTATGTCAACGCCAGCACCCGCTTCACCGACGGCGGCCAGTTCGGCCTGGGCGCGGAAGTGGCGGTAAGCACCCAGAAACTGCACGCCCGCGGCCCGATGGGGCTGGACGCGCTGACCACCTACAAGTGGATCGGCTACGGCGACGATCTGGTGCGCAGCTAAGGCCGGATTGCGGTAGTAAAGACGTCAGGGTGCAGCATGCTGCGCCCTGATTTTTTTGGAAGGGCCAACGCGCGGCAGTGTGACTGCTTGCAAAACAACCAAACGCCCCGGCGGCTATTGACTCATTTCGCGTGCAGGTCTACCTTGTTCAACGCACTTCCGGCTTGCCCCACAGGCCCGGCTCGATGCCGATATAGCTCAGTTGGTAGAGCAGCGCATTCGTAATGCGAAGGTCGTAGGTTCGACTCCTATTATCGGCACCATCCTCTCTTCCTGTAACGTCCGTAATCATCCAAAAATACATTAAATAACAATGCATTGATTGGGTTTTATGTCCGTGACTGTCCGGCGCC
>NZ_JBBBDV010000021.1:0-32355 GCF_037137105.1 Serratia sp. TMDUHS_CL
TTTAATTATGCCTGCTTTATTAGCAGGCATAATGTTAAGCGAGATTTAGGGGCGTAGCTCAGTTGGTAGAGCACCGGTCTCCAAAACCGGGTGTCGCGAGTTCGAGTCTCTCCGCCCCTGCCATATTAAGAACCCTTTGCGAAAGCAAAGGGTTTTTTTTTGCCTATCATTTTTCTTCCTTACCGCTTTGGAACAGAGCACATGGACGTTAGGTGCCGATGTTTGCCCGATCCTGGTTGCTCCATCTTTCTTCCGATCTTTACCCCCGTGACCTCCTGATTCCCTTGCTGTTTTGCATTATCTCCTCTCAGAAGGCGATGAGCGCGTTTTTGCTTGATAGACAGTCATGACCACGATGACGGCGTTTAAGGCCGCCATAACGCTTTAGGCTGCGGTATTTAAAGGTATTTTAAGTAATTGCCGAATCAAAGGCTGTTGATCGCTGTTTTGCAACCAGACGGCATACAGTGGGCGGATAATCGGTGGGATCTCAGCGGAGGCCACCAGCTGTGGGTACTCTTTTTCCCACTGGCTGGGCAGGAAAGCGCATCCGCCCGTGGTTTCCAGCAGCTGACGCGTCAGGTGAGCGGAGGTAGTGGTGAGCACCGGCACGTTATCGCCTTCCAGCATGCGGCTTTCCTGTTGGTGAAAGTCGGCTCCCCATTCCAGCTTGATGTAGGGCATTGGGGCTTGTTTATCACGATGCGCGGATGAGAACAGGCGTAATGAGAAATTGCTCAGCTGCTGGCTGGCCAATTCATCCATCTTCGGCGGTTCAGTGGTGATCAGTAAATCGAGCTGCCTTTCATGCAGTTGTTTTACCAAAGAGTGCCTTAATGCCACCCTGGCTTCGAGCTGTAGCGCCTCGCGTTGTTGATAGAGCGCCTGCAACCAGGGGGTCAGATAGGCTTCCCACAGCGAAGCGGTCGCGCCGATCGACAACTCGGTGTGTTGCAGCGAACGCACGACCTCCTTCTTCGCCAGCTGCCAGGTGTTCATCAGGCTCTCGGCATAGGGCAGAAGCCGCTCACCGGCAGGTGTCAGGCGGATATTATTGCGATGACGGGTAAATAAATTTGCGCCCAGCTGGTTTTCTAACTGACGGATGCGGAAACTGACCGCGGACTGCGTTAAGTACAAAGATTCTGCGGCTCTGCCAAAGTGACGCGTTCTACTGACCTCCAAAAAGGTTTTCAGTAATTCGGTATCCACACCTATCTCCAAAAAAATTTGTCGTTAAGATTTAAATGTTTTGTTTTACACGCTGTCAAGCCTATCTAATACTCCGCGCCATAAACAGCACGGCCATAAGAGAATTAGGAGCGTGTCAGATGGCGGATAGCTTCACCACGACCAATCGTTTTTTTGATAATAAACATTACCCTCGCGGGTTCTCCCGTCACGGCGATTTCACCATTAAAGAGGCGCAATTGCTAGAGCGCTTCGGCTACGCGTTTAACGAGCTGGACTCGGGCAAACGTCAGCCAGCCACTGAAGAGGAACAGCTGTTCGTCGCAGTGTGCCGCGGTGAGCGCGAAGCGGCTACCGAGCAGGAAAAAGTATGGGCTAAATATCTGGCGCGCACACGTCGCCCGAAGAAATTCCATACTCTGTCCGGCGGTAAACCGCAGGCTGACGCAGTAGAAGATTACAGCGACAGCGACGACTAAAGACGATGGGGCCTGCGGGCCCCATTTTCTATTCCAGACTACGATGCAGCTGTAACAGCAGACGGTCCATACTGCGATAGCCCAGCGCTTCGCAGAGGTGGCTCCTGTTGAGCTCCGCATCCCCCGCCAAATCCGCCAGCGTGCGCGCAACTTTCAAAATGCGCTGCCAGGCGCGGACCGATAACCCCAGCGCGTTTAATGTTGCCTCCAAAAACTCGGCGTCTGCTGCCTGCAGAACGCAATCACGTTCCACTTCGCGGTTGCTCAACAGCGCGTTGACTTTCCCGGCGCGTTCGAGCTGCCGGGCGCGTGCCTGCTGCACCCGCTTCCGCACCTGCTCACTGCTCTCTCCATGCGTTTTCCGCTGACTGAGCGTACCCGGCGGTAACAGCGGCACTTCGATAGAAAGATCGAAACGGTCGAGAAAAGGCCCTGACAGCCGGGCCAGATAGCGTAATACCTGCTGCGGTGAGGCGCGATTGTGCAACCCCTGATAATGCCCGGTCGGGCTGGGGTTCATTGCCGCAATCAACTGCACTCTGGCGGGGAAACAGACCTTGGCGTTGGCGCGTGAAATTACGATCTCGCCGGACTCCAGCGGCTCACGCAGTGCATCCAGCACCTTACGCTCGAATTCCGGTAGCTCATCCAGAAACAGCACGCCGTTATGCGCCATAGAGATCTCGCCCGGGCGCGGCAGTGAGCCGCCGCCGACCAACGCCGCCATCGATGCACTGTGATGCGGTGCGCGAAACGGCCTCTGGCGCCATGGCAGGGCGGCGGGGATATGATGCTGCAAGCTGGCGACCGCCAGGCTTTCCAGCGCTTCATGCTCCGTGAGCGGCGGCAGCAAGCCCGTGAGGCGGCTGGCCAACATGGTTTTACCGGTGCCCGGCGGCCCAATCAGCAGCAGGTTATGCCCGCCGGCGGCGGCGATCTCCAGAGCCCGCTTGGCCTGTTCCTGGCCGATGATGTCGCGCAGATCGGCGCTGTCGCAGGCGGTGTCCGCAGCGGGAGGCGTGGCCGCCACCGGCAGTTCGCCCTGGCCGAGCAGAAAGGCACAGACTTCCAACAGGTGCCGGGCGGTATGGGAGTGCGACTGCGCAATCAGGCCGACTTCGGCGGCGTTGTCCGTCGAGAGGATCAGTTGCCGCCCGGCGTCAGCCGCCGCCAGCGCCGCCGGGATCGCGCCCCTGACCGCGCGCAGTGCGCCGGACAGTGCGAGCTCGCCAAGAAACTCGTAGCGCGCCAACGGTGCGAGGGGCAATTGCTCGGAGGCGGCGAGGATCGCCAGTGCTATCGGCAGATCGTAACGCCCGCCTTCTTTCGGCAGATCGGCGGGCGCCAAATTGACGGTGATGCGCCGGGCGGGAAAGGTGAAACCGTTATTGATCAGGGCACTGCGCACCCGATCGCGCGCCTCTTTCACCGTGGTTTCCGGCAGACCGACCAGCGTCAGGCCGGGCAGGCCATTGCTGATATGCACCTCCACCGTCACGGAAGGGGCCTGAACGCCGATGATGGCGCGGCTATAGATTACCGCCAGTGACATATCGCTCTCCTTGCTGAGGGCAACATGATGCGCGATTCATCCTGGTGGCGCGCGGCGTTATTAGCGATTTTTCCCGGAGGTTCGCAGCGTAATTGCCGATTTTCATTTCAGCGAATGAGGTTGTGCGATCTGTCTCGCAGGCTGCGGCAATACCCATTAACAATTCGCTGAAGGCTGCAACACATTAGCGGCCCAGACGCATTGCAACCATAGGCTTGATGGGTGTATTTAACAATTGATTAAAAGAAAAATCACTTCTTTAACAAACCCCGACCGCCGCCGCATTCTGCCCGGCAGCCGCTAAGCCTCCTGACTTCGTACTCTACGGTAGGGATAACACTATGTTTGGTTGGACCCCGCTGCAACGCAACGCGGCAATCGCCAGCTTTTCAAGCTGGACGCTAGACGCTTTCGATTTTTTCGTGCTGGTATTCTTACTCAGCGATATCGCGCAATCCTTTCACGTCGGCCTGGAACAGGTCACGTTGGCGATTCTGCTCACGCTGGCGGTGCGGCCTATCGGCGCGCTGATCTTCGGGCGCGCGGCGGAAAAATATGGCCGCAAGCCGATCCTGATGCTGAATATCGTCTTCTTCTCGGTGTTTGAGCTGCTCTCCGCCGCCGCGCCCTCGCTGACGGTCTTTTTGCTGTTGCGGGTGCTGTACGGGGTTGCGATGGGCGGCATCTGGGGCGTGGCGTCGTCATTGGCGATGGAAACCATACCGGACCGCTCACGCGGCCTGATGTCGGGTATTTTCCAGGCCGGCTATCCGTTCGGTTATCTGCTGGCGGCGGTGGTGTACGGCCTGCTGTTCGAAACGGTCGGCTGGCGCGGCATGTTCGTTATCGGCGCAGCGCCGATCCTGCTGCTGCCGTTTATTTATTATTGCGTGCAGGAGTCGCCGGTGTGGCTGGCGGCGCGCGAACGCAAAGAAAGCACCGCCTTGCTGCCGGTATTGAAGAGCCACTGGAAGCTGTGTTGCTATTTGGTGCTGCTGATGGCGGCGTTCAATTTCTTCTCCCACGGCACGCAGGATCTGTATCCGGTATTTTTGAAAGTTCAGCACGGTTTCGACCCTAAAACCGTCAGTATCATCGCCATAAGCTACAATATCGCGTCCATTATCGGCGGCGTATTCTTCGGTTCGTTATCGGAAAAGATCGGCCGTAAGAAAGCGATCATCATCGCCGCGCTGCTGGCGTTGCCGGTGATCCCGCTGTGGGCGTTTTCCAGCGGTTCACTGATGCTCGGGATCGGCGCTTTCCTGATGCAGTTCATGGTGCAGGGTGCCTGGGGCGTGATACCGACCTACCTGACCGAACTGGTGCCGGCCAACACCCGCGCGGTGCTGCCGGGGTTCGTGTACCAGCTGGGCAATCTGATAGCCTCGGTCAACGCCACGCTGCAAGCCACCATCGCCGAGCATCATGGGCACAATTACGGCCTGGCGATGGCGATCGTCGCCGGTACGGTGGCGGTGGCGATCGCCCTGTTGGTGTTCTTTGGCAAGGATACGCGCGGCAAGGCGATCACCGACGCGGTGAAAAATCCGGACATGCGCGCCAACGTGTGAAAGAGGGGCGATTTGCGTGAGGTATGACCAGATTGCGCCGAATAATAACGCAAAAAAAGTGTTGTCATGCCGCGCGCGACTATGGTACCTCTGTAAGCATTAGTTCTGAATGAGCACAGTGAACAAACCCATTATGAAAGCCTTTGCCCAAGTGATTAGCCTAGTCGTGATTAGCGTGGTGGTGATTATTATCCCACCGTGCGGGGCTGCACTTGGACGAAGAAAGGCTTAGCAAACAAGCCGGAATCGCAAGAGAACCCCCGCACCGTCAGGTCCGGGGGTTTTTTATTGGCAAGAGAAAAGTGGAGCAAGGGGCAGAGCATGAAAAACAGAACAAAATCCTGCAGTTGTCGAAGTAAGGCGGGGAAATAACTATGAATGGCGCTCAGTGGGTAGTTCAAGCGTTGCGTGCGCAGGGGGTGGATACCGTATTCGGCTATCCGGGCGGGGCAATCATGCCGGTCTACGATGCGCTGTACGACGGTGGTGTGGAACACCTGCTGTGTCGCCATGAACAGGGCGCCGCGATGGCCGCCATCGGCTACGCCCGCGCCACTGGCAAAGTCGGCGTTTGCATCGCCACTTCCGGCCCTGGCGCCACCAACCTGATCACTGGCCTGGCTGATGCGCTGCTCGATTCCGTTCCCGTTGTCGCCATCACCGGTCAGGTGGGTTCCGCGCTGATCGGCACCGATGCCTTTCAGGAGATCGATGTTCTCGGCCTGTCTCTGGCCTGCACCAAGCACAGTTTCCTGGTGGAATCGCTGGACGCCTTGCCGGGCATCATGGCGGAAGCGTTCGCCATCGCCGCAGGCGGCCGCCCTGGCCCGGTGCTGATCGATATCCCGAAAGACATCCAGCTGGCGCAGGGCGACTTGCACCCGCATCTGATGCCGGTCGACGAAGCGCCGGCGTTCCCGGCGGCAGCGTTGGCGGAAGCGGCCGAGCTGCTGGCGCAGGCGCATAAACCGATGCTGTACGTCGGCGGCGGCGTGGGCATGGCACAGGCGGTGCCGGCGCTGCGTGAATTTATCGCCGTGACCCGCATGCCGAACGTCGCCACCCTGAAGGGGCTGGGCGCGCCGGATGCGCAAGATCCGCTGTACCTCGGCATGTTGGGTATGCACGGCACCAAGGCTGCCAACCTGGCGGTGCAGGCGTGCGATCTGCTGATTGCCGTCGGCGCGCGTTTCGATGACCGCGTGACCGGCAAACTGAACGCCTTCGCGCCGCACGCCAAAGTGATCCACATGGATATCGATCCGGCGGAGATGAGCAAGCTGCGCCAGGCGCATGTCGCCCTGCAGGGCGACCTGAAAGCGTTGCTGCCAGCGTTGCAGCGCCCGCTGAACATCGCCGCCTGGCAGCAGCAGGTGACGGCGCTGAAAGCCGAGCACGTCTGTCGCTACGATCACCCCGGCCAGCCGATCTACGCGCCATTGTTCTTGCGCCAGCTGTCCGCCCGCAAGCCGGCCAACAGCGTGGTGACCACCGACGTGGGCCAGCACCAGATGTGGAGCGCGCAGCACATGACGTTCGAACGCCCGGAGAATTTCATCACCTCCAGCGGCCTCGGCACCATGGGGTTCGGCGTGCCGGCGGCGGTGGGGGCCCAGATCGCGCGCCCGCAAGATACGGTGATCTGCGTCTCGGGCGATGGCTCCTTCATGATGAACGTGCAGGAGCTGGGCACCATCAAGCGCAAACAGCTGCCGCTCAAGATCGTGCTGCTGGACAACCAGCGCCTCGGAATGGTGCGTCAGTGGCAGCAGCTGTTCTTCGACGGCCGCTACAGCGAAACCAACCTGTCCGATAACCCCGACTTCCTGATGCTGGCCGCCGCCTTCGGCATTCCCGGCCAGCGCATCAGCCGCAAGGATCAGGTGGAGGGCGCGCTCGAGGCGCTGTTCAACACCGAAGGCCCTTATCTGCTGCAGGTCTCTATCGACGAACTCGAAAACGTCTGGCCGCTGGTGCCGCCGGGCGCCGGCAACGAAACCATGTTGGAGGAAATATCATGATGCAGCATCAACTCTCTATCCAGGCGCGTTTTCGCCCCGAAATGTTAGAGCGCGTATTGCGGGTCGTGCGTCATCGCGGCTTTCAGGTTTGTGCTATGAATATGGTTTCTCCGGCCAACGCCGACAGCATCAATATCGAATTGACCGTTGCCAGCCCGCGTCCGGTCGCCCTGTTGTCATCTCAGTTAAGCAAACTGCTGGACGTCTCCTGCGTCGAGATCCAGCAGCCAACATCACAACAAATACGCGCCTGAGGCGCCGAGAAGGATAAATAACAATGACAAAGAAAGCCGATTACATTTGGTTCAATGGTGAGATGGTTCCCTGGGCCGAGGCCAAAGTGCACGTGATGTCGCACGCGCTGCATTACGGCACGTCGGTATTTGAAGGCGTGCGCTGCTACGACTCGCACTTGGGGCCGGTGGTGTTCCGCCATCGCGAACATATGCAGCGCCTGCACGACTCGGCGAAAATCTACCGCATGCCGGTTTCGCAAAGCGTCGACGAGCTGATGGAAGCCTGCCGTGCCACGCTGCGCAAGAACAACCTGGTCAGCGCGTACATCCGCCCGCTGGTGTTCGTCGGCGATGTCGGCATGGGCGTCAACCCGCCGGCCGGTTACAAGACGGACGTGATTATCGCGGCGTTTCCTTGGGGCGCTTATCTGGGTGAAGAAGCGCTGGATCAAGGCATCGATGCGATGGTCTCCTCCTGGCACCGCGTCGCACCAAACACGATCCCCACTGCGGCCAAGGCCGGCGGTAACTATCTTTCCTCCCTGCTGGTGGGCAGCGAAGCGCGTCGCCACGGCTATCAGGAAGGCATCGCGCTCGACGTGCACGGCTACATTTCCGAAGGGGCGGGCGAGAACCTGTTTGAAGTGAAAGACGGCGTGATTTACACCCCGCCGTTCACCTCTTCGGCGCTGCCGGGCATCACCCGCGATGCGATCATCAAGCTGGCGAAAGACATGGGCTTCGAAGTGCGTGAGCAGGTGCTGTCGCGCGAATCGCTGTACCTGGCCGACGAAGTGTTCATGTCCGGCACCGCGGCGGAAATCACGCCGGTACGCAGCGTGGACGGCATTCAGGTCGGCATCGGCAAATGCGGCCCGGTGACCAAACAGATCCAACAGGCGTTCTTCGGCCTGTTCAGCGGCAAGACAGAAGACAAATACGGCTGGCTGGATCCGGTAAATCCGTAACGACAAGACAGACAGATAAGAATATCCAGGCGGTTCGTTCGCCGCCTGTCATAAATACATTTGGAGTGAAAAGAGCATGCCTAAGTACCGTTCCGCCACCACCACCCACGGCCGCAATATGGCGGGTGCCCGCGCATTGTGGCGCGCGACCGGGATGACCGACGCCGATTTCGGCAAGCCGATCATCGCCGTGGTCAACTCCTTTACCCAGTTCGTGCCGGGCCACGTGCATCTGCGCGATCTGGGCAAACTGGTCGCCGAGCAGATCGAAGCCTCCGGCGGCGTGGCCAAAGAGTTCAACACCATCGCGGTGGATGACGGCATCGCCATGGGCCACGGCGGCATGCTCTATTCCCTGCCATCGCGCGAGCTGATCGCCGACTCGGTCGAATACATGGTGAACGCCCACTGCGCCGACGCGATGGTGTGCATCTCCAACTGCGACAAGATCACCCCGGGCATGCTGATGGCGGCGTTGCGCCTGAATATCCCGGTGATCTTCGTCTCCGGCGGCCCGATGGAAGCCGGCAAGACCAAACTCTCCAACCAGATCATCAAGCTGGATCTGGTGGATGCGATGATCCAGGGCGCTAACCCGAACGTCAGCGACGCCGACAGCGAGCAGATCGAGCGTTCCGCCTGCCCGACCTGCGGTTCCTGCTCCGGCATGTTCACCGCCAACTCGATGAACTGCCTGACCGAAGCGCTGGGCCTGTCGCAGCCGGGCAACGGCTCGCTGCTGGCCACCCACGCCGATCGCAAAGCGCTGTTCCTCAACGCCGGCAAGCGCATCGTCGAGCTGACCAAACGCTATTACGAGCAGGACGACGAGAGCGCGCTGCCGCGCAATATCGCCAACAAGGCGGCGTTTGAGAACGCCATGACGCTGGACATCGCCATGGGTGGCTCGACCAACACCGTACTGCACCTGCTGGCTTCGGCGCAGGAAGGCGAGGTGGACTTCACCATGGAAGACATCGATCGCCTGTCGCGCAAAGTGCCACATCTGTGCAAGGTGGCGCCGAGCACGCAGAAATACCATATGGAAGACGTGCACCGCGCCGGCGGCGTAATCGGTATCCTCGGCGAGCTGGATCGCGCCGGCTTGCTGAACCGCGAGGTGAACAACGTGCTGGGGCTGACCCTGCCGCAGACGCTGGAAGCCTACGACGTGATGCTGACCCGCGACGAAAGCGTCAAGAAAATGTACTCCGCCGGGCCGGCCGGTATCCGCACCACGCAGGCATTCTCGCAGGACTGCCGCTGGGATTCGCTGGACACCGACCGCAAGGAAGGCTGCATCCGCACCCGTGAACACGCCTACAGTCAGGACGGCGGGTTGGCGGTGCTGTACGGCAACCTGGCGGAAAACGGCTGCATCGTCAAAACCGCCGGCGTAGACAAGGAAATCCTCACCTTCCGCGGCCCGGCCAAAGTGTATGAAAGCCAGGATGATGCGGTAGAAGCGATCCTCGGCGGCAAAGTGGTGGCGGGCGACGTGGTCGTTATCCGTTACGAAGGGCCGAAAGGCGGGCCGGGCATGCAGGAAATGCTTTACCCAACCACGTATCTGAAATCGATGGGGCTGGGCAAGGCGTGCGCGCTGATTACCGACGGGCGTTTCTCCGGCGGCACCTCCGGGCTGTCCATCGGCCACGCCTCGCCGGAGGCGGCCAACGGCGGCCTGATCGCCCTGGTGCAGGACGGCGACATGATCGCGATCGACATTCCTCATCGCGGCATCCAGCTGGACGTCAGCGAGCAGGAGCTGGCGGCGCGGCATGAAGCGGAACTGGCGCGCGGCGACGCGGCCTGGACGCCGAAAAACCGTGAGCGTCAGGTATCCTTCGCGCTGCGCGCCTACGCCTCGTTGGCCACCAGCGCCGACAAAGGCGCGGTACGCGACAAGAGCAAACTGGGGGGATAAGCAGCATGGCGGTCTCTCAACCCCTACCCAGCGCCCCCTGCGGCGCGGAATATCTGCGAGCGGTACTGCGCTCGCCGGTCTATGAGGTGGCGCAGGTCACCCCGTTGCAGGCCATGAGCAAAATTTCTTCGCGCCTCGGCAACACCATTTTGGTGAAGCGCGAAGATCGCCAGCCGGTGCACAGCTTCAAGCTGCGCGGGGCCTATGCGATGATCGCCGGGCTGGACGAAGAGCAGAAGGCGCGCGGTGTCGTGACGGCTTCGGCCGGCAACCACGCGCAGGGCGTCGCCTTCTCCGGTAAACGGCTGGGCATCAAAACGCTGATCGTGATGCCGGTGTCCACTGCGGACATCAAGGTGGATGCGGTGCGCGGTTTCGGCGGTGAAGTGCTGCTGCACGGTGCCAATTTCGACGAGGCCAAAGCGAAGGCGATCGAGCTTTCCCAGCAGCAGGGCATGACCTTCGTGCCGCCGTTCGATCATCCGACGGTGATCGCCGGGCAGGGCACGCTGGCGATGGAGCTGCTACAGCAAGACGCGCATCTGGATCGGGTCTTCGTGCCGGTCGGCGGCGGCGGCTTGGCCGCCGGGGTGGCAGTGCTGATCAAGCAGCTGATGCCGCAGATTAAAGTGATCGGCGTCGAAGCGGAAGACTCCGCCTGCTTGCGTGCGGCGCTGGATGCCGGCCATCCGGTGGATCTGGCGCGCGTCGGGCTGTTCGCCGAAGGCGTGGCGGTAAAGCGTATCGGCGACGAAACTTTCCGCCTGTGCCGTGAATATCTGGACGACGTGATCACCGTGGACAGCGACGCCATCTGTGCGGCGGTCAAAGATCTGTTTGAGGACGTGCGTGCCATTGCCGAACCTTCCGGCGCGCTGGCGCTGGCGGGGCTGAAAAAGTACGTCCAGCAGTACAACATTCAGGGCGAGCGTCTGGCGCACGTGCTGTCTGGCGCCAACCTCAACTTCCATGGGCTGCGCTACGTTTCCGAACGCTGCGAACTGGGCGAACAGCGCGAAGCGCTATTGGCGGTGACCATTCCGGAACAGCAGGGCAGCTTCCTCAAGTTCTGCCAACTGCTGGGCGGCCGCTCGGTGACCGAATTCAACTATCGCTACGCCGATGCCGACAACGCCTGCATTTTTGTCGGCGTGCGTCTGACGCGCGGGCACGCCGAACGGCGGGAAATCATTGACGAGCTCAATGCCGACGGTTATCAGGTGGTGGATCTGTCGGACGACGAGATGGCCAAACTTCACGTGCGCTACATGGTGGGCGGGCGTCCGTCGAAGCCGCTGCGCGAACGGCTGTACAGCTTTGAGTTTCCGGAGTCGCCGGGCGCGCTGCTGAAATTCCTGCAGACGCTGGGCACGCACTGGAACATTTCGCTGTTCCACTATCGCAGCCACGGCACCGACTTCGGCCGGGTGCTGGCGGCCTTCGAACTGGCGCAAACCGAGCCGGAATTCGAGCGGCACCTGCAGGCGCTGGGCTACGATTGCCACGACGAAACCGACAACCCGGCGTTCCGCTTCTTTTTGCAGGGGTGAGCCCGGTGCGTTTACCCGGCCGGCTGGCCCGCTTATTGACGCAGGGCCGGGAGATGGAACGCCAAATCGCGGCGCGCGATCGCGCACTGTTCGCCGGCGTGGATGCACAGCTCGAGCAGCATTTCCTGACGCCGGGCCAGCGGCTGTCGCCGCCTGGCGTCGGCAATGTCATGTTGCTGATGGTATGCCTGACGTTGGGGCTGGCGGGCGTGATGGGCCTGGCCACGGACGTGGCGGCCGCCTGGAGCGGCAAGACTTCCGCCGCCGTTCTCATGGGCAGCGGCGCGATCGTGGCGGTGTGGATGACGTTGATCCTGTTCCAACTGGTGCAGGGTAAAAACAGCGGGGTGGTATTGTTGCAATATTACCTTGGCATGCTCGGCCTGTTTTGCCTTGGCGCCGCGGCGGCGTGGGCGTCGGGGATGACCGGCATCGCCACCGTCGCCATGCTGCTGGGGGGCGTGGTTGGCGGTGCACTATTCAGCAACCGGGCGGCGTTCTCTCTCTATGTCGCTTACTTTCGCACGCGTCGGCGCGTGTTTATCAAACGCCGTTGGCAGAGGGAAGATCTGCGCAACACCCGATAAACCGTCAGAACGGAAAAACTTATGGCGCAACCTTTCTCCGGCTTTAGCCAGCAGGGTCTGAATTTCCTGCAGCAGGTGCGGATCGAGAACGATAAGGCGTGGTTCGACGGCAACCGCGATATCTACGATCGCGAGCTGTTGGCGCCGTTTCGCGCGCTGGTGGAGCAGCTGGCTCCCGGCATGCTGGCGATCGACCCGCAGTTCGAGACTCGCCCGGCGATCGGCAAAACGCTGTCGCGCATTCATCGCGACACGCGCTTTTCTCATGACAAATCGCGCTACCGCAGCCGCATGTGGCTGACGTTCAAGCGTCCGAGCAAAGACTGGAAAGACGCGCCGGTCTACTTTTTCGAACTGGGGCCGGACATGCTGCGCTATGGGCTCGGCTACTACAGCGCCAACAAGCCGACCATGGATCTGTTCCGCCATACGCTGAGGCAGCGGCCGCAGCCTTTCCTTGAGGTGGCCGCCTGCTGCCGGCGGCCATTCGAGCTGGTGGGTGAGAGCTACAAGCGCCCGCTGGTGAAGGAGCAGGCGGCGGAGATCGCCACCTGGTACAACCGCAAGTCGTTTGCGGTGATGGTGACAGACAGCGAAGTGGAAAAGCTGTTCAGCGCCGATCTGGTGCCGCTGCTGGCCGGGGCATTTTTGCAGCTTGAGCCGCTCTACCACTGGTTGATGCAGGTAGAGACGATGAAGCAGATCGATCCGGCGGATCTGTAAACCTCGCGTCAGCGGGGATGCAGCAAGCGCCAAAAGGCGTCGATCAGCGGATCGCTGAGGCGCTTTTTCTGGACGCAGACCCCCAGCTCGAACGGTTCGACCATCGAGATGTTATCCAGCTGCGAGATGCGGTTGCGTACCGGCTCCGGGCTGTTGTCCACCACCACGCTCGGGATCAGCGCGATGCCGCAGCCCAACGCGACCATCGACACGATGGCTTCGTGGCCGCCGACGGTGGCGTAAATCAGCGGATTGCTGATGCGGTGGCGGCGGAACCACAGTTCGATGCGTTTTCGCGACGGGCCGTGCTCCGGCAGGATGAACGGGATCTCGGCCCAGTCGGGCCTGTCGGCGAATGCCTGGCTGCGCACCGCACAGGGCAACGCCGGTGCGATCAGCACCAGCGGAATTTCGCCGATTTTGGTGAACGCCACGCTGGCGGGCAGCGTTTCCGGCCGGCCGGCGATGCCGAGATCGGCCTCGTTGGATTGCACTTTGTCGACCGCGTCGGCGGCGTCGCCGGTGGTCAGCTTAATCTCGACCAGCGGGTGCTGCGCGCGGAAACGATCGAGGATCGGCGGCAGGTGGCTGTACGCCGCGGTCACCGAGCAGAACAGCCGCAGTTCGCCGCTCAGCGAAGGGCCGTGCTGGCCGAGCGAGTGCTTCAGCTGCTGATACTGCAGCAGCGTTTGCTGGGCGAATTCTTTCAGCTGTTCGCCGGCGTCGGTCAGCTGCACGGTGCGGTTGTCGCGCAGGAACAGCGGCTGCCCGAGGATCTCTTCCAGCCGCTGGATCTGGCGGGAGAGCGTCGATGGGCTGACGTGCATCGCCTTGGCGGTGCGCCCGAAGTGATGGCTTTCGGCCAAATGCAGGAACAGCTTTAAATCACGTAAATCCATATCGATACGCTCGCAGTGAGAGTGTTGCATAAATTGCAATATCACGTTCTCAATATATCAATTTAAGCAACGCATTTCCTGTTATACATTGAGTTTAACGAATCTCCGCACAGACAGGGCGGGGAATGAAAATAACAATGCAAGACAACATCAAACCGGAGTACCACCATGGCTAACTATTTCAACACATTGAACCTGCGTCAGCAGTTGGCGCAATTGGGTAAATGCCGCTTTATGGCGCGCGACGAATTTGCTGACGAAGCCGGCTACCTGAAAGGTAAAAAAGTGGTGATTGTCGGCTGTGGCGCCCAGGGTCTGAACCAGGGGCTGAACATGCGCGACTCCGGCCTGGACGTCGCCTATGCCCTGCGCAAAGAAGCGATCGACGAGAAGCGCGCTTCCTGGCGCAAGGCGACCGAAAACGGCTTTAAGGTCGGCACCTACGAAGACCTGATCCCGCAGGCGGATCTGGTGGTCAACCTGACGCCGGACAAGCAGCACTCTTCCGTGGTGCGCGCGGTGCAGCCGCTGATGAAAGACGGCGCGGCGCTGGGTTACTCCCACGGCTTCAACATCGTTGAAGTGGGTGAGCAGGTGCGTAAAGACATCACCGTGGTGATGGTCGCGCCGAAATGCCCGGGCACCGAAGTGCGTGAAGAGTACAAGCGCGGCTTCGGCGTGCCGACTCTGATTGCGGTTCACCCGGAAAACGATCCGAAAGGCGAAGGCATGGCGATCGCCAAGGCCTGGGCGGCGGCGACCGGCGGCCACCGCGCCGGCGTGCTGGAGTCCTCCTTCGTCGCCGAAGTGAAATCCGACCTGATGGGCGAGCAGACCATTCTGTGCGGCATGCTGCAGGCGGGTTCGCTGCTGTGCTTCGACAAGCTGGTTGCTGAGGGCACCGATCCGGCTTACGCCGAGAAACTGATTCAGTTCGGCTGGGAAACTATCACCGAAGCGCTGAAACAGGGCGGCATCACGCTGATGATGGATCGCCTGTCCAATCCGGCCAAGCTGCGTGCCTATGCGCTGTCTGAACAGCTGAAAACCATCATGGCGCCGCTGTTCCAGAAGCACATGGACGACATCATCTCCGGCGCGTTCTCCAGCGGCATGATGGCCGACTGGGCGGAAGACGACGTGAAATTGCTGACCTGGCGCGAAGAGACCGGCAAAACCGCGTTCGAGAATGCGCCGCAGTTTGAAGGCAAAATCAGCGAGCAAGAGTACTTCGATCACGGCGTGCTGATGGTGGCGATGGTGAAAGCGGGCGTTGAGCTGGCGTTCGAAACCATGGTCGATGCCGGCATCATCGAAGAGTCGGCTTACTACGAGTCGTTGCATGAGCTGCCGCTGATCGCCAACACCATTGCGCGCAAACGTCTGTATGAAATGAACGTGGTTATCTCCGATACCGCAGAGTACGGCAACTACCTGTTCGCCAACGCGGCGGTGCCGCTGCTGAAGGACTTCATGACCACCCTGCAGGCGGGCGATTTGGGCAAAGCCGCGGCGGGTACGGCGGTGGACAACGCGCAGCTGCGCGACGTGAACGAAGCGGTGCGCAGCCACCCAATCGAAACCGTCGGTCGCAAACTGCGTGGCTACATGACCGACATGAAACGTATCGCCGTTGCGGGCTGATTTTCCGCAAGGTAAAGAACACAAAGCCGGCTGTGATGCCGGCTTTTTTTATGCCTCCGGCGGCGCGAGCAGCTGCCGTTCAAGGCAGCGCCGGATCGCGTGTTTGGCGTTGGCGACCCCCAGCTTACGCACCGCATTGCCGATGTGAAACTTCACCGTGCCGGTTTTGATCCCCAGGATCAGCGCGATCTCATGGTAGGTTTTGCCCTGGCTGGCCCAGTAGAGGATTTCCCCTTCGCGCGGCGAGAGCCGGTCTGTCCGGCTCGCCTCGGCGCTGGCCAAGGCCAGAGCGTGCTGGTGGGTATCGACCAATACCATCTGCAGGCTGGCCCTCTCGTCTTCCATCAGCTGCCGCAGATCGGCGTCATCGGCTGCCGTGGCGCTGATCGACAAGATCGCCAGGTTGTTGTCGTGATCGTGCAAAACAAAGCTGCAGCCGTGCACGATGTCGTATTCCCGCGCCTGGCTGAAGATCTTCCGGTAATGCCGATCCTCGGTGGTGACGGGGGTGTCGTGCCACATGAAGGGCGCGCAGCGACTATGGGCGGCGCGCACGACGGGATCGATGTGCTGATAGCGATTGGCGCTGTAGATGTCCAGCCATTCTTGCGGGTAGCTCGAGACCAGCAGATGGCGATCGGGACGGTGTTTGTTGAAGGTCAAATAAGCGTATTTGAATTGGCTGAAGGCGTGCAGTCGGCCGTCAAGATGCAGTCTTGCGGCGACGGCGTTGGCGAATGCGACGGCCATCGGTAACCTCCCTGTCGTTCGGCGGCTCAGCCCGACCTGCACCAAAGTCCAGCTAGTCAGTGCGGCGGATTGAAATTTATACTCGGCTAATAAATTCAAAAAGGCGGCAATGCCAAGACCCAAGCTTAGCAGCTCTGGGCGGAAATAAGCCAACGCTAGGGAAATTCTTTCAATCATCCTCTGATCAATGTTTCTGGGAACTATTGCGCGGGCGGCGGGGTAACCTCGCCGCCGCCTTATTGGCTATGCGGGCATTGCCGTTGCGGGAATGATGGCGCCGCGATGTTGGATCACCGTCGCGGCAAGCCGGTGGCCGCGCTGCGCCGCCTGCTGGGCGCTGCCGCCGCTCAGGCGTTCCGCCAGATAACCGGCGCTGAAAGCGTCGCCCGCCGCGGTGGTATCCACTACGCACTCCGGCGGCAGCGCAATCGCCGGTACCTCAAGTCGCTCTCCCTCCACGCCGAACACCAGACAGGCATCCGCGCCGCGTTTGATAACGATCTCGCCGACGCCGAGCGCCTGCGTGCGTGCCACCACCTGTTCAACCGGCTGCGTGCCCCACAGCAACGCTTCGTCATCTAGCGTCAGGAAGGCGATGTCGGTGCAGGCCAGCACCTCGCGGTAGGCCAGCTGCGTTTCTTCACGGCTTTGCCACAGGCGCGGGCGGTAGTTGTTGTCGAAGATAACCTGGCCGCCGTTGGCGCGGCAGCGGCGCAGCAGCGCCAGCAGCTTCGTGCGGTCGGCAGGCGCGAGGATCGCCAGGCTAATACCGCTGAGATACAGATAATCGAACTGCGCCAGCTGGGCGCACAGTACCTCGGCCTGGGGGCCCGCAAGCCAATACCGGGCGGCGGCGTCGTTGCGCCAGTAGTAGAAGGTGCGTTCGCCGGCGGCGTCGGTTTCGATCACGTACAGGCCCGGCAGTTTGTTTTCCAACTGCTGAATCAGCCCGGTCTCGATCTTCTCCTGCCGCCAGGCCTGCAGCATCTCGCCGCTGAAGCTGTCGGTGCCGAGCGCGGTGACGTAATGCACCTGCAGCGCCTGTTCCGGCATTTGGCGGGCGAGGTAGACGGCGGTGTTGAGGGTATCGCCGCCAAAGCCGCGCGTCAGCTGCGCGCCCTGCTGCGACAGCTCGATCATGCATTCGCCGATCACGGCGAGATTTCGGATAGTCATCGTCAATAAGCCCTGGCTAAAGAAGAAGCAACAGCCACCAGTCTCCACGCAAGGCGGTGAGGGAGTCAATAAATTAAAACAGTGTTTTAATTTTTTATGATCGCGATCGGCCCGTGCCAACAGGGCGAAGAGGAAAGCGCGCGGCAATTCATGCTTAAAGTTTTACGCGGTGCGGCCGATAAGCTGGGTAAAGAAACAGCGGCAGCGCTCTCACTTCCCCGCCACGGCGATAGTACCGATGATAACCAACCTGATCTCGGGTCTGCTGGCGCCCTGTTTTGCCCTCTATGCCTGCGCCAAATCGCGGCGCTACTGGCGGCAATGCCGGCGCTTGTATACCTTCCAGCCGATTTATCGCACCAGCGGCGCGCTGCTGGCGGTGGAACTGCTGACGGCGGTATATCACCCGAATGAGCCGGACAAACGGCAATCCCCGGAACAGTATTTCGCCTCGCTCGGCGTCGCCCAGCGTTTACGGGTGATCCAGGAACAGCTGGCGCTGTTGCAGCGCTGGCAGGCATTGTTCATTCGCCACGCGGTGATGGTGTCGGTCAATATCGACGGCATCGCGCTGCAAGCGTTGCAACGTCATAGCGAGCTGCAACGCCAGATCGCCGAGATGCCCTATCTGCGCTTCGAGCTGGTGGAGCACGCCGAAACGGCGTCAAACCACCCGTTGCAGCAGATCGTCGGCGGCGAACGGCTGTGGCTGGACGATTTCGGCAGCGGGCTGGCCAACTTCTCCGCCGTCGGCGCCTGGCGCTATCAATACATCAAGGTGGCGCGCGAGTTGTTCACCTTGCTCAAACAGTCGGAAGAGGGCGTACAGCTGCTCGGCACCCTGATCACGATGATGAACCAGCACAGCGACGGGGTGATCGTCGAAGGCGTGGAAACCGAGCAGGAGTGGCGGCTGGTGCAGCGTTCCGGCGCGTTGGCCGCGCAGGGCTACTATCTTTCCCGCCCGGCGTGCTTTGAAACTCTGCACAGCGTACCGACGCTGTTCGCCGCGCCCGGCGCGCCGGCGTGAACTCCGGCCTATCCTCAGCTAGGCTTAAACGGGGCTGCTCATTCTTTTTCCTTTCATTCGGCAGCCCGGTTTATGTGCTGAGGGAGCCCTATGACAAGAACAGGAAAGGTTTTCAGCTGGCTGGGCGGCATTGTGCTGCTGGCGATCGTCGCGCTGGCGATCTTCATCGCTACCTTCGACTGGAATCGACTCAAACCCACCATCAACGACAAAGTGTCGGCCGAACTGCGGCGGCCGTTCGCCATCCGCGGCGATCTGGGCGTCGACTGGTCGCGTAACCGGGATGAGGGCGGCTGGCGCGCCTGGGTGCCCTGGCCGCATATTCACGCTGAAGACGTGTGGCTGGGTAACCCGAAAAACATGCCCGGCGACAGCATGGTGACGCTGCAGCGCGTCGACGCCAGCATCGCACCGCTGGCGCTGCTGAGGAAAGAACTGCTGATCCCGCGCATCTGGCTCAAGCAGCCGAATGCGTCGTTAGAACGCCTGGCCAACGGCGACAACAACTGGACGTTTGATCTGGCTGCTGGCCAGGATCCGCAGCAACCGCCTTCCGCCTGGTCGTTCACCGTTCACGACATCGTGTTCGACAAGGGACAGATCGCCTTTAAAGACGCCACCCTGAAGGCGGATTTCCGCGCCGTCATCGATCCGCTCGGTAAACCGCTGCCGTTCAGTGAAGTGACCGGCAAGCAGAGCGGCGGCAAGGCCGCTACCCCCGACTACGTTTTCGGTTGGCAGGTCAAGGGCAAATATAACGGCGAACCGCTGAGCGGCAGAGGCAAGATCGGCGGCATGCTGTCACTGCAGAGCGCCGATCTGCCGTTCCCGCTGCAGGCCGACGTGCGTTCCGGCAGCACCCGTGTTGCGGTGGCGGGCACCTTGTCCGATCCGCTGAACCTCGGCGGCCTGGACGTGCAGCTGAAATTTTCCGGCGAAAGCCTGGGTGACCTCTATGGCCTGACCGGCGTGCTGCTGCCGAACACGCCGCCGTATGCGACCGATGGCCATCTGATAGCCCGCCTGCATCAGCCGGGCGGCGCCGTGTTCGAATATCAGAAGTTCGACGGCAAAATCGGCGACAGTGACATTCACGGTGACTTGAAATACGTTGCCGGTAAGCCGCGGCCGACGCTGAGCGGCGCGGTGAGCTCCCGGCAGCTGAGGTTGGCGGATCTGGCGCCGTTGATCGGCGCGGATTCCAACGCCGCCAAAGCCGGGCGCGGCGAGAAGAGCCGCCAACCGGCGGATAAGGTGCTGCCGGTCGCGCAGTTCGATACGCAAAGCTGGCGCAAGATGGATGCGGACGTGAAGTTTGCCGCCGCGCGCATCGAACGCGGCAGCGATTTACCGCTGAGCGATCTGGCCACGCACCTGAAGCTGAACAATGGCGAGTTGCGTCTGGATCCGCTGCGCTTCGGCATGGCGGGCGGCAGCCTGAACGCCGTGGTGCGTCTCGACGGCGGCAAAAAACCGATGCGTGGCCAAGTGGATATGCATGCGCGCAAACTCCAGCTCAAACAGCTGTTGCCGAACGTGGCGGCGATGAAGCGCAGCCTCGGGCAGATGAACGGCGACGCCAGTCTGACGGGCAGCGGCAATTCGGTGGCCGAGCTGCTGGCGACCAGCAACGGCGACCTGCGCCTGCTGATCAATAACGGGGTGATCAGCCGTAGCCTGATGGAGATCCTCGGCCTGAACGTCGGCAACTATCTGGTGGCGCAGCTGTTCGGCGACGACGTGGTGGGCATCAACTGCGCCGCGGCGGACGTCGGCATCCGCAGCGGCGTCGCCGCGCCGCGGCTGTTCGTGTTCGACACCGAGAACGCGGTGATCAACATCACCGGCAACACCAACCTCGCCACCGAACGGCTGGATTTGTCCATCGATCCGGAAAGCAAGGGGATGCGCGTGCTGACCCTGCGCTCGCCGCTGTACGTGAAAGGCACCTTCAAGCACCCCGACGCCGGGGTGAAAGCCGGGCCGCTGATCGCGCGCGGCGCGGCGGCGGTGGCGTTGGGGGCGGTGCTGACGCCGGCGGCGGCGCTGCTGGCGCTGGTCTCGCCCAGTGAAGGCGGCGAGGAGAACCAGTGCGGGCAGATCCTGCGGGAGATGAAAGGCAAAAAATAATCAGGCGCGCGGCGGTGGCGTAAGCAGGCGGCAGTCGTGATCCTGGATCTCTTCCGCCGAGGCCAGGGTGAACGGCAGCAGGCTGCGCTCGGTCGCCAGCAGCAGGAAATCGCCGTCCGGCAGCGCGGTCATCGCCAGGCCGAAGCTGCCCATGCGCCCGTCGGCGCGCGGCAGGCCGGAAGCCAACAGACGGAAGGCGCCCTGCTGTTCCAGCTCGGCAGGGGTCACCCGTCGCCCCAGATAGTCATGCCCCAACAGGCCGCCGGGCAGCGGTTGCCATTGCTCGATAAAATCGGGGCCGATCTGCGCCAGCCGCTGTTTTACCGCCGGCAACAGGCAGGAGATATGAATATGCAGCTGGTTTTGCGTGCGGCCATATTCCGAGTTGATCGCCAGTGAAATATCGCCGTCGTCGATCGGTTTGCCATAGCGTTCCGCCATCACGTGGCGCGCGCGCCAGGCCTGGGCGAAGAAATTCGGCGTGGCGGCGTCCAGCACCGCCGGGCTTTCTATCCCGGTGATTTTGGCGCTGGGCATCAGCAGGTATTGCAGCGGCCCGTTGCGATCTTTAAACACCACGAAGCCGGCCGGCACATCCACCTGCGCGCAGGGCGCCGGGTTGTCATGCGCCTGCTGATTGGGCAGACATTGCTGGCTGACGATGCGCCACAGCGCATCGGGATGGTCGGGCTTCAACCCGTAATAGAGCGCGATGGCGAGAGCCGCCAGCAGCGCAACGCAGACAAATACCCCACGACGCAGAGACATCGGCCAATCCTGTTACCGAGAGAAACGTCCAGCATAGCCCGGTTTTATGACAGGAAACGAACAACGCGTGCGGCCCCCCGCAGTGAGGGGGCCGTAGGGGATCACAGCGACTGGTGGCGGGTTTCTTTCATCAGCAGCAGGGCCAACAGCGTCAACCCGGCCATCGCCGCCAGGTACATGCCGACGTAGAACAGCCCGTAGTGGGCCGCCAGCCAGGTGGCGATATAAGGCGCCACGGACGCGCCGAGAATAGACGCGACGTTGTAGGAGAACGATGCGCCGGTATAGCGCACTTCGGTCGGGAACAGCTCCGGCAGCAGCGCGCCCATGGGGCCAAAGGTCAGCCCCATGATGCTCAGGCCGCACAGCAGGAAGCCCATCACCAGCGCCTGGTTACCGGAACCCAGCAGGGTCGGGAACAGGAACGCGAAGCCGATCATCAGCAGGGTAATGGCGATCATGGTCTTGCGGCGGCCGAACGCGTCCGCCAGCAGGCCGGCGATCGGTACCATCACGCCGAAACCGATTACCGCCACCATCAGCATCCACAGGAAGCTGTTGCGGGAGTAGCCGAGCCCCAACGGCTGCGGCGTGGTGCCGTAGGTCATCGAATACACCGTCATCAGATAAAACAGCGTGTAGGTCGCCAGCATGATGAAAGTGCCGAGGATGGTCGCTTTCAGATGCTTGCTCAGCAGCGTGCCGAGTGGCACTTTCACCTGTTTGCCGGCTTTGGCCACTTTGGCGAACACCGGCGTTTCATGCAGCGACACCCGAACGTACAGGCCAATCAGCACCAGCGCGGCGGAGAGGATGAACGGCACGCGCCAGCCCCATTCCATAAACTGCTGGTCGCTCAGCAGCCAGGAGAGCAGCAGGAAGGTGCCGTTGGCGAAGAAGAAGCCGATCGGCGCGCCCAACTGGGGGAAGGAGCCGTACAGCGCGCGCTTTTTGGCCGGCGCGTTCTCCGTCGCCAGCAGGGCGGCGCCGCCCCATTCGCCGCCCAGTCCCAGGCCCTGCCCGAAGCGCGCCAGCGCCAGCAGGATAGGGGCGAAGATGCCGATGGTTTCATAGCTCGGCAGCAGGCCGATCAGCACGGTGGAAATCCCCATGGTCAGCAGCGAGGCGACCAGCGTGACCTTGCGCCCCACGCGATCGCCGAAGTGCCCGAACAGCGCAGAGCCGATAGGGCGCGCGACAAAGGCGACGGCGAAGGTGGCCAGCGACTGCAGCGTTGCGGTGGTCGGGTCGCCCTGTGGGAAGAAGATATGTGGAAACACGATCACCGCGGCGGTGGCGTAGATGTAGAAGTCGAAGAACTCGATGGCGGTACCGACCAGCGAGGCGACGATGACTTTCCCGCGGGAGTTCACCGGTGTGGACGCGTCGTCGGCGTCGAGTGGGGGTGCGATGGTGGCTTGCATAATATTTCTTATTGTTGGAAGGGGTAAAAATCCATCTTAGTGACAGCATTCGGCCTTTTCAACGCGGGAACTTTGGGCAATGGCCCCGCTAACCGGTTAAAAAGACTAATGTTTTATCTGGCTTGTTTTCTGCAGCGTTAAACGTTGAGAAAGGGCTTTCGTGCAGAGGGAATGGCTGTAAAAGCGGCAAAGAAAAGTGAGCGAGCAGTTTGTTATGCTGGTTTTTCGGATCGCGCGCCGCGTTATTTAGACGTATTGACTGGTTTTCTGGTTGATATCCAGAGGAAAGTGCCGGTGTGTGCGATAACACCGGCACGATCGCATGGCTTCAGCGCGCCGGAGGTTCGCGTTCCGGCAACGCTTTGTCGCCTTTGTAGTCGGCGGTGGCGATCCAGGCGGCGCAAAACAGCGTCAAACGAGCGAAGAAGTAGAAGAACGCCATCAGCCCGATCACCGATCCGAAGGCCGCGCCGGAAGGCGACTTTGCCACCTGCGGCAGCGTCATGGTCATCACGAACTTGATCACCTCAAAGCCGATGGCGGCGAGCAAGGTGCCGCGCAGCAGCGCTTTTTTCTTCGGTTTGTGGCGCGGCAGCATCCAGAAAATCCACAGGAACAGCAGATAGTTGGCGAAGATCGAGATCGACAGCGCGATCAGCGTCAGCGCCGGCCGCAGCCATTCGATGCCGTCCAGCCCCAGCGCATTGACGATCGCCGCCTGCGCCGACCCGGCGACCGAGGTCAGCGACAGCGTAATGATCAGCGCGACCACCAGGCCGGTCAGCGAGATGAAGTCGCGGGTGTATTTGAAGTAGATTTTCTCCTGATCCTGCGGATTGCGCTCCCAGACATCGCGCGACTGCGCGCGGATCGCCTCGCGCAGGTTGCCCATCCAGCTGATGCCGGAATAGAGCGCCAGCGCCAGGCCGGTCAATCCCACGGTGGTGCGCTGCTGAATGGCGGTGTTGACGGTGTTCTTCAGCGTGCTGGCCAGCGTCGGATCGCTGATGCTGCCGACGATGCGGTTGATCAAGCGGGCCAGCAGATCCGGGTTGGAGGCCAGCACGAAGCCGGCGGCGGCAAACGACACCATCAGGATCGGGATCAGCGAGAGGAATGAAAAATAGGTAATAGCGGCGCCGAACTGGCTACCCAGCCGATCGTTAAAGCGTTCGGCGGCGCGCAGCAGGTGCGCCACGCTTGGCCAGGCTTTGATGCGTTCAATCAGACGTGAAAAACCACCGATGCGGCGGTCGAGGGTCTCATGGCCGGTCTTGATGGCGATAAGCGGCTTCGGCGGCGTGTCTTGTGCGGGCTGGTGGCGTTCCTGGTCTGGTCCTGTAGGCATTACTTCACGATTTCCTTAACGTTAAACGGCATGTTTCAGCGTTGATTATAGCCAAAGCCCCGCAGCGTTTTGAACGCCGGGGCGGCAAACGGTCATTTTCCGAGCTTAGCGCGTTAGCGCCCGGCATGAAATGCCGGGGAGGGGGCGATAGGTAAAATTCCTATGAAAACCCCGTGGCGCCTCGGTTTTTTTCACTTCCCTACCTCCAATTTTTATCTGTTTCGTCGGCGAGAAAGCGTTTACTCATGATGTGGCGTCGCGCTTTTGCCGCCCACCGCTCCGCTGCAGCCGTAGGGGCTGGAACGGTCTCATCCGTCATCAACAGAAAAACTGGAAGGTCTTATGAAATTGCTTAATCACCCCACCTGTCGTCCGTTTACCGAAGCGGGCAATTTGTCGCAGCTGTCCGCCTACTATGAAGAGGGGCGGCACATCATGTGGATGCTGCTGCGCGCCGCGCCGCGCCCCTGCTTCAACCAGGCGCTGATCGAAGACATCATGACGCTGGCGCAGGCGGCGAAGGAGTCTTCGCTGCGGTTCGATTTCTGGGTCACCGGCTCGCTGGTGCCGAACATGTTCAACGTCGGCGGCGATCTGCAGTTCTTCGCCGAAGCGATCAAAAACCGCAAGCGCGAGGCGATGATGGCCTACGCGCGCGCCTGCATCGACTGCGTACATGCGGCGGCGCGCGGTTTCGACACCGGCGCGGTCAGCATTGCGATGGTCGAAGGCAGCGCGCTGGGCGGCGGTTTTGAAGCGGCGCTGGCGCACCATTTCGTGTTGGCGCAGAACAACGCGCGCATGGGGTTTCCGGAGATCGCGTTCAACCTGTTTCCCGGTATGGGCGGTTACTCGCTGGTGGCGCGCAAGGCGGGCATGCGCTTGGCCGAGGAGCTGATTTGGGGCGGCGAGTCGCACACCGCAGAGTGGTTCGAGAGCCGCGGGCTGGTAGACCAGCTGTTCCAGCCCGGCGACGCCTACATGGCGACGCGCACCTTCATCGATACTATCCGGCCGAAGCTCAACGGCATGCGCGCCATGCTGCGGGCGCGTCAGCGCGTGTTGCAGCTGACGCGTTCCGAGCTGATGGACATTACCGAAGACTGGGTGCACTCGGCCTTTACCATTGAGGAAAAAGACCGCGCCTACATCGAGCGGCTGGTGATGTTGCAGGATCGCCATACCCTGAACCTGCGTCGTGCCGGCTAACGTTAACGCGCCCGCCTCACGCGGAGGGTGAGTGCGGGCGGTAGGACTGCAGCCAATGCTCCAGCTGTTCCGGGAGCATTGGCCGCGCAAACAGAAAGCCCTGTTTTTCGTCCACGCCGACCTCGTCGAGGAAGTGGTTTTCGCTCTCGGTCTCCACCCCTTCGGCGATCACCCGGAACGCCAACGCCTCCGCCGCCGCAACGATCGCGCGCACCAACGATTGCGATACCGGGTTGAAATTCACCCCGCGCACGAAGCTTTTATCCAGCTTGATGGCGTCCAGCGGAATACGCGCCAGCTGCGCCAGCGACGAATAGCCGGTGCCGAAGTCGTCGAGATGCACCTGCGCGCCCAGTTCGCGCAACCGGGTGATCAGCGCGCGAGCGCGGTTCTCGTCTTCAATCAGGCTGCTTTCGGTCAACTCGAAGTCCAACAGACAGGGGGCCATGCGGTGACGGCGCAGCACCCCGAGCAGGTCGTTGACGATGCTGTCGTCGGCCAGCTGCCGGGCGGAGAGGTTGACCGCCACCCGCAGATTCAATCCCTGCTCTTGCCACTGCGCCGCCTGGCCGGCGGCGGTCTGCAATACCCATTGCCCCAGTGGGCCGATCAGGCCGGACTCCTCGGCGTAGGAGATGAACTGCAGCGGCGGGATCAGGCCGCGCTCCGGCGAATCCCAGCGCACCAGCGCTTCCACGCTGTGCACTTCACCGCTGCGCGCGTCGATTTTCGGCTGGTAATACAGCACCAGCTGATTTTGCTCCAGGCCTTTGCGCAGATTGGTGTCCAGCCACATGTATTCGGCGACGCGCTTGTTCATCTCCGGCGAGAAGACGGTATAGGTGCGTTTGCCGTGCTCCTTGGCGACGTACATGGCGGTATCGGCGCTGCGGATCAGGCTGTCGAGATCGTTGCCGTGCTCCGGGCACAGCGCGATGCCGATCGAACAGCCGGTATACACCTCAATCAGGCCGATGCGGAAAGGGGTTTTCAGCCTGTCGATGATGCGCTGCGCCAGCGTTTGCAGGCGCTCGCGATCGGTTTGCGGCGCCAGCACCAAGAATTCGTCGCCGCCGAGGCGGGCGAGCACCTGGTCCGGGCTCAGGCAGCCGAGGATCGCCAGCGCGACCTCGACCAGCAGCCGATCGCCGAACATATGGCCGTAGGCGTCGTTGACCTTCTTGAAGTTGTCGAGATCGAGGTAGACCAGGCCGAAACTCTCTTCGCCGCGCGTGGCGATGGCGTGATTGATTTTGTCCTGGATCGCGTTACGGTTCGGTAGGCCGGTGATGAGATCGGTGTTGGCCAGCACCCGCAGCCGCTCCTGCGCACGGCGTTCTTCGGTGATGTCGGTACCGGAGCAGATAAGATACACCTCGTTCTTGCCGCTGCCGCTGCCGCTGTGCACGAATTTATTGCGGAACAGGAACAGCCGTTCGCCCTTGACCGTTTTTACCCAGCGTTCCACCTCATAGGACGAACCGTTGCGGAAGAAGCCGGCGATGTTGCGCCGCGAAGCGGCGGCTTCTTCCGGGCTCATAAACAGCTGGAAAACGTTTTTGCCGATCACTTCATGTTCGCGCAGCCCGGTGTACTCCTCGCTCAGCCGGTTGAAGCGTTGGATGCGGCCGTGCTGATCGACGATCACGATCACCGAGTTGGCTTCGGACACCACCTGCTCGGCGAAGGAGAGGCCGTGCACCAGATCGCGCGCCACGGATTGGGTGTCGCTGAAGGCGGAAGCGGTGCCCGCCCATTCGAGATTATTGACGCGGCGCCCCACCAGATGCAGATGCAGCGGTTCTCCGGCGAGCGTAATGGTCAGTTCAAGGCTGGCGGTGACGCCGGTCAGACGGCGGATTTTCGCCGCTTCCATGGCGCTGAGCGCCACCGCGACGTGGGCTTTGCCCTTAACGGCGGACAGCTCCAGGGCATTGCTGTCAAACGCCAGCCGCCAGTGGGGGCTTTGGGTGCCGAAGTGGGCGTTAAGAAGCTCAGGGCCTTGGTCTGCGGGCATGATGATTCCTCAAAAGAGCACGGGCGGCCGGTCAGCACAGCTCCGGGGCAGCCTGTTGGCCCGAAAGTGGTCGCCGTGCGCATCTGTGCATCATATAACAGGTTTTCACAGGCGAGGCGGGTGATGGAAACTATTATATAAGCAATGATTAGTTTTGCGGTGTAAACGTCACCCGGCGGCCGGTTGTCTTAAAGTGTAGGAGAACATCGGATCCTGTGATGTTTGTACCGACCTCCCCGCTATCGGAAAACGGTTGATGCAAGGTTGCCGTGGAGGCGAGTAAATTATAGCGGTGAGGGGAAAGCGGAAAAATAACTCCACCGGGGGGATTTTTACCGGGAAATTAAAATTTCCATCAAATAAACGCCATCTTCATAGTTTTCTCATAATTGGTGAATAAATCCGAGACGGGTTTTAAAAAGTTTACACACCCTCGCATTACTTGAATTTTATCAGCCTATTATTATCTCCGACGACGAATGAGCCTGTTAACGTACAGCGCTCCTGATGAAGAAAAACTTTTAAGGAAATGATTATGCGTAAATTGACGGCTTTATTTATTGCTTCCACGCTGGCTCTGGGTTCTGCTTCTGCGGCGTTCGCTGCAGACACGACGGCACCGGCACCGGATGCGGCGCCGATGAAAATGATGCATCACAAGGGTGAAGGCAAAGGCGGCCCGTTCGCCGGGCTGAACCTGACCGAACAGCAGCGCCAGCAGATGCGCGATATCATGAAAGAGTCGCACCAGAAGCGCGGGCCGGGCATGAAAGAGGAACGCCAGGCGCTGCATAATCTGGTGGCTTCCGACAGCTTTGACGAAGCGAAGGCGAAAGCGCAAATTGACGCGATGGGCAAAGCACAATCCGAACGCATGCTGGAACGCGCCAAAGCGGAAAATAAAATGTATAACCTGCTGACTCCTGAGCAGAAAAAACAATACAATGAGAATTATCAGAAACGCGAGCAAAAGATGATGGACCATATGAATAAAATGAAGGAGCAGATGTCCTCCGGTCAGTAATATCCGCTCGCGGTGAATAAAAAAGGGCCAGACTATTTGTCTGGCCTTTTTTATTTGGCGTTATCACCGGCAGGTTCTGCAGTGAGTGATAATCATTCCCCGCCGACAATGTGCCGGAACTGTTCGGCAACGGCCTGTGCAAAGCGCGGGTCGTTAATATGATAAGGCGTTTTTATCAGCCGGCGTTTGTCGGTGGCGTATACCGTCTCCTCCAGCGCTTGCGTAAAGGCGGCCAGCGCCGCCGGATCCCAGAACGGTTGCCCCGGCGCATCCAGAGCCGATACGCCGCCTGCCGGGATCACGAAGCGCACTTCGCCCGTACAGGCATTGATTTTTTCGCCCATCCAACGTCCGATTAACGCGCTTTCCCGCGCGCTGGTGCGCACCAGCGTCACTTGCGGATTGTGATGGTGGCGCAGGCGGTTGGCGTAGCGAGCCGGCACCGTATTCGGCGCGCCGAAGTTGATCATGTCGATCGCGCCGCAGGAGAGCACGCAAGGGATGCCGGTACGCGCGATGGCCCCGAAACGATCTGCATTGCAGGGTAGCACACCGCCAAACAGGTAATCGGCCACTTCGGTGGTGGTCAAGTCGATGGCGCCGCGCAGTTGGCGGCTATCGATCAGTTTTTCCAGCGCTCTGCCGCCGCTGCCGGTGGCGTGAAACGTCAGGCAATCCCATTGCGGCTCAAGGTCGGCAACCAGCGCCTGAATACAGGGCGTGGTGACGCCAAACATCGTCAGGCCAATCGCGGGCTTGTCGTCGGGATAGTCGACGGCGGCGAAGCGTACGGCCCCGGCTATCTGGCGCGCCGCGTTGCCGAGCACCCGTCGCGAGATGCGGTTCAGACCGGCGAGATCGGTGACCGAATACAGCATGTTGATGTCACTGGCGCCGACATAGGCGGAAACGTCACCCGCCGCCATGCTTGAGACCATTATTTTCGGCAGGCCGATCGGCAGCTGCTGCATGGCCGGCGTGATGATGGCGGTGCCACCGGAGCCCCCCAGGCCAAGCAGGGCGGCAATATCGCGGCGCGTCAGGATAAAGCGTTCGAAAGCGGTCGCCATGGCGGCGATCGCCTGGCCGCGGCTGGCGCAGAAGACCGCGCCGGCGCCTGCCGGATGGTGGCAGGCAACGTCCTCTGGGCTGATATCGGCGGGGGAATCAAACGGCAAGCTACGGGTGGAGAGATCGACGGTTCGCGTAGGTAAGTTCAGGGCAGCGATCAGCCGCCGTACGTACTCCAACTCTTGTCCTTTGGTATCTGCTGTGGTAGCAATATAGACAAAATTTGAAGTATCAATCATGGGGTTTTCCCGAGTGCTTCTAGTTTTTATTTATAAATTATGATGTTATATTTTTAGTGGAACCCTGGTGCTGGCTATTAAGTTAAAGTAATTAATGTATTTATATAATGAGACGGCCGTATCATTTTTGCAAGGGTTAGGCGATGCAAAATGGGACTTCTGTCTCATTTTTGAGCTTTTCAACGTGGCCGGCGCTTTGCCGGCAACCGGCCAACAGAGGCATCGTCCCCGGTTGTGCTAGCGTGTGCAGATGCATGAGGTTTATGTGCCGATAGATGCTTTTCCCGTCCCTCTCGATCCTTCTCTGACCTCCGCCCGGGCAAAAACCTACCGTTTGTTGCTGGCCAGCGCGATGGCGCTGTATGACGAAGGCGCGTTTCCTTCGATCACCGAACTGGCGGCGCATGCACAGGTATCGCGTGCGACGGCCTACCGTTACTTTCCGACCCAAAGTGCGCTGATTAGCGCCGTGGTGGCGGAAAGCCTGGGCCCAATTCTGGAATGGCGCCCGCAAGACGATGATGCTTTGAAGCGTATTCAGCAATTGCTGAGCTTCGCCTATCCTCAGATGGAGCGGCATGAGGGGGCGTTGCGCGCGGCGTTGCAGCTCTCTTTACAGCAGTGGGCGAACGCGACGCCGGGCGAAAAATTCGTGCGCGGCAACCGCAAGCGTCTGCTGGCGTTGGCGGTAGAACCGTTGCAGGGCAAACTGCCGTCGGACTCTCTGCAGAGAGTGATTCATGCTTTCTCGCTGATTTACGGCTCGGAAGTATTTCTGGTGTTGAAAGATATCTGGGGCCTGGAGCTGGATAATATTCAGGACGTCACGCAATGGATGGCCAAAGCCATCCTTCGTCAGGCGGAAGAAGACGCGATGAACAGCAAAAAAACATCAGCAGGATAATCCAATTTTTGCCGATGGCTGAGTGAAAATCCAGCATAATTCACTGAGTGAATATTGGCAAAATTTATAATTAAAAGTGATAAAAGACGCCTGTTAATCACTTTTCAGGCGTTCTGCCTCTTTGTTGTTTACTGAATTATATTCTTATTTATCATAATTATAATATTGTTTCTCTCACCTCATGCCGCGACTTCGGCGTTGGGAGATGTCATTGCCATTTCTTATCCTCCTTCGCCTGATTCACCCCTGAAACTTTCTCTCCTCCCTCCTGACTGCCGGATGACACATTAAGCGCACTTGAGATTGTTGTGCTTTATTTATTTGGTGTTACCAAACTGTTACACAAAAAATCTTATAAAACATTTGCAAACAACAACGGACGGTATCTGGGATGGAGAAGAAACTTAGAGGAGTCAAATCCGCTCGGGCGGCCTTCGGCTGGCCTGAAATCGGAGTTCATCGCGCACAATGGAGCGCGATGCTGATCTGCCTGACGGCGATCGGCGGGGCGCAGGCTGCCACCTATATAGAGAACGGCAAAGCGGGCGATCCGGCCAGCTGGCGCAGCAGTGAGTTCAACGCGGAATGGGGGCTGGGGGCGATCCACGCCGACCAGGCCTACGCCGCCGGTTATACCGGCAAAGGCATCAAACTCGGCATTTTCGATCAGCCGGTCTACGCCAAGCACCCCGAGTTTTCCGGTCCTGATAAGGTGATCAATCTGGTTACCCATGGCACCCGCGAATACACCGATCCCTATATTCCGGTAAAAAAAGGCGATGACTTCCGCTATGACGGCACACCGAGCACCGACTCCAGCGGCAAATTAGGCTCGCACGGCACCCACGTGGGCGGCATCGCCGCCGGCAGCCGCGACGGCGGCGCCATGCACGGGGTGGCGTTCAACGCGCAGATCATCAGCGCAGAAAACGGCGATCCCGGCCCGGAAGACGGCATTGTGCTCGGTAACGACGGCGCGGTTTACCAGGCCGGCTGGGAGGCGCTGGTGGCCAGCGGCGCGCGCATCATCAATAACAGCTGGGGCATCGGCATTACCGATAAATTCGCCAAGGGAGGCAAAGATCCCGCTTATCCTCACTTCACGGTCGACGACGCGCAAAAGCAGTTCGATCAGATCAAGGTTATCCTGGGCACCAAACCCGGCGGCGCCTATCAGGGCGCGATCGACGCGGCGCGCAGCGGCGTGGTCACCATCTTCGCCGCCGGTAACGACGGCAATCTGAATAACCCCGATGCCATGGCCGGTCTGGCCTATTTCGTGCCGGAGATTGCACCGAACTGGCTGTCGGTCGCCAGCTTGCAGGATCCCACCAATACCGGCGATTACAGCATCAGCACCTTCTCTTCTCGCTGCGGTTATACCGCCAGCTTCTGCGTCTCGGCACCGGGAACCCGGGTATATAGCTCGGTGATTGAAGGCACCAGCGTGGAGAATCTGACGACCGGTTACGCCAAATACAGCGGCACCTCGATGGCGGCGCCGCACGTGGCCGGCAGCGTTGCGGTGCTGATGGAGCGGTTCCCGTATTTGAATGGCGCACAGGTGGCGGACGTGCTGAAAACCACCGCCACCGACATGGGCGCGCCGGGCATCGACGCGCTCTACGGCTGGGGGATGATCAACCTGGGCAAGGCCATCAACGGCCCGGGCATGTTGGTGACCGCCGAGGATATTCCCGAAGAATTCCGTATTCCGGATCCGACGGGCGTGGCTTACGGCCCGACCCAGTTCGTGGTGGATCTGCCGGGCGTCGGCGCGGTGCTGGACAAGGGTAAACCGACCGAGCGCGTCTGCAGCAGCGATCTTTGCGGCCTGGACTTCTGGAGCAACGACATCTCCGGCCACGGCGGCCTGACCAAGCAGGGCATCGGCACGCTGGTGCTGACGGGTAA
>NZ_JBBBDV010000022.1:0-31198 GCF_037137105.1 Serratia sp. TMDUHS_CL
GCGACCCCCGGATACTCTGTGAAGTTGTTCACATGTTCCGTGTCGATGGAGGCGCATTATAGGGAGTTCCTCGCAGGCCGCAACAGGTATTTTCAGCAAAAACGATCGTTCGCTGCATTCCACAGCAAAACCCCGCCTTATACCCACTTGCACACAGTGTTATCCACAGATGCGATTTGTACGGAAAATTTACGAGCGCCACGCAAACGTTTTCGCTACAATTCCCCGCGACGAAACGATCCCCCTTTTTATGGGGGCGTTACCTGAATATGTGCCTGCCCCTCCCTTTATAAGGCAAAAAACCTTCTTTATAGAGAGAACGAGGTGGACATTCACGTAACGCTCTTTAATTGCGACTCAAAGCCAAGGGATAAAACCATGCAACAACCTCGTCCAATCCGCCGGGCCCTGCTCAGCGTGTCTGACAAAGCCGGTATCGTTGAATTCGCCGAAGCGCTTTCCCAGCGCGGCGTTGAACTGCTCTCCACCGGCGGTACCGCCCGCCTGCTGGCAGACGCCGGTCTGCCCGTTACCGAAGTATCCGACTACACCGGCTTCCCGGAAATGATGGACGGACGAGTTAAGACCCTGCACCCGAAAGTTCACGGCGGTATCCTCGGCCGCCGCGGCCAGGACGACGCCGTCATGAATCAGCATGACATCAAGCCTATCGACATGGTGGTCGTCAATCTGTATCCGTTCGCCCAAACCGTGGCGCGCCCGGATTGCTCGCTGGAAGACGCGGTCGAGAATATCGATATCGGCGGCCCGACCATGGTGCGCTCCGCCGCCAAGAACCATAAAGACGTTGCCATCGTGGTGAAGAGCAGCGACTACGCCGCCATCATTACCGAGATGGACAACAACGACGGCTCGCTGCGCTATGCCACCCGCTTCGATCTCGCCATCAAGGCCTTCGAGCACACCGCCGCCTACGACAGCATGATCGCCAACTACTTCGGCACGCTGGTGCCGGCATACCATGGCGAGACCGAACAGCCGTCCGGCCGCTTCCCGCGTACCCTGAACCTCAACTACATCAAGAAGCAGGATATGCGCTACGGTGAGAACAGCCACCAGCAGGCCGCCTTCTATATAGAAGAAGAGGTAAAGGAAGCGTCCGTCGCGACCGCCGAGCAGCTGCAGGGCAAGGCGCTGTCTTATAACAACATCGCCGATACCGACGCCGCGCTGGAATGCGTGAAAGAGTTCGCCGAGCCGGCCTGCGTGATCGTCAAACACGCTAACCCTTGCGGCGTGGCGATCGGCGACGACATCCTGGCCGCCTACGAGCGCGCTTACCAAACCGACCCGACCTCCGCCTTTGGCGGCATCATCGCCTTTAACCGCGAGCTGGATGCCGCCACCGCGCAGGCGATCATCAGCCGCCAGTTCGTGGAAGTGATCATCGCGCCAAACGTCACCCAGGAAGCGCGCTCCCTGCTGGCCGCCAAGCAGAACGTGCGCGTGCTGGCCTGCGGCCAGTGGCAGCAACGCGTGGCGGGGTTGGACTTCAAGCGCGTCAACGGCGGCCTGCTGGTGCAGGATCGCGATCTGGGCATGGTGACCGCCGCCGATCTGCGTGTGGTATCCGAGCGCCAGCCGACCGAACAGGAACTGCGCGACGCGCTGTTCTGCTGGAAAGTGGCCAAGTTCGTGAAATCCAACGCCATCGTCTATGCACGTGACAACATGACCATCGGCATAGGTGCCGGCCAGATGAGCCGCGTTTACTCCGCCAAGATCGCCGGCATCAAAGCGGGCGACGAAGGGCTGGAGGTGAAAGGGTCCGCCATGGCCTCCGACGCCTTCTTCCCGTTCCGCGACGGCATCGATGCCGCGGCGGCCGTCGGCATTACCTGCGTGATCCAGCCGGGCGGCTCTATCCGCGACGACGAAGTGATCGCCGCCGCCAACGAACACGGCATCGCCATGATCTTTACCGACATGCGTCACTTCCGCCATTAATTCCTTTTGCCGCGTGCGCTCCGGCGCACGCCATTCGTGGAGCCCCTGATGAACATTTTGATTATCGGCAACGGCGGGCGCGAACACGCGCTGGCCTGGAAAGCCGCCCAGTCTCCGCTGGCGGACAAAGTTTACGTTGCGCCGGGCAATGCCGGCACCGCGCTGGAAGCCAATCTGGAAAACGTGGCGATCGCCGCCACCGACATCCCTGCTCTGGTCGCTTTCGCCCAGAGCCATGACATCGGTCTGACCATCGTCGGGCCGGAAGCGCCGCTGGTGATCGGCGTGGTCGACGCCTTCCAGGCCGCCGGCCTGAAAATCTTCGGCCCGTCGCAGGCCGCCGCGCAGCTCGAAGGCTCCAAAGCCTTCACCAAGGATTTCCTGGCGCGCCACCGCATCCCGACCGCCGAATATGAAAACTTCACCGAGGTGGAGCCGGCACTGGCCTATGTGCGCCGCAAAGGCGCGCCGATCGTCATCAAGGCCGATGGCCTGGCAGCCGGTAAAGGCGTGATCGTCGCGATGACGCTGCAGGAAGCGGAAGAAGCCGTGCGTGACATGCTGGCCGGCAACGCCTTCGGCGACGCCGGTCATCGCATCGTGGTGGAAGAGTTCCTCGACGGCGAAGAAGCCAGCTTCATCGTGATGGTCGACGGCGAGAACGTGGTGCCGATGGCCACCAGCCAGGACCACAAACGCGTCGGCGACGGCGATACCGGCCCGAACACCGGCGGCATGGGGGCCTACTCCCCGGCGCCGGTCGTGACCGACGAAATCCACCGGCGCGCCATGGACCAGGTGATCTGGCCGACGGTGCGCGGCATGGCGGCGGAAGGCAACACCTACGTCGGCTTCCTGTACGCCGGCCTGATGATCGCCGCCGATGGCCAACCGAAAGTGATCGAGTTCAACTGTCGTTTTGGCGATCCCGAAACCCAGCCCATCATGCTGCGCCTGCGTTCCGATCTGGTGGAACTGTGCCTGGCGGGCGCGGAAGGCCGCCTGAACGAGAAAAGCTCCGACTGGGACGAACGCCCTGCGCTCGGCGTGGTGCTGGCGGCCGGCGGTTATCCTGGCGACTATCGCAACGGCGAGGTGATCCAGGGGCTGCCGCAACAGGAAAGCGCCGACGGTAAGGTCTTCCATGCCGGTACACGCCTGCAGGGCAATGACGTCGTCACCAGCGGCGGCCGCGTGCTGTGCGTAACCGCGCTGGGCGACACCGTGGCGCAGGCGCAGCAACGTGCCTACCAGCTGGCCGAAGGCATTGAGTGGCCGGGCAGCTTCTGCCGCAAAGACATCGGTTATCGCGCGATTGCGCGCGGCAAGTGATTTGACCGTATAAGGTCATGACGAGAGGCTCCGCAGCGCGGGGCCTTTTTTATAGCTGGTCTTCTTTCGGTTCCCAGCTGCAGAAGTCGTCGTTCGCCACCAGCAGCAGTTCGCTGCCTTCGGGCGCTTCCAGCCAGGCAACGCTCACCGGCCGGCTGCTGCTGCGGGCACGCTTCTCGATCCAGACGATGGAGGCGGCATCCAGCCCCGGTTTCATGCGTTGGCCGTCGCAGGTTTGCACCTCGCCCTGCATCCAATGCCCCTGCAGCAATTTCACCTTGCCGGCGCGCAGCGCATTGCTCACTTCGAGGATCCGCCGCGCCTGATATTGGTACAGGGCGATTTCATCGCGGGTCAGCGGTTCGCGGCGTGTCGCCAGCTGGCGCTGCATAAAGCTCACCGTGCCGTCGTCGGCAAAGCGCAGTTGAATGGAGTCGCGATCGCCATCGGCGTCGTTACGTTTGATTTGGCGCAGCACGTCGCCCTGATAGGTGTATAGCGTGGTGATGGTACCCGGACCGCGGTAAGGGCTGTAGACGCTGACCAACACCTGCGGACGATGTTGCTCATCGTCTTTACGCCACAGGCGTATCACGCCCTGATCGGCCACAAAGCCGCTGGCGGTAAAGCTGGGAATATCGGAATGGGAACTGCAAGCGCTCAGGCCGACGGCGATGCCTACGGCCATGAGCGCCCGACGAGTAAACAAAAGGGGCGCCATCGCCCCTCTGTTTAATCTTTTCACCGAGGCGCGGTCTTATTTAACAGCGTCTTTCAGTGCTTTGCCAGAAACGAACGCAGGCACGTTGGCTGCTGCGATTTTGATTTCTTTGCCAGTCTGCGGGTTGCGGCCAGTGCGCTCGCTACGATGGTTTACTTTGAAAGTACCGAAGCCAACCAATTGTACTGCATCACCTTCTTTCAGAGACTCAGTAATAGCAGCCAGGGTGGATTCCAGAGCCAGTTTAGCTTGTGCTTTGGAAAGGTCAGCCTTGTCCGCGATTACATCAATCAGTTGAGTCTTGTTCATAAGTTATCCTTACAGTGTGTTTATCGTTTGCAAAGCATCGAGTGCGACGGATATGCCGATTGACAGCACTCTCCTGCATACACGCACCGATAGCCACTTTTTTTACGCCCCCCAAATGTAGACCAGACAGGGTGCGGATGTGAAGCCTTAAGGCATGACAAATCAGGCGTTAAATCACGTTTTGTTGCCTTATTGCGCTAAATTTATCCCGATGTTGCTGACACCCGCCTCTCGCAGGTCGGATCGCAGCCCCTTGATCAGGTCTATATCGCGCTCTTCACAGGCGTCCAACAGGCGGAAAATTTCCCATTGAATGTCCCATTCTTCCTCTACCGCAGGCAAACTTTCCAACTCTTCGTCGGTCATTTCCTTACCGGCTTGGGTCATTTCCAACATCGCCACGGTGCGAATCGATGTTTCGCTGATGGCGATGGCGTGCTCCAGCGTCTCCCCGCCGAGCCGCGAATGGATCAGTTCCCCTAATGCGATACAGGCATCAATTGCCGGGTAAACGCCGTAAAGATCGTAATCTTCCGCCGACGGAATCGCCTCTTCCAACTTCTCGAGCTGGCTGTCGAAGTTGACCTTGGCATCCTTCACTACCAGCGTTTCCCACACCAAATCCAGAATGCGGCGATAAACCGCCGGATCGCCGAACTCGGTCTGTTTGCAGAACATCTGGTAATTCGGGTACATACGCTCGCACAAACTGGCCATAAAGGTCAAATGTTGCCAGGCCTCGAGCCGTTCCAGGCGTAAATGAATCGGGTTACGTAGCATGCTTTACTCTCTTACGCGTTATCTGCGGCGCAGTGTACCCGAAATCGCTCATGGCGACACCTCCGGATGCTGCTGCAACCACCGCTGAAACGCCGGACGACGCGATGCGATGGCGTCGGCCCAACGGGTCGGCTCCGGTAAACGGTAGCCCGCCATACAGCGTTGCACCCACGCCAGCGCGCTGTCGGCGCCCACGCGATGCCCGGTAGAGATGAACAGCGGGTTGCAACGCGCCTTGCTGCGCCACACCCAGCCCAGCTGTTCACCCTTATCTTCCAACGGCGCCAGCGCGCCGACGGCGGCGTCCAGCGGCGCAAATTTGCCGCACAGGCGCTTCTTGGCCACGCCGATGGTCGGCACATCGACCAGCAGACCGAAATGGCTGGCGACGCCGAGACGCCGCGGATGCGAAATGCCATGCCCATCGACGAAGATCAGCCCCGGTTTCTGCTGCAGCTGCCCCCAGGCGGCCAACAGCGCCGGATATTCGCGAAACGACAGGAAGCCCGGGATGTAGGGCATGACGGTGGCGATGCGCGCCACCTGATACTCCACCAGCTCCAGCGACGGATAGCGCAGGATGGCGATGGCGGCGCGTGTCACCGCCCCTTCTTGTTCGAAGCCCACGTCGGCGCCGGCGATGAAGGCCGGCGGTTCGGCCGGCAGATCGTCGTAGCGAATGACTTCAGCCGCGCGCCGCAGCTGTTCGGCGCGCAGGGCCGCCATATCGGTCACATCGGATCCTTAACGGTGGTATTTCGCCGAGTGCGCGTGTACCGCCTCGACGAAGGCGCCGGCGTGCTCCGGCGGCACATCCTGATGGATGCCGTGGCCCAGGTTGAACACATGGCCGTTGCCGTGGCCGAAACCGGCCAGAATGGTCTCCACTTCTTCCGCGATGCGCGCCGGGGAGGCATACAGCATCGACGGATCCATATTGCCCTGCAGCGCCACTTTGTCGCCCACGCGCCGACGCGCGTCGGCGATGTCGGTGGTCCAATCCAGCCCCAGCGCATCGCAGCCGGTGGCGGCCATCGCCTCCAGCCACTGCCCGCCGCCTTTGGTGAACAGCGTCACCGGCACGCGGCGACCGTCGTTTTCACGCAGCAGCCCGTCGACGATCTTGTGCATGTAGTGCAAAGAGAACTCGCGATAATCGCGCCCGGTCAGCACGCCGCCCCAGGTGTCGAACACCATCACCGACTGCGCGCCGGCTTTAATCTGGGCATTGAGGTACAGGATCACGCTGTCCGCCAGCTTGTCCAGCAACAGGTGCAGCGTGGCCGGTTCGGCATACATCATCTTCTTCAGCTTGGTGAAGGCTTTGCTGCTGCCGCCTTCGACCATATAAGTCGCCAGCGTCCACGGGCTGCCGGAGAAGCCGATCAGCGGCACTTCGCCCTTCAGCTCGCGGCGAATGGTGCGCACCGCGTTCATCACATAGCCCAACTCCACTTCCGGATCGAACACCGGCAGCTTGTCGACGTCAGCGCGGCAGGTCACGGGGGAGCTGAAACGCGGGCCTTCGCCGGCTTCAAAGTACAGGCCGAGCCCCATGGCGTCGGGAATGGTGAGAATGTCGGAGAACAGGATGGCGGCGTCCAGCGCATAGCGGCGCAGCGGCTGCAGCGTGACCTCGCAGGCCAGCTCCGCGTTCTTGCACAGCGACATGAAATCACCGGCCTGGGCGCGGGTCGCCTTGTACTCCGGTAAATAACGACCGGCCTGGCGCATCATCCATACGGGGGTCACATCCACCGGCTGGCGCAACAGCGCGCGCAGGTAGCGATCGTTCTTCAACTCAGTCATTTATGAGGCTCCCTTAATAATCTGCCGGCCATTGTACATTATTCTGCCCGGCACAGCGCCACGGTGTCCTCAATCAACCGGCGCGCCACGGTGCCGGGTGGCGGCAACAGCGGCAGCTGATCGTAGCGATACCAGCCGGCGTTGAGCAGCTCCTTGGGATCGTGGCGAATGTCACCCTGATGGTAATCGGCCATAAAGGCCATCATCAGCGAGTGTGGGAACGGCCACGGTTGTGAAGTGACGTAGCGCAGGTTCTTGATTTCAATATTGCTCTCTTCCATCACTTCGCGCGCCACCGCCTGCTCCAGCGTTTCGCCCACTTCGACGAAGCCGGCCAGCACCGTGTGGATACCACCGCGATGACGCACGTGTTGCGCCAGCAGGATCTGATCGTCGCGCCGAATGGCGACGATCACGCAGGGTGCAATCTGCGGGTAGTACCGCTCTTTGCAGTGGCCGCACAGACAGGCGCTTTCGGTGCGGCTGAGGTGCATTTCATGGCCGCAATAGCCGCAGTAGCGATGAGAGCGGTAGAAATCCGCCAGCTGCACGCCGCGCCCGGCAAGCTGGAACAGACCGCGATCCTGATCCAACAGCTGACGCACCGATCCCATCTCCCGCGGCATCGCCTGGCGCACCAGCCAGACCGGCGCGCCCTCCCATTCACCGATGGTGCGCGCCATGTGGCCCCGCAGCCCAAGAGCGGCGGCCGTCCCCGACGGCAATTCACCGTTCGGTAACCAAAGTTTGCTTTCATGGCTGACGATCCACCAGCCGTTTTCATTGCCCGTTAATGCAAGTTCCATATCGTTGTTGCACAACCTCAGCTTCACTGGCACTCTACAAATCGGCTTTGTTACATTTTAATAACTTACCGGTTACTTTTATTACTTACACGGAGTCAAACATGCTCAACCGTTTGGAAAGGCTGACTCAGCGCGTTGGCGGTAGTAATGAATTAGTTGATCAATGGCTTCAGGCCCGCAAACAGTTGCTGGTTGCCTACTGCACGCTGGTAGGCCTCAAACCGAATAAAGAAAAGCATACGCCGCTGAATGAAAAAGCGCTGGAGAACTTTTGCCACAACCTGGTGGATTATCTCTCCGCAGGGCATTTTCATATCTATGACAGAATTATCAAACAAGTGGAAGGCGCAGCCAGTCCGAAAATGTCGCTGGCGGTGAACATCTACCCCAAGCTGTGGGCCAATACCGAACAGATCATGGCGTTCCACGATCGCTATACCGAAGTGGATATCGATCAGGAGGTTTGTCTGGAATTCCACCAGGCCCTGTCGGATATCGGCGAAACGCTGGCGGCGCGCTTTGCGCTGGAAGATAAGCTGATCCAGCTGGAAGCGGAGGCCGCGCAGCAACCGCTGCCGGACCAGGCGCTGGATCCCGCGCGTTAAAATTTTATAGTTTTTTTTCTTATCCCTCCTATACTGGGGGGCATCTTGTCGGAGTGCCTAGCGCCTGATTTGTTCATCGAATCAGCCAGGCTGAGACCGTTAATTCGGGATCCGCGGAACCTGATCGGGTTAATACCCGCGAAGGGAACAAGAGTAATCTATCGCCACAGGCACGGCCTTCCCCTTGCGGGCGCCCTGCCTTATCGGCCACCATCATTACTCCCTCCGAGCTCCAGACAAGCAACTTTCCCAACCCAACACACTGGTAGGAACTTGCTATGTCTAACGTTAATCCACCGCGCGCCCGTAAAGCGCAACGCGAAGCCGCCCAGCAGTTTATCGACACCCTGCAAGGCATGGCTTTCCCGAACTCACGCCGCATCTATCTCCAGGGCTCGCGCAGCGATATCCAGGTGCCGATGCGCGAAATTCAGCTCAGCCCGACCCTGCTCGGCGGCAGCAAAGACAACCCACAGTATGAACCCAACGAGGCGATCCCGGTGTATGACACCGCCGGCCCCTACGGCGATCCGCAGGCCGAGCTCGACGTGCACGCCGGCCTGGCCAAGCTGCGCGCCGGCTGGATCGACGCGCGCGGCGATACCGCCACCCTAAGCGGCGCCAGTTCCGGCTTTACCCAACAACGGCTGGCGGACGAAGGGCTGGATCACCTGCGCTTCGAACATCTGCCGCTGCCGCGCAGGGCGCTGCCGGGCAAGTGCGTGACTCAGCTGCACTATGCCCGCGCCGGTATCGTCACCCCAGAGATGGAGTTCATCGCCATCCGTGAAAACATGGGGCGCGAGCGCATTCGCGGCGAGGTGCTGCGCCACCAGCATCCGGGCCAAAGCTGGGGCGCCAACCTGCCGGACAACATCACGCCGGAGTTCGTGCGTCAGGAAGTGGCCGCCGGCCGCGCCATCATTCCCGCCAACATCAACCATCCGGAGGCGGAGCCGATGATCATCGGCCGCAATTTCCTGGTGAAGGTGAACGCCAATATCGGCAACTCGGCGGTCACGTCGTCGATCGAAGAAGAGGTGGAGAAGCTGGTGTGGTCCACTCGCTGGGGCGCGGACACCGTGATGGATCTCTCTACCGGCCGCTATATTCACGAAACCCGCGAGTGGATCCTGCGCAACAGCCCGGTGCCCATCGGCACCGTGCCGATCTACCAGGCGCTGGAGAAGGTCAACGGCGTGGCGGAAAACCTCACCTGGGCGATGTTCCGCGATACGCTGCTGGAACAGGCGGAGCAAGGGGTCGACTACTTCACCATCCACGCCGGCGTGCTGCTGCGCTACGTGCCGATGACCGCCAAACGCCTGACCGGCATCGTGTCGCGCGGTGGCTCAATCATGGCCAAATGGTGTCTGTCGCACCATCAGGAAAACTTCCTCTATCAGCATTTCCGTGAAATCTGCGAGATCTGCGCCGCCTACGACGTTTCGCTGTCGCTCGGCGACGGCCTGCGCCCCGGCTCGATTCAGGACGCCAACGACGAAGCCCAGTTCGCCGAGCTGCATACGCTGGGCGAGCTGACCAAAATCGCCTGGGAATACGACGTGCAGGTGATGATCGAAGGCCCGGGCCACGTGCCAATGCAGATGATCCGGCGCAACATGACCGAAGAGCTGGAACACTGCCACGAAGCGCCGTTCTACACCCTCGGCCCGCTGACCACCGATATCGCCCCGGGCTATGACCATTTCACCTCCGGCATCGGCGCGGCAATGATCGGCTGGTTCGGCTGCGCCATGCTGTGTTACGTCACGCCGAAAGAGCACCTCGGCCTGCCGAACAAAGAAGACGTCAAACAGGGCCTGATCACTTACAAGATCGCCGCCCACGCCGCCGATCTGGCCAAAGGCCATCCGGGCGCGCAAATTCGCGATAACGCCATGTCCAAGGCGCGTTTCGAATTCCGCTGGGAAGATCAGTTCAATCTGGCGCTCGATCCGGCCACCGCGCGCGCCTATCACGACGAAACCCTGCCGCAGGAGTCCGGCAAGATCGCTCACTTCTGCTCGATGTGCGGGCCGAAATTCTGCTCGATGAAGATTTCGCAGGAGGTGCGCGACTACGCCGCCGCCCAGGAGGCCGCCAAACCGATCGAGGTGCAGCTGACCGGCATGGAGAAAATGTCCGCCGAGTTCCGCGCCCGCGGCAGTGAGCTGTATCACAGCGCCGGCAATCTGCAGGAGGAGACGAGCAATGACTGATATCTCGACGCCTTTCCCGGCGACGCCCCACAAACTGGGGCTTTACCCGGTCGTCGACAGCCTGGAATGGATCGCTCGCCTGCTGGAGACCGGGGTTAGCACGATCCAGCTGCGCATCAAGGATCTGCCGGACGAGCAGGTCGAAGAGGATATCGCCGCCGCCATCGCGCTGGGCCGGCGTTATCAGGCGCGGCTGTTCATCAACGATTACTGGCGGCTGGCGATCAAGCACGGCGCCTACGGCGTGCATCTGGGCCAGGAAGACCTCGATACCGCCGATCTGGCGGCCATTCACCGCGCCGGACTGCGGCTGGGTGTTTCCACCCATGACGACGCGGAGCTGGCGCGCGCGCTGGCGGTGAAACCGTCCTACATCGCGTTGGGGCACATCTTCCCCACCCAAACCAAAGACATGCCTTCGGCGCCGCAGGGGCTGACGGAGTTGAAACGCCACATCGCCGGCCTGGCGGATTACCCGACGGTGGCGATCGGCGGGATCAGCATCGATCGCGTACCGGCGGTGCTGGCGTGCGGCGTCGGCAGCGTGGCGGTGGTCAGCGCCATCACCCAGGCGCCGGACTGGCGTGCGGCGACGGCCGAGCTGCTGCGGCTGATCGAAGGCGAGGGCCCGAACGATGCTTAACGATCAGGAATTCCTGCGTTACAGCCGCCAGCTGTTGCTGGAGGACGTCGGCCCGGAGGGCCAGGAGAGGCTCAAGCGCGCCACGGTGCTGATCGTCGGTTTGGGCGGGCTTGGTTCCCCGGCTTCGCTGTATCTGGCCGCCGCCGGCGTCGGCACGCTGCTGTTGGCCGACGACGACCAGCTGCACATCACCAACCTGCAGCGGCAGATCCTCTACCGCAGCGCCGATACCGCCACCGGCAAGGCGGCGCTGGCGCAACGCCATCTGCAGGCGCTGAACCCATTGGTGGAATCCATCCCGCTGGCGCAGCGGCTGCAGGGGCAAGCGCTGCGCGACGCGGTCGCCCGCGCCGATCTGGTGCTGGACTGCTGCGACAATATGGCGACCCGTCATGAGGTCAATGCCGCCTGCATCGCCGCCGCCAAGCCGCTGATCAGCGGCAGCGCGGTCGGTTTCAGTGGCCAGCTGCTGGTGCTCGAGCCGCCCTATGCGCACGGCTGCTACGCCTGCCTGTACCCGGATCAGGAAGAGCCGCAGCGCAACTGCCGCACCGCCGGGGTGCTCGGCCCGGTGGTGGGCGTGATCGGTACTCTGCAAGCGCTGGAGGCCATCAAAATGTTGGCCGGCATGCCTTCCTCCCTCAGCGGTAAACTGCGGCTGTTCGACGGCAAGCAGCAGAGCTGGAGCACGCTGCAACTGAGCCAGGCCCGCGCCTGCCCGGTATGCGGAGGCGCGGCATGAAGATCCGTCTGAACGACCAACCGCTGGAGCTGGCGCAGCCGCTCAGCGTCGCCGCCCTGCTGACCCAGTTGGAACGCCACCAGCCGGGCACCGCGCTGGCGATCAATCAAACCATCATCCCGCGCGCCGACTGGGCCGACCATCAGGTGCAGGACGGTGACGACATTTTGCTGTTTCAAGCGATCGCCGGAGGCTGACATGCTGAAAATCGCCGATACCACTTTTACCTCGCGCCTGTTCACCGGCACCGGCAAGTTCGCCACCCCGGCGTTAATGCTGGAGGCGCTGGCGGCCTCCGGCTCACAGCTGGTGACCATGGCCATGAAGCGCGTCGATCTGCGCGGCGGCAACGACGCCATTTTGGCGCCGCTGCAGCAGTTGGGCGCCCGGCTGCTGCCCAACACCTCCGGCGCCAAAACCGCCGCCGAAGCGGTGTTCGCCGCCCGGCTGGCGCGTGAAGCGCTCGGCACCCACTGGGTGAAGCTGGAGATCCATCCCGATGTGAAATACCTGCTGCCGGATCCGATAGAAACGCTTAAGGCGGCGGAAACGCTGGTGAAAGACGGTTTTGTGGTGCTGCCCTACTGCGGCGCCGATCCGGTGCTGTGCAAACGGCTGGAAGAGGTGGGTTGCGCGGCGGTGATGCCGCTCGGCGCCCCTATCGGCTCCAACCGCGGTCTGCGCACCCGTGACTTCCTCGAGATCATCATCGAGCAGGCCAAGGTGCCGGTGGTGGTCGACGCCGGCATCGGCGCGCCGAGCCACGCGCTGGAAGCGATGGAACTGGGCGCCGACGCGGTGCTGGTGAATACCGCCATCGCCGTGGCGCGCGACCCAGTGCAAATGGCGCGGGCGTTTCGCCTGGCGCTGGAGGCCGGCGAGCTGGCGCACAGCGCCGGATTGGGCGCTAGCCAGCGCGGTGCGGCCGCCTCAAGCCCGCTGACCGCCTTCCTCAGCCAGCCAGAGGAGGCACAGTGATGGGCGACGATTTCAGTAGCCGCTGGCAACAGCTGGATTGGGACGACATTACGCTGCGCATCAACGGCAAAACCGCACGCGACGTGGAACGCGCGTTGAACGCCGACAAGCTGACGCGCGACGACTTTATGGCGCTGATCTCCCCCGCCGCCGCGCCGTATCTGGAACCGCTGGCGCAGCGCGCGCAGCAGCTGACCCGTCAGCGCTTCGGCAACGTCGTCAGCTTCTATGTGCCGCTGTACCTCTCTAACCTGTGTGCCAACGACTGCACCTATTGCGGCTTTTCGATGAGCAACCGCATCAAGCGCAAAACGCTCGATGCGGCGGAGATCGCACGCGAGTGCGAAGCCATCAAGGCGCTGGGGTTCGAACACCTGTTGCTGGTCACCGGCGAGCATCAGACCAAGGTCGGCATGGACTATTTCCGTCAGCACATTCCGGCGATCCGCCGCCACTTCAGCTCGCTGATGATGGAAGTGCAGCCGCTGGCGCAGGACGAGTACGCCGAACTGAAAACGCTGGGCCTGGACGGCGTGCTGGTCTATCAGGAAACCTACCATCCTGCCACCTATCTGCAGCACCATGTGCGCGGCCAGAAGCAGGATTTCCATTGGCGTCTGGCCACGCCGGATCGCCTGGGGCGCGCCGGGATCGACAAGATCGGCCTCGGCGCGTTGATCGGCCTGTCCAACAGTTGGCGCACCGACTGCTACCTGCTGGCGGAACATCTGTTCTACCTGCAGCAAACTTACTGGCAGAGCCGCTACTCGATCTCGTTCCCGCGTCTGCGCCCCTGCGCCGGCGGCATTGAGCCGGCGTCGATCATGAGCGAGCCTCAGCTGGTGCAGCTGATCTGCGCCTTCCGGCTGTTCGCGCCGGACGTTGAGCTGTCGCTGTCTACGCGTGAGTCGCCGTACTTCCGCGATCATATGATCCCGGTGGCGATCAACAGCGTCAGCGCCGGATCCAAGACGCAGCCCGGCGGCTATGCCGACGACGTACAGCCGGAATTGGAACAGTTCGAGCCGCACGACGGCCGCACGCCGCAGCAGGTCGCCGAGGCCATCAGCAATGCCGGGCTGCAGCCGGTGTGGAAAGACTGGGACGATTATCTGGGACGCAGCGCGCAATAAGCGGCAACGTTTACCGCCGCGTGAAGAAAACGCTGGAACGGCCGCGCAATGCCGAACGGTGGCGCTGGCGCCGGCAGACCCGCCGGCTATAGTGACCTTGCCGACCGCCAAACCCGGCGCCGGCCGGGGCCGTCTCCCTCTCGATGGCCCCGCCTTATCCCATCCCGGATCGCGCCGGAGATTCTCTTGCGCGACACCGGGCCCTCGTCCGCGGCAATGCGCATATGGCGTATCGCGGCCTGTAAGGGCGTACGGACAGGTTGTCTTGTCGGCTAAAGGACTGTGGCCTAGCGGTGCTCGGCACTCACTCAGCGGTGAGACTCATAGGACGCTGTTGCGGCAGAAAAGTGGGGAAAGAGGAAAAAAGAAGGTACAGCGACGAAGAGAGGTTCGAGTCGTCATCCCCGGTGCTGCCAATGGCCCTGGTGTTGGCCGCGGATCTTTTTGCCGCCTGCTCCCTGCTTACGGACAAGAGCAGGCGGTTTATTTTGTGAGACTGGCACCCCCCCCAGGACGCGAATCACACAGTATGTGCGCTAATTAACCACATAAACGGTTAAATGTGAATGTCTTTTGAGTGTTTTTTTATTTAGTATCGAGTGTGTTCTGAGTTTGCCAAGGAAAATCAAACTGATATCGCCGCAAGCTCCGGGGCATCATCTATAATCCAGCACGGGTTCTTGCGCAGGTTTTTCAGCGCTTGCGGTCAACATCAAAAAAGCCAAGGTTGTCATGAAGAAAACGCCCAATTACATCGATGCAATCAGCGCGTTGCTCACTCTGAAAGGAGTTGGCGACAGAAAGCATGCCTCCACGATGGCCAACATACTGAACCTTCAGTACAACAGCGCCAAACAGAAACTGGATGGCAAAAGAGGCATCACCCTCGATGAAGTCAAAAAGGTTTTCCAGTATTTCAACGAGCCCTTTGCCGGCCAAAGGACGCATAACGGCGTCTTTATCATGAACAGCATTCACAAGCGCTGCAACATAGAGGTCGACGAGAGCCCGGTCACGCAAGCGGACAGCGACGAAACCTACGCCTACAAAAAAGACGATCTTTTCATCATCAGCACCAATCGGGAACATGCCGCCGATGCTCCGCTGTACAAAGTCAACAAGATAGACTTTCTGCCGGCCCCGCGTATCGCGATCCTGGATAATGACGGCGATATTCTCGAACTGTTGAAGAAGATCGCCAGCCGATACGGCATCGAGACTGAAACCTTTCAGACGGCGGACACCATGCTGGCCGCGCTGGAACAGCAGTCCTTTGAGGCGTTTATTCTGGACTGGCTGTTGGATTTCGGCGAGACTTCCGAACGCGTCGTGAAAAAAATTAAAGACGTTCTCGATCCGCACGCCCGCATTATTATTCTGACCGGCCAGCTGAATCACTACGAGAAAAACATCGGCGATATGATCCTGCACTATGACGTGCACCTGGTGGAAAAACCGACCAAGCCGCTGATTATCTCCTCGCTGCTGCTGTCCAACCTATTCTTTAATTAGTTTGACCGGGATGCGGATCAAAAACGATGAGCCCACTCCTTCGACGGATTTGGCTTTAATGGTGCCTTTCATCGTCGTGACGTAATTTTTGATAATGGTCAGCCCCAGCCCCAACCCCTGCCGCGTTTCCCTTTCCACTCCCTGATTGAAGGCCTTATATAACCGATCCAGGTTATCGACGTTAAACCCGATGCCGGTATCTTTCACCCGCAAATACAGATTGCCGTGGCACAGCTTCACATTGAGGGTAACCACGCCCCGATGGGTAAATTTGTCCGCGTTGCTGAGCAGGTTGGCCAATATTCGGTAGAGCTTGTATTTATCAGAAGCAATCAGGCCGGCATAAGACGAACGGTGAATCACGAGGCGATTGCCGCGCCCGGCGCCGATGCCGGTTACGGCATCGTCCACCACCTCATTCAACCGGAAGGTGGAAATATTGATTTTAACTTCTCCCATCTCAAGCCGAGAATAATCCATTACCTCGCGCGTTTGTTCGGCGATCTTATTACCGTGATAGGAGATCAGGCGGGCTTCTTTTTTCAACTCTTCCTGCGCCAGCTCGTGTTCCATGATATCTGCGGCAATGACGATGGCCTGGGTCGAGCCGGCGATCTCGTGGTAGATGGAAGAAATGAAGATGTTCTTGTTCTTGATGATCTCTTTCAACGAGAAGGCATTCCTCAGCACCAGAAACATCATCAGGAACACCAAAATCAGCGAAAAGATGGCGAACATCTCGGCTTTACTCGAATTGTCCTGAATGATGCCTTTCACTTCGGTAAAGTTTTTAATCTGTATCCGATAAATAATCTCCTGGATATCGACCAGCGTACCCTCGATATCATCCATATAAGAGAGAATGTCCGCCTTGTTTTTCTGCCCCACCAGCAAGCCGGCGGAGAGATCGTCCAACGTGCGGTACTGCTGCTTCAGCAGCGCAACATTCTTGATGAACTCGTCGTCGTAATAAAAAGAGTCGCTGAAGGTCGAACGGCTCTCCAGGATCTGAATCTTCGAGTAGAAGATTTTCTTTTTGATCTGGAAGGCGTCGTAGTCGTTGTTTTCACTGAGCAGCAGCGCGGTTTTGGTCCTTTCAAACGCCAGAAAAAGGATCTCGGCCACCGAGTAGTTGTCCAGATTGGGCTCGATTTGCTTGTAGCGCTCTTTTACGCCGCCGAAGTTAATGGCAATCAACAAAATCAATAAGGAGAAGATGGCAACCAACGCGATAAGAGTACCGATCAGTTTTTTGCTCATCTTATTTCAGCTCCAGCCGTTTAACTTGCCAGACGGTTTTCGCATTCACATCCAGGTTATTCAGCTCGGCGTAGCCATCGCGTGGATAAATAATGGCGAACGGCCCCAGCTCCCCAACGTCGATCGGCTTGCCACCGCGCTGATAGGCGACGATCACGCGGTATTTAATCATCTCGTCAATCGGCATCGAGTAGGAGTAATCGTCCCAGGCGAAAGCGCGCACCGACTGACCTTTCAGGTGATAGGCTTTCACCAGCTCGGCAAACTCAACGCCGGTGAACGTATCTTCCGGGGTGAAATTGGTCGAGGTTTTAATCGTGTGCGCCGGCATCGCCTCCAGCATCTGCCGGGTTATCTTGATCTTCTCGCCGTCGAGCGGTTTCAGGTAAAAATAGTCAACGGCCGCATACAGCGGTGCGCTGAACAGCGAAAGCAGCAGTAACGTCATCAATCCTTTGATTGTCATTATTCACCCTCTTTACGTTTCACCAGTTCGGCCTGGCCGAACTCATCCTGCCCGACCACGGCCCAGCCGTGATGTTGATAAAAGCCTTCGGCTTTGGAGCCAGGATCGGTGGTTAAGTGGATCGCTTCGGCGCCGTGCTCAAACATCCAGTGAGTGATCCGGGCCAGCAAGGCGGAGCCGATCCCCTTCGACTGGTATTCCGGCTTCACGAACAGACCGCCGATCAGCGGTTCAGGGATGAATAGCCCGAAGCCAACGCCGGCATAGTCGTCGCCATGCTTGCAGATCCAGCCGCCGCCCTGGTTGATGTCCTCCAGCGCCTGTTTGCGCTGCAGGTACTGGATCTGATGCGGGTGCAGCAGGTTTTCTTCAACGGAAAAGCGGATCTCATACAGGTAAGGCAGGTGTTGCGCCGTCAATTTTTCGAAGGTAATGAGGCTGTCCATGTTCGCACTGTCCTTGGTTGTTTGGTAAAAAGCGCCGGTCAATTTCTGCTGTAACCATAGTAGCAAAGTTTGCTTGGCCCCGGCATGAGGCGAAAAAAAACCGCCCCCGAGGGAGCGGTTTATCTGGCGATGGGCCCGGCATGCCGGGCCCGCGGCGCGGATGACGATTACTCGTCGTCGCTGCCGCCCAGGCCTGCGTTGAGCAGCTCGGCCAGGTTAGCCGTCGCTTCTTCCGCGCTGACTTGCGGAACAACCGGCGCTTCACCCTGAGCACGACGACGCATGCGATCCTGATGATAAGCGTAACCGGTACCGGCTGGGATCAGACGGCCCACGATGACGTTCTCTTTCAGGCCACGCAGTTCATCACGCTTGCCGGCTACGGCAGCTTCGGTCAGAACGCGCGTCGTTTCCTGGAACGATGCAGCGGAGATGAAGGACTCGGTCGCCAAGGAAGCCTTGGTGATACCCAGCAGATCGCGCGAGAAGGTTGCCGCGATTTTACCTTCAGCTTCCAGCTGACGGTTGGCAATCTTGACGCGAGACACTTCAGCCTGCTCGCCTTCCAGGAACTCGGAGCCACCAGCGCTAACGATGGTGCCTTTACGCAGCATCTGACGAACGATAACTTCGATGTGCTTATCGTTAATCTTAACGCCTTGCAGACGGTAAACTTCCTGCACTTCGTTGGTGATGTAGCGGGTAACCGCATGCACACCACGCAGACGCAGAATGTCGTGCGGAGACTCTGGGCCGTCGGAAACGACGTCACCACGTTCCACCACTTCGCCTTCGAACACGTTGAGCTGACGCCATTTCGGAATCATCTCTTCGTAAGCGTCGCTGCCGTCCAGCGGAGAGATCACCAGGCGACGTTTGCCTTTGGTCTCTTTACCGAACGAGATAATCCCGCTGATTTCAGCCAGGATTGCCGGCTCTTTCGGACGGCGTGCTTCGAACAGGTCGGCAACGCGCGGCAGACCACCGGTAATATCCTTGGTACCGCCGGATTCCTGAGGAATACGTGCCAGGGTATCACCCGCACCGATCTGAATGCCGTCTTCCAGCTGAACGATCGCTTTGCCCGGCAGGAAGTATTGAGCAGGCATATCGGTGCCTGGGATCAATACGTCTTCGCCCTGAGCGTCAACGATTTTCAGTGCCGGACGCAGGTCTTTACCGCTACCGGTACGCTCTGCGCTGTCCAGAACGACCAGAGAAGACAAACCGGTCAGTTCGTCGGTCTGGCGAGTAATGGTCTGGCCGTCAACCATGTCCGCGAAGCGAATGAAGCCGCTGACTTCACTGATGACCGGCATGGTGTGCGGATCCCAGTTAGCAACGGTTTCGCCGCCGTTAACTTCTTCACCGTCGCCTTTGCCCATCACGGCACCGTAAGGCACCTTGTAGCTTTCTTTGGTACGGCCGAATTCGTCGATCAGTTTCAGTTCGGTGTTACGCGAGGTGATCACCAGCTTGCCTGCGGCGTTCATAACGAACTTCGCGTTGCTCAGCTTGAGGCTACCCTTGTTTTTCACCTGGATGCTGGATTCAGCAGCCGCACGAGATGCCGCACCACCGATGTGGAACGTACGCATCGTCAGCTGTGTACCCGGCTCACCGATGGACTGTGCCGCGATAACGCCGATGGCTTCACCTTTGTTGATGATGTGGCCACGTGCCAGGTCGCGACCGTAGCAGTTTGCACACACACCAAAGTCGGTTTCACAGCTCACCACGGAACGGACTTTAACGCTGTCGACAGAGTTCTCTTCCAACAGGTCACACGCCTTCTCGTTCAGCAGGGTGTTGCGTGGCACCAGAATGTCCGCCGTACCCGGCTTGAGGACGTCTTCTGCCGTCACACGGCCCAGAACGCGTTCACGCAGTGGCTCTTTCACGTCGCCACCTTCGATAACCGGAGTCATCAGGATGCCGTCGTGGGTGCCACAGTCGTCTTCGGTCACAACCAGATCCTGCGCCACGTCAACCAGACGACGGGTCAGATAACCGGAGTTCGCGGTTTTCAGTGCGGTATCCGCCAGACCTTTACGAGCACCGTGGGTGGAGATGAAGTACTGGAGTACGTTCAGACCTTCACGGAAGTTCGCGGTGATTGGCGTTTCGATGATGGAGCCATCCGGCTTCGCCATCAGACCACGCATACCGGCCAGCTGACGAATCTGAGCGGCGGAACCACGCGCACCGGAGTCGGCCATCATAAAGATGCTGTTGAAGGAAACTTGCTGTTCCACTTCGCCGTCACGGTTAACCACGTCTTCTACCGACAGGTTTTCCATCATCGCTTTCGCAACGCGTTCGTTCGCTGCAGCCCAGATATCGATCACTTTGTTGTAGCGTTCGCCGGCGGTAACCAGACCAGACTGGAACTGCTCCTGGATCTCGGCAACTTCGGTTTCCGCTTCTTCGATGATCTCCGCTTTCTTGGCCGGGATAACCATGTCGTCGATACCTACGGAAGCGCCGGAACGGGCTGCGTAAGCAAAACCGGTGTACATGATCTGGTCAGCAAAGATAACGGTCGGCTTCAGGCCCAGGATGCGGTAACAGGTGTTCAGCATCTTGGAGATCGCTTTCTTGCCCAAAGGCTGGTTAACGATCGAGTACGGCAGACCTTTCGGTACGATCATCCACAGGATGGCGCGGCCGATGGTGGTGTCGATGATGCTGGTCTGAGAAGTCCATTCGCCTTCGGCGTTTTTGACGTCTTCGGTGATACGCACTTTAACGCGCGCATGCAGAGACGCCAGGCCGGCGCGGTAAACACGCTCAGCTTCTTTGGAACCGTTCAGCACCATGCCTTCGCCCTTGGCGTTAACACAGTCGCGGGTCATGTAGTACAGACCCAGTACAACGTCCTGAGAAGGAACGATGATTGGCTCGCCGTTCGCTGGGGACAGGATGTTGTTGGTGGACATCATCAGCGCACGCGCTTCCAGCTGGGCTTCCAGCGTCAGCGGTACGTGAACAGCCATCTGGTCACCATCGAAGTCGGCGTTATAGGCCGCACAAACCAGCGGGTGCAGCTGGATCGCTTTACCTTCGATCAGAACCGGTTCAAACGCCTGGATACCCAAACGGTGCAGGGTTGGTGCACGGTTCAGCAGTACCGGGTGTTCGCGGATCACTTCGTCCAGGATATCCCAAACGACGGCTTCTTCACGCTCAACCATTTTCTTGGCGGCTTTGATGGTGGTGGCCAGGCCACGCAGCTCCAACTTGCCGTAGATGAACGGTTTGAACAGCTCCAGCGCCATCTTCTTAGGCAGACCGCACTGATGCAGACGCAGGTATGGACCTACGGTGATTACGGAACGGCCGGAGTAGTCAACGCGTTTACCGAGCAGGTTCTGACGGAAACGACCCTGCTTACCTTTGATCATGTCGGCCAAAGATTTCAGAGGACGTTTGTTGGAACCGGTGATGGCACGACCGCGACGGCCGTTATCCAGCAGGGCGTCTACCGCTTCTTGCAGCATACGCTTTTCGTTGCGCACGATGATGTCAGGCGCAGCCAGATCCAGCAGGCGTTTCAGACGGTTGTTACGGTTGATCACGCGGCGATACAGATCGTTCAGATCCGAGGTCGCGAAACGACCGCCATCCAGCGGAACCAGCGGGCGCAGATCCGGCGGCAGTACCGGCAGCACGGTCAGGATCATCCACTCTGGCTTGTTGCCAGACTGTACGAACGCTTCCAGCAGCTTGATACGCTTGGTCAGCTTCTTGCGCTTGGTTTCGGAGTTGGTTTCGTTCAGCTCTTCACGCAGCTGCTCGCACTCGGCTTCCAGATCCATGTTTTTCAACAGGGCCTGAATAGCTTCCGCACCCATCTTGGCGTCGAATTCGTCACCGAACTCTTCCAGCGCGTCCAGATACTGCTCTTCGGTCAGGATCTGACGGCGCTCGAGGTTGGTCATACCGCCTTCGACCACCACATAGGATTCGAAGTACAGTACGCGTTCGATGTCACGCAGCGGCATATCCAGCAGCAAACCGATGCGGGATGGCAGCGATTTCAGGAACCAGATGTGCGCGGTCGGCGAAGCCAGCTCGATGTGGCCCATGCGCTCACGACGCACTTTGGTCTGGGTCACTTCAACGCCGCACTTCTCACAGATCACGCCGCGGTGTTTCAAGCGCTTGTACTTACCGCACAGGCACTCGTAATCTTTTACCGGCCCGAAGATACGGGCGCAGAAAAGGCCGTCACGCTCTGGTTTGAACGTACGGTAGTTAATGGTTTCCGGCTTCTTAACTTCACCGAACGACCACGAACGGATCATGTCTGGCGAAGCCAGAGCAATCTTGATCGCATCAAACTCTTCGGTCTTAGTTTGCGCTTTCAGAAACTTCAATAAGTCTTTCACGGATTGGCTCCTGTCGGAGTTAAACCTGTTGGGTACCCACAACCGCAGTAGGTACCCGTGTGACCTGAACAACCACCCTCAGGCTCCCTTAGGCGGGGAGCCTGAGCCGGAATGACGATTACTCGTCTTCCAGTTCGATGTTGATGCCGAGCGAGCGGATTTCTTTCAACAGTACGTTGAAGGATTCCGGCATGCCTGGCTCCATCCGGTGGTCGCCATCCACGATGTTTTTGTACATCTTGGTACGGCCGTTAACGTCATCCGACTTAACGGTGAGCATTTCCTGCAGGGTATAAGCCGCGCCGTATGCTTCCAGTGCCCACACTTCCATCTCACCGAAGCGTTGACCACCGAACTGCGCTTTACCACCCAGAGGTTGCTGAGTAACCAAGCTGTAAGAACCGGTTGAACGGGCGTGCATTTTATCGTCAACCAAGTGGTTCAGTTTCAGCATGTACATATAGCCGACAGTAACCTGGCGCTCGAATTGCTCACCGGTACGGCCATCGAACAGCGTGATCTGACCGGAGGTCGGGATACCGCCCATTTCCAGCAGCTTCTTGATTTCAGTCTCTTTCGCACCGTCAAACACCGGCGTTGCGATCGGCATACCTTTTTTCAGGTTCTCTGCCAGACGCAGCACTTCGTCGTCGCTGAAGGTGTTCAGGTCAACTTTCTGGCAAACGTCGTCGCCCAGATCGTAGGCCTTCTGGATGAACTCACGCAGCTTGGCCACTTCCTGCTGCTGCTTCAGCATCTGGTTGATTTTCTCACCGATGCCTTTCGCAGCCATACCCAGGTGGGTTTCCAGGATCTGACCGATGTTCATACGTGATGGTACGCCCAGCGGGTTCAGTACGATGTCTACCGGCGTGCCGTTTTCATCGTAAGGCATATCTTCGATCGGGTTGATCTTGGAGATAACACCCTTGTTACCGTGGCGGCCCGCCATCTTGTCACCCGGTTGGATCTGACGCTTAACGGCCAGATAAACCTTGACGATTTTCAGCACGCCCGGCGCCAGATCGTCGCCCTGAGTGATCTTACGACGCTTGGCTTCCAGCTTCTTCTCGAAGTCGGATTTCAGTTCGTCGTACTGCTCAGCCAGCTGCTCCAGCTGGTTTTGCTTCTCTTCGTCGGTCAGGCCCAGTTCCAGCCAGCGATCGCGCGGCAGCTTGCTCAGCTTGTCGGCTTCGATGCCACCGGCAACCAGCACCGCGTGGATACGTGCAAACAGGCCGGCTTCCAGGATCTGCAGTTCTTCCGTCAGGTCTTTCTTCGCCTGCTTCAGCTGCATCTCTTCGATTTCCAACGCACGCTTGTCTTTTTCCACGCCATCGCGGGTGAAGACCTGCACGTCGATAACCGTACCGGAAACGCCGTTCGGTACACGCAGAGAAGAGTCTTTAACGTCAGACGCTTTCTCACCGAAGATCGCACGCAGCAGCTTCTCTTCCGGCGTCAGTTGGGTTTCGCCTTTAGGCGTTACCTTACCGACCAGGATGTCACCGCCGGTCACTTCAGCACCGATATACACGATACCGGATTCATCCAGCTTGGAGAGCGCAGCTTCACCCACGTTAGGGATGTCGGCGGTGATCTCTTCAGGCCCCAGCTTGGTGTCGCGAGACACGCACGCCAGTTCCTGGATGTGGATGGTAGTGAAGCGATCTTCCTGCACCACGCGCTCGGAGACCAAGATGGAGTCTTCGAAGTTGTAGCCGTTCCAAGGCATGAACGCTACGCGCATGTTCTGGCCCAGTGCCAGTTCGCCCAGGTCTGTCGATGGGCCATCCGCCAGCACGTCACCGCGCTCGATTGGCTCACCCAGATTCACACACGGCATCTGGTTGATGCAGGTGTTCTGGTTAGAACGGGTGTACTTGGTCAGGTTGTAAATATCGATACCTGCTTCGCCCGGGTACATCTCGTCTTCGTTAACTTTGATAACGATACGGGAAGCATCCACGTACTGGATCACACCGCCGCGTTTGGCAACGGCGGTTACGCCGGAGTCAACCGCTACAGCGCGTTCCATACCGGTACCGACCAGCGGCTTGTCAGCGCGCAGGGTTGGTACGGCCTGACGTTGCATGTTCGCACCCATCAATGCACGGTTGGCGTCATCGTGTTCCAGGAATGGAATCAGTGAAGCACCAACGGAAACAACCTGTTGGGTGGATACGTCCATGTAGTCAACCTGGTCGCGGCTGAACAGGCTTGATTCGCCTTTGCTACGACAGGTGACCAGGTCTTCTACGAAGCGGCCTTCTTCATCCAGGTTGGAGTTCGCCTGGGCGATAACGAAGTTGCCTTCTTCAATAGCAGACAGGTAGTTGATTTCATCGGTCACCACGCCGTCACGCACGCGGCGGTACGGGGTTTCCAGGAAGCCATACTCGTTAGTCTGTGCGTACACGGACAGGGAGTTGATCAGACCGATGTTTGGACCTTCCGGCGTTTCGATTGGGCACACACGGCCGTAGTGGGTCGGGTGTACGTCTCGAACTTCAAAGCCGGCGCGCTCACGGGTCAGACCGCCCGGGCCCAGTGCGGAGATACGACGCTTGTGCGTGATCTCGGACAGCGGGTTGTTCTGGTCCATGAACTGGGACAGCTGGCTGGAGCCGAAGAACTCTTTCACCGCCGCCGAAATCGGCTTGGCGTTGATCATGTCCTGAGGCATCAGGGTATCCAGATCGCCCAGAGACAGACGCTCTTTCACCGCACGCTCAACACGCACCAGACCTACGCGGAACTGGTTCTCGGCCATTTCGCCGACGGAGCGGATACGACGGTTGCCCAAGTGGTCGATATCGTCCACTTCGCCCTTGCCGTTACGGATATCGATGAGCTTCTTCATCACTTCGATGATGTCGTCTTTGCTCAGGATGCCCGAACCTTCGATCTCGTCGCGCAGCAGAGAACGGTTGAACTTCATGCGACCCACCGCGGACAGATCGTAGCGGTCTTCGGAGAAGAACAGGTTCTCGAACAGGCTTTCGGCAGCTTCGCGCGTTGGCGGCTCACCAGGGCGCATCATGCGGTAGATTTCTACCAGCGAGCTCAGACGATCGTTGGTCGGATCGACACGCAGCGTTTCAGAGATGTACGCGCCGTGATCCAGATCGTTGGTGAACAGCGTTTCGATGCGCTTGTGGCCGGACTGGCTCAGCTTGGCCAGCAGATCCAGCGACAGCTCCATGTTGGCTGCGCAGATCAGTTCGCCGGTATTGGTATCGATATAGTCTTTCGCGACCACTTTGCCCGCGATGTACTCTACCGGTACTTCAATGCTCTGAATGTCGTCTTTTTCCAGCTGACGGATATGACGAGCGGTGATGCGACGGCCTTTCTCTACGTAGATCTTGCCGTTGGCTTCGATGTCGAACGAAGCGGTCTCACCACGCAGGCGCTCTGGCACCAGCTCCATCTGCAGCTTGTTGTCGCGGATTTCGAAGACGATCTTGTCAAAGAACAGGTCGAGGATCTGTTCAGTGGTGTAGTTCAGCGCGCGCAGAATGATGGTCGCAGGCAGTTTGCGGCGACGGTCGATACGCACGAACAGGTTGTCTTTCGGATCGAACTCGAAGTCCAACCATGAACCGCGGTAAGGGATGATACGTGCGTTGTACAGCACTTTACCCGAGGAGTGGGTTTTACCCTTATCGCTGTCGAAGAATACGCCAGGACTACGGTGCAACTGAGATACGATAACCCTCTCAGTACCGTTGATCACAAAGGTGCCGTTTTCGGTCATGAGCGGAATTTCGCCCATGTAGACTTCTTGTTCCTTGATGTCTTTGACCGTACCTTCAGGCGCTTCGCGCTCATAGATAACCAGGCGCAGTTTTACGCGCAGCGGTGCAGAGAACGTCACACCACGGATCTGGCACTCTTTGACGTCGAAGACCGGCTCACCAAGACGGTAGCTAACGTATTGCAGCTCCGAATTGCCACTGTAGCTCTGGATAGGGAAAACAGAACGGAATGCGGCTTCAAGGCCGTACTGCCCTTCTGGATCTTGCTCGATAAACTTCTGGAACGAGTCAAGCTGGATAGAAAGGAGATATGGTATGTCCAGCACTTGTGGACGTTTACCAAAATCCTTACGAATACGTTTTTTCTCGGTATAGGAGTAAACCATAGGGTTCCTCAGCTCGCTGATCAGTGACCCAATCTGTCCGTCCGATTAGGGACAGTTCATGCAACACCGTTTTGTCGACCGGAAAGCGGGAACACTTTCCGCAATGTCTCTTGCTATCACGCTTAAACCATTTCATCGCGTCTTCCCCCAGAACTCCTGGTAGTGCAAAGACCGCGGTATATTAAGTCGTCAATAGAAACAAACATTGGGAGGCGAAACCAGCAGCCAAACAGTGTGAAACGCTACTGGCGCCCTACAGCGCAAAAAGGCTGGTGACTAAAAAGTCACCAGCCATCAGCCTAAAAGACTAGGCTGCAACCGGAAAGGTTGGCTTATTTAACTTCAACTTCTGCGCCAGCTTCTTCCAGAGATTTTTTCAGAGCTTCTGCGTCATCTTTGCTCACGCCTTCTTTCAGAGCGGCTGGAGCAGATTCAACCAGGTCTTTAGCTTCTTTCAGACCCAGGCCGGTAGCGCCACGTACTGCTTTGATAACAGCAACTTTGTTAGCGCCTGCAGCTTTCAGGATAACGTCGAATTCAGTTTTCTCTTCAGCAGCTTCAGCTGGGCCAGCAGCAACAGCTACAGCAGCAGCAGCAGAAACGCCGAATTTTTCTTCCATAGCGGAAACCAGTTCAACAACGTCCATTACGGACATAGCGGCAACTGCTTCCAGGATTTGGTCTTTAGTGATAGACATAACAATTGTTCCTAAAATTCAGAAATAGTTTAAATACGTTAGCAAAGGCTAAGAAAGAGTGGCTTACGCCGCTTCTTTCTGATCGCGTACTGCAGCCAGAGTGCGAACCAGTTTGCCGGCAGCGGCTTCTTTCATGGTTGCCATCAGGCGTGCGATCGCTTCTTCGTAAGTTGGCAGCGTCGCCAGGCGGTCGATTTGCGCCGCTGGGATCAGCTCACCTTCAAAGGCCGCAGCTTTAACCTCGAATTTTGCATTCGCTTTCGCGAACTCTTTGAACAGACGAGCAGCAGCGCCCGGGTGTTCGTGAGAGAATGCAATCAAGGTTGGACCGACAAACGTGTCTTTCAGGCATTCGAATGGAGTGCCTTCAACTACGCGACGCATCAGGGTGTTGCGAACAACACGCATGTAAACGCCAGCTTCACGACCTGCTTTACGCAGTTCAGTCATTTTATCTACGGTAACGCCGCGGGAATCCGCAACAACCGCAGACAGCGCGCCTTTGGCTACTTCGCTGACTTCAGCAACAATCGCTTGTTTGTCTTGAAGATTTAATGCCATTAGCTTTTTGCTCCTGGATTAGCCGGGGAAAATCCCCCGGAACTCACTTCACTCGGCGCTTTGTAAAACGCCACGCCGAGCGGCTTAACACGGTGAGCAGAATCCAGCAAAGACATTCTTTTATAAAAAAGAAAAATTTTCTTAGGCTCTGTCACCGTCTACGCAGGAAGGATTAAGTATCTTGCGATACACCTGCGGTCTTGGACGGAGGCCTGGATAGGCCAGGCTCCAACCGAAAAATCTTTGTTTTGCCTACGGCATAGCCAATAGCAAAACCTTGGGGCATAAGATTCTAGACAAATCTTGGCCCCAAGTCAAAGCGATAATCGCAAATGCGATTAGTTCGCTGCAGCAGACAGACCGCTCTGATCGATAGCAACGCCAGCACCCATGGTGGTGGAGAGGCTAACTTTCTTGATGTACATGCCTTTCGCCTGAGAAGGTTTTGCTTTTTTCAGCGCAACCAGCAGGGCTTCCAGGTTTTCTTTCAGTTTGTCTGCGTCGAAATCAACCTTACCGATAGTGGTATGGATGATGCCGTTTTTGTCGTTACGGTAGCGAACCTGACCTGCTTTAGCGTTTTTCACTGCTTCAGCAACGTTCGGAGTAACGGTACCCACTTTCGGGTTTGGCATCAGGCCGCGTGGACCCAGGATCTGGCCCAGTTGACCAACAACGCGCATTGCATCCGGGGAAGCAATAACAACGTCGAAGTTCATTTCGCCTTTCTTGATCTGGTCAGCCAGATCGTCCATACCTACCAGCTCTGCGCCGGCAGCTTTCGCTGCTTCAGCGTTAGCGCCTTGGGCAAATACGGCAACGCGAACGGAACGACCGGTGCCGTGTGGCAGAACGGTAGCGCCACGAACGTTTTGGTCAGATTTACGAGCGTCGATGCCGAGGTTAACGGCAACGTCAACGCTTTCTACGAATTTAGCGGTGGCCAGCTCTTTCAGCAGAGCAACAGCTTCAGTGATGTCATACTGTTTAGTAGCATCAACTTTGTCACGGATCACGCGCATGCGCTTGGTCAGCTTAGCCATCTCTTAATCCTCCACTACCAGGCCCATGGAACGAGCGGTACCTTCGATGGAGCGAGTCATCGCTTCAACGTCAGAACCAGTCATGTCCGCAGCTTTGGTTTCTGCGATTTCACGTACCTGAGCACGGGTCACTTTACCTACTTTGTCTTTGTTCGGCTTACCGGAACCAGACTTGATACCAGCCGCTTTTTTCAGCAGAACTGCTGCTGGCGGGGTTTTGGTAACGAAAGTGAAGGAGCGATCAGAATAAACGGTGATAACAACCGGAATCGGCAGACCTTTTTCAACGCTGTCAGTCTTAGCGTTGAATGCCTTACAGAATTCCATGATGTTAACGCCCTGCTGACCCAGAGCTGGACCCACTGGTGGGCTCGGGTTCGCCATACCAGCTGCAACTTGCAGCTTGACGTAGGCTTGTACTTTCTTAGCCATTTAAATTTCCTCGGTTTGGGTAGTATCGCCTCGTAAGAGGCTCCCCGTGTTTCACCCCGCCCAACATGCATCAGGCAAGGCATCTAAAAACAAAAGGCGCGAAATTGTAGTTCAATTTCGCGCCTTTGACAAGCGGCAACGCGCCACTCATTGCTGATTATTCGATCAGCCTTTCTCAACCTGGCTGAAGTCCAGTTCCACCGGCGTTGCACGGCCAAAGATGGAAACGGAAACTTTCAGGCGGCTCTTCTCGTAATCGACTTCTTCGACCACACCGTTGAAATCGGCAAACGGGCCGTCGTTGACGCGCACCAGCTCGCCCGGTTCGAACAGCGTTTTCGGACGCGGCTTGTCACCAACCTGCTGCAGGCGGTTCATGATCGCATCAACTTCTTTATCGCTGATTGGCGCAGGACGGTCAGACGTACCGCCGATGAACCCCATGACGCGCGGTACGCTGCGCACCAGGTGCCAGCTGGCGTCATTCATCACCATCTGCACCAGCACGTAGCCAGGGAAGAACTTACGCTCGCTCTTGCGACGCTGGCCGCCACGGATTTCAACCACTTCCTCCGTAGGCACCATCACTTCGCCGAACAGCTCTTCCATATCGTGCAGTTTGATGTGTTCACGCAGCGATTGTGCTACGCGACCTTCAAAACCGGAAAACGCCTGAACGACGTACCAACGTTTTTTTGGAGCTTCAGACATTTTAGAACCTCAGGCCAGTAATAAACGACACCAGACGGACCAGAATACCATCCAGCCCCCACAGAATCAGTGACATCACGGCGGTTACCGCGGCAACGATCAACGTGGTGTGTAGCGTTTCCTGACGAGTTGGCCAAATCACTTTACGTACTTCGGTACGCGCTTCGCGGGCAAACGCAACGGTGGCTTTGCCTTTGGTGGTCATCAGAGCCACTGCACCTGCAACGGCGATGATCAGCACAACTGCCAGCGCGCGCAATGGCAGGCTTAAATCACGGTAGTAATAGTTACCGACAATAGCCACAACCAACAGAACGGCGACGATCAGCCACTTTGCCGCTTCCAGGCCGCGTCCGCTCCCTTGAGCCTCGGTATTCGCACTCATAAACCAACCTGTCACAATGATGATTCAGAACAAACAACTTTGCCTCGCATTGCGAGGCAAACCAAACCGATCGGATACCGCTTCAGCGCTATCCCGGTGTTTTACGCTATGACGTATTTCAGTCAATACGGTTTAAGAGCCCATCTCACCAATGATTATGACTGCAAAATCGCTGATGAGATAGGTTCTAGTTCACAGCGTAGAAAAAGGGCATCAAATGATGCCCTTTTACCGCGTGTCGCGTCAAACTTTATCAGCGATTAAGCGATAACTTTAGCAACAACACCAGCGCCAACGGTACGGCCGCCTTCACGGATTGCGAAACGCAGACCGTCGTCCATCGCGATTGGGTGAATCAGGGTGACAACCATGTTCACGTTGTCGCCTGGCATTACCATCTCTACGCCTTCTGGCAGTTCGATGGTGCCGGTCACGTCAGTGGTACGGAAGTAGAACTGTGGACGGTAGCCTTTGAAGAATGGCGTGTGACGACCACCTTCATCTTTGCTCAGGATGTACACTTCAGATTCGAACTGGGTGTGTGGCTTGATAGAGCCTGGCTTAGCCAGTACCTGACCACGTTCGATTTCTTCGCGCTTGATACCACGCAGCAGAACACCTACGTTCTCACCAGCACGGCCTTCGTCCAGCAGTTTGCGGAACATTTCAACGCCAGTACAGGTAGACTTAACGGTGTCTTTGATACCAACGATTTCAACTTCTTCGCCAACTTTGATGATACCGCGCTCAACACGACCGGTAACAACGGTACCACGACCGGAGATGGAGAATACGTCTTCGATTGGCAGCAGGAACGGCTTGTCGATAGCACGCTCTGGCTCTGGGATGTAGCTGTCCAGGGCTTCGGCCAGTTCGATGATTTTCGCTTCCCACTCAGCTTCGCCTTCCAGCGCTTTCAGCGCGGAACCGCGGATTACTGGCAGGTCGTCGCCTGGGAAGTCGTACGCGGACAGCAGTTCGCGAACTTCCATTTCTACCAGTTCCAGCAGCTCTTCATCATCAACCATGTCGCATTTGTTCATGAATACGATGATGAAAGGAACGCCAACCTGACGACCCAGCAGGATGTGCTCACGG
>NZ_JBBBDV010000023.1:0-19190 GCF_037137105.1 Serratia sp. TMDUHS_CL
GATAATAGGAATAAATATTTAAATTTAATTTATTGATATTAATAATAAAAAACAAAACAACACAATTTCTTATACACACGATTATACAAATATAACCATGCCAGGATAACAAGCACAAAATCCCCTCAACCTCACTTTCCTTTTCCTGCAATTACTCGCCAAAAAAGATTTACACCAAAACTGTGCACCCTCTTCACCAATCCATTTTTTTATTTATATTCATAATGTTATATGGTTAACACGCATCTCCCCGCTCTTCACTGCCCTTCACCTTTTGGTGCTGAGTCGGGCCTTAGGCGTAAAAAAAAACGGCCGCAGCGGGTTTGTGTTCATTGTCTAATTTTGGACTTTGACAGATATTTTGCAGGCGCTATCGACCGGACAGCCCCGCGTTCTCATCAATGTTGCCTGTCGATTCACGTATCCGATTCACCTCGGTACGGTTGTCCACCCAGTAGTCCGCCCGCTTAATCCCCAACGTCTCCGGATGAAACACCGGATCTTCTCCCTTCGCCAGTTGCGCTTCGTAATCCTTCAGGCAAGTAAACGCCGTCTTACGCAGTAGCAAAATGGCGATGATGTTCAGCCACGCCATCAACCCCACACCGATATCACCCAACCCCCATGCCAAATCCGCCGTCTTGACCGTGCCGTAAACGGCCGAGGCCATCAGCCCGATTTTCAGTACGAAGGTCAGCCAGGGGCGATGTATCTTACGATTGAGGTAGGCAACATTGGTTTCGGCAATATAGTAGTAAGCCACGATGGTCGTAAACGCGAAGAAGAAAAGCGCAATAGCAACGAAATAGCTACCAAAACCAGGCATCATGCTTTCCATCGCGGTTTGCACGTAACCGGGACCCGCAGCAACACCGGCAATTCCCGTATAGAGCGCCGCGCCGTCCGCGCCCTGAACGTTGTACAGGCCGGTAATCAACAGCATAAAGCCGGTGGCAGAGCAAACAAACAGGGTATCGATATAGACCGAGAACGCCTGTACCAACCCCTGTTTGGCAGGATGACTGACGGCAGCAGCGGATGATGCATGCGGTCCTGTCCCCTGTGCGGCTTCGTTAGAATACACTCCCCGCTTCACGCCCCACATGATGGCCAGTCCCAGGATAGCGCCGAATCCGGCATCAAGACCAAACGCACTTTTCCAGACCAGCAAAATCACACCCGGCAGTTGGTCAATATTGAGCGCCACAATCACGCAGGCCACGATGATGTAGCCCAGCGCCATGAACGGCACCACGGTACCGGCAAAGCTCGCAATACGCTTTACCCCACCGAAGATAATGAACCCCAGCAGCAGGGCAATGAGGGCTGCCGTGACATTCGGGCTGATACCGAACGCAATATCCAGACTGGCCCCGATGGAGTTGGCCTGTACGCCCGGTAGCAACACGCCGCAAGAGAAAATGGTGGCTAGGGCAAAAATCCAAGCGTACCACTTCATGCCCAGCCCTTTCTCAATATAGAAGGCAGGGCCGCCACGATACTCACCATCCAACTTCTCTTTATAAACCTGACCCAATGTTGACTCTACAAAAGCTGAACTGGCCCCCAGAAACGCGACCATCCACATCCAGAACAATGCACCCGGGCCACCGAAAGTGATGGCGGTCGCTACCCCGGCAATATTACCGGTTCCCACTCGCCCGGCCAGCGTCATGGATAACGCCTGGAATGAAGAAACCCCGGCGGCATTCGCTTTGCCCTGGAATATCAAACGCACCATCCCTTTCAGATGACGCAACTGCAAAAAGCGGGTACGCAAAGAAAAATAAAGGCCGGTTCCCAAACACAGATAAATGAGCGCCTGGCTCCAAATCACGCCATTGACGGCATTGACAAATTCATTCATGCAATCCAACTCCCACATTCATGCCCAAAGATATGTATGAAACAAATTAACAATTCAATGAAACCAATGGAAAATCAATGGAAAACATTGACAGGAACGAAAGCATATTGCGTGCCTTCGCTTGTAAAGCGGATAGCACCGTGTTTGTCGCAAGCGAGGTATTCACTTATCCGTTCACACAAATTTAACCTGCCGCAAAATACAACAGATTGCAAGCACTGTGGAATCAATTATCTTGTCACTTTTTTGCGGCAACTCATATAACGACAATACCGTTAACACGACAGTATAAGCCGCGATGCCATTCACCATGTCATAAAAAATTGATAAGCATTATTTAATTGACATAAACATCCTCCCGTTGACATGATCCCCGCGCTCTACAAAAACGATGATGTATCTTTTGAGAAGCCATTCGCCCGATGAGCCCCCACTCTCGGGCTTTTTTTTGGTTCGGTCATAAATCGGGGCACACGCGATGCCCCCCCAGATTGGCAGAAAATATCGGGAGTTTTTAAATACACCAATATGATATTGGAAAATTTCAATCCGCGTCATACTAGCGGAGAAACAGGCGCTCCTTCATTTTCTTTGAGCCAGGCCCTGCTAAAACGCTCTGCATTTGCAGCGGTATACAATACCGTATGCCGGATATTGCGGTGCCCCAGATAATCCTGAATCAATCGTGTGTCATTGCCACGCTCAGCAAGATTATACCCGCAGGCATGACGCAGCATGTGGGGGTGAATGGGCAAAGGGAGATGGGCCTTTTGGCCGTAATTTTTTAGCAACTGATAAAAGCGCTGCCGAGAAAGACGCTTTCCCTGTCGTGACAAAAATAGCCATGGCAACGCATGCCCTGGAAAAGTCGCGCGCTCAACCAGCCACTGCTCCAGCGCCGCGCTCTCTTCCGGTAATAGCGGATGACTGGTACTTAACCCACCCTTCAAACGTCTTATATGTATCTTCTTCGACAAAGGGTCATAATCCGCCACCCTCAGCCCGGTCAACTCACTCACTCTCAGGCCATGCAAAAAGGCCATGCTCACCATACAGTAATCGCGATACGACACCTTCTCCCTGGAAATCGTCAACAACAAATTCCGCACTTCTTCCCCGGTCAAATAGTTACGCTTCATCATTACACTCACTTTTGGTGTGGTTATAAGAATCCTCCTAACCAAACGTAACAAAGTATGTAACTTTGAAAAGTACTTTTTCTCAAGTGATGTAAATTTGTGACGCTACGCGCGTAACGGACATGCAACAGTTCGTTTTTCTCCCCCTTCTTTATTGTATTGTCCAAGCCCCAAGACATCGTCAAGATCACTTCACAGGTAGTACCCGCAAGCGACTTGTCATCCCATTAGCAGATGGTCCCTGCCACATCTGCTAACGGGACGAGTACTGATAACTTCGGAATTATAATCGCATTACAGGTATCGATTTTGGTTCATCAGCGTGTAAATCAGCAACAGGCCACATTGTCATGTCCGTGAAGCTACCTGTCCCGTCAGGGAAGGCAATGGGTAACGCCTCCATCATGGCCAACAAATCAATGACCTGGGGCAATCCTCATGCTTTCACAGAGAAATAATTGCTGTTTTTCGATAATTACCCTTGACGAATTACTGAAAAACAATAATGATAACATCATAAAATCAGTCATCAGGAGAAAATGCGCATGAACACGCTTTCGCACTCGCGTAAAATTCATATCCGGTTGTGCCGGTGCCTGGAAATCATTTTGTTGTTTCTAATGGGCACGCTCCCCGTTATGTGTGGCTATTTGCTGTTTTATTTCGGGGAAGATACCTCCTCCTTCCCTCCAGATGCAGGTATAATAAGATCGACACTCGGGGATAACCTCTCGTTCATCATTGATAATCTAGTCATTTTTTTTGTTCTCCTCCAAATGTTTATGTTCTCCAAAGGCGTGCGCAAGGGAGAACTGTTTACAAAATCGCGGATCAAAAATATAAGAGACATAGGTCTGGCTCTCACCCTTGGGTATTCATTTAATCTTTTTTTTCGTGTATTTTTTGACTCCGCCACTGATAAATGGAACGCCGATTTTCTATCGGTAGTCAATACAGAATTATACAGTTTACAACAGTTACTATTGGGAGGGGGAGTGCTTTCCTTGAGCTTTATATTTGAAAAAGGAAGGATGCTAGAAGAGGAAAGTGAGTTGGTGATTTAACCATGCCGATTGTTATCACATTAGATACCCTTTTGAAAGAAAGAAAAATGAAGTCAAAAGAATTGGCCGAAATAATTGGGATTACGGAAGCCAACCTTTCCATACTGAACAGTGGAAAAGCAAAGGCCGTCCGGTTTAGCACCCTAGAGGCCATCTGTAGAGCACTAAATTGTCAACCGGGGGACATTATAAAATACACCGACTAATGGGGCCCATAATTAATCACTTTACGATATCATGATCCTTATATTTTTTAAAAACAATATAAATTTATTAAGACCCAATACCCCCTATTGCAGAAGGAGGAGGGCGACGCACTTCACGCCGAGAAGGGGTATCGATGAAACAGAGTGCAACTTTAGCAAGGCATGTACCAAGGCTCTATGATTAATGATTTCCGGCATAACACATTAACTCACTGACGACGCCACTATACTTGAATCTGGGAGTTTTCGTGTCTATCGCTTATGCCCCTAATACGCATATTTCCATTAAAAATATTGGTTATTACTTTTCACCAAAATTGCAGCATTAACTTTCAGTGGTGATGTATTTCATGCATAGCGCCATGGCGCTTTCATGCACAGCTTGCAGGCAACTTTTACTCAGTCATAGAGGAATATATCTGATGAAACAAAGTAATACTGACAACCGGTGTTTACAAATAAAGGAAAGTAACGACATCCATGAGCAAACAGTGCGAGTTAAGGCTCGCCAACGCAACCATGAGGATTATCGCTTACCGGCCGCTCTGACGCACTTCCCCTCGATGCCGCTCCATTTGGCAGTGGCGCATTACGTCTTACTGATGCATGCGCCGGTATCGCGTCAAACCATCAGTGCTGAGTTTCGCATCAGCACACGGCGTGCACTTGAAGTGATGCGCTACTTGTTCAATGTCAAAGTGGGGGTGATGTGTACACGTTTGCCACCGTTGCCCGGGGCGGAAGAACAAGGGTATCGCATTCAGGTGCACGCAATATCCTCTAGGGTGGGCCTTCCTGGCAATGAGGGTGGATCTGTCTTCAATCCAATATCCAGTGAAGCAGCGCACATGCACAAAGACAGGATTGATAACCTCCTATCTCCTCACGAAAGAGGGCGCGCATATCAGGATATGCGCCGCTGGTTTTTGCAACGACCAAACGTGGAGTGATGCATTCTCAGGTGTATATAGGCAGCTTAACCACAGTATTGCACTGTGGAGAGTAACGGTAATCTCAGGTGAAAGTGTTCAGAGGGTCAAGCTGATTTTGCCTGAGAGCCTATATCTGTGAGCGTGAAAGTAAAGTATAGAGGGTCGAAGAGATGGCGCTGCTAAAGGAGGCGTTGTTGAGTGAATAGCAACGATTTCGAACAATGTGAGGAAGTTTTAATGGAAGTGTATCTGCAGACCCCAGAAGATAAAACGGAAATACCGCGTAATTACGTTAAGACGAGCGATGAAGAGGCATTCCCTGGCGCCTGCTGGCAGGTGACGATAGTTGATGCGTGTTACTTTGGCCGCGAAGGAATGAAGGAAGCCATGCACAATCACCCTGCCGTGGCGCGAGTGGTAGCTAAAGAGACGCTGACAGAGGTGTTATCGATGCTGGTAGCCCATCCCGGGATGATTTCACCGCCCTCGAGTCTGGTGCTCCGCTTGCCCAAGCCAGCGCAGGAGGCACTGCAGGTGTTACTGCAATTAGGAAGATGCCGCATGGCACGGTTTACCCGTGTGGTGGTGGTATCGAATGCAGCACTTAATATTGTACGCCAGGCGCTGGCACATATCGAGATGTGCAGCTCAGTGCGGGTAATAGGGCCGAGATGTTCGTTGTCGATGTTGTACCAGACTGCCATACCCACAATGAGTGAGATAGGCAACATAGATGAGGTTTTATATCGTGAGCCGCACAATGTATTGTCTCAACGAGAACGCGATGTGTTGAGCAATACTCTGCATGGGATGCCAATTTACATACAGGCTCGCCAGGCGCGGGTCAGTGCCAAAACCATTTATTCGCAACGTACTCGTGCATTATTGAAATTGGGTGTTCCCGATGTCCTGACTTTATTACGCCAGTTTAAGCCGGTGTTCTGATTAGAATGTCAGGTGAGATCACTATGCCGGGACAGGTTGAGGGGATAAAGAAAAAAACAAATAAGGGACAATGAGCCACATCCTTATGATGCGTTACATAACGGGTGCATGACTACTGATTGTATAGCGATATTTTATCTGATATTGATAATTCTATCATGGTGATTTATGACTAAAAGACACCTGTTATTACTAACCTGTATCCTCCCCTCTGTGCTTTATGGTGCTGACAATCGCTCTAAAGGTTATACTATCAATTCAGACAAGCAATTAGTGCTTGCTAATGGTGACGTGCAGGCCATTGGAAATGTCCACATTGTCAATGGCGATATGGTGATAGATGCCGAACGTGCAACATACCATCAGGCCGATCCAAACAATATCTTTATTACCGCAAACGGTGCCCCTATAACGTATCGAGGAAAGCTCGAAGATGGCTCCCCATTTACCGGCAGGTCTAAGCACCTCAGATACGTGATAAAAAAGGGCACTTTAACACTTAGCGGCGATGCATTTGTTCGTAATAACAACAACACGCTTGCTGCAGCAAGAATTGATTATAATATTAACACGAAGAAACTTGTGGCCTCCGGCCAACCAGGGAGGCGAGTAACGAGCATCATTTACCCTGATGCGATCCCTGCAAAAAAATAACCTCCAATAATTCCCTGGTAATTTACCATTCATACCCCATCTGTATGTTGTATTCTGGATCCTGATTGGTAGAATACGGATCGGTTTGGCGAAGGCGATCCGTTTTCTTTACTGGTGCATTAAACCGATTGTTTCTGGGTGGTGATAATGGCCGGGTACATCCCTGATGTTCACATTCCGTTTCGATTCTAAATCCCCCCTTCTTTTCTGAGCGCTGACTTTCCCGCCACTTATCATCTGGTACTGATTTTGATTCTTCAGGTATTCTCGGCGCTGTCGGCGTTTGAAGCCTATCCGGCTCCGGAGCCTTATACTCAAGCTCCAGCGCATTGACCGGCACAACAAAAGCCGCGGCGCCCAATAACATCGCGCCACCCGATAATGCTTTCAAGACCCACTTCATTGTGACCTCTCGTGAAATGTCGGAAAGTCTTCGGAACGCTCATCACTTTCATGAGCTGAGTAGATTAAACGTCATTGGCACTCACGGTTATCCTCCGGGGGAGGATAACCATTATCGCTAGTTAGAATTTATAGTTGGTATAACGACACACCATTTTGGTTTTGGTTGCACTGACACGCTCCACCTTGCACTGCTTCTGGAAGCTGATTTTGGCAGCGTTGACCACAGCAACAGCATCGCCACCGTGCTCCTGCGCCGAAGCCATACCGCACACGCTCATCAGCGCCACGCCCATCAATGCACCCATCAATTTATTACTTTTCATCATTATCACTCCTGTGACGTCCATTTTAAATAAGCCACCCTGTGGCCACGCTTTTCCTGGCAGCGAATCGCTGCCTGACGGAATTCCTCAATGCCCCTTTCATTCCCTTCAGCTATTCACCGATAAATACCTTCACGAACATTCGTAGATGTCGAGAGAGTACTTCGCTCATATCTCGGAGTAAAAAAACCATCACGATACCGCCTGCCATTGCCAAGAATGTCCCCCATCCACTCATCGCCAGCGTCGCCCGCGTGCGGCCAGTTGCATGTTCACGCCCATGCACAGGCCTCCCTCCGCCATATGCCCCTTACAACCAGGGACAAGAAGATTCAGCAGGGTGCGTATATCCTGTACTCCGAGTTTCATCAGCGCCCGAAATCGCTGACTGTATACGGTTTTCGGACTCACCTGGCGTAGCCTGGCCTGCATCGGTATAGGCCAGAACTGCAGTGATTGACGCAGGGCATTCCTTTCGCGCTCTGTCAGGACCTGACTCAAGCACCAGCCTTCAGCCATCCATTTTTCCGGCGCAAACAGTACGGCATTGCATAATGTCAACGGGGAAAGTCGCGCATCGACAACGCGCGCATCAGCCATGCCCATGATGGTCACCAGACGCTGTACGGCCACGGTATCGAACGGTGACAGCACCACGACCTGGTGATAACGTACAACGTCATGCTGCATCACCTCACTGAGCTGCAACAGGGTAATCAGCGCCTCACGCGCCAGGGAAGGCAACCGCACCACCAGACATCGAACTGTTCGCCCCTTGAACGCGTAGGGACGCGTTACACGTAAGGCCTCGTCCAGTGAACTGGCGCCGACAACGCACTTCCTGCCCGCGGCAAAGGGGAGATGTTCCAATGCGAACTGTAACCCTGCTCGGCCATAACAGCAGGCATCAACATGCACCACAAGCCAATCGGTCGCATCGTTAAACAGTGAATTGCCCGGCACGCCCCCCTCGGAAGGCTGCCGGTTATTTTGAATATCTACCATTGTCCACGCCTCTCACGCTTAGTGGCATACAATCAATACAATGTGTGGCACCATTCACCCCGTCACGGGAAAAGCAGCCAGTAAAGCCCTGCCCCCAACGTCACCATCCAGGCCGCCCCCAATGCCCCGCAAAACACCACCTCTCCCACTGAAGACAGCTCGGCACGGCGACCGGCATTAAACAACGCCACCAAAGCGGCCAGGCTCATCAACAGAACCAGTGCATTCTGACTCTGTGGAGATACGGAAAAACCCGCTGTCCGACACCACCAGACGATGGCCGCCAGCACGCCCCCGATACGTAGCGTCCCGCACACCCCATGACCACCACGCAGGAAGTGCCACGCCCAAAACGTGGACGCGGCCTGTGGTGGTGGGTACAAAGGGGGCAATACCCACATTCCGCCAATCAGCAGTGCCGTGACACCCACCCACAGCATCAACAGCACCGTCAGTGCCACCAGAAGTGTCGTAAACACATCCCGCCTCTCTCATTCACTGCTCGTCGGTATTCGGGCGGCGTAAGAACCAACGCCGCAAGGACTGATGTGCCAACTCGTCACTCAAGCGAGGGCGGCGGCGTGCCTGCCCCCTTCTGCCGCGAGAAGCCGGAACAACCTCAGACTGAGAACGATGACCGTCCTCCGCCGTTTCCTTGCGCATTCCCACAAAACTTTTCTGGGGTTCACCAATGGCGTCAATGCGCAGGCGGTAACCCTTGCCAAACTCGCCCGGATGCAAGGGAACCCGTTCACAGGCCACGCAGGTTTTTCCACTGGCCAGATAACGCATCACCTCCAGAGCTCTGCGTGTATCCAGCCCAAATGCCTGAGCCACCTCTAACCGCGACAAGGGGGCGCGCTTTAACATCCCCAGATAAGCGACAGCCAAATACAGCGGCATTGCCGGCAAATGCGCCAAACTCGGCGGCAAGTCATACCCCCCATGATTGCTTTGTTGTGCGTGTACCCGTATCCGTGGGGTGCTTTCCGCGCCAGAGCGAGAGCAATGCGCCTTTTTAATGTCATTGGGTGTTTTCATTTATCCCCCGCCGGGTGCCTTGTCATTATCACGTCATGGTGTAACCGCCTTATGCCAATCTTTTCACGGAAGGCACAAAACAGATGCGATACAAAACCCTAGGTATTTAGGTCGTACTCACTTGATAATTATCAGCGGTGGATGCTACGGGCTGCCCCATTAAATTTTGGCACGACCTCATCAACATCACTGTAATAGGTGACCTGCCGAGAAATAACATCCACCGAATAGGCAGATACGCCTGCCAACCAAAGTGCAAGTACGTATTGGCGAAAGTTTTTGACGGACACCTCATTCACATCATGCAAAAGATACACGGCATGCTCATCAAACGACTTTCGCCCATTACTTCTCGACAGCCATACCGGCGCATCTATTTTTACCACTCCTCGGCATGTTTCATACACGCGTCGCGCAGGTAGCAAAAAATGAATGCAGTTAATAACACCAGCCCGATAAAACATGTCAACATAATAAGGAAACCCATCTTTCCTTAAGTCCATATGCATGACAGCGGTCATCATGGACAAATCAACACCCTGCCCATCACTCAACACCACACATCCTTAATGAGTTAATCTCTAAACACAGTCACTCACAAGCACATCACGTGCGCGGTTAACAAAAAAGCATGCCATTATCTTTTTTGACGATGAAATGCATTTAACTTTCGACGTCTTGTTGCACTGCAATGTTTAAAAAGGCAAAAGGCAGAGAAAATCAGCATCACACCAGCGATAATAACCTCCCACATAAAAGCCTCCTGGTAAATCACTTACGTCACAAGATGAAAGAATTAGAATTGTTATATATCCAAAAGCACCAGCACACTTGGTAAAAAGGCGAACAGTTTATTTCATTAAACCTTCATTCAAACAAGGTAATGCACTTTTCATATTTCGTATCACCCATTTCCAACAGCCGTCGCTCAATACCTTATTACGTATGAAAGAGCGCCTTATCGAAGATTGACAATAATAGACATGCCGGTACCTTTGTCGTTTTTCAGCCAGCCTGCGCCAACCCGAACTCGGTAGGCAGCTCCTAAGACCCTGACCGGTGCTTCTGCCGCCAACGCCGTTTCCGAGATAAAGCCAAAATTAAGGTCACGATAGCCTTTACCCCAAAACCCACCCGGTTGTTCCGACAGCAGTATGTCGACAGGGGTTGCCGCCACCAGAAAAGCCTGAGCGAAACGGTATTCCGCACGTAAAGACCAGGTACCGGTATCCGCCCCGGCCTTTACACTATCCCGCTCGCCACCGACCGGAAACAGTGCATGCCAGGACAAGCGACCATCCAGTGTCAACGCATCCCCGTTCATCCGCCGATATTGGTATGTCACCCCGGTTGAAGGAGAGACCTGCAAAATGTCGCTTGTCGTCCCTACCATTCCCTTGTCCTTAGCCAGAGAATAAGCCTCCTGTCCTAGGGTCCCTGACATATGAGAGCGATTTTCAAACTTAAGTAAACCAATGCTCCCGCTGTAATTCAGGGTCAAGGACTGGTTGATGTCTTGCAAGAACTGACCATTTACGTTCAGTGAACTAGCTGACCAACGGGGGTGATAAAAGAGCGTCTGACCATCATGGTTGTACTGCTCAATTGCACGGCGCACATCGACTACATCAAGCCAACTCACTCTCATTCCTCCAGCTAACGACCTGTTCTCTGAGAGCGGCCGAGCTTTAGATTGCCAAGGTAGGGAGTAGCGAGAGTATTTCACGGCCCCACTGCGATACGAAGCTGCATTGATATCATTACTGACCGACAGCAACGCCATCTTGGTGTAAGCCCCGGCAAGCGCGCTTTCGACAGCTTGAGTCTCTTTCGCCGCCAACATAACCCAGACGATAATGCCAAAGTTGACCCACCGTGTACGACGGCTCATTGCATCCCTGCGCGACGTTGACAATGCTTGCGTACAAGTTCACCCACCTCCGTGCCACACAACTGTAACCGGTTGGTATGCTCCTGTGGGCCCCTTCGCTCTTCACGCCATTGCCCCTCATCAGCAATTTGGCACCCCATGAGCAATGACGTCAGCATAAAGAGCAACGCACGCATCACGGCACGAGAGCTAATGCCGGTGATAGTTCCTGTTGAACTTCCATGTTCTCTTGATATCATCGCGAGTCTCAATCAATTCAGATTAGGGACTAAAAATGGTAACGCACACCGGCGTGCAAGGTATGGAGTTGCACCTTGGTGTGCATATCACCCCGACCTTCGTTAATGCCATTTTGCGCAGTGTATGCTGTCTTGATATCTCCGGCATTGGTGAAGGTATAACCCATCTCAAGCGCCACATTGTCTGATGCAGCCCATGAAACACCCGCCCCCAGCGCCCAGGCCAGATTGGTCTTACGATTACTGAAATCCCCACTATTCAGTGCAATACCTGCCACATTACTGTTACTGGAAACTGTATTACGCACAAATGCAGCGCCAATGCCAGCCATCAGATAAGGTGTGACAGCTCCCCCCAAGGTATAGTCATAATAGGTATTCACCATCAGTGTGCTTACCCGGGTTGATTGGCGTACATCGTTGGCGGTCGGCAGCGTAACAGCACCACTCGTCTGCCCTCCCCAGTACCCCGTTGCCTGCGAGCTCGCTGAAAAGTCTTTATCGGATTTTCCAAAGTGCTGGAATGCCAACTCAACACGGACCGGCTGCTCCAGTTCGTTAGCAAAACGGTAGCCCAGGGCAATGCCCGGCGTAAATACCGTTTTTGACGCATTACCTAAATGCGAGGCGTCTACATCATAAGCAAGCTGACTCACCGTCGTGCCCGAGCTATTCAAGACGTTTTCCGACGAGCGGAATTGAGATACCCCGGCTTTTGCCGATAAATAAAAACCGGAAGGCGTTGTTTCCGCCATCGCCCCAGCAGAAATCCCCGCCAGGAGTACGCCTGTCAGTACACGTATTTTCATGGATTACCATCCTCACGTATTTATTCCAATCACACCATCAAATACATTTCGCTGATGGTGTGATTATTTAGCCATTACCTGTCTTTAATGCTGAGGCTCAACCGGGTTCATTGCCATACAATGAACCCGTCACTGATGAGCTATTAACTGTATTCCATGGTAAACGTAGCGTCCGCATTAGCGGTACCGGCCCCAACAGCGCTTCCACTGCCCGTTGCCGCGTATTGCGCGTAAAATTGCAATACTGCACTGGCCGCATTGGCCACCAAAGGGTAAAGCATGCTTTTTTGTCCCGGCAAGATCCGGTTGCGCTCTTTATCCAAAATCGCCACCCCCACGCCGGACGCCGAGCTGGCCGAATTCAGTTTGAACAATTGGCCGTTACCGTCTGATGTGCCGTTAAACGTCACCTTAACCCCCGACGCGGCCGGACCGCATTTTTCCAGGTTAATCGTAAAGCTGACCAACGGGGTAAGCGACGTTGTTTCAGCAAATTGTTTTCTCGCCCAAGTGCCCATATTGACAGTCTTATTAACTGAACCGGCACTGACCGTGCAGGTGTTGGACACGATGGTGGCACGCATATAAATATTCACTGCACCGACATCGGCCTGTACCGGCTGAACGCTAAACAGCACAGGCAATAACACCACACCAAGACAGCGCCCAGCCCCCCTCTTCAAGGAAGAGCCAAGTTTAAAATCAGCATTCATTTTCTCACCCCTTCCGTTAAGCGAAGTCAACACGCAGATAAGCCTGAGACGTGACTGGCCCCTCAGCCGGTTTATTGCCAGTCACGCTAACCGGGTACACCCGAATAGTGACATTGGAATTACCATAGCTGTCCAGTGTAAATGGAATGACACTGGACAAATTATTAGGTGTAAGGGCCGTACCATTGCCGTCTGCCACCACAAAACCCACGTCGTTATTCGTGTTGGTGACAACCGCTTTACCGCTAACTTTATCAGCTTGTAAACGCACCGTCATTGCTGTGTTGGGTGCGATATTATCGCAACTGACGTTAACGTTACGTACAATGTCATTGACGCCTTCGGGACGAGCACCGGTAGTGGTAAATGCTCCCGATGATATATTACCGAAATCAATATTAATCACCTGGCCGGCGTTAAGGGTGCAGGTTTGAGTAGCTGTAATATTAAGACTAAGGAACACTCTAGAAATAACAGCCTGCGCACTAGAGCACCCTCTAGGCTGACAGACGCCAAGAACCATAACCGGTATGTTTTTAGAATATGTTCCCGAAACTATTTTCTTTCTTAACTTGACCCTAATATGAAATTCCCTATCAGTAGTTGTCGTTTCCTCGCCTTGATAATAAATCCTTCTGTTACAGTCACCTTGACTCAAGGCAGTAACATTATATGGAACATATCTTGTTCCACAATCATCCTGTACAGCAAAAGAAATAGCAATATAGTCATCGATGGAGCGAAATGTTTCACTCACCGGCGCCGTGTAAGGTGAGGGGATATTTCCATCAGCCCACCGAGCCCAAATCATTGCATCCCCTTGATTCCAACGCAAACGCGCTCGAGCTGGAAAATACACCACGGATGAATTGTATGTTTTTCCCACATAGTTATCGGATGCAGATATGGTATTAGCCAAAGTAGATGTACTCGATAAACTACAGCTAGATACGCAAGTAACCGCAACCGCAGTATTGGATATCAAGAAAAACAAAAAAATAAAATATCTGATCATTACGTGCTCCTAAATAGCCCGCTTAGGTGTTTCATAAATGCTTATTGAAAAAACCATACATACTTGAGTAAACCCCATTGCAGTCTCCGTAACATTCTACACACACCCAGCCCGCGCATAGCTGATACCGCGCTTCTCGCTGCCCTCACCCAGTGCATAGCTGACCGCGCATTGCTGATTGGATGCCTGCCCCCACATCACCTGCAACTTGCCCTGAGGGGCCAGACCAGACATGAATACCTGTCCGCTATCACCGACGATACCGGTTTTACCCGCCTCGTCCGTCACCATGGCGCCGAACGGAACCGGCTTGCCATTGCGCTGCGTCAGCGTAATTCTTGCCCGTGCCCCGATACGTGTCTCAAAGCTTGCCCGTACCAGCGCCCCTTTGGTTGGCACCACATTCAGTACCGCATCCTCCAGGTCGGCATTGTCTTTCAGCGTCGTGGTATCCAGCGAGATTCGGTTGGTACGATACGTCGTGGCATAAGGCACCACGGCATAACCGCGCCAGTCAGTACTGACCCCCGTGGCGTTCTGCACGCGTACGCCATCGGCACCCGGCGCCTTCACCAGCACGTTGGTGTCACCCAGTGGTTGGCTAAGGGTTACGCCGTCCGCATGGGCCACGATACCGCCACTCAGGCCGTAGTTAACCTGCTGCCAGTGTTTACCGTAGCTGTATCCCACATTGCTGTTGCCATAACGTCCCTGGTAGCTGAGACTTGCCGTGCCCGAGGCGCCTTCGCCTTTAGTGGTATAACCTTGCTGCACGCTGTAGTTCAGGTTGTTGTCAGCCAATAACGTGCCGTTAATGCCTGCCTGCTGGGATACCCGACCACTTTTGTCATGGGTCGCTGAGTACGTCGCATACGCGCTATTGCTGGAATTGGTGATATCTCTCGCCTTCCCACCACCGGTCAACCAGCGACTCAGCGGTACGGAGACATTGAAGGCCAGACGCTTGTCCGTGCCTTGCACGCCCGGGTTACGGTTCCACGACCAGTCAAGCCCATAACTGATGTCTTCCCAACTGCCGTTATACCCCACCTGCCAAAGCTGGTCCGTATCACCGGTACGCCAGTAAGTCTGACGACTCCCCGTCAGATACAGGGACCCTTCCGTACCAATTTGCTGACTGATATTGACCTGAATACGCCCCTTCTTGGAGTAGTACAGGTTATGGTAATCCTCAATTACCGGCTCCGTTGGGACCGGACCATCCTGCGTTTTCAGGGTATAACCCTGCATCTGCTTGTAGCTGGTTTCATTGAGCGTGTAGAAACCCTGGGTCGAGTAGCGATAACCCAGTAACTGGAAGTTGGTTCCGTAATCGTTCAGTGATTTGGCGTACAGGAAGCGCAATGATTGCCCTTCTTTATGGCTATCGTCAGGCAACACGCTGCGCGCATGCGTAACATCCGCAGATACCGCTCCCCATGTCCCCAGGTTTTTACCTGCGCCGAACGCATAGGATTGGTAGTTGTCAGAAAATTGCGAACCACCATACAGCGTCACCCCCGCCGGCAGCCCCCACAGCACAGTCCCCTGCCAAAAGTCAGGCTCATCTTGCAAGTTTGATGCTGAGCGATATTTACCCGCCGTCAGCGCGTACTTGACACGCCCTTCACGCTGCAAAATCGGCACCGCAGAGTACGGTACGGTAAATTGGTTACTGGTGCCGTTATTTTCCTTTACCGTCACCTGCAGGTCACCACTGGTGGAGGTTGGATAAAGGTCAGTAATTTCAAAAGCCCCTGGTGGGACGTAAGACTGATAGATGACATAGCCGTTCTGTTTAATGGTGACCTGCGCATTACTGTTGGCCACACCCCGTACCGTCGGCGCAAACCCGCGTTGGCTATCCGGCAACATATTGTCATCCGTCGCCAGCTGAACCCCTCTGAAGCTCAGGCTGTCGAACACATCGCTGTTGGTAAAACTGTCACCGAGAGTCAACTCTCCTTTAAGCGGCACAATGCTTCGCTGAAGGTAAGTGCTGACATTTTTCCAATCACTGTTGCGATAGCGTCCACTGTCGCTGTAATTCCAGGTACTGTTATTTCGAAGGCGCCATGCCCCCAAGTTCAACCCGCTGTTGAGATTCAAGAAATAACTGTTATAACGTGTCCCCGTGGCCGACGTGAGGCTATTGCTCCCTGAAAAGGCATAGTTCAACATCCCCGCCGTGATACCGTTATCCCATTGCTCTGGAGGAATATAACCACGTACGTTGTTTTTCAATGCAGCTTGCGGGACGCTGACATAAAGGCGCTGGCTGTCAAATTCAAAGCGCGTTGACGCTTTATCAAAAGCAGCCGGCAAATTAGCGCACTGTCCTTTGCTCAAGGCACTCAATACCGGCACCGCTTCGACATTAACATTGCGCTGACTCAACCACTCCCGACTCAGACACGGTATCAGCCCCGTATCATCCTTGTTTGCAGAGCCGGATTTTGCCGCATCAAACCGCATATCCTGCGTACCGATATATTCGTCGTTAAGATAAACCTCGACACGATAAACCCCAACCGGTTGCTCCCCTTTCTCAAAACGAGACAAATCAGCCACATTGTTCGCATCGCTGGATAAGAATGACGGGTTAAAATAGGTGTCAGCACACGCCATACCGCTGCCCAGCAGCAAACCGCCGACAACACTTATACGAGGCAGCATGAACAGGCTCATCCACACTGCATTTTTTCTGAAATGCATTGGCAGTTTTAAATACTGCATATATTACTCCTTAAATACCTGAAGCAATGTGTATGACATGCCCGTCACGTCAATACCCATGACTACCCCAGCCTGTTAACCAGACGACGCAATGATAATTAAATTGAATGCACAACAATGATACGAATTAATTCACCTGAACTTTCGTTACAGGCGTCGTTGCGCCGTAGTCGTTAATTGTTTGGTAGGTAAATGCGCCAGATGCACCATTAAACAGCGGAAGCTGTGCGCTGGATTTAGGAGCAACCATTTTATTGGCCACATTCACATTCTTCCCACCCATCGTCATATTCACTAACGTCACGTAAAAAGGTGACGGGTTAGTGATAGTCAGGTTGTTACCGGTGCGAGAAAATGTCAGCATTCCCGGCGCATCCGCTGATTTTTCAGCCAACCCCGCAGGGCGAACAAACATTTTAATTCTGGCCAAGACCGCAATTTGCAAGACATTCTTGCCCTTAATATCGTCGCGATTAACCGACGGAATAGCTTTACTGTTTAGCCAATACAGCGTTTCACGGTCATCCGGTAATTTTCCACCACTGTAGATAATTCGCAGTGTATTTTCACTTTCCGGCTTACTGACAAAGAGAGGCGGCGTAACGATAAAATCGTCCGTTTTATTTCCAGCCTCATTTTCGACCCACGTTTGGATAAGAAACCTGGCCTGCTTATCACTATTGTTTACCGCCAGAGAGGTTTGCTTGGCATCCGCGGGATAAATAACGCGCGTCGCCCCCAAAGCAATCCCTCCCGCCCAGGCAGAAGAGGAAACCATCAATGTCGATATAAGCGTTATCACGCCCGCCATTTTTTTCATCAATTGAGCATTCAACACACAGACCTCACCATGATCCAGAATAAGGTAAATACAACGAAACAATGACCTTCACCGCTTATTGATACGTCAGCGCAAACCATGTCGATGCGTCAGCATTCCCTGCAACTACCTGTCGGGATGTGGCTTGATACCTCGCCATAAAACGCAGGATATTTTCACCTTCATGCAAAGCCATGCCTGTACGCGGCGGGGTATTTGGCGGGATAATGACACCATTTCGGTCAAACAACGCCAATCCAACACCTGTAGCGGCATTCTCCCCTTCGCCGGCTTTCAACACCTGCGGATCCTTACCATCCGTCACACCATAAAACGCCACCCCGACGGTGTTACTGACGGCAGTGCTGCATTCTGTCAGACGAATATTGAACTCAACCGGTGAAGCAAAACTGCCTAAATCACCAAACTGATTGCTGCGAAACTGCCCCATATCAATAATCTGATGAGCACTTTCAGTAGATACCGAACAGGCAGCTTCAGTGAGGGCACCCCGTAAGTGCACCATACCGCCATCAATAATGACGTGATGCCGATTTCCTGCCAAAGCACTCCCTCCCGACATGCTTAGAAGTGCCAGAACGGCGACAAGCTGTCTGATTTGCAAGTTTGCCTCCTGCATCTTAAAAAGGCCGCCGTCAGGCGGCCTGAGAGGACAATAGAACGCGTTATTAGTTGTATTGCATGGTGAAGGTTGCGTCTGCGTCAGCCTGACCTGGAGTAACGCTCGCTGCGGTGGCTTTGTAACGCGCGGTGAAGTTCAGCACGTTAACACCATCAATCAGCGTTTGGGCTGTAGAGAAAACGCTGCCGTTAGGAGGCAGAACCTTGCCAGTGTGGTCTCCAATTTCAATACCAACGCCAGTAGCAGAGCCAGAAGCGCCACCGCTGATGTTGCTCACCGCCAAGACATTCGCGTCGGAACCCGCAGCAGTACCGCTAAATGCCACGGAAGCCTGGGTAGACACAGAGGTATCACAATCCTGCAGTTGGATTTTGAACGGTACGGCACCTGAATAGTCACCTACAGCCTTGAAATTGGCCGTGCGGTATTGACCCAGATTAACAGTCTGATCGGTTGAACCGGCGCTGACTGCACAGGCTGCGTTGACAATCTGGCCGGTGAAGTGAACGGTACCGCCCGGTACAGTCGTCGCCGCAGTCGCCATCGTGCCAGCGGACAGTAATGCTGCAGCCAGAACGGATTTAATAACGCGTTGTTTGTTCAACATATGCAAAGTACTCCTTACTTAAACTCTATTGATTTAAAAGAAAATTATTGACGACACCACGCCGTACTTGTCCAACCTCAAGCGCTACGATATAGCGTCATTCCTGAGAGCCAGAACACCACTCCAGTTTGTCAAT
>NZ_JBBBDV010000024.1:0-6870 GCF_037137105.1 Serratia sp. TMDUHS_CL
TTTGTCTCCCTCGCAGTTTGACTTTTCCTTGCCATACGCCCTCAAACCGCTCGGCATTACTGGCCGTGTAACGTACCGTGTGCCGGATATTACGGTGACCCAGGTAATCTTGTATCAACCGCGTATCAATCCCCCGGTCAGCCAGCGCGAAACCGCAGGCATGGCGCAACATATGCGGATGCGGCGTCACGGAGATATTGGCCTGCGCCCCAAACTGGCTGATAAGCTGATACACCCGCTGACGCGTCAACTGGCCGCCCTGGCGGGACAGAAACAGCCAGTCGCTCTCGGCGCCGGATTTGGTCTTGCGCACCTTGAGCCAGGCACGTATCGCCTTTATCTCGTTACCCAGCAGCGGATGATTGGTACTGAAGCCGTTCTTCATCCGCCTGATGAACAGACTCTTCGCCCGCAGGTCCATATCCGACAGCCGCAGCCGGCACACTTCGCTGACTCGAAATCCGTGGATAAAGCTCATGTACACCAGACAATAATCCCGCTCCGGGTTTTTACTCTCTTTTGCGCAGGCCAGCAGGCTTTCCACCTCTGACTGCGTCAAATGCTTTCGTTGGTTCATACCACCTCTTAACACGCTCGAGACGCATTTTACATCGCGAATTATCCCGTCCTTTTTCTCGTGTAAAACACGATAATCACCCCTTGGGGGCTTCCATTTTATTGATTACCGCAGATGAACCGCTCAGAGCATCAAATCAAAAAATCGCGCAAAACAAAATATATTACCAGCGTATAGCTGGTAGGCGGGATGATATCACGACCCAAAATCGGTACTGAGACTAATTTGCAACAAAAGAACCGTTGGAGTTGCCCTGCCCGCCGAAAAACGTTGGGGCAGGCCAATATGACAACCTGTCTATACCCTCGCTTCCACCGTGCTATGCGCCGTGCTCATATTTATCTCGTTGACCTCATATGGCATGACAAATACGCGATAGTGCAACACCGACACACCGTTAATGCTCAAAAATACAGCACAGTCATAGCAACGTTAGCGTAGGGCGAGCAAATAAAATTAATCACTCTACGTGATAATGGTGAGCTTTTTTGCTTGGGGGCTCAGAACGTAAAAACCGGCCGAAGCCGGTTGGGAAAGCGTTTGTTGTTATGATACCGACCGCTCTGCGGCCAGGTAATGCCCTGGTGTGGCGGAATGTCTTGTTCGCCACCACTCTAGGCCGCCCCTCGCCCCACGTCCAATGGGTTCGGCAGATCAATGTGTGGGTAATTGATCGGCACAGCCGATCGTCGTAGTGCCTTGTCCCTGTTACACCTCACACTTTGGTAACCAATCCACGTCACAGTCATCATTCAGCCGCAGGTTGGTTTGGATACCCTGCTTGGTACGACGTTTGAGCAGCGTGTGTTCATACTCTTTCAGCGTCTGCGGTACCGCCAGGCCAAACGCCGTCAGGTTCATCACGTGCTGATAGCCCCGTGCCGCCATAAACGACAGGTAGGCGTGGTACAGGTAACGGCGCGGGTTCGGTGGGGTGATATTGGCATTGCCTATCATCATCCCTTCCGGCGCACCTAGCACCGTCAGGTAACCACAAAAATCAACCAGCGGGTCGGCCTGGCGTTTGATGGTCAGCGCCTCGTCTGAGCTTTGCTGCGCCTGAAGCAGGGTGCGGGCCTCGTTCGGGTTGGCAAAGCGCTGCATCAGGTGACGCACGATGACGGCCAGCTCCCGGGTGATTTTCTCCAGCAACTGCGGGTCGCGCTCGGCCAGTGGTATTGCGTCCGGGAAGGTAATAATTACTCGTCTGCGGGATACCCCACCGCTGCGGTCGCTGAACTGCATCGGGTTGTTGTTGACCGCCAGTATCACTGCCGGGATGTGGGCGGCGTAGGCGTCGCGGTATTTGGGGTCGATAGCGACCGCATCACCGCCGGTGATGGCCTTGATACCCGCGCCGTCACCGCTCCACTTCTCCTGGTCAGGCAGGAGTATCAGCGAGTAGCCGACCACCGAGGCACGTTCGCGCGCCGACTCCAGGTTGTCGATGGTGGCGGAAGTGGTGTTGTCCGCCCCAGCGAGCAACCGGGCGATGGCCGCCATCACGCTCTTGCCGCTGCCGCCGGGGCCGGTCACCTCGAGGAACAGCTGCCAGTCGTAGCGGTTGGCCAGCACCATAAAGAGTGCCGCGAGAATACGCTCCTGCTTGTCGTGGTTGCCCCCGGCGGCCCGCGTCAGCCACTGCCAGAAGTGCGGTGCATGGTCGGCCAGGTTCTCCCCGGCCCGCGGCGGCGTGTAGTCCACGCTGTTGACGGTGCGCAGCCAGTGCTCTTGCCGGTGGGCATTGAACTGGCCGCTGACGGTATCAAAGACGCCATTACGAAAACCTATCAACCGGCGGGCCGGTTCGCCCATCTGCGGCACCATCAGTTTGAGGGTGTCCAAAATGCTGTTGATACCCGCAGCGGAGAACGGTGCTCGTACCTTCTGGAACAACGCAGCAATCTCTCGGCTCAGCTGCCGGTGCGGCAGCACCTGCCAGGCGCCACGCATATAGCGGCACAGCTCCTCTCCCACCGGCGGCACCGCCAGGGTGTTGCCGTAGTGTTCAGCCAACAGCCCGGCCTTCTCGCTGGCGCTCATGGCTTTTAAGTCAGCATCGCTCAGCGTGTCGAACGGGCTGGGCTGCGGCGGCTGGCTGAACGCCAGGAGCTGCGCGCGCGTGGCCTCAGCGCCCTGCTGACAGTAGACGTCGTTCCAGTCGCCGATGTCTGTCGGCAACGCCGGAGTGCCACCGGAGAGTGTGGCCGCCTCGGCGGCGCGGGTCTGCCCGGTGCCGCTGCGGTCATTATCGGCTGCCAGCAGCAGCCGCGCATCCGGATAGTGGCTGCGCAGTTGCTCTGCCACGGCGGCCAGGTTGTTAGCGCTGAGTGCCACGCACACCGTCTTACCGGTCAGGCGGTGCACGGTGAGGCCGGTGGCGTAGCCTTCGGTGAGCCAGATAACCGCGTTGTCCGGGCCGCAGAGGGTATGACAGGCGGCTTTCATCTGCCCGCCTGCCAGCATGCGCTTGTCACCATTGGCGTTAATCAGCTGCACGTTAACCACCTCGCCTCCGGCGTTATGCAGCGGCAACAAGAGGTCGCCGGGGTGGAAGGTGATACCGCCAACGCGCAACGGCTGGCCCTGCAGGGTCAGGGTGTCTGCCTCCGGCCAGCCCTTGGCGCTCAGATAGGCGTTGCCGCTTTTGCACTGAGCGGCAGCCACCAGAGCCTGTGCCTGTCGCGCGGCCTTGCGCTGAGCCTCGGCCTTGTCTTGTGGTGAATGACCGGCCTCAGTGGCCGGTGGCAAAGCGCTGACATTATCCCCCATCACGGCAGCCACCTGTTCGGCGGCAGCCCGGGCAGACAGTGACAGGGCCTTTTCCACCAGGTTGAGGCCGTCACCGGCCCCGCACTGATTGCAGAACCAGGTGCCGCGTCCATCCTGGTTGTCGAAACGGAAGCGGTCTTTGCCGCCGCAGGTTGGACACGGCTGCGGCTTGCCGTTCGGCTGCAAGGCGATGCCGAGCGCCGGGAGTATCACCGGCCACTGGCCGGTGGCGGTGCGTACGGTCTGGGAAACGAACTGGGCGCTCATGCTCTTCTCCTCAGTGTACGGTGGCGTTCTGTGCCGCCGACAGGCGCTCACAGCACAGCTCGTCCATCATCTTTTGCCCCAGCGCGGTCAGGCGCGGCGCGGCCACCAGAACGTCCGGCTGCACCATGTCACTCAGCATGGTGCACGCCATATCCATGCCGTCCTCTGGGCCGTACTGACGCACAAAGTGCCCTTCCAGACGCAGGGCAATCGTCATCTGCAGCTCGTCCAGCGTGTACCCGAGGCTCACCCGGTAAAAGGCGCAGGTATCCAGATAGGCTTGCGCCACGGCGCGGCGGAAAACGGCGGTACGGACTTCAATCGGTAAACAGGATGCAGTGTTCATGCGGCGGTGGCCTCCATGCGGGCAAGGATTTGGGATTCACAGGTGTTGACGACGTGGCCGAGCTGGTCGGTCAGCAAGGCAATGACCGAGGCAAACGATGCCTGTTGCGCGGCATCGGGGCGCTGCCCGCCGAGGTCGAGGGTGTCCAGCAGGTCAAGGAACAGCACGCCGGTGGCGTGCGCATGCTGGAGACGCAGAAAATCGGCGTGCGGGATAGGGTAATGGGTGTCGCGGTAATAGCGGTCGGCCAGGGTGTTCATGCCACCGCCTTAACCGGCAGACGACCGGCAAAGGACAACACGTAATCACGGGCCAGCAGGCGGCGGGCGTTGCATTCGGTATCTGCCACGGTGCGTACAATACGCGGTGACGCCGTCAGCGCAGAACGGCGCACGGCCGCAAACAGGAAACAGAATGTCGGGTGAGTTGGGGTGAGGGTCGTAGCCATGGTGGCAGCCTCCATTGAGTCATGGTTATTGCTACCACCGAAGTTCTCACGCAAGGGTGGTAGCCCAGACGGGGGTGAGAAACCGGCCTCAATGAATACCGGCCAGCCCGAAGGCTGCCCCGCCTGAGCCACCATTGATTGACTGCTGCGATAGCATAACATCCACCGCGCAAAAAATGAGCAAGCAAAGGCTGCGACATAAAAAAACACGCCAGGCGCGTGTTGTGTCGCCATTGAGTAACACGGGTTCTCACGCCCGGCTGCCGATTGTGCGGCAGCGGGAGGACTATAGCGCAAGGCCGGACAGGGGGGCAAGCCGTAAGACGCCCCCGGACGTTCAATCGATCGCATTGTGATCAACCACATTACCAACGCGGAACTGACGCAGTTCGGCTTGCCGGTTCGTCAGACGAATAACATTGTGTTTTTCGCTGCGGTGCTCAGGTAAAACGATGTCCGGGTGCTTGCGCTGCAACAAGATGGCTTCCGCTACAAACAGGGCATCGTTGTCGCTCAGAGTAAAACGGTGTCGACCGAGGGTTAACTGCATCACTCGGCACTCCCCTGATGACGGTTGGCAATACGTTCATCCATCCACTGCTCGATCTCAGAGGCCAACCAGGCGACATTTTTACCGCCGAGGGAAACTTGTACCGGAAACTGCTTGCGGCTCATCATCTCGTACACGGTGGAACGGGACAGGCCGGTGGTGTAGAGCACTTCAGGCAGGCGGATAAAGCGCTCGCGCGGGGTGTAGCCGTTGTGAAGCACCGGCGACGGGGTGAATGGGGAGGGGGTGGAAACGGTCAACATAAAAACGCTACCTCTTGGTGCCCGGCCAACGCTGGCCGGAACGGTGTGAACTTCGGTAGCGCCCTATTATGTGAAGTTTTACCGGGGTGGCAACAAGGTGTTGTTGTGTGGTGGAACAGATTTTATGCTTATTTTTCAATCGAGTGGACAACGTTGGCCGATATTGGCCTTTATTGGCATTTATTGACCTTTGTTGGCAAACCGGCCGAAAAGCCTGAGCGATGAATGGGCAGTTGATTAATAGGGAAAAACCGCCAACACCCGGCTGGCCAGGGAAAAAGCCTCGCGGGAGCCGGTGAACAGGCGTGAACACCGGGTGAACGGATACAGTCACCACTCTTCACCCCACTACCTACTGATTTAACTCTACTTTTTTATTTTGGTGAACAGTATGAAGAGTTATAAATAAAACTAAAAACGTAAGATGTGATTATCGTCAGCGCGCAGCACATTTCCCCCGCGTCAGAAACGGCCCTCGGTCATCTCATTGAGTGACGCACGACAACGCCAGGCGCAACGCCCTCTCGCCCCGTCATCAAAAAAGGGCTTTTTCTCTGGCTAGCGGGTGTCAAATTGCGCGTGCATGCACAGGGTGCATGATTTTGCATGCAGGAAAATGCACATTTCATCCCCTGCCGCACCAGCAGTGGCGCGGCCTGCGGCCACTCATGCAGGTGCATGAAAAGCGACACGCAAAGCGCGCAGGCGAGGCGGGGGTAGCATTGCGCGCCAGGGGGTTTTAACGCTTTATTGGCTGTGAGACTGGCGAGCAAGGCCCGCGATAAAATCGGCGTACCACTGCAACATGTCACGACGCTTCTCAAGGTACTGAGCATGGTTGTAAGTGCCGCGAATGGCGTTCTTGTCCACGTGGGCGAGCTGCATCTCTATCCAGGCGGTATTGAAGTCCTGCTCATGCAAAATCGTGGACATCATGTGCCTGAAGCCGTGGCCGGTGAGTCGACCGTGATAGCCGATACGCTTAAGGAGCTGGTTGATACTCGCTTCGCTCATCGGCTTGTTGACGTCATTACGGCCCGGGAAAACATAGCGATAGTTGCCAGTATAGGTTCTCAGTTCATTCAGGATGGCCGCCGCCTGCGTCGATAACGGCACGAGATGATCCCGGCGCATTTTCATGCGCTCCTGCGGAATTTCCCAAAGCGCGTTATCCAGATCAAACTCATGCCATTGCGCCATGCGCAGCTCAATCCCCCTGACTCCGGTCAACATCAGTAACTTCGTCGCCAGCTGTACCAACCGACTGCCGGAGTGCATCTCCAGCGCCGCAAGAAAATCGGGGATTTCGTCAACGGATAAAAAAGGATAATGAGTAGATTTTGGGCTAATCAAAACGCTGGAGAGATCGGCGGCTGGGTTGAACTCCGCCCGCCCGGTTGCCGTGGCATATCGGAAGACCTCACCGCAGCGCTGTCTGACCTTACGCATTTTCTCAAGCGCCCCACGCGCCTCAATTTTGCGAAGCACTGTGAGTAGCTCAAGCGGCTTTATCGCCGAAATGGGATGCTGTCCCAGATAGGGGAAAATATCAATGTTGAACGCGTCCATGATATCGGCCGCATACCCTGCTGACCACGTCGCCAATTTGGACTGATGCCACTCCTTCGCGATCGCTTCAAAGGTGTT
>NZ_JBBBDV010000025.1:0-6247 GCF_037137105.1 Serratia sp. TMDUHS_CL
TACAACGGTAAACATGGCTACGGTCGCAACCGGCTAACGCAGCCACTTCCGAAACAGTTCGGTCTGGATGTGCCAGATCGCAAATCTTATGGTCTAGAGGCGTCACAATTAAACTCCTTAATCGAAACCTGCAACATATTGAGTGTATCACGGCTGTCGAAAGCTGAGCCATATTTTGACCTCCAGGTACTAGACAATAACTGCTACGTGACTGCTGACGGGGCGATTCATCACAACAGCGGTAAGACGTGGGTAGGGTGCGGCGGTATCTGCAAGGGCATGTGGGAGTTTCCGCGTATTAACCAGGGCTACTTTGCGCCGACTTATCCGCAGATCCGCGATATTTTTTACCCGACGGTCGAGGAAGTGGCGCACGACTGGGGGATGCGCGTCCAGATCAACGAGGGCAACAAAGAGGTGCATTTTTACGCCGGCCGGCAGTACCGCGGAACGACGATCTGTCGATCGATGGAAAAGCCGGAAACTATCGTCGGTTTTAAAATCGGTAACGCGCTGATCGACGAGCTCGACGTGATGAAAAAGGAGAAGGGACAAAAGGCCTGGCGAAAAATCATCGCGCGTATGCGTTACAAGGTGGACGGGCTGCGCAACGGGATCGACGTCACCACGACGCCGGAAGGGTTTAAATTCGTTTGGCTCCAGTTCGTCAAAGAGGTACGCGACAAGCCGGAGCTGGCGACGCTGTACGGCCTTGTGCAGGCGTCGACATTCGACAACGAAAAGAACCTGCCGCCGGATTACATTCCCTCGCTGATGGGGAGCTATCCGCCGGAGCTGATTAAAGCCTACCTGCGCGGGCAGTTTACCAACCTGACGAGCGGCACCATTTACCACCAGTTCGATCGCCGTTTGAACAACTGCGACGAGGTGGAGCAGCCCGGCGAGCCGCTTTATATCGGGATGGACTTCAACGTCGGCAAGATGGCCGGCATTGTTCACGTTCTGCGCCTGGGGCTGCCATGTGCGGTTAACGAAATCATCAACGCGTACGACACCCCCGACATGATCCGCATCATCAAGGAACGTTTCTGGCTCTACGATGGTGCTGATTATCGCAAAGTGCGGGAAATCTACATCTACCCGGATGCGTCAGGTGACTCGCGCAAATCCAGCAATGCCAGCCTGACAGATATCGCTCAGCTAAAGCAGGCTGGGTTTAATGTGGTGGTGAATGCCGCTAACCCTCCAGTGAAAGATCGAATTAATGCGATGAATGCGATGTTTTGTAATGGCAGTGGCGAGCGTCGCTATAAAGTCAATGTGAAGCGTTGCCCGATTTATACCGAATGCCTGGAGCAGCAAATCTGGGATGAAAAGACAGGTGAGCCGGATAAAAAATCAGACAATGACCACCCCAACGATGGCGCCGGTTATTTTATCCAGAAACAGTTCCCCATTGTTAAACCTGCCGGAAAGGTCACCAAATTACGGATGTAATCACCATGCCTGATATTTCAACACCTAATCTTGATTATAACGATATGGTCGAAGCCTGGGACATCAACGATGCGTTGATGGGCGGCACGCTTAATATGCGCAGGCTGGGCGAAACATATATGCCCCGCTGGCCGAATGAAGACAAGGAGGATTATAAAAAACGGCTGGCTGTTGCAACATTGCTTCCTGCCTATGAGGAAACAATAAAGCAGGATATTGGCCGCGTGTTTGCTGAGCCGACTGTTTTAAGCGAAGAAACGCCTGAGCAGATAAAAAAACTCACACCAAATATCGATCTGGAAGGAAATAGGCTCGATGTATGGGCGCAAGAATTCTTTTCTATCGGGTTTCAGTATGGCCTAGCTCATGCGCTTGTCGATTTTCCTCGCGTGAACAAGGATGAGGTAAAAACGAAAGCCGATGAGAAGGCTGCAGGTAGCCGCCCATACGTCACCATGCTCAATCCGCGACAGGTTATTGGCTGGAAGTCGAAGGTGGTGAAGGGAAAGGTGGTGCTGACCGACTTACGCATCAAAGAGGTGATCATCGTTGATGGTGATGATTACGGGCAGACAAAAGTTGAGCAGATTCGCCACATCATGCCCCGAAAGGTGGAAATTTACCGAAAAAGCAAAGGCGATTCTGGTGAGAGCGTTTGGGCTATTTTCGAAGAGTGGGAAACCAGCCGTGATGATATTCCTCTTGTGACGCTCTACACCAAGCGCACGGGGTTCATGCGCGGCTCTCCTCCGCTGCTGAATTTGGCATTGCTGAACATCAAGCACTGGCAGAGCCAAAGTGAGCAGGACAACATTCTGCATGTCGCCCGGGTGCCGATCCTCAGTGTTTATGGCCTTGAAGAAGGGCAAGAGTTAACTGTGGGGGCATCAAGTGCCGCACGCTTTAGTGACAGGCAAAAACAGGGGATCGAGTACACCGAGCACACAGGCTCAGCTATTGGGGCTGGTAAAACCTCTATTGACGATCTTGAACAACAAATGCGGCAGGCTGGCGCCAAATTATTGCGCGCAGAAAATACCTCCACAAAATCGGTAGATCAGACCAACGAGGAAAAGATGCAAGAGAACTCGCCGCTATTCACAATGGCGAGCTCCCTCGAAGATGCTCTCGATAATATCCTGCAAATAATGGCCGAATGGCTGGGCTTGCCTTCGGGCGGTAATGTTGATGTGCGCACAGAGCTAGAGACGGAAGCGCAATCTATCGACGCACAATCAGCGTTGGCGATCCAGTCATTGCGACAGGGGGGAGACATTCGCTTTATTGATGCTGTGCGCGCTTACCAGCGGCTTCATATCATTGACCAAGACGCGAATCCTGAAGAGGTAATGGATGCGCTGATAAATCAGCCTCCTGATTTAATCAAGGAGTAGTGGCGATGGGAAAGATTAATGATCGCTTGCTCGATGAAACCTTGGCGCACGCACTCTTCGTTTCTCGCTACTCGACCGGCGTCGCTCGGCGAATGGTGAAAATTCTCGATCAAGCGGACGCCGAGCTTTCATCAAAATTGCTGATGGCGCTGGATGACCTGGATCCGCAGAGCTTCACTGTTCGCCGTCTTGATTCACTGCTGGCCGGTGTGCGGGATATCAACCGGCAGGTTTACCAGCGGCTTTACGGGGCGCTGAGCGACGAGCTGGGCGATTTTATCGGGTACGAGGGCGGTTTTCAGTTCAGCCTGTTTGACTCTCTGCTGCCCGACCTGGTGAAACAGCGTTACCCGCTTATCAGCCTGACACCGCAGCAAGTTTACGCCGCAGCGGTGGCGCGGCCGTTTCAGGGGCGTTTGCTCAGCGAATGGGCCGGCAAGTTGGAAAGCGACCGACTCCAGCGCATCAGTAACGCTGTGAGCCAGGGTTATCTGCAGGGTGAAACGACGGACCAGATTTATCGCCGGATCCGCGGCACTCGCGCCCGAAATTATCAGGACGGTGTTTTGCAAACTGGCCGGGCCAATGCAACCAGCGTGATAAAAACCGCCGTCAGCCATATGGCGGCTGTAGCGCGCACGGAATTCGCCCAGGCCAACGCCGACGTTATCGACTGCAAGCAATGGCTGGCAACCCTCGATAACAAGACGACGCCGACCTGCATCGTGCGCGATCGCCTGCGCTACACGCTGGACAACAAACCCATCGGCCACAGGGTGCCTTATGGCGCCGGGCCGGGGCGGATCCATTTCTGTTGCCGGTCAGTGGAAACGCTGGTGGTGAAATCGTGGCGAGCGCTGGGTATCGATGCCGATGAAATGCCGGCGGGCACGCGCGCCAGTATGGATGGCCAGGTGCCGGCGGAAACCAATTATCGGGACTGGCTCCAACGTCAGCCCTACCGGCGCCAGGTGGAGGTATTGGGCGAAACCCGCGCACGCTTGATGCGTGACGGCGGTATGCGGCCGGCGGAATTCTTCTCCGACAAAGGGGAGTGGCTAAGCCTGCAACAGCTGCGAGAAATTGATGAACGGGCGTTTTCGGATGCCGGACTATAGCGACCACCTTTGGGTGTTTTTTTTATTTCTGCCGCCGAGCGGATGCAAAGCGGTGAACAGTCGGATGACTACATCAAAGGTAACAACATGAAATTGAAAATCGTTGAAGTTAATGGGCAAAAACTGGCTGCTATCGATGACAAAGGCAATCCAATTTATGTCCATGATGACGGAAAAGAAATTGGATTCGATGCTTCCCAGGCTATCGGAAAGATTGCCTCTTTAAATGGTGAGGCAAAATCGCACCGAGAGGCAAAAGAAAGTGCCGAAGCTAATCTGGCTAAATTTGCCGGTATTACTGATCCGGCTAAAGCAATAGAGGCGCTCGAACTGGTAACCAAAATCGACCAGAAAAAGCTGATCGACGCAGGTGCAGTGGATCAAGTGAAGGCTGAAATCACCAAGTCGTTCCAGGCCCAACTGGACGAAGCAACAAATCAGAACAAGACCCTGCAGGATCAGCTCTACAAGGAGATGATCGGCGGCCGTTTCTCTGGCTCCAAATTCATCACCGATAAAATGGCGATCCCGGCTGATTTTGTTCAGGCGCGCTTTGGGCAGTCCTTCAAAATCGAAGAGGGCAAGGTTGTTGCCTATGACCCTTCCGGCAATAAAGTTTACTCGCGGGCTAAGCCGGGCGAACTGGCCGATTTCGACGAGGCGCTGGAGTTTTTGGTGGAGCAGTACCCGCAGAAGGATCACATCCTTAAGGCTTCTGGTAATTCGGGTGGAGGTTCGCAGCAATCGCAGCACCAGGCAGGGCAGAAAACCATGAAGCGCGATGCATTCGATTCGCTGGATATCACCGGCAAGAACGCAGCGCTAAAAGACGGGATCACTATCGTCGATTAACCACCTCACATTTTGCCGCCACCTGGAAAGGTGGTGGCGCCAGAGCTGGATAGCTCAACCAACCCTCATTTAAATATTCAAGGAAACCATAAATCATGGCTGGAAATACTCTTACCGGGTTGATCCCGACTATCTATACCGCTCTGGACGTTGTTTCACGCGAGCAGGTCGGTTTTATTCCCGCAGTGGCACGTAACACGAAGGCAGATCAGGCAGCCAAGGACCAGACTGTCACCGCGCCAGTTGCACCTGTTGCTAAAACGCTTGATATCGAGCCAGGTGCTACAGCTCCAGGCAATGGTCAGCAGGCTATTGGCAGCGTCGATGTGAAAATTACCAAGTCAAAAATGGCTCCGGTTCAATGGAACGGCGAAGAGCAGCTGGCGCTCGGCCCGGCGGGCACCTACAACACCATTCTGGCTGACCAGTTCAAACAGGCGTTCCGCGCGCTGGCAAATGAAGTTGATGCTGACTTAGGCGCCCTCTACTACGGTACCTCGCGCGCCGTTGGTACTGCTGGGAAGGCGCCATTCGGTGTGAAAGAAGACCTATCTGATGCGGCGTTGGCCCGACAGGTATTGTCGGATAATGGTTCACCAACAACTGACCTTCAAATGGTTCTTGGTTCCTCCGCGACGACAAATCTGCGTGGTAAACAGTCGGTGCTGTTCAAGGTGAATGAATCGGGTACTGAGCAGCTCTTGCGTGAGGGCGTTATCGGTCGACTGGAAGGGTTCAATATCCACGAGTCTGCCGGCGTAGCTCGAGTGGGGGCTGCTGCCGCTGCGGGTTATCTGGTTAATGGCGCCAAGAAAGAAGGCGACATTATCATCGCCATCGACACCGGCACTGGGAGCATTTCTGCCGGTCAGTTGGTGACGTTCGACGGCGATGAAAACCAGTACATGATTGCAGCAGCCACTGCGACAACGATCACTCTGGCAGCGCCTGGCCTGCGTCAGGATCTGGCTGATGATGCAAAAATCACCGTTATCGGTGGTTTTACCGCGAATATGGCATTTGATCGTAACGCGTTCCTGTTGGCAGCGCGCACACCGGCAATGCCAGAGGGGGGCGATACCGCTGATGATGTGATGAACGTTACCGATCCGGTATCCGGCATCACCTTCCAGGTGGCGCTGTATCGCCAGTACCGTCAGGTGCGCTATGAGGTCGGTTTGGCTTGGGGTGTCGCCTCCATTAAACCGGCGCATGCCGTAACGCTGTTGGGTTAAGACAACGATATTGTGAGGGGCTACGGCCCCTTTTCTCGGAGGATATATGGCTGGATTAACGAAAGAACAACGTGCGTTGCGTATCGCAGAAAAGCTTGCTGCTGAGCAGGCGAACATAAATAATCCTGAGCAGCAGGAGCAGCAGGAGCAGCAGGAGCAGCAGGAGCAGCAGGAGCAGCAGGAGCAGCAG
>NZ_JBBBDV010000026.1:0-5524 GCF_037137105.1 Serratia sp. TMDUHS_CL
TAAAGCAAAAAGCCCTGAACGTCAGTTCAGGGCTTTTTGCTATGCGTAAAATAAATATCCTGACTGTATCTATTACTTTGAAAAATACCTTTTTGGCATATGTAGCTTAGTCTTATAAGGAAGCATAATGTTTTTTGTCGGGGAAATAGCCAGATCAATATATAATTGATAGCTTCAGATTATTATTTAAATAATAAAAATGCCTATTTATTAATATGTTGATGAGAATTATCCGGTTATATCAAAGATAAATCTTAATTCTTCAGTGTATTATTCGATAAATTTCACGTTAATTAAAACAAATATTAGCCAGACGCCTCGAATCGAGTAGACTAGGCGAAAGATTATTTCCGTATAGGTACTGAACGTTATGTCTACTGAAAGCGCGTCTTTAAAAAACCACAATACGTTTGCGCTCCCGGTCAACGCAGCGCACCTGATCATAGCCGATAGAATTGAGCAGATGCTCAAGGTTTGGCAACAAACGCGCAAGCGTCAGGAGCCGCTGCTGATTCTCGGTGAAGGTAGCAACGTGCTGTTCCTGGAGGATTTTTCGGGCACGGTCATGGTCAATCAGCTAAAGGGTATCGACGTCCGGGAAGATAACGATGCCTGGCATCTCCACGTCAGCTCCGGTGAGAATTGGCATGATCTGGTGCAATATACGCTGCAGGCCGGGATCTGCGGTCTGGAGAACCTGGCGTTGATTCCTGGATTGGCCGGCTCCGCGCCTATTCAGAACATCGGCGCCTACGGCGTCGAATTGAAAGACGTTTGCGAGTATGTCGACCTGCTGGATTTCTCTACCGGCGCTATCGATCGCATTCCGGCTGCCGAGTGTGCTTTCGGCTACCGGGAAAGTATTTTCAAACACCGTTTCCAAACCGGGCATGTCATTGTCGGGCTGGGTTTGCGCCTCAACAAACAGTGGCAACCCAAATTGAGCTACGGCGATCTGGCTAAGCTGGATCCCGCTACGGTGACGCCGCTTCAGGTATTTGAATCCGTATGCGCCATGCGCCGCAGCAAGCTGCCCGATCCGCGTGAAACCGGCAATGCCGGCAGCTTCTTCAAGAATCCGCTGGTGAACGCAGAGAAAGCCGCAGAACTCATCGCCAAATATCCTGGCATACCGCATTATCCGCAGCAGGATGGCCAGGTGAAGCTGGCCGCCGGCTGGCTTATCGACCAATGCGAGCTGAAAGGATATCGTCTCGGTGGTGCTGCGGTACACCGCCAGCAGGCGCTGGTGCTGGTGAACATCGACAACGCCCACAGCCAGGATGTGGTGGCGCTGGCGCGCCATGTACGCAAGACGGTGGCCGATAAATTTGGCGTCTGGCTGGAGCCTGAGGTGCGTTTTATTGGCGCGACCGGTGAGCTGAATGCCGTGGCGGTGCTGTCATGAAAGATACCAAGGTTCCGTTAAAACTGATCGCGCTGCTGGCCGACGGCGAATTCCATTCCGGGGAACACCTCGGTGAGTCACTCGGCATGAGCCGTGCTGCGATCAATAAGCATATTCAAACCATTCGCGAGTGGGGGCTGGATGTTTTTACCGTGCCTGGCAAAGGTTACAGCCTGCCTGGTGCCATCCAGCTGTTGGAAGCCGAGCGTATCCTCAGCCTGCTGGAAGACAAGCGTGTAAGCGTGTTGCCGGTGGTCGATTCCACCAACCAATACTTGCTGGACCGCATCGCCGAATTGCACTCCGGTGACGCCTGCGTCGCTGAATACCAACAGGCGGGGCGTGGGCGCCGCGGGCGGCAGTGGATCTCGCCATTTGGCGCTAATTTATACCTGTCGATGTTCTGGCGCTTGGAGCAAGGCCCGGCGGCGGCAATGGGGCTTAGCCTGGTGATCGGGATGGTGATGGCGGAAGTTCTGCAGCGTCTCGGTGCGGCAGACGTGCGCGTTAAGTGGCCTAACGATCTTTATCTGAACGATCGTAAACTGGCGGGGATCCTGGTCGAACTGACGGGAAAAACCGGCGATGCGGCTCAACTGGTCATCGGTGCCGGCATTAACCTGGCGATGCGGGATACCAACGCCAGCGCCATTACCCAGGGCTGGATTAACCTGCAGGAAGCGGGAATTCAGATCGATCGCAATGAGCTGGCTGCAACCCTGCTCAATGAGCTGCGTCAGTCGTTGAAACAGTTTGAGATAGACGGACTGGCGCCCTTTATCGGTCGCTGGCGTACCCTGGATAACTTTATCGACAGACCGGTCAAGCTCCTGATTGGCGAGCGGCAGATTGTGGGCATCGCCCGAGGTATCGATTCGCAGGGGGCGCTACTACTGGAACAAGACGGAGAGATAAAACCCTTCATCGGCGGGGAGATATCACTGCGCAGTGCGGAATAGTTAGAGAAAGGGGGACGGCAACGTCCCCTGAATCGATCGGTAGGCTTACTTTCTTAAACGCACGCTTTCAACGGCGTGGTTAGCGCTTTTGGTCATGATCAGGCTGGCGCGTTCGCGCGTAGGCAGTATATTCTGCTGCAAATTCAATCCGTTAATTTCATTCCACAATTGCGTGGCGATATTAATCGCTTCCGGTTCCGGTAATTTTGAATAGTGATGGAAATAAGAATCGGGATTGGAAAATGCGCCCTGACGGAATTTCAGGAAGCGATTGATATACCAGCTTTGCAATAGCGTCTCCGGGGCATCAACATATATAGAGAAGTCGACAAAATCGGAAACGAATACGCGATGCGGATCGTGAGGGTAATCCATACCGCTTTGCAATACGTTAAGCCCTTCCAGGATCAGAATATCCGGCTGCTCGATGACTTTATTGCCCTCGGGCACAACGTCATAGATCAAATGGGAATAAACCGGGGCGGTGACGCGTTTGGCGCCGGATTTCACTTCCGACACGAATTTCACCAGGCTATGCATATCGTAAGACTGCGGGAAGCCTTTTTTCTTCATCAGGCCGCGTTCGTTCAGCACCTTATTTGGATGCAAGAAACCGTCGGTCGTGATCAGCTCAACGCTGCGGTGTTCCGGCCAGCGGCTCAGCAGTGCCTGCAACAAGCGCGCTGTTGTGCTCTTACCGACGGCTACGCTGCCGGCGATGCCGATGACATAGGGAATTTTTTGCCCGTCGGTGCCGAGGAATTGCTCCAGTACCGCCTGCCGCCGCAGGTTGGAGCTGATATAGAAGTTCAACAGTCGTGACAGCGGCAGATAAATCTGCGCAACTTCTTCCAACGAGAGATCTTCGTTAATCCCTTTCAGTTTAACGATCTCTTCTTCCGACAACGTCAGCGGCACCGAATCTCTCAACGCAGCCCATTGGGTACGATCGAACTGTAGGTAGGGCGTTGCTAAAGATTGATCTCTTTTTATCATAAGCCAAATTCTGCCTGTTAACGCAGGTTGGGAAAGGCGCCGGACGCCAGCTCCAGAGAATAAACAAGCTGCATATTATAGACAGCTTCGTTTTTGGCGTAGACTTTTTTCGCAAAAGTTGTCGATAGGCAGCAGTTTATGTCAATTGTGCGAAGCGGCGCGCAGTTGATAAAGCGGGGTTGCAAGGCGGTATCATCGGGGCCGGATACCGCCTGAAGGCTAGCTGGCGATGGCGCGCGAAGGTTGGTTCACGGCGAACAGGCGTTTGTAATAAATAACGGTTGGATGGTAATGCCCATCGGGCCCTGCCGCATAATCCGGTAGCTCGCCCAAACAGCGATAACCCAGGCTGCGATAAAGCGCTTCTGCTGCCGAACCGGCCTGCGTATCCAGGTACAATAGCCCGCGCTGCTGTTGCAGTGCCGCGTGCTCCAGTGACTTCATCAGCGCCTGACCTACGCCGTTTCGGCGAGCGCGGCTATGCACCAACAGCTTCACTACCTCCGCACGATTACGGCCGTTCGGCTTCTGGCAGAGCTCGAGTTGCACGGTGCCAACGACGCCGCGCTCGTCACGGGCAATCCACAGCAGCAGTTCACCTTTGGCCAAGGCCGGCCGCAGACTGTGGAAGTAGCTTTCGGCGTCTTCGTGAGGGATTAAGGTGTCGTAACCGACAGAAGCGCCGTGCGTGACGGCATCGGTCAACAGGCGGGCCAATTCATCGCGGTAAATCGGTAGCGTAGCGGCGTTGATAGGCACTATTTTCATCGGTCATTCCTCCTGGGATGGGGGTAATGAAGAGAAGCAATAACTGAGCCACAGCGGCGAAAGGCATGGCGACGGCAAAAGGGCGAGGGATCAGTGTAGCCCACGCCGCAGTCCGGGGCAGGTATCCCCTTTTTGGTGCATCGATCCCGCTCACAGTTTACCTGCGCGGGTTAAGTGTTTTGAGAAGCCCGACACGGAGAAAGCGGCGCTCAAGGCTTGCAAAAAGTGGATAAAATTGTAGAGAATGATTGCCGCGAGTGATGAATGTTTGCACGCCGCAGGCTGCGAATTGCATGACAGTATGCAAAATTGACTGATTTATGAGCGAAAGTGCGCGTAAAGCAATTTTTTTGTTGCATAGGTCGCCCGCTCTACCTAGAATGCGCTGCACTTGATGCCGGCTTAGCTCAGTAGGTAGAGCAACTGACTTGTAATCAGTAGGTCACCAGTTCGATTCCGGTAGCCGGCACCATTCAAGTCACAAGTAGTTAAAATCTGGTGGGGTTCCCGAGCGGCCAAAGGGAGCAGACTGTAAATCTGCCGTCACAGACTTCGAAGGTTCGAATCCTTCCCCCACCACCAAATCTTGCCTTCGGCGATTAACTGAGATGCGATAAATACCGCAACGGTTGATGGCGGGAGGAGAGGGCGAAAGCCTTCGGCAAGGTTCGAGCTGTGCAGCGCAAGGCGCAGCCGGCCCGAAGGATGCGAGCCGAGTGATGAACAATCCTGCTCCATCCCAAAATTCTACAGAAAAATCAGGTAGCCGAGTTCCAGGATGCGGGCATCGTATAATGGCTATTACCTCAGCCTTCCAAGCTGATGATGTGGGTTCGATTCCCACTGCCCGCTCCAAGATGTGCTGATATAGCTCAGTTGGTAGAGCGCACCCTTGGTAAGGGTGAGGTCGGCAGTTCGAATCTGCCTATCAGCACCACTTCTTAATTTCTCGCCCCCTGATTTTCTTTCTGTTCTGGATTCAACGAGCAAATGCTTGGTTGATGTGGTGATACCACCGATTTATCCGTGTCTTAGAGGGACAATCGATGTCTAAAGAAAAGTTTGAACGTACAAAACCGCACGTTAACGTCGGTACTATCGGCCACGTTGACCACGGTAAAACTACCCTGACTGCAGCGATCACTACCGTACTGGCTAAAACCTACGGCGGTTCTGCACGTGCTTTCGACCAGATCGATAACGCGCCAGAAGAAAAAGCTCGTGGTATCACCATCAACACCTCTCACGTTGAGTATGACACCCCGACTCGTCACTACGCGCACGTTGACTGCCCAGGGCACGCCGACTACGTGAAAAACATGATCACCGGTGCTGCTCAGATGGACGGCGCGATCCTGGTAGTAGCTGCGACTGACGGCCCAATGCCTCAGAC
>NZ_JBBBDV010000027.1:0-1954 GCF_037137105.1 Serratia sp. TMDUHS_CL
TGTCAACAACGGGTAAAAAGTGATCCACTTACATCTCCACCGACGGCCTAATATTGATCCACCGTTTTACTCAGGATTAGCTTCAGCGATAACCCCGGCCTTTCTTTTCTGTTTAAGTCGATAGCTCTCTCCTTTGATCTGAACAACATGTGAGTGGTGTAAGATCCGGTCCAGCATCGCGGATGTTAGCGCCGCATCACCGGCGAACGTTTGATCCCACTGCCCGAACGGCAGGTTAGATGTCAGGATCATCGCGCTCTTCTCGTAACGTTTGGCGATGACCTGGAAGAACAGTTTTGCTTCTTCCTGGCTGAACGGCAGATAGCCTATTTCATCGATGATGAGCAGTTTCGGCGCCATCACGCCACGGTGAAGCGTTGTTTTATAGCGGCCCTGGCGTTGCGCTGTAGACAGCTGAAGCAACAGATCCGCTGCTGTTGTGAAGCGTACCTTGATACCCGCCCGTACCGCTTCGTAGCCCATGGCTATCGCCAGGTGCGTTTTCCCCACACCAGACGGCCCCAGCAACACGATGTTTTCGTTGCGCTCGATGAAGCTGAGTGAACGCAGCGACTGGATTTGCTTCTGTGGTGCGCCGGTGGCGAAGGTGAAGTCATACTCTTCGAACGTTTTCACCGCCGGGAAGGCCGCCATCCGGGTGTACATCGCCTGTTTACGCTGATGGCGCGCCAGTTTTTCCTCATGAAGCAGATGCTCCAGGAAGTCCATATAGCTCCATTCCTGATCCACAGCCTGTTGTGACAGCGCAGGGGCAGCACTGATAAGGCTGTCCAGTTGCAACTGTTCAGCAAGTACCATCAGCCGTTGATGTTGCAGCTCGACCATCATGCGACTCCTCTGCTGAACGTATCATAGATAGACAGCGGATGATGCAGTGGCTGTCTGTCGAAGGTCACCAGGCTTTCGTCTACCTGCACGTCATACTGTTTTTTCTCCGGCGGCAGGGCCAGCATGGACTGCTGTTCCTCGATCCAGCGATCACAGGGGCGGGTCTGGATAGTTTCATGTTTCCGTTGGTTCGCTACATCGTGCAACCAGCGCAGGCCGTAGCGGTTGGCTGTTTCAACGTCAACGGTGATCCCCATCGGGCGCAGGCGCGTCATTAGCGGGATGTAGAAGCTGTTGCGGGTGTACTGCACCATCCGCTCCACCTTGCCTTTAGTCTGTGCCCTGAAGGGACGACACAGCCGTGGGGAGAAGCCCATCTCTTTGCCGAACTGCCAGAGAGATGGATGGAACCGGTGCTGGCCGGTCTGGTATGCGTCACGCTGCAGTACCACTGTTTTCATATTGTCGTACAGCACTTCCTGCGGCACACCGCCGAAGAAGCTGAACGCATTGCGGTGGCAGGCTTCCAGCGTGTCGTAACGCATGTTGTCAGTGAACTCGATGTACAGCATTCGACTGTATCCCAGAACGGCAACGAATACGTGAAGCGGCGATTTGCTGTTACGCATGGTACCCCAGTCAACCTGCATCTGCCGTCCGGGCTCGGTTTCGAAGCGGATAACAGACTCTTGTTCCTGAGGTGTGGCGAGTGAACGTATGAACTCTCTCAGGATGGTCATGCCACCACGATAGCCCTGCGCCATGATCTCGCGGGCGATAACCGTCGCCGGGATTTTATAAGGGTGAGCATCAGCGATTCGCTGGCGAACATAGTCTCGGTATTCATCCAGAAGTGAAGCGACGGCAGGACGTGGCGTGTATTTCGGCGGCTCAGACTGCGCCCGCAAATAACGCTTTACGGTGTTACGGGAGATACCCAGTTCCCTGGCGATCGCCCGACTGCTCATACCCTGCTTGTGCAGGATTTTAATTTCCATAACTGTCTCAAAAGTGACCATAAGCTCTCCCGAATCAGGAGAGCAGATTAACCCCTGGATCTGATTTCAGGCGTCGGATATGGATCACTTTCGCACCGTTAGTGACA
>NZ_JBBBDV010000028.1:0-1932 GCF_037137105.1 Serratia sp. TMDUHS_CL
GTGCCGGTCAGCTCCAGGATTCCCGCACCCTCTTTGGTCAGGCCGCCGTGGCCGGAAATGTTGTTGGAGTAGATTTCCCATCCACAGTGGAAGTCATCACATTTCCTGGCGTGCAACGTACCGGCATCCACCTCGGCGCCCCTCCCCGGAATATTGGCGACAAACTGGGTCGGGCCATAGGCCACGCCCGTCGGATCCGGGATGCGGAACTCCGCGGGAATATCCTCGACGGTATAGAACATACCCGGGCCGTTGATGGCCTTGCCCAGGTTGATCATCCCCCAGCCATAGAGCGCATCGATGCCCGGCGCGCCCATGTCGGTGGCGGTGGTTTTCAACACGTCGGCAATCTGCGCCGAGGTCATGTACGGGAAGCGCTGCGGCAACACCGCCACCGCGCCGGTGACGTGCGGCGTCGCCATCGAGGTGCCGTTTTTATTGCCGTAGTCCGACACCAGGTTGGCCGGATCGGAACCATTGGCCACGGTGCTGTAGATTTTGCTGCCCGGCGACGAGACGCAGAAGCTGGCGGTATAGCCGCAGCGGGAAGAGAAGCTGCTGATGGTGTAAGGCACGCTGTTGGTCGATGCCGCATCCTGCGCCACGCTGGCAACCGAGAGCCAGTTCGGTGCGATGTCCGGCACGAAGTAGGCCAGCCCGCTGATCACATCCGGTTGGTTGTAGTTGCCGTCGTTGCCGGCGGCGAACAGCACCAGAATATTTTTGCGCGCCGCGTCGATGGCGCCCTGATAGCCTGCGCCGGCCAGGCTGCCGAGCAGCGGTTTGACCTGATCGAATTGTTCCTGCGCATCCTGCAGCTCAAAGTGCAGCGCGTTAGGATCGCGGCCGCCGTCGGACAGAAAGTCGGGAATACTGACGCCCCAGCTGTTGTTGATCACCCGCGCACCGCTGTTGATCATCGCCTGCCAGCCGGCATTGGTGACGGCGCCGTCCAGGCCGAGAAATTCGCCGTAGGCCGGGCCGTCGTTGTCGTTATCGACGCTGATCACCTGCGAATCGAAGGCCACGCCATGCATGCCGACGCCATCGCGGTTGGCGGCGCTGATGCCCGCGACGTGCACCCCGTGATTGCTCAGCATGCCCTGTGAGCCGCTGTAGAAGTGGAAGGTGCCGTCGAAGTAAAAGCGGTCGCCGGCGTTAATGCCCGGCCGGTGCGGATCGGTGTAGGCGCGATAGCCTTCGGTGACCACGTTGATCAGTTTGCCGTCGCCGGCGAACTCGGGATGGCGGTTGACCGGGGTATCGAAAATGCCCACCTTCTGCCCTTTGCCGGTATAACCGGCGGCGTAGGCCTCATCGGCATGGATCGCCCCCAGCCCCCAGTTGGCGTTGAATTCGGCGCTGCGCCAGCTGGCCGGATCGCCGGCTTGGCCGTTCACCTCGTGCGGTGCCGCCTGCGCATACCCCGCCAGCGCCATGCAGCAGACCAGCGCGTTCAGCCGCCACGGCGAGCGACGAACGTTTCCTTTGCTATCAAAACCCATTGTTGTTGTCATTTCCTTACCTTTTGCTTGTTATTGGCCGACGCCCCAGGTGCGCCGGGTTCTCATTAGCAGGATGTGAAAAAGGAACCGCCCGCAGACGGTTCCCTACAAGGATTAAGTCGATGTTGCTTAGAAGCGCCAGGTGAAGCCGGCGTTGACGCTGTTGTCCTGGTGGTGCTGCGACAGCAGCCCGCCGTAGCCCAGCGACAGCGTGGCGTTTTCGTTCACCGCCACTTCCGCCCCCGCCTTCAGCACCATCCCGTCGCGCGAGACCGGCACGCTGTCCACCACGAACGGCGCGTTGCCGCCGTTGAACCGCAGCCCGGTGCCTCGTTCCAGCCCGCCGTACTGGTGTTGCCACCCCAGCTCGCTGCGCAGCGCCACCGTCGTGCCCGGGCTAACATGCCATTCGGTGTCCGCACGCAGG
>NZ_JBBBDV010000029.1:0-1927 GCF_037137105.1 Serratia sp. TMDUHS_CL
TGACGACAAACGGCTGGTGGCGTGGGTGGTGCCGGCCGCCGGCGTGGCGGAAGAGACGCTGGCGGGCGCGCTGCGGCAGCATGTGAGCGCGGCGCTGCCGGACTATATGGTGCCGTCGGCCTGGGTGGTGGTGGCGGCGTTGCCGCTGTCGCCGAACGGCAAGCTGGATCGTCGGGCGTTGCCGGAGCCGCAGGGGGCGCAGAGCCAGGCAGCGTACGAAGCGCCGCAGGGTGAACACGAAACGCTGCTGGCGGCGATCTGGCGCGAACTGCTGAACGTGGAGCAGGTAGGCCGCCACGATAACTTCTTCGAGCTGGGGGGCCACTCGCTGCTGGCGGTGAAGTTGATGGCTCAGCTGCGGCGCGCCGGTTGGGGAGCGAACGTGCAGACGTTGTTCTCAACGCCGACGCTGTCGGCGCTGGCGCAGGCGATGAGCGCGCAAGGTGAGATCGACATACCGGAAAACCGGATTTTACCGGGCGGGGCCTCCATTACGCCGGAGATGTTGCCGCTGGCGACGCTGAGCCAGCCGGAAATCGACGCGGTGGTGGCGCAGGTGCCGGGCGGCGTGGCCAACGTACAGGACATCTACGCCTTGTCGCCGCTGCAGGAGGGGATTTTGTTCCACCATCTGCTGGCGGAACGGGGTGACCCGTACCAGCTGTCCGCGGTGCTGCGTTTCGACAGCCGTGCGCGACTGGACGCCTGGCTGGCGGCGATGCAGCAGGTGATCGATCGCCATGACATTCTGCGCACTGCGTTCATCACGCAGGGCATGTCCTCGCCGGTGCAGGTGGTGTGGCGCAAGGCTGAGCTGGCGCTGAGCGAGCGGCGTTTCGATCCGGCTGACGGCCCGATTTGGCAACAGCTGGCGGCCAGCTTTGATCCGTTGCAGCAGCGGCAGGATCTGACCCGCGCGCCGCTGCTCAACTTTACCGTCACGCAGGAGGAGGACGGCAGCTGGTGCGCTTTGCAGCAGTGGCATCATCTGATTGGCGATCACTCCACGTTGGCCTTCATGGAGCAAGAGATCGGCGAGATCCTCGCCGGCCGTGGGGCACAGCTGGGCGTCGCCCAGCCGTTCCGCAATGCGGTGGCGCAGGCGCGCCTGGCTCTCAGCGAGGCTGAGCACGAAAGCTTCTTCCGCGACATGTTGGCAGATATCCGCGAGCCGGTGCTGCCGTTCGGCCTGAGCGACGTGCACGGCGAAGGGCGGCAAATCGCCTGCCGCTACCAGGCGCTCTCTTCGGCGCTGAACCTGCGGTTGCGGCGACAGGCGCGGCGGCTGGGCGTCAGCCTGGCCAGCCTGTGCCACCTGGCCTGGGCGCAGGTGCTGGCGAGCGTCAGCGGGCGAGACGCGGTCGTGTTCGGCACCGTATTGCTGGGGCGTCTGCAGGGCGGCGAAGGCGCGGAACGGGCATTGGGGTTGTTTATCAACACGTTGCCGCTGCGTCTGGACATCGATCGGCGAGGCGTGGAGACGGCGGCAAGAGAGGCACACGTGCGGCTGAGCGGGCTGCTGGCGCATGAACATGCGCCGCTGGCATTGGCGCAGCGCTGCAGCGGCGTCAGCCCTGGGGCGCCGCTGTTCAGCGCCTTGCTCAACTATCGCCACAACAACGGCGAAGCCGTGGCGTTGCCGGAAGGTGTCAGCCTGCTGAGCGCCGAAGAGCGTACCAACTATCCGTTCGTGTTATCGGTGGAGGACGGCGGCGATTCGCTGGGCGTGACGGCGCAGGTGACCGAGACGGTCGATGCCCAGCGGGTGTGTGACTATATGGTGCAGGCGCTGAGCTCACTGGCGCAAGCGCTGGAGCAGGCGCCGGAGACGCCGGTGTGTTCACTGGCGGTGGTGCCGGAGGCGGAACGCGAACTGCTGCTGCATGGCTGGAACCGCACCGAGCGTGACTACCCGCTGGATCAGACG
>NZ_JBBBDV010000030.1:0-1818 GCF_037137105.1 Serratia sp. TMDUHS_CL
CGAGGTGGGGCGTTTCACCACGCAGGATCCGATAGGGTTGGAAGGTGGGTTGAATTTATATGCTTATGGGCCAAATCCTTTAACTTGGATAGATCCATTTGGGTTAAGTAATTGTTCGACTCTTGACCGTATTATTGGTGATGCGAACAAAGTCGCTTCGCGTGGTGGAGCTATAACAGCAAAACAAGCTCAGATACTGAGAGATAATTTACCGGTAGTTCAGAGACGGAGTGTTTTCCAAAATCAGATGGCTCGCAAAGAGTTCGTCAGAGATCAGCATTATCTGATGAGTCAGTGGGAAGCCAATACAGGTAGAACCTGGCCGACAGGAGCTACCCCGCACCACATAATCCCACTAGAAAGTGGGGGGGCGAATAAATGGTGGAATTTGATGCCTACTCATGGCACTTTGCCTAATCATTCTTTACCTGGTGTACCTGGCCCACATGCCGCCGGTGGAGTGCTTCGAACAACTGTTCAACAAAGCAGAAAAGCACTGCCTCCTGGAACTATAACTGATTTGAGATTGTGACATGAATGATTTTGACTTTGATAGTTTACTACAGCGCATCGATAACTCATGCTTTTTCTCAAGAATGGGGCTCCCAGATGTTCTGGATAGTCGCGTGATTTTAATTGAAAATGTTGAGAAGGTGTTTGTTAATCCCACTGATGCAGAGTTTAAGGGATACTATGATAGTGTGGAATGGTTGCCAACATCAATGACTCAGGAGGATCCTTTCTACAAAGTAAAGGAGGTATTACCTAAGGAACTTACTGGTTTACGTATTCGAGTAAACAAGGCTGTCATGAATGCAACAAAGGGATTGTCTAAGGATAAATTCAATTACGGGCCTCATGACTTCAGCTTAGCAGCCAGAAATGGAATTTGTTTTGCTTTCAGAGAGTATGTTTCTGAACAGTATCTTCATTTAGGGAATAAGTGGGAAGAAGTTGTGGGTATATACTTTTCTGGTCACTGGCCTGTGGGTATAGCAAAAGATAAGATAGTTACCATTTAATATTTGTTGACTGCAAAGATAAATATCTTTGCAGAACCATACGACCTAGCCAGTCCGTGGAGCCCGCTGGCGGCGCTGGAGCAGGCGGGCGACAGTCGCCCTGCGAATATATGCGGGTATCACACCTATCTGAACAGCTCGCCGCTGGAAGTGACAGATGCGGCGGGCAACAAAGATTACAAACACTCCATTGGTAGCTCTTTAAAAATGCGGGTAGAAAAGCAGGTCTCCAACCGGGCGACCGAATTAGTGAAATAATATTTCAGTAGGGGGGGGTATGAATAAGACTTTCTCTTTCACAACAGATACTGCGACCTTGTCAATTTTTGATTTGGTGTCTTTAAAATATAGAGTTAGCGATGATGCTGATTGGTGGAGCATTCCAGAGGATGAACTGGAAGAAGTAAATAAAGGTAACGTGTTGCTTTTGAATCTTGGTGAGGACGGTCAGTATACGGTTCGAGTTGTTGATAACATAAGTGAGAACTATAAATCGTTATTTTTGAATGTGCCTTCAGGAAAGGTTTTTGTTGGTGCAGGGGAAGATACTAGCGGTGGTTACCTTGAACCTGACGGTTCTGACTATATGTCAGGTGTGTTTTTGATTATGGATATAGGCAATTACGAAGTAAGATTTAGAAGAGACTCTCTCGATATAGTCATTTCATTTATTAAAAGTAGTGAAAATAAAAATGAAGAGAGTGCATTAATTAGGATCTGATTTGTACTTTTTTACAACATGTCAACAATGACCCTCTTTTATTTTAGGGGAATTCGTTGAAAGGAACACCGCGAA
>NZ_JBBBDV010000031.1:0-1732 GCF_037137105.1 Serratia sp. TMDUHS_CL
GCTTAGAGGCTTTTCCTGGAAGCAGGGCATCAACTACTTCTGCACCGTAGTGCATCGTCATCACGCCTCAGGGTTAGTATGCAACCGGATTTACCAGGTCACACCCCCTACACGCTTAAACCGGGACAACCGTCGCCCGGCTAGCCTAGCCTTCTCCGTCCCCCCTTCGCAGTAACACCAAGTACAGGAATATTAACCTGTTTCCCATCGACTACGCTTTTCAGCCTCGCCTTAGGGGTCGACTCACCCTGCCCCGATTAACGTTGGACAGGAACCCTTGGTCTTCCGGCGAGCGGGCTTTTCACCCGCTTTATCGTTACTTATGTCAGCATTCGCACTTCTGATACCTCCAGCAACCCTCACAGGCCACCTTCAACGGCTTACAGAACGCTCCCCTACCCAACAACGCTAAGCGTCGCTGCCGCAGCTTCGGTGCATGGTTTAGCCCCGTTACATCTTCCGCGCAGGCCGACTCGACCAGTGAGCTATTACGCTTTCTTTAAATGATGGCTGCTTCTAAGCCAACATCCTGGCTGTCTATGCCTTCCCACATCGTTTCCCACTTAACCATGACTTTGGGACCTTAGCTGGCGGTCTGGGTTGTTTCCCTCTTCACGACGGACGTTAGCACCCGCCGTGTGTCTCCCGTGATAACATTCTTCGGTATTCGGAGTTTGCATCGGTTTGGTAAGCCGGGATGGCCCCCTAGCCGAAACAGTGCTCTACCCCCGAAGATGAGTTCACGAGGCGCTACCTAAATAGCTTTCGGGGAGAACCAGCTATCTCCCGGTTTGATTGGCCTTTCACCCCCAGCCACAAGTCATCCGCTAATTTTTCAACATTAGTCGGTTCGGTCCTCCAGTTAGTGTTACCCAACCTTCAACCTGCCCATGGCTAGATCACCGGGTTTCGGGTCTATACCTTGCAACTATTCGCCCAGTTAAGACTCGGTTTCCCTACGGCTCCCCTATACGGTTAACCTTGCTACAAAATATAAGTCGCTGACCCATTATACAAAAGGTACGCAGTCACACCACGAAGGTGCTCCCACTGCTTGTACGTACACGGTTTCAGGTTCTATTTCACTCCCCTCGCCGGGGTTCTTTTCGCCTTTCCCTCACGGTACTGGTTCACTATCGGTCAGTCAGGAGTATTTAGCCTTGGAGGATGGTCCCCCCATATTCAGACAGGATGTCACGTGTCCCGCCCTACTCATCGAACTCACGACCTGTGCATTTTAGTGTACGGGGCTATCACCCTTTGCTGCGCGACTTTCCAGACGCTTCCACTAACACACAAGCCGATTCAGGTTCTGGGCTCCTCCCCGTTCGCTCGCCGCTACTGGGGGAATCTCGGTTGATTTCTTTTCCTCGGGGTACTTAGATGTTTCAGTTCCCCCGGTTCGCCTCATGCCACTATGTATTCATGACATGATAGTGTGTCGAAACACACTGGGTTTCCCCATTCGGGTATCGCCGGTTGTAACGGTTCATATCACCTTACCGACGCTTTTCGCAGATTAGCACGCCCTTCATCGCCTCTGACTGCCTAGGCATCCACCGTGTACGCTTAGTCACTTAACCTCACAACCCGAAGATGTTTCCATCGTTCGCGCTGCAAACATTTGAGAGACTCTATGACAGGTTACTCTTTATCCCAATACATCTACGGAGGGATAAATTTCAGCCGTCATGTTTCAATTTTCAGCTTGTTCCAGATTGTTAAAGAGCAA
>NZ_JBBBDV010000032.1:0-1204 GCF_037137105.1 Serratia sp. TMDUHS_CL
CGACGACAAACGGCTGGTGGCGTGGGTGGTGCCGGCCGCCGGCGTGGCGGAAGAGACGCTGGCAGGCGCGCTGCGGCAGCATGTGAGCGCGGCGCTACCGGACTATATGGTGCCGTCGGCCTGGGGGGTGGTGGCGGCGTTGCCGCTGTCGCCGAACGGCAAGCTGGAGCGGCGGGCGTTGCCGGAACCGCAGGGGGCGCAGAGCCAGGCAGCGTACGAAGCGCCGCAGGGTGAACACGAAACGCTGCTGGCGGCGATCTGGCGCGAGCTGCTGAACGTGGAGCAGGTAGGTCGCCACGATAACTTCTTCGAACTGGGAGGGCACTCGCTGTTGGCGGTACGTCTGACCAACCGTCTGCAGCAGGTGGAATGGCAGCTGCCGTTGCAGACCCTGTTAGCCAACCCGACGCTGCTGGCGTTGGCGCAGCAACTGCGGAGAACCGATGAGGCGCTGCCGCCGATCGAGGCTATGCCACGCGGCGCCGAGTTGCCGCTGTCGTTTGCCCAGCAGCGTTTGTGGTTCCTGACGCAGTTGGAAGGCCTGAGTGAAACTTACCATATTCCCCTGGCGCTGAGCCTGCGCGGCGAGCTGGATCTGCCCGCCTGGCGGCAGAGCCTGGATGCGCTCTATGCCCGCCACGAAGCGTTGCGCAGCCGGTTTGTCACCGTCGAGGGGCAGCCGCAGGCGCACATTCTGCCGGCAGACGCGCTGCCGTTGACGGTTCACGATCTGCGTGGGCGGCAGGATGCTCAGAGCCAGGCGCGGCAACTGGCGCAGCGCCTGACGGAGGCGCCTTTCGATTTGACGCAGGGGCCGCTGGTGCGCGCCGCGCTGATCCGCCTGGAGGATGAGGAACATCTGTTCCTGCTCACCTGTCATCACATCGTCTCCGACGGTTGGTCGACCGGCATTCTGCTGCGTGAACTGGGGGCGTTGTACGGGGCTTTCCGTCGCGGCGATACCGATCCGCTGCCGCCGCTGACGCTGCAATACCCGGATTACGCCGCCTGGCAGCGTCGCTATCTGACGCCGGAGCGGCTGGCGGCGCAGGCGCAATACTGGCGCGAAACGCTGAGCGATGCGCCGGCGCTGCTGACGCTGCCGACCGACCGGCCGCGTCCGACGGTGCAGTCTTTCAGCGGCGGGGAGGTGCCGATCGCGATCGACGCCGAGCTGACGCAGGCGCTGCGGCAGTTCAGCCGA
>NZ_JBBBDV010000034.1:0-1021 GCF_037137105.1 Serratia sp. TMDUHS_CL
TGAGGTGGGGCGTTTCACCACGCAGGATCCGATAGGGTTACGCGGCGGGTTGAACCTGTATCAGTATGCGCCGAACCCGCTGATGTGGGTGGATCCGTTTGGGTTGACATGTAGCCATTCTGCTAAAAATCCTAAGCAGGCACATGCGGTCATTAAAGATAAATGGGGGCACGCAATGTCTAAAAGAGATATGCGTGAGCTACAAAACACAGTTGATAGAATTAAATTAAACAAACCTCATTATTCAAATGATGGAACAACATTTAGCAATACGCACTCTATTGGCAACTCTAATAGCCAGCGTCTTAACACTGGTAGTGGACCATATAAAGAATGGACTGTTAAGACACCAGATGTAGGTGGGAATGGAGCGAGGCGTGTGGTAGTTGATACGAAGACAGGCAAAGCTTATTATACTCATGATCATTATGATTCGTTTATAGAGATCGATCTTGGAGGGTGGAAATAATGGAAATAGGGCGGAAAGTCAAAATAGATTTTTCCAAGATAAAAACGCTGGATGATTTTTATACTGAGTTGTCTGGTTTATTTGGGTTTCCTGATTTTTTTGGTAGGAATATCAATGCATTAATTGATTGTTTTTTCAGTTTGCGCTATCCGCAAGATGAAATGACGAAGATTCATGTAGCAGCTTCTGAGTATTTATTAATGGAGCTTCATCATTTCTCTTTAGCATCAGAGGAAATAAAGGAAACATTAATATTCACTATTGAAAATGTAAGCTTAAAATGCAAAGAAAAAGGCCAGGAGCCTTCGATTGTTTTATTGTTGAGGTAGCTTGATATAGTCGAAAAGGCTTCACGGCTTCTCGACTATTACTTAGCGATTAAACGCTAGATATATCTAGATAAAGTAGATTTCATAGGGATGATGAAGCCAGGACGTTCATAGGAATCCTTTCTTTGATTAATTAAGTCGTGAAAAAACAATGCCCTGCTCTTTAAAAAATATATGAAATTAAATATTCCAATTATTTATTGTAGAGCAGACAGTCTGCTGT
>NZ_JBBBDV010000035.1:0-776 GCF_037137105.1 Serratia sp. TMDUHS_CL
CAGACGCCGAACGAGCGGGCGGTGGCGGCAGCGGCGGATGCGCTGGCGGCGGGCAACCCGGTGTACGAGAGCCTGCTCGGCAGCGGCACGGCGGGCGAAGCGCGGCAGGCGTTCCGTCAGCTGTCGGGGCAAATCCATGCGGATATCGCGTCGGCGCTGGTGAACGACAGCCGCTACCTGCGTGAGGCGCTGAACGGGCGTCTGCGTCAGGCGGAAGGGCTGGTGAGCTCGTCGGCCATCAAGGCGGACGAGGGCGGTGCCTGGGCGCAGCTGCTGGGGGCGTGGGACCACGCGTCGGGCGACGCCAACGCCACGGGTTATCAGGCCTCGACCTACGGGGTGCTGGTGGGGCTGGACTCGGCGGCGGCGGACGACTGGCGGCTGGGGGTGGCGACCGGCTACACCCGCACCTCGCTGCACGGCGGGTACGGGTCGAAGGCGGACAGCGACAACTACCACCTGGCGGCGTACGGCGACAAGCAGTTCGGGGCGCTGGCGCTGCGCGGCGGGGCGGGCTACACCTGGCACCGCATCGACACCAAGCGGTCGGTGAACTACGGGATGCAGTCGGACCGCGACACGGCGAAGTACAGCGCGCGCACCGAGCAGCTGTTCGCGGAAGCGGGCTACAGCGTGCAGGGTGAGTGGCTGAACCTGGAGCCGTTCGTGAACCTGGCGTACGTGAACTTCGAGAACAACGGCATCGCGGAAAGCGGCGGCGCGGCGGCCTTGCGCGGGGATAAACAGCACACGGATGCGACGGTGTCGACGCTGGG
>NZ_JBBBDV010000036.1:0-708 GCF_037137105.1 Serratia sp. TMDUHS_CL
GGGGTGAGGACAGTGTCTGGTGGGTAGTTTGACTGGGGCGGTCTCCTCCCAAAGAGTAACGGAGGAGCACGAAGGTTAGCTAATCACGGTCGGACATCGTGAGGTTAGTGCAAAGGCATAAGCTAGCTTGACTGCGAGAGTGACGGCTCGAGCAGGTACGAAAGTAGGTCTTAGTGATCCGGTGGTTCTGAATGGAAGGGCCATCGCTCAACGGATAAAAGGTACTCCGGGGATAACAGGCTGATACCGCCCAAGAGTTCATATCGACGGCGGTGTTTGGCACCTCGATGTCGGCTCATCACATCCTGGGGCTGAAGTAGGTCCCAAGGGTATGGCTGTTCGCCATTTAAAGTGGTACGCGAGCTGGGTTTAGAACGTCGTGAGACAGTTCGGTCCCTATCTGCCGTGGGCGTTGGAAGATTGAGAGGGGTTGCTCCTAGTACGAGAGGACCGGAGTGAACGCACCACTGGTGTTCGGGTTGTCATGCCAATGGCATTGCCCGGTAGCTAAGTGCGGAAAAGATAAGCGCTGAAAGCATCTAAGCGCGAAACTTGCCTCAAGATGAGTCTTCCCTGGGCCTTCAAGGCCCCTGAAGGAACGTTTAAGACTAAGACGTTGATAGGCTGGGTGTGTAAGTGCAGCGATGCATTGAGCTAACCAGTACTAATGATCCGTGAGGCTTAACCTTACAACACCGAAGGTGTTTT
>NZ_JBBBDV010000037.1:0-601 GCF_037137105.1 Serratia sp. TMDUHS_CL
TGGCGTCGGCTTTCCAGTCGGCCGGCAGCTCGCCGTTCATGCGGCGCTTGAACTCGGCAGCCTGCTCCGGGAAGGCCTTGGCGTAGGCGGCGAACTTGTCGTTCCAGGCCGCTTCTTTGGCCTGACCGGCTTCCTTGGCGTCCCACTGGGCGTAGATGTCCTGCGGGATTTCAAAGGCGGCGTATTTCCAGCCCAGCGCTTCGCGGGTGGCGGCCACTTCGGCGGCGCCCAGCGCGGCGCCGTGCACGTCATGGGTGCCGGCCTTGTTCGGCGAACCGAAGCCGATAACGGTCTTGCACATCAGCAGCGACGGCTTGTCGGTCACCTTGCGGGCTTCTTCAATCGCGGCCTTGATGGCGTCCGGGTTGTGGCCGTCGACGTTGCGCACCACGTGCCAGCCGTAGGCTTCGAAACGCAGGGCGGTGTCGTCGGTGAACCAGCCGTCGACGTGGCCGTCGATGGAGATGCCGTTGTCATCGTAGAAAGCGGTCAGCTTACCGAGCTTGAGGGTACCGGCCAGAGAGCAGACTTCGTGCGAGATGCCTTCCATCATGCAGCCGTCGCCCATGAAGGCGTAGGTGTGGTGGTCAACGATGTCGTG
>NZ_JBBBDV010000038.1:0-512 GCF_037137105.1 Serratia sp. TMDUHS_CL
GAGCCGGTGGCAATCAGGATGACGTCCGGCGTGCCCGCGCAGTCTTTCAGCACGTAGCCGCCGCGGTACACGTTCGCCAGCTGCTCTGCGGTGCGCGGCTGCTGGGTCAGGTTCTGACGCGAGAACACCAGGGTGGTCGGGCCGTCGTTGCGCTCGATGCCGTACTGCCACGCCACCGCCGACTCCACCTGGTCGCACGGGCGCCAGGTGCTCATGTTCGGGGTCACGCGCAGGCTCGCCAGCTGCTCCACCGGCTGGTGGGTCGGGCCGTCTTCGCCCAGACCGATGGAGTCGTGGGTGTAGACGAACACGTTGCGCAGCTTCATCAGCGCCGCCATGCGCACCGCGTTGCGGGCGTATTCCACGAACATCAGGAAGGTCGCCGAGTACGGCAGGAAGCCGCCGTGCAGCGCGATGCCGTTGGTGATGGCGGTCATGCCGAACTCGCGCACGCCGTAATGAATGTAGTTGCCCGCCGGGTCAACGTTCAGCGCTTTCGAGCCGGACCACAT
>NZ_JBBBDV010000039.1:0-508 GCF_037137105.1 Serratia sp. TMDUHS_CL
TACGCTGGCGCTGCGCATCGATCTTCGCGACGATCCGGATCTGCCGACGCTGATCGCGCGGATCCGCCACGCGGTGCTAACGGCGCAGGAAAATCGCGATCTGCCGTTCGAGCAGGTGGTGGAGCTGGTCAATCCGCCGCGCCACCTGGGCTATACCCCGCTGTTCCAGGTGATGCTGGCCTGGCAGGACGGCTCGGTGCGCGATATTCCGCTGCCTGGGCTGCAGGCCGAGTTGGCCGGGCTGGAATACAGCGCGGCGAAGTTTGATCTGACGCTCGATCTGGCCGATACCGGCGAAGGCATCAGCGGTACGCTGAACTTCGCCACGGCGTTGTTCGATCGCGCCACCGCCGAACGCTACGGCGTTTACCTGGTACAGGCGCTGCGGGCGATGACGTTGAATAGCCCACGGTCAGTATCCCATATCGATTTGTTGCCGCTCGCCGAACGGGAGCATCTGCTGCATGGCTGGAACCGCACCGAGCGTGACTACCCGCTGGATCAGACC
>NZ_JBBBDV010000040.1:0-480 GCF_037137105.1 Serratia sp. TMDUHS_CL
GGGGCCGAGTTAGAACATCAAACATTAAAGGGTGGTATTTCAAGGATGGCTCCACGCAGACTGGCGTCCACGCTTCAAAGCCTCCCACCTATCCTACACATCAAGGCTCAATGTTCAGTGTCAAGCTATAGTAAAGGTTCACGGGGTCTTTCCGTCTTGCCGCGGGTACACTGCATCTTCACAGCGAGTTCAATTTCACTGAGTCTCGGGTGGAGACAGCCTGGCCATCATTACGCCATTCGTGCAGGTCGGAACTTACCCGACAAGGAATTTCGCTACCTTAGGACCGTTATAGTTACGGCCGCCGTTTACTGGGGCTTCGATCAAGAGCTTCGCCTTGCGGCTGACCCCATCAATTAACCTTCCAGCACCGGGCAGGCGTCACACCGTATACGTCCACTTTCGTGTTTGCACAGTGCTGTGTTTTTATTAAACAGTTGCAGCCAGCTGGTATCTTCGACTGGCTTCAGCTCCATCCGC
>NZ_JBBBDV010000041.1:0-370 GCF_037137105.1 Serratia sp. TMDUHS_CL
TCACCACCTTCCTCCTCGCTGAAAGTGCTTTACAACCCGAAGGCCTTCTTCACACACGCGGCATGGCTGCATCAGGCTTGCGCCCATTGTGCAATATTCCCCACTGCTGCCTCCCGTAGGAGTCTGGACCGTGTCTCAGTTCCAGTGTGGCTGGTCATCCTCTCAGACCAGCTAGGGATCGTCGCCTAGGTGAGCCATTACCCCACCTACTAGCTAATCCCATCTGGGCACATCTGATGGCAAGAGGCCCGAAGGTCCCCCTCTTTGGTCTTGCGACGTTATGCGGTATTAGCTACCGTTTCCAGTAGTTATCCCCCTCCATCAGGCAGTTTCCCAGACATTACTCACCCGTCCGCCGCTCGTCACCCAG
>NZ_JBBBDV010000042.1:0-368 GCF_037137105.1 Serratia sp. TMDUHS_CL
CCCTGCCACAGGAAACGGGTCGTCTGTTCGGTTTTGCCCTTGTAGCGCACCGCCTTGCGGCTGCGGCGGCCCAGCGCATCGTAATGATACTGCGCCTCGAACTCGCCCTGCGGGCCGCGGCCGTGCGCCTGCACCAGCCGATTGTCGGCGTCGTAGCGGTAGTGCTGTTCGTACAGGCCGTTGCGCCGGCTGATCAGGTTGCCCCAGGCGTCGTAACGGTAAAACAGTTTTTGCCAGTGCGTCAGCCGGTTATCGGCGATCGGCGCCAGCGGCAGGTGCGCGTCGATGTCGCTCTGCGGGCTGCGCTCGCCCAGCAGGTTATCCGCCAGATCGTACACCAGCCGCGCGCCCGGTTTGCCCTGATTGGG
>NZ_JBBBDV010000043.1:0-305 GCF_037137105.1 Serratia sp. TMDUHS_CL
AACTGTTAAATCAATTCTAAATAGGCATTTTAAAAAGCGCAATATTTTTTTACATCCATGCCATGCCTCTCACATCTACTTGTTAATAATAAACATTTTATTTGCTATTTTCGTTCTTCTTCAGTTCATCTTCATTTTTTACTCCCGGCTGTTCCTCTCTCTTCTTCCTGCCTTGCTTGTTGTTGTTAATTTCCAAAATTAATTAACAGTTTGATTTATTAAAAATAAAACAACACCCAGTGAAGTATTCCGATCATCAGGCGCTTGCCAGTGTATTCATCTAATTTCTAGATAGGTAGTCAAAA
>NZ_JBBBDV010000044.1:0-281 GCF_037137105.1 Serratia sp. TMDUHS_CL
TTGGAGTGCAGCTGACGGAAGTTTTCCAGCTCGCGCATCGGCAGGTCGTAGCCGGTGAGGTGCAGGAGGCTGTAAATCAACATGGAGCCGTGACCGTTGGAGAGCACGAAACGGTCGCGGTCAGCCCAGTGCGGGTTAGTCGGGTTGTGGTTGAGGTAGTCACGCCACAGGACTTCGGCGATGTCCGCCATGCCCATAGGGGCACCCGGGTGGCCGGAATTTGCTTTTTGTACGGCGTCCATGCTGAGTGCGCGGATGGCGTTGGCAAGCTCTTTACGAGA
>NZ_JBBBDV010000045.1:0-277 GCF_037137105.1 Serratia sp. TMDUHS_CL
AATACTTCGCAGCATACTGTCGCCAATATACTCTGAAGTATTGAAATACCGGACTATATGGTGGAGCTAAGCGGGATCGAACCGCTGACCTCCTGCGTGCAAGGCAGGCGCTCTCCCAGCTGAGCTATAGCCCCATACAGTCACGCGCAGTACCTTTTCCACTTCCGAGAAGTGGTAGGCCTGAGTGGACTTGAACCACCGACCTCACCCTTATCAGGGGTGCGCTCTAACCACCTGAGCTACAAGCCTATAAAGGTATTTCTGCTCGTTACTTTCT
>NZ_JBBBDV010000046.1:0-276 GCF_037137105.1 Serratia sp. TMDUHS_CL
GGTTCGTAGTAGCGGAACAGGTTGTAGTGCAGGCCGCTTTCGTCGTCCTGATATTGCCCGGCGTAGCGCAGCGGCTGCTGATATTGCGCGCCCTGCCGCTTCGCCGCGCCAGCCACCGTCTGGCCCTGCAGCTTGCCGAAGGTGTCGTATTGCCCGGACCAGCACAGGTTGCCCGCCGCGTCGGTCACCTCCAGCGGTGCGCTGTTCAGATCGGTGTGATACCAGTAAATATCTGCCGAGCGGCTGTCGCCCGCCTGCTCCAGCGCCGCCAGCGGG
>NZ_JBBBDV010000047.1:0-246 GCF_037137105.1 Serratia sp. TMDUHS_CL
TGCCGGCGGCGGTAACGGCGCGCGTGGCGGTGGAAGCGGGTATCGCGGACTACTGGTACAAGTACGTGGGCCTGAACGGCGCCATCGTGGGCATGACCACCTTCGGTGAGTCGGCGCCGGCGGAGCAGCTGTTCGCCGAGTTCGGCTTCACCGTGGACAACGTGGTGGCCAAGGCGCAGGCGCTGCTGAAGTAAGCGGCCTGGCGCAAGCCGATAAAAAAGCCGGTCATCGTGACCGGCTTTTTTT
>NZ_JBBBDV010000048.1:0-217 GCF_037137105.1 Serratia sp. TMDUHS_CL
CGCATTCCCGTATAGCTGCGCCAGCTTTTTCTCTTTACGAACTGTGCTGGGGTTCTGCCCCTCAGCAACTAACTTTCTGGATTCATCACGCTTTAACCGAGCATCGGCCAACGAAACGGCAGGATAGACGCCGAATGAAATCATCTTGGGCTTACCGGCAAAGCGATAACGAAAGCGCCAGCTCTTGCTGCCATTGGGTTCGACCAAAAGGGATAAG
>NZ_JBBBDV010000049.1:0-217 GCF_037137105.1 Serratia sp. TMDUHS_CL
TTTATCCCTTTTGGTTGAACCCAATGGCAGCAAGAGCTGGCGCTTTCGTTATCGCTTTGCCGGTAAGCCCAAGATGATTTCATTCGGCGTCTATCCTGCCGTTTCGTTAGCCGATGCTCGGTCAAAGCGCGATGAATCCAGAAAGTTAGTTGCTGAGGGGCAGAACCCCAGCACAGTTCGTAAAGAGAAAAAGCTGGCGCAGCTATACGGGAATGCA
>NZ_JBBBDV010000050.1:0-212 GCF_037137105.1 Serratia sp. TMDUHS_CL
TATCTTAAACATGACTCGCAAGTCATCTTTAAGATTTTTTCGGTTATCGCTAACCGGTGATAATGTCTTTCACTCATTATCGGAATGGCGTCCCCAAGGGGATTCGAACCCCTGTTACAGCCGTGAAAGGGCAGTGTCCTAGGCCTCTAGACGATGGGGACACGAAAATCCGATTAAACTGAATAACTTAATCGGTTCGTATCAGCATGAAT
>NZ_JBBBDV010000051.1:0-211 GCF_037137105.1 Serratia sp. TMDUHS_CL
TACCTCGCTTTGCGTCAGCAGGTTGGGGCTGTTCTCCAGCGTCACCGCCACCTCGCCGCCGCCGATCGTCGCCGATCCGCTGCTCTGGATCCGATCGCTCTGGCCGTTCGGCCCCACTTCCACCGCGTAGCGCGAACCCGGCTCGAAGCTGACGTTGCCCGCCACGTTCAGGGTGCCGATCGAGTTGCCCGGCGCCACGGTGCCGCCCTGA
>NZ_JBBBDV010000052.1:0-211 GCF_037137105.1 Serratia sp. TMDUHS_CL
CACCTCGCTTTGCGTCAGCAGGTTGGGGCTGTTCTCCAGCGTCACCGCCACCTCGCCGCCGCCGATCGTCGCCGCTCCGCTGCTCTGGATCCGATCGCTCTGGCCGTTCGGCCCCACTTCCACCGCGTAGCGCGAACCCGGCTCGAAGCTGACGTTGCCCGCCACGTTCAGGGTACCGATCGAGTTGCCCGGCGCCACGGTGCCGCCGCGG
>NZ_JBBBDV010000053.1:0-209 GCF_037137105.1 Serratia sp. TMDUHS_CL
TTCCTTGCCGATCCGTTCGCGCCGGGCGGGCGGATGTACCGCACCGGCGACGTGGCGCGTTATCTGGCGAACGGCGACATCGAGTACCTGGGGCGCAATGACCAGCAGGTGAAAATCCGCGGCTTCCGCATCGAATGCGGGGAGATAGAGGCGGTGCTGGCGACGCACCCGGCGGTGCGCGAAGCGGTGGTGGATGCGCGGGCGGTGGG